>NZ_SRUX01000002.1:0-668522 GCF_004791545.1 Mesorhizobium sp. M4B.F.Ca.ET.214.01.1.1
GTCGGCAAGCCGAAGATCGTCGCCGTCGTGGCCGTCATGCGAAAGCTGCTGACCATTCTCAACGCCATCATCCGCGACCAAAAACCATGGCAAACAGCTTGACAGCCAAGACAGTCGCTCTCCCCGTTAACGGGGAGAAGAGGGCTGGCCGTGACGCCGGCGCGTTTCCTGCAGCGCTGGCGATGAGCGAAACCGGAGGCGACAGCGCCCTTCTCCCCGTTCACGGGGAGAAGATGGCGGCAGCCAGATGAGGGGCGGCGCAGACGCCAAAGAATGTCCAATCAGGGTCGAAGCGACCGCCCTAAAGCCCCTCTGCCCAAGCCTTTATCGTCTCCGCCATCGTCCTCAAATGATCCGCCGTCGAAAACCCCGAGATCGCCTTGCGCGGCTTCAGATCGTGGTCACCATCCTCCAGCCAGATCATCTCGATTGCGTCGGAGAGACCGTAGGTCGCCACCTCGTCCTTTGTGCCGAACTCGTCGCGCGTGCCCTGGAAGATCAGCGTCGGCGTCTTGAGGCCGAGGAGATGTTTTGTCCTCAGTTGCTCGGGCTTGGCCGGCGGATGGAACGGATAGCCAAGGCAGACCAGCCCGGCGATCTCGCCTTTTTCAAACATCTCGTCGGCGACCATAGACGCCACCCGTCCGCCCATCGACTTGCCGCCGATGATAAGCTTGCCCGTGACACCCTTGGCGCGCAGGTCGGCGATCGCCTTGATGTATTCAGGATTCACCGTCTCGGCGCGCGGCGGCGGCTTGCGATGGCCGTAGCGGCGGGCGGCCATGTAGTGGAACTCGAAGCGCGCGACCTGAAAACCGGCTGTGGCCAGAGCCTTGGCGGTGGCGGTCATCGAGGGCGAATCCATCGCGGCGCCGGCGCCGTGGGCGAGCAGGATGCTGACGGGAGCGGTGTCGAAGCCGTCGAAGAGGAAGTGGGTCATGGGGCTGTGCTCGGCGCGACGGCGAAGCTGCTGATCTCCCCCCTTGTGGGGGAGATGGCCGGCAGGACAGAGGGGGGCGCGAAGGAACGCCGACTTCGGCACTTACAAACCGAAAATCTTAGAGGTCGCCGCCGCGAGCCGTTGAGAGGCTGGCGGGACAGCGCCCCCCTCTGTCCTGCCGGACATCTCCCCCACAAGGGGGGAGATTGGCTGTCGCGACGGCCTTCGCCAATCATTGTCACCCCGCTGTCCGCGCCATGTGCAGATCCACGAACTGTATGCCCTTCCGCGCCAGCCTCGCCCATTCGGAGTCGGTATCCAATTCCAGATAGCGCGCCCAAAGCCGGCGGGCTTCGGGAAAATTCCCCGCGTCGAACTCCAACCGCGCCAAATTGAACACCGGGTCGGCATAAGCCTTGTCGAGCGTGATCGCCTTCTGAAGATGGCGGCGGGCCGAGGCCACCTTGCCCTCGTCGCTCATCAGGCCGGCGAGGTTGAACCAGGCCTCGACGAAGCCGGGATCGAGCTTGATCGCCCGCGCATAGTCGTGCGCGGCTTCCGCCACGCGGCTGGCGCCGCGCAGGCAGTTGGCGCGATTGAAGGCGGCGATGGCATCGCTGGGGTCGATCGCCAGGCAGCGCTGGTAGAGCGTGGCCGCGTCATCATGGCGCTCCTCCTCTTCCGCGGTCTCCGCCTCGGCGAAGAGTTCCTCCAGGGTATCGTCTTCAGGACTGCCCAGATCGAACAGCAGCTGGCCGTCGAGTTCGCTCAGACCCTCGTCGAGGTAGATCGCATCGGGACGACCATGCTGCGACCCGACATTGAGCGACTTGGCGGTGAGCGAGGCGACCGGGCCGGAGCGGTGGACGGAGCGCGCGATGGCGCCCCAGGTGGCGCCGCTGGCGATCAGCCCGGCATATTTGCGGGCCAGGATCAGATCGCGGAAGGAATAGGGCTCGCCGTCGTGCTCGAAGGCGTCGAACAGCGACAGCATGTCGAGATCGTCGCCGGCAAGCCGCGACTGGTCGATGAGCGACTGCCTGGACAGCGACGAGGCTTCCGGCGCCTTCATCAGGCCGAGCAGGCGCAGGAACCCGTTCTCGCTGATCAGCGCGCGGCCGGCTTCGCGCTCCGCATTCGTTCGGCGCACGATCTCGGCATCGCCTGTCCTGCCCGTCGCGGCTTTTGCCAGCAGCGTGCGGCCAAAGACGACATGCGTCGTGCGCCGCGTGACGCCGCGCCTCAGCTCGGCATGGCGGCGCTCGACCTCGCGCGCGGCGAGCCGGAGCGGAAAGGCGGCCAGCGCGCCGACGGCGCCGAAGACGGCGCCGGGAACGATGACTGGCCCTGCCGTCACTTCTTGCTCTTGCCGACGGCCTTCAACAGGTTCGCCTTCAGCGGGTTTTCAGGCGCGCCGCCGGCGGCGGCCTTCTTGGCGGCGGGTTTTGCCGGCGCCTCCTCGGCCTTGCTCTTCGACTTGGCCGGCGGCTTGGCGGACTGCGACAGGCTCGCCTTCAGCGCATCCATCAGGTTGATGACGTTGCCGCGCTCGGGCGCCGCCGCGATGATCGGCTTGTGGCCCTTCAGCTTCTCGCGGATCATTGCCATCAGCGCCACCTCGTAGCGATCCTCGTAGTTCTTCGGATCGAAGGTGGTCTCCTTCTGCTTGATCAGCGCCTCGGCCAGCTGCAACATTTCGGGGTCCGGCTTGCCGGCCGGGATGTTGCCGAAATATTCAGCCGTGCCGCGCACTTCGTTGGGATTCCTCAAGGTGCAGACGAACATGCCGTTCTCGCGCGCGCCGATCGTCACCACGCGCTCACGGCTGGACAGCACGAGGCGCGCGATCGCCAGCTTGCCGGATTGGCGCATCGCCTCGCGCAGCACGGCGAAGGTCTCTTCGGCCATGGCTCCGTCGGGAGCCAGGTAATAGGGCGAGTCCTGATAGATGACATCGACCTCGCCTTCGTCGACGAAGGCCTCGATGTTCATCGTGTGGTTGGATTCGATCCTGACCGCATCGAGGTCGGCATCATCGATGATGATGTATTGCTTGTCCTCGTATTCGTAACCCTTGACCAGATCCGAGCGCTCGACCAGCCCTAGCTCGGGATCGACCGGCTTCATGTTGATGCGGTTGTGGGTCTTCTTATGCAGCTGGTTGAACGCAATGCGTTCGCTCGCGCTGGTGGCCGGATAGAGCCGGACCGGACAGCTGACGAGGCTGAGCTTGAGGTAACCTTTCCAACTTGCCCTGGGCGCCATGATGAACTCCTACGCGGCCATGCACTGACTTTATCTTGGAGCATGGTCTTGTCCAAAAACCGGTTCCCACTTTTTGGAACCATGCTCGTTGCAGCGCTCCCGCTCAAGGACGGTTGGCGCCGTGGAAATCCTACACCGACCCCTGAGTGTACTGCCGAATTCCTGACGAAATGTTTTCTGGGACGGGTTGGCGCGGAGAATAGTTCAAATTGTAGGAAGCGTCGATGGAGATGAAACTTAGACGCTGACGAGTTGCCGAAAGCCTTTAATGCTTCGTCATCCTAGGGCGGAGCAAGGAGCGAAGCGACGCGCGCAGACCCTAGGATGACGAAAGACGCGAGGGCTTCGCCTCATGCATGGCCTACCTCCCCTCCATCACCGGCAAATCCCTTGCCGCCTCGTCGATCTCCGCCCAGGGATCGCCCGACGTCTCCAAGAGCCCCGGCAGCGAGGCGTAGTTGAGGTCCTCTGGCGCGTCGATCGTCTCGAGATCCGCCCAGCTTACCGGGGTCGAGGCCGGCAGGTTGGTGCGGGCGCGCAGCGAATAAGGCGCAGCGGAGGTGTGGCCGCGGGCGTTGCGGTGGAAGTCGATGAAGATGCGGCGCTTGCGGTTTTCCTTGCCCATGGTGGTGGTGAAGGTGTCGGGCGCGCTTGCCGCCAGATAGGTCGAGATGGCGCTCGAGGCCTGGTGCAGCTTCTTCCAGTTCTGCTTTCTGGTCACCGGCACGGTGATGTGGATGCCCTTGCCGCCGGAGGTTTTCGCGAAGGGCACCAGCCCCAGGCCCTCCAGCCCGCCCTTGATGTGGACGGCGGCCTCGACCACCTCGCGCCAGGTGATCCCCTCGCCCGGATCGAGGTCGAAAACGATCTGGTCGGGCTTGTCGAGGCTGGTGCGATGCGTGCCCCAGGTGTGGAACTCCACCACGCCGAACTGGGCCAGCGCCAGATAGCCCTTTGCCCCTTCGACCGAGAGATAGGACTTGGTCTCGCCTTCGGAGTTGGTGGCCCCGAAGGTGACGACCGAGGGCGGCATGCCGGTGAAGGCATGACGCTGGAAGAAGCAGTCCTGCGGCTTTCCGGTCGGGCAGCGCACCAGCGACACCGGGCGGCCGATGATGTGCGGCAGCATGAAATCGCCGACCAGCGCGTAGTAGACGGCAATGTCGAGCTTGGTTGGCCCGGTCTTGCCGAACAGCCGGCGCTCCGGATTGGTGACCCAGATGGTGGCGAGGTCGGATTCGGCGATCAGCCGCTTGCGCTTGACCGGCGCCGGCGTCGTCAGTCCGCCGACATCGCGCAATCCGCGAAAGACGCCGTGGCGGATCGCATTGTCGGCGGTGCGGTTGGAATAGCGGATGCGTGCCGACAGCAGCGGCTTCACCCAATGCATCTCGCGCATGATCTCGCGCGGCGCCCCCTCGGGCGGCGTGGCGCCGGCGGTCAGCCGCTCCAGCCGGGCAAGCAGGTCGGTCGCCATATCGCGGTCGAAGCCAGTGCCGACCTTGCCGCGATAGTGCAATTCGCCGTTTTCGAACTCGGCCATGCCCAGCGCCGCCAGACCTTCCGCCCGGTCGGACACGGTATAGCCGGCGATGACGAAATCATCCGTCTTTTGCGCCTTCACCTTGGTCCAGCTCTTGGTGCGGCCACTCTGGTAACTGGCGTCGGCGCGCTTGGAGACGACGCCTTCCAGCCCAAGGTCCGAGGCCTGTTCGTAGAGACCCTGCCCGTCGCCCTCGACATGGTCGCTGAACTGGATGGCGGCGTTGGCAGCCTGGCCGGCGAGCAGTTCGGCAAGCAGCGCCTTACGCTTCTGCAGCGGAGCCTTGCGCAGGTCCCAGCCGTCGAGGTGGAGGAGGTCGAAGGCGTAGAAATGCAATTTGCTGCCGGCGCCGGCCGAGAGCGCGTCCTGCAGCAGCGCGAAACGGGAAATGCCCTTCTCGTCGAGAACCATGATCTCGCCGTCGATGATTGCCTGGCTGACCGGCAGCCTGGCGAAGGCTTGCGGCAGGTCGCCATAGCGCTTCGTCCAGTCGATGCCACCGCGGGTGATCAGCCTGACCTCGCCATCCACGACATGGGCCATGGTGCGGTAACCGTCGAACTTGATTTCGTGCAGCCAGAGCTCGCTGGTGTTTTCCGCCGGCCCCTCGCCGCCCGGCGGCTTCGGCACCTGGGTGGCGAGCTGCGGCTCGATGCGGGAAGGCGGTGCGGCCTTGACGGCGCCGGGCAGCGCGCCGGGCTTCAGCGAGCCGGCTTTCGGCGGCAGACGCTCGGCCTTCCTCGGCGGCGCCGCCAGTTCCTCGATGCGGCGGCCGGACTTCACGCTTTCCGGCCGCGCTTCGAGGATGTCGAGCTTGGTATCGGAAGCGAGGTCGCGCTCCTTGAACAAGAGCCAGTTCTTCTTCGCTTCGTTCTCGCCGGGTTTTGGCTTCAGCCTGGTCAGCATCCAGCCGCCGTTCAGCTTCTCGCCGGCCAGGCGGAACTTGAAGGCGCCGGTGCGAAGCGACTTCTCGACATCCTCCATCGGCGCCCAGGTGCCGGTGTCCCAGACGATCATCGGCCCGCCGCCGTATTCGCCCTCGGGGATGACGCCCTCGAAGTCGATGTATTCGAGCGGATGGTCCTCGGTCTCGACGGCGAGGCGCTTGTCGGCCGGGTTGAGCGAGGGCCCGCGCGGCACCGCCCAGCTCTTCAGCACGCCGCCGACCTCGAGGCGCAGATCGTAGTGGTCGGCGGTGGCATGGTGCTTGTGGACGACGAAGCGGTTGCCCGCATCGAAGACAAGCCCGCCCACCGGCTCCGGTGTGCGGGAGAATTCGCGCTTGGCGCGGTAGGGTTTGAGGTTAGAGGGCATCAGCAACCGGCGCCCGCCAAAGGCAAAAGCCGAGCTCCTTCGCGCCCCCCTCTGGCCTGCCGGCCATCTCCCCCACTTGGGGGGAGATCAGACGTCGCGCCGGCTTTCGCCAATCGCCAACGTTGAACAATGAGGGCCGGCGCCGGAACAGCCAATCTCCCCCCTTGCGGGGGAGATGTCCGGCAGGACAGAGGGGGGCGCTGTCCCGCCAGCCTTGCCATGATCATCCGTGAAAACTCAATCGTCGGCGGCCGGCGTGAGCTCGAGCTCAGCCGGGGTCAGCCCTTGCCTGAGCTGGCTCAGCCGGAACTCATCGACCCAATAGGCCTCGCCGTCGACCAGCACGCGCGCGCTGTATGTGCCACCGGAGAAGCTTTGCGCGGTGACATACACCTTGTGGCGGTCGAGCGCCTTCTTCACCGCGGCGCGGCGGGAGTTTTCTCTGGCGACGGAACTGGCCATGGGCTCACACATCTATGCAGCCTAGGAGCGGCGGCTGGCTATAAGGATGGCGGAGAGCGGCGGGGGAGTCAATTTGGCGGGTGCGATGAGGCGCTGATCTCCCCCCTCGAGGGGGAGATGGCCGGCAGGCCAGAGGGGGTAGTCTAACATAGATCTCCCCCCTGTCTTCGTCGCACAGAGGCGTCGGCGCTTCACGCGCGGCGACCCCCTCTGTCGCCTTCGGCGACATCTCCCCCTCAAGGGGGGAGACTGGCTCTGGCCGGCCCGCCGCTATATCTTCTTGGGCTGAACGAGGAGAGGAACATGACCCACATCCGGGCGATGACGAAAAACGACCTCGCCGAGGTGTCGCGGCTGCTCGGCCAGTCCTGGCGGCGGACCTATTCGCCGATCATGGGCGCCGACACCGCGGCGCGGCTCTCCGACGACAAGCACGCGCCGGAGAAGTTGGCGGTGGAACTCGAGGATAACGACAAGATGTCCTTCGTCGCCGAGCGGCCCAACGGCTCGATCGCCGGTTATGCGATGGCCGCGATGGACGATGGCGGCGACGTCATGCTCGACCGGCTGCACATCGAACCGAACGAGTTCGGCACCGGTCTGGCGACCGATCTGCTGCACGCCGTGCTGGCCGCCCATGCGGGAATTCCCAGCATCGCGCTGGAAGTGATCGAGGGTAACGACCGGGCGATCGCCTTCTACCAAAAGCACGGCTTCGAGGCGGTCGAGCGCAGGCCGGCGGCCCACGGCGTCAGCGGTCACGCCTCGCTGATCATGCGCCGGCTGCTGCCACGGGCCTGAGGCCCTGCCGCTGGACGCCTCGCCTTCGGACCCTATAGTTTAGCCGGGTTGCAAATTCGACCGGAGCAAGACGATGAGCCTGGGCAAGCAGAAACTCGGCAACCAGGGGCTCGTCGTCTCGGCGGTCGGCCTCGGCTGCATGGGCATGAGCCAGTCCTACGGACCGGCCGACGAGGCGGAATCGATCGCGACGCTGCACAGGGCGATCGAGCTCGGCTGCACCTTCCTCGACACGGCCGAGGTCTACGGGCCGTTCATCAACGAGGAGCTGCTCGGCCGCGCGTTGAAGGGCCGGCGTCATAAGGTCACCATCGCCACCAAGTTCGGGTTTCGCATCGTGGACGGCAAGCAGGACGGCACCGGTCGCGACAGCCGGCCCGAGCACATTCGCGAGGTGGTGGAGGCGTCGCTGAAGCGGCTCGACACCGACCATATCGATCTCCTCTACCAGCACCGCGTCGATCCCGGCGTGCCGATGGAGGATGTCGCGGGCACGGTCGGCGAGCTGGTGGCCGAGGGCAAGGTGCGCTTCTTCGGCCTGTCGGAGGCTGGCATCGCCAACATCCGCCGCGCCCATGCGGCGCATCCGGTTTCGGCGCTGCAGAGCGAATATTCGCTGTGGGAGCGCAATCTCGAGCCCGAGATCATTCCGCAGCTGAAGGACCTCGGTATCGGCCTGGTGCCGTTCGCGCCGCTCGGACGCGGCTTCCTCGCCGGCGACGTCAAGCGCGCCGAAGACTATCCGGAGGGCGATTTCCGCCGCGGGGACCCGCGCTACCAGGGCGAGAATTTCGACGCCAATGTCGCGGCGGCCAGCGCGGTGCGCGACGTGGCCGCCGCCAGGGGCGTGAAGCCTGGCCAAATCGCGATTGCCTGGCTGCTCGCCAAGGGCCCGGAATTCGGCATCGACCTCGTGCCGATCCCCGGCACCAAGCGCCGGACATACCTGGAGGAGAATGTCGCCGCTGCCGACATCGGGCTCGACGCCACCGAGATGCTGCTGCTCGACATGGCGCTGACCCCCGACAGGATTTCCGGGCCGCGCTACAACGAGCGAACCATGTCGATGGTGGATCGGTAGCCCAACTTCACGCCGAACTGCGCAGCATCAGTTCGGCGTTGAGCAGGATGCGGGCGTCGCCGCGCTTGGCCGAGGATTTTTCGTCCAGCCGCTCGAGCAGCAGTTCGATGGCGAGACGGCCAATCTCGTTGTAGTTCTGCGCCACCGTCGTGATCGGCGGGCAGGCGTAGCGCGACAGCGGGTGGTCGTCGTGCCCGGCGACCCGCAGGTCGCAATCAGCGCCATGTCCCACCTTGAGGCCGAGCTGAAAGGCGGCGCCGAGTACGCCGAAGGCGACGCGGTCGTTGGCGCACAGCACCGTTTTGGTCGGGAAACCGCCGGCCTTCAGGATGCGCGTCGCCTCGTCATAGCCGAACTTCTCGAAATCCCACGAGCGGGCGTCCTCGACCGGCACGATGCGCGGCGCCATCTTGAACTGGTGCATGGCCTCGACATAGGCCTCCTGCCTGGCGGAGGCGTTGTTGTTGACCAGCGGCATGGCGAAGTAGCAGGGCGGCTCGCCGGACCGGCAGAGGTAGTCCACGATCAGCCTGAAACTCTGCCGGTTGTCGGTGCCGACGAAGGAGGAGGTCTGGTCGAGCGGCGAGTCGACATAGATCAGCGGGATCGAAGCGCCGAGCTCGGCCAGGATGCGGTGGTGCGACTGCACGCCGAGCGGCGCGATGATGGCGCCGGCGATGTTCATCGAGCGGAACGTCTGGATCGCCTGGTCTTCCATCTCGGCGCGCCCGTCTGAGGACAGCACGAAGGCGAGGAAGCCGGCCTCGTTGGCGATCAGCTCGATGCGGCGCGTCAGCGCCATGTAGAACGGGTCGGTTGAATTCGGGATGATGACGCCCAGGATGTTGCTGCGGCGGCGATTGAGGTTGACCGCGAACATGCTCGGTCGGAAATCGGATTTCTTCAGCGCCGCCTCGATGGCGCTGCGCGTGTTCTTCCTGACCGAGTTGGGATCGTTGAAATATTTGGAAACGGTCGTGCGAGACAAGCCGACGAAGTCCGAGAAATCCTCCATCGTCCTGATCGTCTTTGCCATTCACAGGCCCCCTGTTCGACCCTTCCCGTCACTCTCTACGTGAGTCACCATCTCGCGCAAAGCTGCAACGCTTCGACCGCGCCAGGCCAGTTTACGAGTCGATGGGAGTGGCCGCGCGTTTTCACTCACATGTCCGCCGAAAACTGCACTTTCATCGTCGCCGGATCGCCGCCGCTCTTGGCGAAGAAGGGCAAAAGCTCGGCAAGCGGCAATCGGTGGCTGACCAGCCGCGCCATGGTGCCGTCGTCGCGCTTGAGGATGTCGAGCGCCTGCGGAATGTTGCGGTTCAGCGAATGCGAGCCGGCCAGCCTGATCTGGCGGCGGAAGATCTCGAAAGGCGCGACCGAGATCCTGGCGTCGGGCGCGCAGACGCCGAAGACGAGCGCCGTGCCGCCATCGGCTGTGAAGCCGACCATGCCTTCGACCACGCCGGCGACGCCGGTGGCGTCGGCGACGAAGTCGAAGCCTTTCGCCCTTGCCGCCAGCGCCTGCGATCCGGACACCAGCGGCTCCAGCCCGAGCGCCTCGGCGAAGGCAAGCCGGGGCTCGCTGATGTCGGCGACCGCGACGCTCACCACCCCCCTCGCCTTCAGCGACAGCGCCAGCAGCAGGCCGATCGGGCCGGCGCCGAAGACCAGCGCGGTGCCGGGCACGCGCGCGCCTGGCTCGATGCCGGCGGCGCCGAGACCGTTCAGCACGCAGGCGAGCGGCTCGGCCAGCGCGGCGGTGGCGAAGCCGAGATCGCCGATGTCATGCAGGTGACCGACGGCGACGAGGCTGAATTCGGCGAAGCCGCCGTTGGCGGTCACGCCGTAGGCTTTCAGCGAGGTGCACAGATTGGTGAGTCCCTTCCGGCAGGCAGCGCAGTGGCCACAGGGAATGTTGGGATCGACGGCGACGCGGTCGCCAGGCTTCACGGAGGTGACGTCGGCGGCGACCGCCTCGACGGTTCCGGCATATTCATGGCCGGGAACCAGCGGGAACGCGCCTTCGCCGTAGCGGCCGTGCAGGACCTCGATGTCGGTGTGGCAAAGCCCGGCGGCGCGGACCCTGACCAGAGCATGTCCCGGCGCGATCTCCGGCATGTCCAGCTCCGCCATGCCGGCGACGCCTGCGGCGGCAAATCGGATGGCTTTCATGTCATTCTCCCAGATGGCAACGCCTCAGCTCATCCAGTTGCCGCCGTCCACATTGTAGGTCTGGGCGAGGATGTAATCACTGTCGGACGAGGCGAGGAAGACGGCGAGCCCGGCAATGTCCTCCGGCCGCGCGAAGCGCCCGATCGGCACGGACTTCGCCACTGCCGCTTTCTTCTCGCCCGGCTTCAGGCCCTCCCAGCGGGCGAAGTGGGCGTCGACGACGTCCCAATGCTCGCCGTCGACGACACCGGGCGCGATCGCGTTGACGTTGATGCCGTGCTTGACCAGCGCCAGTGCCGCCGACTGCGTGGCCGAGATGATCGCCGCCTTGGAGGCGCAGTAGAGCGTCACCAGCGCCTCGCCGCGGCGACCGGCCTGGCTCGCCATGTTGATGATCTTGCCGCCACGGCCGCGCGCTATCATCAGATTGGCGACGGCCTTCATCATGAACAGCGGCCCCTTGAGGTTGATGCCGAAGACCTTCTCGTAGCTCGCCTCGGTAATGTCGGTGATCGGCGCCATGTCAAAGATGGCGGCGTTGTTGACGAGGATGTCGATGCCGCCGAACTCGCGGTCGACCTCGGCGGCAACGCTCTCGATCGCGGCGAGATCGGTTACGTCGAGCTTCTTCGCGCTGGCCGCCGGACCGATCGCGGCGGCGGCAGCGGTCGCACGTCCGATATCGATATCGGCGATCACCACCCTGGCACCCTCGCGGGCGTAGGCTTGCGCAAAGCCAAGGCCGATGCCGCGCGCGCCGCCGGTGATGAGGGCAGTCTTGTTGTTCAGCTTCATGTCCAACTTTCCAAAATTTCGAAAACGATATCCGGGCGGCCCAGAAAGTTGCCTGTCAGCCGGCGCGGAACGCACGGACCCGCTTTGCTCTTGCGGGATCCGTGCATCCTCCGGGCCCGCTTGCAACGGGAGGTCTGGGCGGGCCGGATCGCCAGGGGCGGCACGCTTTGCGCCCCTGGCTAGTTTAGGGCGCTATTTGATGTAGCCCGCTTCCGTCATCGTGCGCTCCACCTCGGCCTGTACGCCATTCAGCGCGTCATCGACCGACTGCTCGCCTGTGACCGCGGCGGCAACCGCCTGGCCGACCTGCGTGCCAATGCCCTGGAATTCAGGGATGGCGACGAACTGGATGCCGGTATAGGGCACCGGATCCTTGGTCTGCTTGGTCGGATCGGCGGATTCGATCGCCGAAAGCACCGTCGCGGCGAAGGGCGCCGCCTTCTGGTAATCGGCGCTGGCATAGGTGGACTTGCGCGTTCCCGGCGGCGCCGCCACCCAGCCTTCGGTCTCGCCGACGCGCTGGACATAGGCCTTCGAGGTCGCCCATTTGACAAAGGACTTCGCCGCGTCCGCCTTCTTGGTCGAGGCCGGGATGGCGAGGCTCCAGGCCCAGCCCCAGGCCGAACCGTTGGGGGTGACCGCGACCGGCGCCTTGGCGAAGGCGACCTTGTCGGCGACCTTGCTCTGCTTCGGGTCATAGACGCGGCCCGCCGCGGACGTGGCGTCGATCCACATGGCGCAATGACCGGAGGCGAACAGCGTCTGGTTCTCGTTGAAGCCGTTGGAGCTGATGCCGGGAGGTCCATCCTTCTTCATGGTGTCGACATACCAGCCGATCGCCTTCTTCCACGCGTCGGAATTGATCTGCGGCTTCCAGTCCATGTCGAACCACTGGCCGCCGAAGGTGTTCACCAGCGTGCCGACGAAGGCCATGTTCTCGCCCCAGCCCGGCTTGCCGCGTAGGCAGAGCCCGTACTGCTCCTTCGACTTGTCGGTGAGCTTGTCGGCAAATTCCGTGATCTGATCGTAGGTCGGCTGCTCCGGCATCTTCAGGCCGGCGGCGTCGAACAGGTCCTTGCGGTAGAGCGTGAACGAGCTTTCGGCATAGAACGGCACCGCATAGAGCTTGCCGTCGACGGTCAGGCCGTTGCGAACCGGCGCGATCAGGTCGTCATAGTCATAGTCGTCGCCGAGATCGTTGAGCGACGTCAGCCAGCCGGCCTTGCCCCAGATCGGCGTCTCGTAGCCGCCGATGGTGAGCACGTCGAACTGGCCGCCCTTGGTGGCGATGTCGGTGGTGACGCGCTCGCGCAGCACGTTCTCTTCGAGCGTGACCCAGTTGACCTTGTTGCCGGTCGCCTTCTCCCACTCCGGCGATAGCTTCTGCATGATGATCATGTCGCCATTGTTGACCGTGGCGACGGTGATTTCCGTGGCGGGCGCGGCGCCTGCCGCCAGCGCCGAGGCTGCGGCCGATACGGCGAGAATCCCGATAAGCTTACGCGTTGGCATTTCGTCTCCTCCTTTACGAATGCGCATGTGTAAGTGAACATGCGTATATATTCTATTGCGCCACAGGAATTTTGAGTCAAGCCGCTTGCGCGTTGATTTTCGACGCCCCGCCCTCGCCTGACGGTAAAATTTTCATCGAAATGCGTTACACATAAGGCTTCGCGCGCATTAAAATAAATGAACATGCGTGTAGTTTCTGTTGACTTCGCCTTCGCCGCGATTTACCCCGGCTACAGCCTGGCGCTATCGTGCAGCCGGGGCGCGGCGTGGTCAGCGCCCGGCAAGGCTGAGGGAGAGAAGGAAATTGCAGGAATGAGCCGCCGAAGCGAGATCGCCGCCGAAGCCGCGGGGCCGACAATTGTCGCCGGCGAGATCCTGGTCGAGATCATGGCGACCGAGCAGGGCCTCGGCTTCCTCGAGCCGCTGGCGCTGATGGGTCCCTATCCGAGCGGCGCGCCGGCTATCTTCATCGACCAGGTGGCGAAGCTCGGCGGCGGCGCCGGCATCGTCGCCTGCGTCGGCCGCGACGATTTCGGCACCATCAATCTGGAACGGCTGAAGCGTGACGGCGTCGACATTTCGGCCGTGTCGGTCAGCGACCGCTTCCCGACCGGAAGCGCCTTCGTCCGCTACAGGCCGGACGGCGGCAGGGACTTCGTCTACAACATCGCCGAATCCGCCGCCGGGCAGATCCGCCTCACACCGGAGGCGCGACGACTGGCGGACGATGCCGGCCATCTGCACGTGATGGGCTCGACGCTGTCGGTAGCGGGGCTGAAGGAGATCGTCGCCTATGCCGCGAAGGCGGTGCGCGGCCGCGGCGGCTCGACCTCCTTCGACCCGAATGTGCGCAAGGAGCTGATCGACGGGGCCGACGGGGCGCTGCTTTCCGCCCTTGTCGACGACGCCGATCTTCTGCTGCCTTCCGGCGACGAGCTGCTTGCCGCGGCCGGCGTCAACGACGAGAAAGAGGCCGTGGCGGCGCTGATCGCCAGAGGCGTCGGCGAGATCGTGCTGAAGCGCGGCGCCGCCGGCTCAACCCGTTTCGGCGCCGACGGCAGCCGGATCGACTGCGCCGGCTTCCTGGTCGAGGAAGTCGACCCGACCGGGGCCGGCGACTGTTTCGGCGCCACCTACCTCACCTGCCGGCGCAAGGGGATGGAGCCGGCCAAGGCGCTGTTCTATGCCAATGCCGCGGGCGCCCGCAACGTGACGCGGCGCGGGCCGATGGAAGGCCTGGCCGGCTTCGACGTGCTTGACGACTTCATCGCCGGGACGGCGCGAGCGACATGATGACCAATCCGCTGACAGGCCTCGCCACCGCGCGCCGGGGAGGATCGCCCTACGGCATCACCTCGATCTGCTCGGCGCATCCGCTGGTGATCCAGTCGGCGATCCGGCGCGCCGTCGCCGACACGGATTCGATGCTGCTGATCGAGGCGACCTGCAACCAGGTCAACCAGTTCGGCGGCTATACCGGGATGACGCCCGACCTGTTCGTCGCCTTCGTCCAGGAGATCGCCAGCCGCGAGGGGCTCCAGCCCTCGCGCATCATCTTCGGCGGCGACCATCTCGGGCCGAACCCCTGGCGCTCCGAGCCGGCGGCGCAGGCGATGGCCAAGGCCGAAGCCATGGTCACGGCCTATGTCTGGGCCGGCTTCAGCAAGATCCATCTCGACGCCTCGATGGGCTGCGCCGGCGAGCCCGCCGCCCTCGACGACGAGACCATCGCGGCGCGGGCTGCCCGGCTCGCCAAGGCAGCAGAGAAGGCTGCTCGGGCCAAGGGCGGCGCGCTGCCGCTCTACATCATCGGCACCGAGGTTCCCGTCCCCGGCGGCGCCGATCACGCGCTCAGCGACCTGAAGCCAACCGAAGCGGCGGCAGCGCGGCGCACGATCGAAATCCATCGCGAGATTTTTGCGCGCGAAGGCCTCGGTGAAGCGTTCGGCCGCGTCATCGCTTTGGTCGTGCAGCCGGGCGTCGAGTTCGGCAGCGAGAACGTCATCGCCTACAAGCCGGAAGCATCGAAAGCGCTGACCGCACTGCTCGATGAACAGCCGTCGCTCGTCTACGAGGCGCACTCCACCGACTACCAGAGCCGCGCGGCACTGGCGGCGCTGGTCGCCAACGGCTTTCCGATCCTCAAGGTCGGCCCGGGCCTGACCTTCGCCTTGCGCGAGGCGCTCTACGGGCTCGACCTGATCGCCGCTGAAATGGTCCCCGGCTATGGCGACCGCTCGCTTGCCCGCACGATGGAGCGGGTGATGCTGGCGGCGCCCGGCCATTGGCGCAGCCATTATCATGGCGGCGAGACCAGCCTCTATCTGCAGCGTCACTACAGCTACAGCGATCGCATCCGCTACTATTGGAGCAATCCCGCGGCCAGCGTCGCCGTCGGCCGCCTGCGCGAGGTGCTTACCGGCGTCGACATCCCAGAAACGCTGATGCGGCAGTTCCTGCCGACGCTGCCGGCGGGCCTGGGGCCGGCGAGCGATCCCGAAGCCATCCTGCTCGCGGCGGTCGATGCGGTGCTGGCGGATTACGAGGCGGCGTGCCGGGGCGGGTGAGCTAAACCGGAGATGCCGGCGGGACAGCCCCTACTCAAACCCCGCCGCCGGCGCCCGCGGCCCGTCGTCCTCCTCCGGCGGCTCGAGGATCTCGATCAGCCGCGCCACCCGCGCGCCCGGCAAATGGCGACCCTCATTGACCAGCGCCTCGTCGGCGCCGATCCAGGCGAAGGCCTCGCGCAGTTCTCCAAGGCTGGCGCCGGTCAGCGCGATGTCGGCGAGGACGGCCTCGTCCACCGGACCCAGCACTGAAATGATGTCGTCGCGTGTCATTGTCACCTCCGCGCCGGCCCGGCGCCGAAGGGCCCGGCCCTGGCGACGGAATCTGGGGCGCGAAATCGGATAGGCAATGGCAGAGCCGGGTTTGGCGCGGATTCGAAACGCGATCCTCGGCGAGCGGGCGTCAGGCGCCGGAATGTGGATCGATGCTGTAAGGATGGACGGGATAGTCGGGACCGATCGCGTCCCGCACCCGGCCGATCCACGCCGTCACGAACGGATAGTCCGCGAGCTTAAAGCCGCAATCCTCGGCGCGGTGGCTGTAGGCATAGACGGCGATGTCGGCAATGGTGAGAGTGTCACCGACAAGGAACGCTCCGTCGACGAGGCTGCGCTCCAGCGCCGCCAGCGTACGGGCGCCGGCTTCGCGCTTGCCCGAAACCATCGCCTGGTTGCGCTCGAGCCGCCCGGTCAGGATCCAGTAGCGCAGCGAGCCAATCACCGGCTCGACATAGTACTGCTCGAAGAACAGCCATTGCATCACCTTGGCGCGGAGAAGCCGGTCTGCCGGCAGATAGGATGTGCCCTCCGCGACGCAGACGAGGATCGCGTTGGACTCGGCGATCGCCTGCCCGTTCTCAACGGCGAGCACCGGCACGGCGCCGGCCGGGTTGAGCTTGAGGAAAGCCTCCGTGTGGCTCTCGCCCTCGAAAATCGAGACGACGCGGGTTTCGTAGGCGATGCCGAGCAAGCCGAGCAGAACCCTCACCTTCCAGCCATTCTGCGACGGCAGATAATCGTAGAGCGTGAGCATGGTGGTCCTTTCGTGCAATCGGGACCGGCTTCGCATAGCGCAGGGGTATGGTCCACCCGATCTATGCTAGGCCCCGAAGCGGCTCTGAACGGCCGCCGGCGATGTCTACGTGCGGACCGAAGAACTCAAAGAGCTCCTGCATCTGAGGCAGCATGTCCCATCCTCTGGTCGGCATGAGTGTCGTTTGTCCCCTCGTCGTCGGAAGCCGCCCTCATCCCCGCTTCTCGATATCGGCGGCCACGGCCATAGCTTCCAGGCCGATTTCGCGCAGCAGGCCGGTGACGGGATTGTGGAAGCCGACGAGGTAGAGGCCGAGTTCCGAGGAGCGGGCATTGACGCCGCTCTTCTGCGGCCTGAGCTCCGCCGGCAGGAAGTTGTCGTAGGCCGGGCGGTAGCCGGTGGCGAGGATGACGGCGTCGAATTCCTCCTGCCCGCCGTCGACGAAGGTGGCGCCGCGCTCGCCGAAGTGCTTGACGTCGGGTGCCACCTTGATCCGGCCGGCCTTGATCGCCGCCACGGTGCCGACATCGATGACCGGAATGCGGCCGGCGTCGATCTGCTTCAGGATGCCTTCCTTCGGCCTGACGATGCCGTATTTCTCGAGCTTGCCCAGCGCCAGGTCGAGGATGATTGGGAACATGCGGTCGTTGAGGCCCTGCGGCATCGGCCGGGTGGCGATGCCCACCATCTGGATCGGCACGCCGAACAGCTGGCGCGGCACGATGTGCACGCCCTTGCGCACCGAGAGCGTCGGGTGGGCGCCACTCTCGGCAAGGTCGAGCGCGATCTCGGCGCCGGTGTTGCCCATGCCGATGACCAGCACCGTCCTGCCGAAAAAAGGGGCCGCCTCGGTATAGTCGGCGCTGTGCAGCACCTTGCCCTTGAAGGTCTCGATCCCGGGAAAGCTGGGGACGATGGGCTCGGCATTGTTGCCGCTGGCGACGACGACATGGCGCGCCGTCAGCGCGTCGGATCCCGTCTCG
Organism: Mesorhizobium sp. M4B.F.Ca.ET.214.01.1.1; assembly: GCF_004791545.1. NCBI lineage: Bacteria > Pseudomonadati > Pseudomonadota > Alphaproteobacteria > Hyphomicrobiales > Phyllobacteriaceae > Mesorhizobium > Mesorhizobium sp. M4B.F.Ca.ET.214.01.1.1. The sequence goes on from NZ_SRUX01000002.1 coordinate 17,472, forward strand.
ACGCGGAAACCGTCCTTGTCGCGGCGGATGCTGTCGACCGTCACGCCGAAGCGCGGCCTGAGCTCGAAACGTTCGGCATAGGCGTCGAGATAGGCCACCACCTTCTCGCGCGGCACATAGCGCGGATGGTCGCTGGGGAACGGCACGAAGGGCAGCGAGGAGAAGGACTTCACCGTATGCAGATGCAGCCGCCGGTAGTGCCGCCGCCAGGCCGGCGCCACCTCCGAGGCCTTTTCAAGCATAAGGAAATCCACCCCCGCCCGGCGCAGGCAAGCGCCGACGGCAAGCCCGGCCGGCCCGGCGCCGACGATCACGACATTGGTATCCAAGCGGTTTCCTCCCCTCCCAGGTCATGGCAGGCTATGCCGGGAGGTGCAGGCTGGACAAGTGGGGTGCGGCGCTTCCCTTCTCCCCCTCAGCCCAGCCCCGCCAGCTTCGCCGCGTCGCGAATGGCGTTGACGGCGCCCGGGTTGGTCACGGGATAGCCCGAGATGAAACCCTCGACGGAAAAGTCGGGGAACTCGGCCGCGAGCCGCGCCACGAATCCGGCCGCCTCGGTGCTGTCGCCCGAAGCCGCATGGGAGAGCGCCAGGAACATCAGCACATTGGGCGAGTCCGGCGTGGTTCGGCGCAAGGCCGCGATGGCTTCCCGGTGCCGGCCGGCGCAGAACAGGACGCGGCCGTGCATGCCGAAATACCAGGGCGGAGCGAGCGGATTGAGGCGCATGGCGCGCTCGATGAGCGGGATCGCCTCGGCCGGATCGCCTGCGACCAGCGCCTTGCTGCCGGCAAGCAGCGCCAGCGTGTCGGCATGGTTGGGGCCGCATTCGAAGGCCCTTTTGTAGTCACGCTCCGCGGCATCGAGGTCGCCGAGGCATCCCATGAGATCGCCGAAGCAGTTGCAGGCGCTGCTGTCGAAGGGATCGAGCCGGATCGCATTTTCGACCGCCGCGCGCCATTTCTCGATCGATGCCTGCGGATCGCGGCCAAAGCAGTTGCCGGCTTCGATCGAATAGGCGTAGGCGAGCTCGGTCCAGGCCCTGACCAGCGTCGGGTCGAGTTCCAGCGCACGTGAAAACAGCCGGATCGCTTCCGCATTGCCGGCGCGGCTGAAGGTGTTGTGCTGCTCGACGCCAAGCAGATAGAGATCATAGGCGCGCAGGCTGGCCGGCGGCTTGCGGCGAACCGCGTTGCGCCCGATCGTGGCGATCGCTCCGAAACAGCCGGCGAGCACATTGATGACGCTTTCGGTCAGGCTGTCCTGACAGCGCGAAGATGTCCTCGACCGGACGGTCGTAGCGCTCGCTCCAAAGGCTGACGCCGTTCCTCGCATCGGCGAGCTCGATGGTCAGCCGAATGCGGGTGTCGTCGGCGCGCAGTTGGCCCGACAAGATATAGGCGGCGCCCAGCGCCTTGCCGTCGGCCACGAAATCGGCCGGCTTGCTGCCCAGCGATTTCATGGTGTGGAAGGCAATGACCGGCAGGTCCGCATAGCGCGCAAGGTCGACGGTGATGTCCGACGACAGGCCGTTGGCGAAGCGGCGCCAGCGCTCTTCGTCGCTCAGGCACTCGATCGGGAATATCGCCAGCACCGGCGAAGCGCCGGGCAAGGCCGACGGCTTGTCCGGCGGCAAGCTGGCAATGCCATTGAGGTGCGCGGCAAGCGCCACCTTGTTGCGCACGCCGAGCTTCTCGTAGATCGCGGCAAGATGGGTGCGCACGGTCGACGGCGCGATGAACAGCGCCTCGCCGATCTGGCGATAGGTCAGCCCGGCCGCGAATTTTTCCGCCACGGCGCGCTCGCGCTCGGATAGAGCCGGCGAGGACGGTGAAGACGTGGCCGCTGTCGCGTTGTGGTTCATGCAGATCCCTTGCCCGCGGGCGCACGCGCCATCAACGCCTGCCGTGGCAAAATACTACAAATGCAGGACCTAAAACACCGCATCTGGCCGATCCCCTCGCGGGCACAGGAGGTGCAAGCTTCCTTGCAGCAACAGGCTGTAACCATGGGAGGTTTTCATGCGAGGTGTTTCGATCGGACTGGCATGCGCAATCGTGGGTTTTTCTTCCCCGTCGCAGTCATTCGCAAGCGGGTGCAGGCAAATGCTGGAATCGGACGTCAAGATTGCCAGCATGCGGCTTTATGCCGACATACTGGCCAATGCCGCCCGCAATGGCTGGGACTACGCGCCGGAGGCGATCGTCAGCGGCTCGAAGCGGCATTTCGATGAGATGAAGCTGCAATTGATCGCCGCCGGCTATGAGATCGTCTCCGTCGGCGCCCGCCCGCACTGTCCCCGCTTCGACACGCTGGCGAGCGAATAGCAACGAAAAGCCGGGATCGCAGGCCGCGGCGCTGAAAGCCGATTTCAGCAAAATATCAGCAGCCGTTCAGGACGGCGAGCGCGCGTTGGGGCAATGTTGAAGCAATACAGGCCTAGCGACTGCGAACCACTGACCCTGGAGATCGATCATGCGTGAGAAGGCTGAAAGAGCGCTTTGGTCCTCGATGCTGGCGCAGGAGGAAACGCAGCGCATCCTGTCGATGGGCGTCGCCGGGCTCATCTGTGGGGAAGCCAATGAGATGCTGGCCTATTTCGAACGGCAGGCGCCTTGCGAGACGCCAGCCCCGTCCGCCAAACGGCCGGGCCTATGGCCTCGAATTCGCCACGTCCTGCCGCACAGTGTTTTTCCGGGGAGCTTCTTTCGGGCTTGACCTTGCCGGCATTCTGCCTCTCCGATAGTCGCCGCGCGAATGGGCGCGGCGATGGGGCAAGGGCTTGTCGCAACAGTTCGGCAATGCGGTTATCGATCTTGAACTGGGCACGCTCAGGCGTGACGGCGAGATCGTGCCGGTGCGGCCGAAGACCTTCGACCTTCTTGCGTTCCTGATACGCAATTCCGGCCGGGTGCTGGGCAAGGACGAATTGTTGCAGGCTGTCTGGCCAGGCATCATCGCCACCGAGGATTCGCTCACCCAGTGCATTCGCGACGCGCGCAAATCGATCGGCGACGAAGCGCAGGCGCTGATCCGTACCGTTCCCCGGCGCGGCTATCTGTTCCAGGTCGCGGAAACCCGGGCCAACGATCAGCCTGGGCAGATGGCGCCCCAAGCCGGACGCGCGGCCGAACCGATGGTCGCCATCCTGCCGTTCAGCGTCGAGGCCGGCGACACCACCGGCAGGGTGTTGTTCGACGGCGCGGTCGAGGAAATCACCAACGCGCTGTCGTGCTTCAAGACCGTCGCGGTGCTGGCTCGCCATTCGGCCTTCGTGCTGGCTGAGCATTGGACGGAGGATATCAACGCGACCGCCTTGCGGCTTGGCGCCGACTACATCGCGGAAGGCAGCGTGGAATCCGCCGGGGATGGCTACAGCGCTCGCGTCGTGCTCACCGAGACGATATCCGGACGTCGCGTCTGGATACAGAATTTCACATTCGCCAAAGGCGAGATCTTCGCCTTCCAGAAAACGGTCGCACAACGGATCGCGATGGCGCTGGTCGCCAATATTGAAAGCGCCGTCATGCGCCGCAGCCAGCCCGCATCCGCGTCAAATGTCGAGGCCTATCTCCACCTGCTGCGCGGCATGGCCCTGCTGCGCAGCTATGGCGAAGGCGTGAACGAGGAGGCGCGCAGGCATCTCCTCATGGCGCTCGAACGGGACCCGAATTCGGGCCTTGCGCATGCCTACCTGGCGCTCGCCGATTTGATCATAGGAGGCTATTCCGGCGCGCCGCGCGCCGTGCTCGACCAGGCGCGCGACCGGGCGCTGCATGCTATCGCGCTCAGCCCCGACGAGGGGCGATGCCACAGGATCCTGGCGCTTACCCTGCTCTACCGGGGTTGCGACGAGTACGACGCCGCCGAAAAGCATCTTGCCCGTGCGCTGGACCTCAACCCCTACGATGCCGACACGCTCGCACAGACCGGCTACTTCAAGGCGCTGCGCGGCGATGGCGAAGCCGGGCTGGCTCTGCTCGACCAGGCCATTCAGCTCAACCCGATGCATCCGAGCTGGTATTATTTCGACCGCGGCGTAGCCTTGTTCGTTGCTGGACGCTACCGCGAGGCCGCAACCTCCTTTTCCTCCCTGCCGCGCAAAAGTGTCTGGCAATGGGCGCGGCTGGCGGCTTGCCACGCGCTCGACGGCGACACCGAGAAAGCCAGGGCTTGCGTCAGGGAAGGCCGCGCGCTGGATTCGGGCCTGACCATGGCGGAAATCCTTGCAGACCTGCGCTTGGAGTGCGCCGAGGATTGTGAACGGTTGCGGATCGGTCTCGAACGGGCCGGCTGGGACAACACGCCGGCATAGCCAGTCCGCCACGCAACGGGCATGATGGAAGGCGATCGCCCGCCGACTCGGGCTCCAAGTCCGCGGGGGCGCATGAAACCAGCCATCCTTTTGCTTTTGCTCGCGGCCATGCTGCCCTCCGCACCGGCGCGGGCCGGCGACTGGAAGCCGGTGGAAAAGGTCGAGACCTACGCCATCTCCGGCCAGACCGCGCCCGAGCTCTATGCTTCGGTCGGTGAAAACGGCCCGCTCATTGGCGAGAGCAAGAAGCGCGTCATCGCGCATACCAATTTCAAGCTGACCTGGCAGCGCGACTACGACGACAAGGCCGGGGGCGGCGCCTGCGTGCTAAAATCGGCGCGGCCAAAGCTCATCATCACCTACACGCTGCCGAAGCCGACCGGTCCGCTGCCGGCGGGCTTGCAGAAGCGCTGGGACGGCTTCGCCGCAGGCCTCGCCGCGCATGAGAAGGTGCATGGCGGTCAGATCATCGACATGGTGCAAAAGATCGAAGCGCTCAGCGTCGGACTGACCGTCGCCGACGACCCCGGCTGCAAGAAGATCAGGACCGAGCTCACCCAGCGCCTGGCCGAACTCTCGCAGACGCAGCGCCAGGCCAGCCGCGACTTCGACCGCGTCGAATTCGGGTCGGGCGGCAATCTGCAGAGGCTGGTGCTGGCGTTTGTGAATGGGGAATGAGCCCAGCTCGGGCAAGGACATCCGAACATTTGCGATGACGATCTCCACCCTGGCGAGAAAATTGGTAGATTCGTGATTCGAGGAATGCGGCGCCATTCAAGCATTGGCTTATATAACCCCGGCGAGCTTACCAGTAGATCGATACACGCTGGAATAGCACAGCTATGCGTGGACCTCCGTCTAAGGCCTATCTACGTTCATTTACCCTGAGCGCTTAGGCAGATCTGCTTCCCACCGCCGCTTTACACGCAGGGTTGGTAGCGCTACCGTTTGCCCAGTCGCGTGACCAAGGGGGGAGCCTTGGTAGCTGTCGCCGGCTGGTGTGGTGGATTGAGGTTCCCGCCGTTTTGACGGGATCCGCTTCAGCACCATGTCAGAAAGAACATGGAGTCTTGCGGACGTCGCAGGACCCAGCCGGGAGGATTTCGATGGCGTCTGTCGCGATTGCCGATGTCTACAAGTCATTCGGAAGCGTCGAGATCCTTCACGGCGTCAGCGTGGACATAGAGGACGGTGAATTCGTCACCCTGGTGGGGCCATCCGGCTGCGGAAAATCCACCCTTCTCAGGATGATCGCCGGCCTGGAAAAGATCTCGCGCGGCGAGATCGCGATCGGCGAGCGTGTCGTCAACAACGTCGCGCCAAAGGAGCGCGACGTCGCCATGGTGTTCCAGAACTACGCGCTCTACCCACATATGACGGTTGCCGAGAACATGGCGTTCTCGCTGATGCTAAAAGGTGTCTCCAAGGCAGAAAGCGAAGCCGGCGTCCGGCGCGCGGCCGAGATCCTTGGGCTGGTGCCCTTGCTGTCGCGCTATCCGCGCCAGCTTTCAGGCGGCCAGCGCCAGCGCGTCGCCATGGGCCGGGCGATCGTGCGCAATCCGGCCGTCTTCCTGTTCGACGAACCGCTCTCAAACCTCGACGCCAAGCTCCGGGTGCAGATGCGTGCCGAGATCAAGGAGCTGCACCAGCGGCTAAAGACCACGACGGTCTATGTCACACACGACCAGATCGAGGCGATGACCATGGCCGACAAGATCGTCGTCATGCATGACGGCCTCGTCGAGCAGATCGGGCCACCGCTGGAACTCTACGACCGGCCAAACAATCTCTTCGTCGCCTCCTTCATCGGCTCGCCCGCCATGAACCTGCTCAAGGGCGGGATTGCGACCGATGGCTCGCCATCCTTTCGCGGCGCAGGCGAGATTTCCGTGCCTTTGGCGGCGACGCCGTCGATCAGCAATGGCGAACCGGTGGTGCTGGGAATACGGCCCGAGCACCTGAGGCTGTCCGAGGCGGGGATTCCGGTCACTGTCGCGGTGGTCGAGCCGACCGGCTCGGAGGTGCAGCTCATCGGCCGGACAGAAGGCGGCGAGGAGATCGTCGCGAACTTCCGGGAGCGCCATTCCTTTACGCCAGGTGAAACCATCCGGCTCTCGGCCGAGCCCGGCCTCATCCATCTCTTTCACGGCGAAACCGGAAAGCGGTTCGAGATGGGCACCAGGCCGTAAGAACGACTGAGCGAGGAAACTGACAGGAGGAGACCACCATGAAATTCACCAGACGTGACGTGATCCGCACGACCGCCGGCGTGGCGGCGGGAGCCTTGGGAAGCCGGTTCGTCGGCTCTCCCGCCCTGGCCCAGGAAGGCCTGAAATACAAGCCGGAGGACGGCGCGAAGCTCAGGCTGCTGCGCTGGTCGCCCTTCGTGCAGGGCGATGAGGACCAGTGGCTGGCCAACACCAAGCGGTTCACCGAGGCGACGGGCGTCGAGGTTCGCGTCGACAAGGAAAGCTGGGAAGACATCCGTCCCAAGGCGGCGGTCGCCGCCAATGTCGGTTCCGGTCCCGACCTGATGTTCGTCTGGTTCGACGACCCGCATCAATACCCCGACAAGCTGCACGACGTGACCGAGCTGGGTGAGTATCTGGGCTCGAAATATGGCGGCTGGTATGACGGACCGAAGCAGTACGCGACCCGGGAAGGCAAATTCCTCGGTCTGCCGCTCGCCACCATCGGCAATGCCATCGTCTACCGCGAAAGCTGGGTGAAGGAGGCCGGATTCGCGGAATTTCCCAAGGACACGGCGGGCTTCCTCGAGCTTTGCAAGGCCCTACAGGCGAAGGGACATCCGGCCGGCTTCACGCACGGCCACGGCGTCGGCGACGGCAACAACTACGCGCACTGGCTGCTCTGGAGCCATGGTGGCCAGATGGTCGACGAGAGCGGCAAGGTCGCGATCAACAGCCCGGAGACGCTGAAGGCGATCGACTACGCGCAGCAGCTCTACAAGACCTTCATTCCGGGGACCGAGAGCTGGCTCGACGTCAACAACAATCGTGCCTTCCTGGCCGGCGAAGTGAGCGTCATCGCCAACGGCATTTCCGCCTACAACACTGCCAAGATCAACAAGGACAAGGATCCCAAACTGGACGAAATCGCCAAGGACATCCGCACGACCAACCTGCCGATCGGCCCGGTCGGAAAGTCGGTCGAGCTGTTCCAGGTGACCACGGCCGTCATCTTCGACTACACGCCCTACCCCAACGCAGCCAAAGCCTATCTGCAGTTCATGTTCGAGGATCCGCAGATGTCGGACTGGATCACCTCCTCCGCGGGCTACTGCTGCCAGACGCTGAAAGCCTTCGACAACAATCCCGTGTGGAAGGCCGATCCGAACAACGCCGCCTACGCGAAGGCCTCGGCGACGCTGCGTCCCAACGGCTATGCCGGGCCGCTCGGCTACGCCTCGGCCGCGACCATGGCAGACTACGTGCTGGTCGACATGTTCGCCAAGGCGGTGACCGGCCAGGCCACGCCGCAGGAGGCGATGGAAGAGGCGGAGAAGCGCGCCAACCGCTACTACCGGGTTTGATCATCGCCCGGCCGGGCAGCTGCGCTGCCCGGTGAGGGTGCGCAACCGCGCGGCGGCCGCCCTGGCCGCCACGCAATCATATCTGATGAGGAGCCACCGCATGGCCGTGCCGTCCGTTGCCGTTGAGCAGCGTTCTTCGATCCTGTCGCGCCTGAGCGAAAGCCGCAACGCGCTTGGCTTCGGCTTCATGTTGCCGGCGGCGGTGCTGCTGTTGGTGTTTCTGACCTATCCGCTCGGGCTGGGCGTCTGGCTCGGCTTCACCGATGCCCGTATCGGCCGCCCCGGCATCTTCATCGGCATCGAGAACTATCAATACCTTTGGAGCGACAGCGTCTTCTGGCTCTCCGTCTTCAACACCCTGCTCTACACGATCAGCGCTTCGATCCTGAAGTTCATGCTCGGCCTCTGGCTGGCGCTCATCCTAAACGAGAACCTTCCCTTCAAATCGTTCTTCCGCGCCGTGGTGCTGCTGCCCTGGGTGGTGCCGACGGTGCTGTCGGCGATCGCCTTCTGGTGGATCTACGATTCGCAGTTCTCGATCCTGTCCTGGGCGCTGCAGCAGATGGGCCTGATCGACCATCGCATCAACTTCCTCGGCGACCCGACAAACGCGCGCGCCTCGGTCATCGCCGCCAATGTCTGGCGCGGCATTCCTTTCGTCGCCATCACCCTGCTTGCCGGCCTGCAGACGATCCCCCAATCGCTTTACGAGGCCGCCACGCTCGACGGCGCCAGCCGCTGGCAATTGTTCCGCCATGTGACACTGCCGCTGCTGACGCCGATCATTGCCATCACCATGACCTTTTCAGTACTGTTCACCTTCACCGATTTCCAGCTGATCTATGTGTTGACCCGCGGCGGACCGGTCAACGCCACCCACCTGATGGCGACGCTGTCCTTCCAGCGCGGCATTTCAGGTGGCCAGCTTGGCGAGGGCGCCGCTATCGCGGTTGCCATGATCCCCTTCCTGCTGGCGGCGATCCTGTTCAGCTATTTCGGCCTGCAACGCCGCAAGTGGCAGCAAGGCGGCGGAGACTGAAATGGCCGCGATCAAGAGACCGAAACGTCCGGAAACCGATGAAGGCGGCATGGGCTACCTGCAAAGCCTGCCGCGCCGCGTGGTGACGGTCTATCTGCCATTGCTGGTGTTCATCATCGTGCTGCTGTTTCCGTTCTACTGGATGACGATCACGGCGGTTAAGCCCAATGTCGAGATGACCGATTACGCCAACTTCAATCCGTTCTGGGTCGTGCATCCAACGTTGCAGCACATCCGCTATCTTCTCTTCGAGACGTCCTATCCCGGTTGGCTGCTCAACACGGTCATCATCTCCACCGCCGCCACGTTCCTGTCGCTGCTGGCGGCGGTGCTGGCAGCCTATGCGATCGAACGGCTGAGGTTTTCGGGAGCGCGGCAGGTCGGTCTCGCCGTCTTCCTCGCCTATTTGGTGCCGCCCTCGATCCTGTTCATTCCGCTGTCGGTGATGGTGTTCAACCTCGGGCTCTACGACACGCCGTTCGCGCTGATCCTCACCTACCCGACGTTCCTGATCCCGTTCTGCACCTGGCTGCTGATGGGCTATTTCCGCTCCATCCCCTTCGAGTTGGAGGAATGCGCGCTCATAGACGGAGCGACCCGGCTGCAGATCCTCACCAAGATCGTGCTGCCGCTGTCGGTGCCGGGCCTGATTTCCGCCGGCATATTCGCATTCACCCTGTCATGGAACGAGTTCATCTACGCCCTGACGTTCATCCAATCGTCGGAGAACAAGACCGTGCCGGTCGGCGTGCTGACCGAGCTTGTGCGCTCTGACGTCTACGAATGGGGGGCGCTGATGGCGGGCGCGCTGATCGGCTCGCTGCCGGTCGTGGTGCTCTACTCGTTCTTTGTCGAGCACTACGTTTCCTCGATGACCGGGGCGGTGAAGGAATGACGCCGACCGCGAGCGGCTTGCCGCCAAATGCACGGCGGCAAGCCGGCCGCATGGCCGCGGCCGACAGGCGTCAGATCGCCCGTATGATGCCGCCGTCGACGCGGATGTTCTGGCCGGTGATGTAGCCGGCGCCATCGGAGGCGAGGAAGGCGATGGTGGCTGCGATCTCGTCGCTGGTGCCGTAGCGCTGCATCGGCACGCTGTCGCGCCGCTCCTCGGTGGCGGGCAGGCTGTCGATCCAGCCCGGCAGCACGTTGTTCATGCGCACATTGTCGGCGGCATAGGTGTTGGCAAAGATCTTGGTGTAGGCGGCAAGGCCGGCCCTGAACACCGCCGAGGTCGGGAACATAGGGCTCGGCTCGACCACCCATGCCGTCGAGATGTTGATGATGGCCCCGGCCTTCTGCCTGACCATGTGGGGCGTCACGATGCGCACCGGCCGGATGACGTTCATCAGGTAGACGTCGAGGCCGGTGTGCCACTGCTCGTCGGTGATCTCGAGGATCGGCGCGCGCGGCCCGTGGCCGCCGCTGTTGACCAAAACGTCGATGCGGCCGAAGCGCTCGAGCGTCAGGTCGGCGAGACGCTGCAGATCCTCATTCGACTGGTTGGATCCGGTGACGCCGAGACCGCCGAGCTCGCTGGCCAGCGCCTCACCCTTGCCGGACGACGACAGGATCGCAACCTTGAAGCCGTCGGCGGCCAGGCGCTTTGCCGCCGCCGCGCCCATGCCGCTGCCGCCGGCAACGACGACTGCCACTTTTTCTACACTCATCGCATCTTCCTTTCCGGATTGGTTTTCGGCCCGTACCACCATTGATCACAACGTGTTATATTCGACTTTCGCTGCTGGTTCGAACCAGAAAGCCTTAAATCGGACTGTAGAAAAACTACTCGATGCCCGAAGCCTTCCTGCGCTTGCCACCGCTCAATGCGCTGCGCGCCTTCGAGGCGTCGGCGCGGCATCTCAACTTCCGCCTCGCCGCGCATGAGCTCAACGTGACGCAGGGCGCGGTGGCGCAGCACATCCGAGGGCTGGAGGCCAGCCTCGGCGCGAAACTGTTCGAGCGGCTGCCGCGCGGCCTGGCGCTCACCGACGAGGGCCGCACCTATGTGCCCAACATCCGCCGCGCCTTCGAGCTGATCTCGGAGGCGACGGTGCTGCTACGGCCGGAACCGGCGCGCCTGACGATCAGCGTGACGCCGAGCTTCGCCACCAAATGGCTGATCCCGAAGCTGCCGGAGTTCGTCGCGCACAATCCGCTGGTAGACCTGCGCATCCTCGCCACCGAAAGCCTGTCGAGCTTCCAGGCCGACGGCGTCGACATCGCGGTGCGGCAGGGCCGTCCTCCCTTCGGCCCCGGCCTCGTCGTCGACCTCCTGTTCCCGCAGCAAATCATCGCCGTCTGCAGCCCTGCCCTTTTGCCGCCCGGCGCCGGCGAAATCGCCGCGGCGGACATCCAGCAGCATGTCCTGCTGCATGACGGGCACAATCTGTGGCCGGAATTCATGGAAAAGGCGCTCGGCCTGAAGATGGCGAAGGAGGTCAAGCGCATGCGCTTCAACCAGACGGCGCTGGCGATCGACGCGGCGATCGCCGGCCAGGGCATCGCGCTTGCCAGCCGCTTCCTGGTCGCCGCCGACCTTGCCGCCGGACGGCTGGCGCAGCCGGTCCAGGGAGACATGCGCGGCACCCAGGATTTCCACGTCGTCATGCCGCGCAGGCAGCGGCATCCCGAACCGACGCAAGCCGTCCGGCAATGGCTGCTGGATGCGAGCGACGCGGGCTGAAGCTCCGTGCCCTAAAAGCTGATCTCCACCGCCGCCGCACTCCGCTTCGCCTCGCCATGGAACACCGCCTCGATGTTGTTGCCGTCGGGGTCGAGCAGGAAGGCAGCGTAGTAGCCGGGGTGGTAAGGGCGCTCGCCGGGCGCGCCGTTGTCCTCGCCGCCGGCCGCAAGTCCCGCCTTGTACCAGGCGACGACCATGGCGCGGTCCTTGGCCTGGAAGGCGAGATGATGGCGGCCGGTGAGCACGCCCTGGGCGGCGCGGCTGTCAACGCTGGAGACGAATAGTTCATCGGCCCAGAAGTAATCCTCGGCCTCGCCGCCGACCGGGATGCCCAGCACGTCGAACGCCGCGCCGTAGAAGCGCCGGCTGGCCTTCAGGTCGCGCACCACAAGCTGGATGTGGTCGATGAGCCGGCCGCGATAGAGTTCCATGGAGAGCCTCCTGTTTTGACTGGTCAATCATCTAGAAGGGACCAACCTCCGGTCAATGTCGGGTATTGCATGCTACTGACACTAGAGAAGACGATGGGGCGGAGGAGGTGTGAAGCAACGCAGCTTTTCAGGCGGCAGCAAAAATCACCCGTGCCAAAAATCTGATTAAAAAATGCAACCGGATTGTCGGATTGCTGCCAGTGCCAACGTCCTTCGGACGCAAGCGGCGTGACGAAGCTCGAAAAAGGCGCGCCGTGTCGACAAACTCTAGCTTCCGGCATGGGAGAAGAACATGAAGCTTTCCTATCGTTGGGTCATCGTCGCGGCTGGCGCGCTGATGACTTGCGTCGCCATCGGCGCGATGTTTTCGCTGGCGATCTTTCTCGAGCCGATGTCGCTCGACACCGGCTGGTCGCGCGCCGGCATATCGAGCGCAATGACGCTGAATTTTCTGGTGATGGGTCTCGGCGGCTTCGCCTGGGGCGCCATCTACGATCGCGTCGGCGCCCGCCCCGTCGTCTTCGCCGGTGCGCTGCTTCTGGGGCTGGCGCTGGTGCTGGCCAGCCGCACCGGCTCGCTCACCGTCTTCCAGCTCACCTATGGCGTCCTCGTCGGGCTCGCGGCCAGTGCCTTCTTCGCGCCGATGATCGCGCTCACCACCGCCTGGTTCGACACCAACCGCAGCCTCGCCGTGTCGCTGGTATCGGCCGGCATGGGCGTGGCGCCGATGACCATCTCGCCCTTCGCGCGCTGGCTGATCACCGCCTATGACTGGCGTGCGGCCATGTTCGACATCGGTGTCATGGCTTGGGTGCTGCTGCTGCCCGTCGCCTTTCTGGTGCGACAGCCGCCGGCGGCGGTCGCGGCAACCGATGGCGCGCCGGCACCCGCCACCGACGATCCCGGCATGAGCGTCGGCCAGGCGCTGCGTTCGCCGCAATTCCTGGTGCTCGGCATGACCTTCTTCGCCTGCTGCGCGGCGCATTCCGGCCCCATCTTCCACATGGTGAGCTATGCCATGGCCTGCGGCGTGGCGCCGATGGCCGCCGTCTCGATCTACAGCGTCGAGGGCCTCGCCGGCCTCGGCGGGCGCCTGCTCTACGGCGTGCTCGGCGACCGGCTCGGCGTCAAGCCGGTGCTGATCACCGGGCTCCTCATCCAGGCCGCGGTGATCTCGGCCTATCTCGCGGTCAGCCGGCTCGAACAGTTCTATGTGCTGGCCGTCATCTTCGGCGCCACCTATGGCGGCGTCATGCCTCTCTACGCGGTGCTGGCGCGCGAATATTTCGGGCCGCGCATCATCGGCACCGTGTTCGGCGCCGCCACCATGCTGTCCAGCCTCGGCATGGCGTTCGGGCCTCTGGCCGGCGGCATGATCTATGACGCCTATGCCAGCTATTCCTGGCTGTTCATCGGCTCGGCGCTGGTCGGGCTGGGCGCCGCAGGCATCGCGATTGCCTTCCCGCCGCAACCGAGCCGGCAGCGGCTGCAAATGGCGTAAGCATCAAAAGACAGTCGGCGGTTCCATTCTTCACGGAACCGCCGACCGGTGGCGCGAAATCCATTTGCCGGACGCCTGCGAGTGTGAAAGGCTCCGCAAGAGACGCCGCATCCGATGAATGTCGGCACGATCCCATGGTCCGGGAGACATTGCAGTGACCGCAAGCTTGGAAGCCGAAGACGCCAGGAGTTGGTCCACCCTGCTGGTCGCGGCGGAAAAAGGCGACGCGGAGGCCGTGCGCGCGGAGCTTTCCGCCGGTGCGGACATCAACCAGAGCGACGAAGGCGGCTGGTCGGCGCTGCACCTTGCCGCCCACAATGCCCGCCTCGCAGTGCTCGAAGCCTTGATCGCGCAGCCGGAAATCGACGTCAATTCCCGGAACAAGTGGAAGAGCACGCCGCTCAGCCTGGCCGCAGCCAAGGGTCACTACGACTGCATCCTGGCGCTGGCGGGACATCCTCGGATCGATATCAATGCCCGCGCCGACTACTATGGCAGGACGGCGCTGATCGAGGCGGCAAGGAACGGGCATCTCGATGTCGTCAAGCTGCTCGTGGGGCATGGCGCGGACGTCAATCTGGCCGACAAGACGGGGCGAAACAGCGCGCTCATCGAGGCCATCAAGGGACGCCACTACGAGGTCGCCGAGTATCTGCTGGAATCCAGGAAAGTGAACTTCCTCAACAAGGACATGCGGCTCAACGCATTGATCTGGGCCGGCAGCACCCGCAACGCCCAACTCATCGAGACATTGGACGCCGCGATCCACACCTTCTTCGAGGGCAAGTGAGCGCAGGACCGACCGCGATCCACATGTCCTGACGCAGGACGAACCCGCCGTGCACTGTTCGGTGGCAGGCGTCAGGCCGGCGGCACGCCCTCGGTCGCGATGATGCGCGTGTTGGCGCAGCGGAAGCGGATCTGCTTCAGCCGCTCGTACTCAGGCGAGTCGTACCAGGCGGTCAGCGCCGCCATGTCGGGGAATTCGATGATGACCAGACGGTGCGGCTCCCAGTCGCCCTCCAGCACCCGGGTCAAGCCGCCGCGCGCCAGATACCGCCCGCCATGACGCGCTTCCGTCGCCGGAACCTCGCGCCGGTATTCATCGAACATGGCGGCGTCGGTGACGTCGACATCGGCAATGAGATAGGCAGCCATTCCAGTCCCTCCTTCTCAAATCGTCTTCCACATCATCAGGATCGGCACCGGCGCGCCGCCGCGATCGTCGTGGATCGTCTCGCCCGGCTGGTAGCCGCAGGCCCGGTAGAGCGGCTCCCCGGCCATCGTCGCGCCGAGCTCGACACGGCGAAAGCCCTCTGCCCTCGCCGCATTTTCGCAGAGCGAAAGGATGAGGCGGCCGACGCCGCGCCGCACGAAATCGGGATGCGTGTACATCGCCCTGACTCGCGCCGCGTCGGTGGCGGGATCGAGCAATGCCGCGCTGCGCCCCGGCGTCCTGTCGCCGCCATAAAGCGTGGCGCGCCGGCTCCAGCCGCCGCAGCCCGCCAGCGCTCCTCCGCATGTGACGACAAAATAGGTTCCGTCGTCGATAAGCTGCGTGTCCAGGCCCATGATGGCGCGGCTGGATTCGATCTGGGCATCATTCAGGAAGGGTTTTTGCAGCTCGCCGATCGCCAGCGCCATCAGCGCCGAAATCGCCGCGATGTCGTCGCGCGTGGCTGTCCGGTACTGTAACTCCTGGCCAGACATTTGCGGGAATGCCAAAGTGTCATTGAGGGGTCGTAATTTATATTAGTGCATACTCATATCAAAGGGCCGGCATCCAAGGCTTTCAAGCGCCTGGCGCCACCGTTGTCGCCACCACCCAGCGGTGCTTGCCGATCTGACGAGCGCGGCGAAAGCCCTTCTTCTCGAACATCGCCAGCGTGCCGTTGTGCAGGAAGGCGCCGGCGACCTTCCGGCCTTGCGCGTCCTCGGGATAGCTTTCCACCGTTCCGCCGCCGAGGCGGGCGATTTCGCCGAGCGCACCTGCCAGCGCGGCGGCGGCCACGCCTTCGCCGCGACGCGCCTTGTCGATGAAGAAGCAGGTGATGCGCCAGTCGGGAAGGACCTTCAGCCCTTCCTCATAGGCGCGCCGGTGCTTGATGCGCGGCAATTCGTCGGTCGGCCCGAACTGGCACCAGCCGACGCAGGCCGCGCCGTCGAAAACAAGCGCGGCATGCGTGCTTCCGTCCCGGACCCTTGCCTGCTTGGCGGCGCGGTTGCCGCCGGCGCCGTTGCCCTTGGCATGGAAGGCCATGCACCAGCAGCCGCCCCAAACGCCATTGTGGCGCTCGACCAGCGCGGCGAACTCCGGCCAGGTTGTTTCGTCGAGGGGTTTTACGCTGAAGCTCATCGTGGTTCCTCAAAGCCAGCGATAGCCGTTTTGAAGGTTCGCGCCTCAGTTCCGGAACAGGCGGCAAATCCCGACATCATCAGCGTCGTCCCTTCGAATGGGTAAGGCGAATGAAGGCGTCGACAATCGGGACGCGGGCTGGGCCTGTCAACCGCTGATGGAGCGCCCCGCCTCCCTCCCCTCGTCGTCGCGGCGCAGCCGCGCGTCGGAGATCAGCATCACCGGGCACGGGCAGCGCTGCAGCACGTCGCTCGTCGTCTCGCCGAAGATGAGTTCGTCGCCCGGCCGCCGCGCCACGCCCATGACGATCAACGCCACCCTCCTGCCAGCCTGGCGGGCAATGGCATCGGCGGCGGCGGCCCTGCTGCGGATGGCGGTCTCGATCTCGACGCCATAGCGGTCGGCAAGCTCGACAATGTCCTTAAGCACAGCCTCCCTACGGCGATGCGAGACGGTGTCACGCGGTTCGTCGCGGCCGACCCGCGCAACATAGAGCATCTTGACCGGCGCCCCGGTGACAGCGGCAATGGCAAGCGCGAGCTCGGCGCCACGGCGGGCGACCGAAGTGCCATTGACCGGCACCAGGATCTTGCCTGATCCCGGGCCGAGCCTCGGCATCTGCCGGCCGGCGCCGGCGGGCTTCAGCACCAGACAGAGCGGGCCGTCGAAGGCGCCGGCGATGTCGTTCAAGCGATGCGAGAAGCTGCCCTTTGAAGTCACCGCACGGCCGAGCCCGATGAGCAGCACGCCGTAGCCTTTGCGGGCTTCCTTCGCCACCGCCTCGGCCGACAGCGGCGCTTCGTGCCGGCGACGGGTGACGGGGGCCTCGCGGGCCGGCTCCTGGTCGGCCTGGAGTGCCGCCTCGCGGCCTTCCTCGGCGCCCCGCTCGATCTCGTCCAGATGCGCCGCCTCGTCGGGCTCGGCTTCGCTTTCGCCGCTGGCATGCAGCACCGTCATCGGCTTGCCGGCCCCGACCACGCCGGCAAGGTAGGCGGCGAAGCGGCCGACCACGCCCTCGTCGACGACCACAAGCAGCCGCTCCAGATTGGCGATGAAGCCGCGCTGGTCGACCTCCTCGCGCTCCAACCGCTTCTTCTCCGCCTCGCCGATCGACAGGCGCCCCAGCGCCCAGCGTAGCGTCGGCGGCATCGCCAAAGTGGTGATGACGGCCATGGTCACGATCATGGTGAAGAGGTTGTGCGAGAGCACGCCTATCGACAGGCCGATCGAGGCGACGATGACTTCGGTCGAGCCGCGCGCGTTCATGCCGCAGCCGACGGCGATGCCCTCGGCACGGCTCATGCCGGCGAGTTCCGCGCCGATGAAGGCGCCGGCAAACTTGCCGATGCTGGCAATAGCGACCAGCGCCACTGTAAGCAGTGCCAGCTGCGGATCGACGAGCACGGTAAGATCCGTCGACAGACCGGCGACGCCGAAGAACACCGGCATGAATAGCGCAGTGATGACGCCGCGCAACTGGCCCTCGATGTGGCGCGACAGGATCGGCGACTCGCCGACCAGTATGCCGGCGACAAAGGCGCCGAGCACGGTGTGGACGCCGATCAGGTCGGTGATCAGCGCCATGGCGCCCATGATGGCGAGGATGATGGTGACGACGGCATATTCGCTGTGGAAATTGTCATTGGTCCAGCGGATGGCGTCGAAGACGATGCGGCGGCCGAGCGTGAATGAAAACGCCATGAAGGCGGCGACGCCTAATATCGTGAAGGCAAGGCTGCTCACCTCGACGCGGCCATGGGTAGCGATGCCGATGGTAATCGCGATGATCACCCAACCGATCGTGTCCTCGATGATTGCCGACGAGACGATGGTCTGGCCGAGGTCGCGGCGCATGAAGTTCATCTCGCGCACCACCATGGCGACGATCTTAACCGAGGAGATCGACAGCGCGGTGCCGAGGAACAGGCCTGCGACGATGCGCTCGCCGCCTGGGGCGAGCAGCGTCGCAGGCATGAACTGCGCCGCAGCGAAGCCGATCACGAAGGGCACCGCCACGCCGGCTGCGGAGATGGAGAAGCAGGCGCGGCCGACCCTGCGCACCAGCTTGAGGTCGGTTTCCATGCCGGTGAGCAAAAGCAGCATCAGCACGCCGAGCTGGGCCACGGCATTGATCATGCTTTTCTGGCTGGCATCGCCGGAAAAGACCACCCGTTCCCCCTCCGGCCACAGCCAGCCGAGCAGCGAGGGGCCGAGCAGGATGCCGGCGATGAGCTGGCCCATCACGGCAGGCTGGCCGAAGCGTTCGAGCAGTTCGCCGAGACCGCGTCCGACGAGAAGCAAAAGGATGATCTCGAGAACGAAGACCCCCTCGCTCGACATGCCGGTCTTCTCGGCGCCCCAAGCCATGGCCGGCGTGACCAACAGCGTCATTGCCGCAATAGCGACCGACCGGTGCCTGTTTGGCAGGAAGGACAAGACTCGCACCCCTCGATTATTGCGAACGACAACGGTTTGGCGCGCCTATCGGTTGCACCGCCGCGTGGCGCGGAAACGACTGGCGGCAACGCGGACAATTCGATTCAAATGCGGCTGTGGATGTTTGCTTTCGGGTAAAGCGACTCAAGCATCTTCGCGGCACGGCGGGCAATAAGGAGAAGCTAATGAAAAGCGACTTTGCCGCCGCTCGTCTGCACCTCGAGCGGGCCGGCCACTATCTGCGCGGCGATGACGAAGCCAGCCACACGACGCTTGCGGCGCTCGATCTCATGATAGAAGCAATCACGGTGGCCCAGTACAGCCGCCATTCGGCCGATGTGGTGGAATTTCCGGGACCGGCCGCGAGGAAAATCTCCTACCAGGGCTGAAGCCGGCCTTCCGACATCCACGCGCGGGAACGTTTCAGTGTGCCGCGCGTTGTTGTCATCGGGGTGATGGCCGGCCATTTCCGCCGGCCATTGCATTTGGATGGCAAGGGGATGTCCAAGATCGAGACCGTCAAGCCCGTCGAGGCGGCGGCAGCGCCGCGGGCCTCTGATGCGTTCGCGCTGAAACTCACCTCCTCCGAACTGGCGACGACGATGTCGCATTTCCACCGCGCAGAGATCGCCCGCATGGCCGGATGGCGCGACAGGCTCGACCGCACCAGCAACTGGGCGATCACCGTCGCCGCCGCGATGCTCTCGGTGTCGCTGTCGACGCCGAGTTCGCATCACGGCGTGCTGCTGTTCGCCATGCTGCTGATCACGCTGCTGCTCTGGATCGAGGCGCGGCGCTACCGCTTCTTCGACGTCTACCGTGCCCGGGTGCGCCAGTTCGAGCGCTACTATTTCGCGCAGATCTTCTCGCCGCAGCCCGACTTCGCCTCCAACTGGCTGGCGATCGTCGGCGAAGGCCTGCGCTCGCCGCGCTTCCTGATCTCGCAGCGCGCGGCGCTGGTGCGCCGGCTGCGCCGCAACTACATCTTCATGTACACGATCCTGATGCTCGCCTGGGTGTTGAAGATCACGACCCCCAGCCTGCAGCGCGAAGGCTCGCCGATCGGCTTCGGCGCCTCGTTCCTCGACGCGATGCGCGTTGCCGCGCTCGGGCCGGTCCCCGGCATCGTCGTCGCGTCCATCGTGGGACTGTTCTATGTCGGCCTGCTCGCCGCCGCCTTCCTCGTCAGTAGCGACGAGGGCGAGCTGTCACACGGCACCGTGCATGTCTGAGCGGACGAAGGCTGCAACCTGATCCTAAATCCAGCTGCTGCTTTCGAAGAAAGCAGGCGCGGCCGATGCCTCGCCGGGACAACCTCCGGGCCCGGCCGCCGTTAGCACGTTGATAAGCAATTGGTAATAAAAGCTCATGGATGAGAGACTTGCCTCAATCCGCCAGCACAATGGCGCCATCGCCGGCAGGGCCCTGCCGTGCGCATTAGGAGCCTGATCATCCTCAGCATGGTCGGCGCCGCGGCGCTGATCGGAACGGTCGGCGGCGTCGCGGTCTTCACGCAGATGGCGGCGACCAAATATCTGGGGCTGACCGAGGCCACCAACGTCGCGCGCGAGCTCGCCGACACGATCGTCTTCAAGCCGTCCGACGGGACGCCTTCGCTGCTCGAGCGGCCCGAGGCGCTCAACCAGTTCCTGGAGCTGCAACACGGGCGCTCGCAGCGGGATTTCGTCGTCGTCGACCGCAACAAGGTCATCGTCGCCCACGCCGCCGACGAGGAGCACAAGGCCGGCGACAAATTCGAGCACGACCCCGGCAACGAGGTCGGCCAGACGCTGGAAGACGGCATCCCGCGCAAGTTCGTCGATCCGGAGGAAGTGAACGCCATACTGGCCGTTCCGATCGAACAAGGCGGGAAGACGATCGTCGGCGCGGTGCTGCTGGAATACGATGCGGTGCTGAACGCGGCCGAGCAGCGCACCAACAGCATGCTGTGGCTGATTGGCCTCAGCGCGGTTGCCGCCATGCTGGTGGCGGCTCTCTTCGCCTGGGTGCTGCTCAGCCGTTTCGGCTCCGGCCTCAGGGATATGATGCGCGGCATGCAGGCGCTGGCGCAGGGCAATCAAATGATGCGCATCAGCCATGGCCGCAAGGATGAGTTCGGGCAGCTGGCCGACGGCTTCAACACCATGGCGGACCAGCTCGCGTCGGCGCGGGCGCACATCGAGGACATCGTCGAGACGGTGGCCGAAGGCATCGCGGTGCTCGACGCCCATGGCCGCATCGCCAGCGCCAATCCCGCGGCGGCAACGATGGTCGGCCGGCGCGCCGACAAGATCGTCGGCCTGCAATGGGACGCGGCGCTGAAACTCCACGACGCAAGAGGCGGCGACTTCGCCGGCGGGACGTCTCCCGTCGAGATGGCTTTGGCCACCGGACGCCAGCACCAGGGCGAAGTGCGCCTGACCAGATCGGATGGATCGCAAGTGCCCGTCATCGCCAGCTGCAGCCCGCTGAGCCGGTCCGAGGGCGGGCTGGTGCTGACGCTGAACGACATCAGCGAGCTGCGCCGCGCCGAAGGCGTCGTCAACGAGCGCGCCGACCAGCTCGCCGTCCTCAATCGCGAGCTGCACGAGAAGTCGGAAACCACGACCCGGCTGGTCAAGCTCGGCGAGTTGCTGCAGGCCTGCGTGACCTTCCCCGAAGCCTTCTCGGTGGTCGGGACGGCGATGACCGAGTTCCTCGGCGGCCTGAGCGGCAGCGTGCATCTGACCAGCGCCTCGCGCAACCTGGTGGAAGAGATGGCGCACTGGGGCGACGTACGCTCGAGCGTCAACCAGTTCGCGCCGGAGGACTGCTGGGCGCTGCGGCGCGGCCAGGAGCACGTCGCCGGCCCGGGCATGCTGACGCCGCGCTGCGCGCATATCACCGAGAACGGCAAGAAGGGCTATGTCTGCATGCCGCTGGCGGCGCAGGGCGAGACGCTGGGCATCCTGCATTTGTGCGAGCCCAACGCGGCCGAGAAACCGCAATGGCTTGCCGAGCGGCAGCAGATCCTGCGCGGCGTCGTCGACACGCTGGCGCTGGCACTGGCCAATCTGCGCCTGCGCGAGACGCTCAGGCAGCAATCGATCCGCGATCCGAACACCGGCCTGTTCAACCGCCGCTATCTCGAGGAAACCAGCAGCCGCGAACTCAGGCGCATGGAGCGCTCGGCCCAGCCGCTGGCGATCATCATGCTCGACGTCGACCACTTCAAGCAGTTCAACGATACGTTCGGCCACGAAGCCGGCGACCTCGTGCTGAAGCAGGTCGCGGCAACCCTGATCGAGCATGCCCGCGACAGCGATGTCGTGTCGCGCTATGGCGGCGAGGAATTCGCGCTGGTCATGCCGGGGGCATCGCTCGAAGAGGGCGCCCAGCGCGCGGAAACGCTGCGCCAGGCGATCAAGCAGCTGCATCTGGCGCATCGCGGCCGCACGCTCGGCACCGTCACCGCCTCATTCGGCGTCGCCGCCTATCCCGAGCATGGCGCCGGCTGGGCCGAGCTGACCAACGCCGCCGACCACGCCCAATACGACGCCAAGGCGGAAGGCCGTGACCGCGTCGTCGTCGCCAGGAACAATGCGCCCGGCGAGCGCCCGGCGATCCAGCTTGTGCCGCCGGCGAAGGCGGGCGCCGAGGCCAAGGGCTGATATGTTTTCACCGTCGGCCATCCGCGATCCTCAATTTGCCGCACCAAGCACGAACCAGCGCTGATCCGATTGGATGAAATGCGCGTACTGCGCATTCGAAAACTGTGAATTGACAAGCGAGCCGCTTCCTCGCCTGCTAACTGGGCAAACTAGGGAGGCGTAGATATGGCCTATTCATATCGGTGCAAGGACTACCCTGGAATGGAAGCCTGTCCGGGATCGTTCACGGCTGAGACCGAAACTGAACTGTGGAAACACATCGAGCTTCACGCCGCCATCGCTCATCAGGAGAACCCCGAGCAGTGGTCGCCGGAAGACCGGCAACAGGTGAAAAAGATCATTCAGGCCAGCTAACCCTTGGCGGTATCGCGCATCGCGACGGCGACAATCGCGCCCGAGAAAAACGTCAGTGCGGCGATCGACGTGATCGCCCATGAGAGCCCGAAGCGATCGGCGATGAGGCCCGCGGAGAGCGCGCCGATCGCGTAGCCGAGGTCGCGCCAGAACCGATAGACGCTAAGCGAGCGGGCGCGCCAGCTTGGATGCGAGGCGTCTGAAACCGCAGCGATCAGGCTTGGATAGACCATCGCCGTTCCAAGGCCGAGAAGAAGGCTGCCGACGAGCCACCACTCGAACCGGCTGGTGGCCGCGGTGAGAAACAGGCCGCCGGCCTGAACCCACATTCCGGCCACGATCAGGCCTTTGCGACCCCAGCGATCGCTCAAGGGGCCGGTGACGACCTGCAGGATTCCCCAGGTCGCGGGATAGATCGCCTTCAGGATGCCGATGCGCTCGACGCCAAGCCCGAAGGAGGCGAAGAACAACGGGAAAATACCCCAGCTCATGCCGTCATTGAGGTTGTTGACGAGACCCGCTTGCGATGCCGCGAACAGATTGCGATCCCTGAACGAGGTCAGCGCAAACACCTCCCGGAAGCTGATCGGCGCCGTCTGCTGTTTGTGGGCGGACGCCTCCAGCCTGAGGTGGTCGCGCGTGTCACGAACGAGCAGGATCGACAGCACGGCGCCGATCACGGCGTAGCCCATGCCGAGATAGATCGGCGCGGGACGCAGACCATACCGCGAGGCGAGATAGCCGGTGAGGAACGCCGTCACGCCGACGGCGAGGTAGCCGGCAAATTCGTTGAGGCCGACGGCGAGGCCGCGCGATTTCGGGCCAACGAGATCGACCTTCATGATGACCGTCATCGACCAGGCGAGCCCCTGGTTGATGCCGAGCAGGGCATTGGCCGCAATCACCCATCCCCAGCTCGGCGCCCAGATGATCATGAACGGGACCGGCAGGCCGACAAGCCAGCCGAGGACGAGAACGCGCTTGCGGTCCCAGGCGTCCGCGAGTTGGCCCGAGACCAGATTGGCAAGCGCCTTGACCACGCCGAAGCTGACGATGAAGGAGACGACGAGTGTCGTCGAGGTGATGCCGAACTCTTCCGACCCGATGAGCGGCACGACCGTTCGCTCGACCCCGACCATGCCGCCGACAAAGGCATTCACCAGCATGAGCAGCGCAAACTGCCGCCAGTTTTCCTTGAGCCCAAGCCTGACAGTGGAGCCTGGCGAAACTGATGCCCCCTCGTTCATTGCTCAGGCCGAGGCGGCGGCGAGACCCGCGTTGGCGGCACGGTTGCGCGCCGCCTCCGGCGGCGGGGGCGGTATGTCCGCGATCATCGTGGCGACGAAAGCGTCCTCGTCATCAATGCGGAACGCCTTGTTGAAGCGCTTCTCGAAGCCAATCGTCGATGTCGGCTTGCCGCTGAGCGAGCGCCCGCAGACCGAGCCGGAGTAGGCGCCAGGCAGCACTTCGACGTGATCCGGCAGTTGCTTGAGGCGGCGCACGCTCGAAAACAGCGTCCGCGCGCCGTCCTCGGCACTGGTTGCAAGTTCGGTTCGTCCGAGATCGCCAACCATGAGAGTGTGGCCCGTCAGCACGAACCATGGCTCGGCCGCGCGTGTCCTGTCCGTGACCAGGAGCGAGATGTGCTCCGGCGTGTGCCCGGGCGTGTGCATGACGGTCATGGTCACGTTGCCGAGCTCGACTACCTCGCCGTCCTTGGCGCGTCGAAATGGGAAACCGGCTTCCGCGCCCTCGAACAGCATGTATTCCGCGCCGGAGGCTGCGGCGAGCGTCCGCCCGGCGGAAATGTGGTCGGCGTGGATGTGCGTATCGACCACATAGAGAATGCGCATGCCGGTCGCCTCGGCAACTCGAAGATAGGGCGCGATATCGCCTACCGGATCGACGACGGCGGCTGCCGACTTGCCTCCGCATCCGAACAGGTAGGATGCAGCGACGGGATCGGAATGGAGGAACTGACGGAGGATCATGACTCTTGCACTCCCTGCCTCGCCCGAGATAACATTCAATTATTCTGCTGAATGTTCCATCGAGAAGAAGGCATGTCAAGCATCGGACCAAAACAGGTGGTTTTCGCCAGCCTTGCCGAACTGGCTCAAGCTCTCGGGCATGCGCACCGGCTGGAGTTGCTGGAGCACCTCGCCCAGGGTGAAAGGAATGTCGAGGGGCTTGCGGCACGGGCGGGCCTCAGCTTTGCCAACGCCTCGCGCCACCTTCAGATCCTCCGGCGCGCGCACCTTGTCGAGGCGCGGCGGCACGGCAAGCATGTGCTTTACCGTCTTGCCGGAGATACCCAGGTGGTTGAGTTGATGAAGGCCTTGGGGCGCGTGGGCGAGCGGAACGTCGCCGATGTCAATCGCGTCATGGCCGACTACTTCCACGCACGCGACGCGCTGGAGGCTGTGTCGCGCGAAGACCTTGTCTCAAGACTGCATGACGGTCTTGTCACGGTTCTCGACGTCCGGTCGGAGGACGAATTTGCGCTTGGACATCTTCCGGGGGCGCTCAACATTCCGCTCGCTGACCTTGAACGCCGGCTGGCGGAGCTTCCCGCCAACCGGGAGGTCATCGCCTATTGCCGCGGTCCTTATTGCGTTCTGTCCTTCGAGGCTGTCGCGTCATTGCGGGCGCGAGGGTATGTCGTTCATCGGCTCGAGGACGGCTACCCCGAATGGAAGGCTGCGGGCCTTCCGGTTGAGGCGGCGGCCTAAAGTGGCCTCGCACCCTTGGGCCTTGCCCGGGACGGCTACGCCTGGGTGGGCGTGCAATACCTGGCCTTCAGCCATGTGTTCGACGGTCCGCTGCTGTAGCGGCTGTCGGCGCGCTTCGAGATGATGCCTTCGAGCCCCATCTTCTCGGTGGCGCGGATGATGCCCAGCGCACTGCCCTCGAAATGCTCGCTGTATTGGATCCTGCCGAGGCCGGGCTCGACCAGTTGCCACAGCGCCTGCTTGCGCTGCAGCAGGGGCAAGGAGGCCAGATCGCGACCGTCAAGATGGAGGATGTCGAACGCGACGAAGACCAGCCGGCTCGGCTCGTGCCAGATCGCGGTTTCCAGCGCGGGGCGGTCGGGAGAGCCCTGCTCGCCCGGCACAATGACCTCGCCGTCGAGAATGGCGGACCGGCACGGCAGCTCTACTTCCAGCGCGATGGGCCAGTATTTCGTGGTCCAGTCACGGCCGTTCTTGCTGTAGAGGCGCACCCCGCCCTTATCGATGATGATCTGCGTCCGGTAGCCGTCAAGATGGACTTCGTGAACCCATCCCTCATCTTCGGGCGGCTGCTCGACCCGAGTCGGGATCTGCGGCGGGATGAACTCCAGCCGGCCGCTGTTGACCTTGGCTCGCTTACTCAATGACGCCACCTTTGACCACGCGGCGGCGGCTTGTCGGCACAGGCGGCCCGACATCCCCCCAACCTGGATGCCTGCCGCCTGTGCCGAGCCCCCGCCGAGTCATTGCAATCATCTACGCACGGGGCCGATTTGTCGTTAGCCCCGCATCCAAATACTTATCCTGGGGTACATATCTCGCTCAGTGCGGCGCTCTCTGACGCCAAATGTTATCCGGGATTGTCGCGAGCCACTTGGGCCTTGGCCAGTTCACGGCGACCTGGTCAGTCCATCAAAAGCACCAGGGCCGGATGCAGCTTCTTCAGATTCGGCAATGATTTCGATTGCCAGGGTATGTCGGGCGTTCCACGCACGACCAACCGAACATCAGGATGCTTGCGCACCTCGATGGTAAATTTCGCCAGCAGGTTGATGCCGGAAGAGTTGAGAAAGTGAAGGTCCTTCAAATTGAGCGTAATGGAAGCGGGATTTGACGCAAGCACACTGGTCGCCAAGGCCGTGATGGGCGCACCGGCTTGTGAACTGGCCAGCCGCATTGAACCGTCGAAAAATATATCGCTTCCCTCAATCCACACACGGTAATCGTCTGTCTTGATTTCCATAGCCTGGTTTCGTTTCTTCTAGTTTTGAGTTTGCGAGATCGGAATGGAGGCGTATGTCTCCAGGCAAACCCGATCGCTTTCGTCCGCTGAGCTGAATATCCAGGCCAGGCGTGCGCCATAGTCGCTCATCAACGTCAGCAGTCCGAGCCCGGAGCCCGATATGTCGGGGTTCGCGGCATTCGCTTCTATTCGCTGTATCAGCAGGTCCTTGGGGTCGCCAACCGTGATGTCGGCCAGGAGAGTTTGGAACTCGGACGCGTCTTGACCATCGATGTCGTTCGACACCTTGAGCTTGAAGCACTCCGAATCCATCGACGCCTCGATCACGATCTCACCCGGCGCGCGAAACTTGACGGCATTTTCGATGAGCTCGTTGACCAGATATCCGATGCTATGCCGCACTTCCAAGTAGTCATTGCGAGACGACTGAAAGCGCAATGCGAAAAGATCGGCGATGAAGTCCGAGGTCGTAGCGCAATGACGCCAACTCAGGTCGAGAGGGCCGTCGAACAGCCGCACGCGACTGACGTTCTCCCTCATCCCGATTGCAATGTCAGGGGTGCCGAACAGCGCGGTCATTGCCTAGGTGTGCCTTATGATCACAAGGGTGATGTCGTCGTGGATCTTCTGGATTCCGATATGGGCCATCAGATCGTCGACGATCCCGGTTTTGATTTCCTCGGCGCTCCGGCCGTGACGTCTTTGCACGCTCTGGGAGAGACGCTCGAACCCGAACAGTCTCTTGTTCTGGTCTTCCGCCTCGGTCACACCGTCAGTGTGCAGGACGATGACGTCGCCGCTGCCGAACCGGATGTCACGCGTGTCAATGAACTGCGAGATGTCGCTCTCCAGACCGACCGGCAGACCCAGATCAAGCGTATCGATGCGTTCGACTTCCCCATCCGCGCGCACGACGAGAACGTCCTCATGCTGGCCGGATAGCGTGACCCGCTCATCCTCAAAGTCGAGGAAAGCCAGCGAGAGATGCTTGTCGGTGTTGGTCCGCTCGATGTTCTTGTAGATCGCGCTGTTCAGCCTATTCAGAAACTGGTGCGGATTCGCTTCGTTGGCCTCCTGCAGCGCGCGTGCAACGGATTGGACCATCAGCATCAGCACACCGCTCTCGAGGCCGTGACCGGTCACGTCGCCGATGCCGACCTTGACACGCGATCCGTTCTGCAGAACGTCGTAATAGTCGCCGCCGACCTCGTCGGCCGGCCGCATGTAGGCTGCGATCTCCAGCCCGGGAATCGCTTCGAGTTCGAATGGTTTCGGCAAGACCATCATCTGGATCTGCCGGGCAACCGCGAGTTCGGCGCCGAGGCGGACGTTCTCGTCCCGCAGCTTTTCGTTGAGCGCGGAAATCTCCAGGTTTGCGTCCCCGAGTTCCCTGGTTCGGTCGTCGACGAGCTGCTCGAGGTTTTCGGTGTGAAAGCTGATCTCCTCGGCCATGCGGTTGAAGGCGATGCCTGCCGCTCCTACCTCGTCGCGCGTTGGAATGCTCACGCGGACTGAATAGTCCTTGGACTGGAGCCGCTGGGCGGCACTGGCAAGCGACCTGAGGCCAGCGGTGATGCGCTTCGAAATTCCGAGCACCGCCGCAAAGACAATCAGGAGCGAAACGACGATCGCGCCGATCTGGAAGAGCAGGATACGATTGGTTGCGCGGGAGATGCTCTGCTGCGCGGCGAACAGCGATGCATAGATCTCCCGTTCGGGCACGACGATGCCGACCGACATCGTCTCGGGCTTGATCGGTCCCGAACTCCACAGATTGGTCGGCTTCAATCTCTTCAGGACGACAATGTAGGGTACGCGTTCGCCCTTGTTGTCGAGCATGATATGCTGAATGACACCGTCATTGTTCTGGTCGAGAGGCAGCGACGCGATGGCGGGCTGCGTGCTTCCGCGCAGGGACCTCTCCAGGCCGGTGACGCCCTGCGCGCCCGCATCGCTCGATGACGTCAGGCCGATGATCGCCTGGCCCGACGCATTGATCGCCACCACGTTGCCGCTCGACATCGTCAGGAAACCAAACCCGGTTTCGGCGATCTTCACACGTTCGACGACTTCCGCAAGCTGATCGAGCGTGATGTCTGCCCCCGCCGTGCCGGCGATACCGGTGCGATCGCGCGTCCACAGCGGGTGGAAAAAGCTGACGATCAGCTTTCCCGTGATTGCGTCGGTGTAGGGCGCTGTCTGGGTGATGTCGTCAGGGACCGGACGCGAGGCCGGATCCTTGGCCCATTGCTGCCACGACCCATAGATCCCAGGAAAGAAGAACTCCCAGAACTCCGCCTTGTTGTGGCCTGGATAGAGCCGGTCGAAGGTCTGTGCCTGGTCCGTATACGGCACCGTCCTGAAGATCGGCCGCTCTTTTGGACCGATATAGTACATCTGCAGTTTGGACGACCCGCTGGCCATGAGCGTCGGCGCGACGAGATCCAGCACGGTACTGTCTTCTATTTCCTGCTGGACGCTCGGCAACGGATTGTGGTCGGCCCCCAGCAGGTAGCCCCAGACGCTTATCACGGACGGCGCGCCCGGCAGGTTCTGCGCCCAATCGCCTTGCGCGTCGTAGACGACCTTCACGGAGCCCGGCGCTTCATGCGAAAGCGTCGCTCCGACCTGTTGCTGCCGCGTAGGATCATCGATTTGGCCCTGCAGCACGCCGGCCAGCGCCTTGACGTCGCCATGGACCCGATCGAGCAGCAGGTCGACACTCAACGCCGTCGACTCGGCATAGGAGCGAATGTACTCCTGGTTTGCGGTCGTCAGGCCCTCACCGACTTCCGATGTGGCATCGCTCGACAGCTTCTGAACGTTCCAAAGCGCCAGACCGCCGCTCAGCAGGAGGTCGAACAGCACGGCGCCGCCAACGACCAACACGAACTTCGCTCGAAAGGAGCGCAGGCCGAAACGCGGGGCAGGTTCGTTGTCGGCTTTCATTGCGGTCGCCGCCCCGATGCGACCCAGATCGGCCAACCCGCATAACCCTTGGGATGTAGCGCCGCGAAAATGTGGTCCTGAAACCCCTGCCGGAACCGTGCGACGAACTCGGGTCCGTCGCCGCGTCTCACCGCCATCTCGCCCGCATAGACATCCGCCCAGGCTACGATGACATCGGCGAAGTCCTGCGGATCGCCGTCCAGGTTGGTGACCATGAAGGTCTCGACACGGATGTCTTCGAATCCGGTTTCGATCAGGTATCGCCTACTCTTGGGTCCAAGCTCGACGTCCATCTCGAAATGCCCGAACAGCTTCGCCACCTCGTTGTAGGTCCAACGAATGCTTTCTGCGCGCGGCTCGCCGAGGCAATGCGAATTCTTCTCGTTGGTGATGTAGACCCGCCCGCCTGGCTTACATATGCGGTAGAGTTCCTTAAGGATGAGTTCCGGTCGATTGAAGATTTGAAGGGAATGCCGGCAGGTGACCAAGTCGAATTGCGCTTCATCGAGCAGCATTTCCGACGCATCGCCATAGGTGTATTCGATGCCCCGGATATCGAACTCCCGCATCACCTGTCGAGCATAGTTCAGGCTGGACATGGAGTGGTCGAGGGCGACGATCCGCGATGGCTGGAACTCCTTCTGCACGAGCACGGCGAAATCACCGATCCCGCAACAGATGTCGGCCATGACGATCCCTGGCCTCATGCCGTGTCGCGGTAAGATTGCGCGCTCGTGGCGCCAGGTCATCTTTGTCTGCGTGCGCAGGATTGGAACGAACCCGCCTTCCTCGAGGAAGCCCTGCCCCGGATAGAATTCGCTGTCATACTCCTCGACCGTGATGTTCGGTTCGATTCCGCTCAGGCGACTGAATTTTCGCGAGGTCCAGCCGACGACGCTCGACGTGATGACGACAAATTTGAGATCGGGTCGAGCGCGACAAGCGTCGATGATGATCCTCGAAAAGGCGTGAAACGCGGCGTTGTTCATCTGCGTCAGGCGTCTGACATTGACGTAGAGAACGCCGCGCACACGGGCGATCGCGTCACGCAGCAATGCCAGGCTGGGCGCAAGCTCGTCGATCGCCTGAGGCCGGACCACCCCGGATAAGGAGAATTCCTGGCTGTTCGCGTCGTATTGCGCCTTGAAGCGTGGGAGAAGGCTGTAAGGGCTCAATGTTCAAAGCCCTCGAGCGGAAGATCCACGACCAACTTGATCGCATCGCCGTCGGCTTCCTCGACCCTCAGTGTCGCGTTGTAGTCGACAGCCAGTTCCAGGAGTACGATCTCCCGGCTGGGCGCGATATCCCCAGACACGGAACTGACGTATCGCTCCCTGGCTTCCAATCCCGCGACCTGGCTTACGGCTTCCTTGTAGAATTGGCGCTCCTCCGCCACGCAAGGAAATGTCAGCTCGATCCTGTCCGTCGCTCCATGGCGCGACACCCTGCATGCCAGTTCGCCGTCGCCATGGCGCGTGCGAAAGGCAACCTCCAGCAATTCGTTGAAGGCGGAGGAAAAGAGATTTGAATGCCGGACCGAGTCTGACCTCGTCTGGCTGATCATCCGGGCCACGTATGTCGAGACATAATCGCAGTGCCTCCAGGCGGAGACAAAATTTCTGATTTCCATGTCGATCTGGATCATCGGCTCAAAAGTCGGCTCGCCAGCCAGGTCATGATGAACAGCTCCCATCGGCATCCTCCCTATTCCATCCGTATTGAGCCATGGCGGCGCGATGACCTCCGAGACGGAATTTCCGCCGCCTCGTGATGAGCCAGTCCCGCATGACAAGGGTTGCGCGGTATCTGTCTCTATCGCTTTTACAACTCTCCACTTTACAAAGGGTGCAAGGGGCTAGAGCGCCCGATTCGATTCCTCCATCGCCCGCACCGCCTTGGGCGAGGATCGCCCGATGAAATCGCTGGTCGCCTCGGCTCCGAGCGGCCGTCCCAGGAAATTACCCTGCAGGCAATCGCAATTCTCCTTGGTCAGCCACCGTGCCTGTGCCGACGTCTCAACCCCTTCGGCGGTGACGCTTATTCCCAAGCCGTGCGCCAGATTGATGATCGATCGCACGATCGTCTGGCTTTTGAGATCCGTTTCCAGGTCCGCGATGAAGTATTGGTCTATCTTCAAAGTGTCGAAGGGAAAGTTCTTAAGGTAGCTCAATGACGAATAGTACGTCCCAAAATCGTCAAGCGAAATGCGTATTCCCAATACGTTCAACGTGTTCAACGTGTCGATATTGTCGATCGTCTTCTCGAGAAGAACCGTTTCGGTTATTTCCAGCTCTAGTCTGTCGGCGCGGATTCCTACTTCGTCGATGATCTGGGCGACCGTGTCCGTCAGCGAACCGCTAAGGAACTGAGCCGGCGACAGGTTGACCGCGACTGTCAGCGCAGAGGGCCACGTCAGTGCCTGGCGACAGGCTTGCTCGAGCACCCACCGCCCGATCTCATCCATCAAACCATCGGCTTCGGCGATCGGGATGAACACGCCGGGCGGAATGATCCCGATCTCGGGGTGCCGCCACCGCAACAGCGCTTCGAAACCGACCACCGACGAACGGGCCCGAATGAGCGGCTGATACTCCAGATAAAGCTCGTTCCGCTCCAGCGCGGTTCGAAGGCTGCGCCTCAGGTTTTCGCGTTGCTCGAGCAGGAGCAGCATCGAACGGTTGAACGTTCGAGCGCAGCCGCGTCCATCCGTCTTGGCTGCGTAAAGAGCAATGTCGGCGGCTTTCATCAGTTGCTCGCCATCGGCCCCGTGCTCCGGCCCGAAAGCAATTCCGATACTCGAGCCGACGAAGACAGAAATGCCGTTGATGACGAACGGGTCCTTGAACGCATTGACCAGCAATCCGGCGAGGCGCTCGGCTTCGGCCGGCTGCTCCTTGCCCAATTGGATGACAGCGAACTCATCGCCGGCATAGCGGTAGGCGGATTCGCCGTCCTGCAGCGCGTCGCGGATGCGACCTGCCGCGAGTTGAAGAAGCGTGTCGCCGGCTCCATGGCCGAGCGTGTCGTTGACCGCTTTGAAATCGTCCAGGTCGATCTGCAGCAGGGCGGCTTTCGGCTTTGGTCCGCCAACGGTCGTCAGCGCCTGCTGCAGGCGCTCGCCGAATCGCCGCCGATTTTGCAGTCCGGTCAGCACGTCGTGCGTCGCCTGGTGGAGCAGAATCACATGCTCCTGCTCGTCCGCTGCGCTGCGCCCACCGCGCTCTCGTGATTCGACGATTCCCACACCATTTGCGGTGCCGAAGACGAAAACGGATCGGGGTGCTTCGCCCGACGATCGCGGCAGGTCGATGCTTGCCGCAGAGCCGCCCTGGAACACCCGAAGAAATTCGTCGCGACACCTGGAATCGAGGAAGCCCGGGTAGATCTCCCAAATGGCGGCGCCCAGCGCCACCGCGCCGCCATACAGGCCTTTGAGGCTGGTGGCGTAGTGCGTCAGGCGGAAGTCGCGATCATAGAACGACAGCAGCTCGGTCGTGTTCGCCAAAAGGTCAGCGAGAAGCGGTTCGCCGGCACGTGGAACATCGCTCGAGGAAGGGCCCTCGCTCTGCGTGCCGACGCCTGATGCCTCTGGGCGCAAGAGCCACCTCCATAGGCGGTGCGAGTTCGCGTCCCCCAGTTTAGAAATAGCATAACTATCAAACTTGGCAAACTTTCAGCGCGCCGTATCAACAAGCGTCGCGTGCGGCGCAATTGCGATGAATGCTCGGTTGTGAAGGGTAGCAAGTTATCGATAACGATGAACAGTCACAGTTCGTTAATAAATCGAAATTGGCGGGAATTCAGCTATATGACTGATGCCGTGGTGGAAGCGATTCGAAATATTGTATCCCATGAGGCGGAGCAGCTCCCTGCCCAGGCAAGCCGGTTTTGAGCCCGGAGTCAGCTTCCAAGCGCCTTCAGCCACCCTTCAAAGGACGAGACCCTGTCGTGCTCGGCAAGCGGGACAGAGTGGGCGGGGCGCGGCGGCACCGCGGAACTTCGGACTTCGCGGGGGCTGTAACCGAATTCCTTGCTGAATGCCCGGCTGAAATTGGCCGCTGAACTGAACCCGACGGCTTCCGCAATATCGACAATGCGCCGGCGGTCCGCCGGATCGCCAAGCGCGACATGGGCTGCCAGGAGCCGGCGACTTTGTATGTAGTGGAGGACACCACCGCTCGGTTCGAACAGCTGATAGAGACGGGAGCGCGAGACGCCGAGCGCACGGCACATTGAATCCGGTGTCAGATGGGCCGCATCCAGATTGTTTTGGACGTATCGGCGGGCGCGCTCCATCAACGCCACGCTGACCAATTGTTCGGCAGCCGCGGCATGTTCCGCCGGGGGCGAAAGGCAAGCAATGATCATGCTGCGCGTCGCATGCACGATGCGGGGCAGATCGTCAGCCGTGAGACTGTGCAACCTTGCTTCGATGCTGTTGAGATAATCGAGCAAGAGGTCGGCAAAGTTGCCAGACAGGACTGAATTGTTCTTCGCATCCAGGGTTGCCCTTGCGTCGGCGAACAAGTCACGCGGCAGATAGACGAAGAGACTTTCGGATTCCGTTGTCCTGCCGCGAAACGGGTAGCCAAGCGATCTGATCTCCAACTTGCCCGGCTGGTTTTCCGCAACACGGCGATCGACCTCGGTCCACGATCGGCCAGTACGTGGCAAGGCGATATACCAGTGATCGATAGAACTGGACCGGAGCTTCGCGGCGGAGCGCATGTAGCTATACGCCGGCGTGCGCTGTTGAACGATCAGCATGCGGCCGAAGTTCCAAGCCGTATGGTCGGCAGGAAAGCCATCGTCGGCCGATTTGTCGTCCGGCAGCTTGACCTCGACAAGCGGTGCCATATGCGCCTGCCAGGCGGCGAACTGCTGCTCCGGCGCCAGTTCGCGCGTTGAAAATGGCAAAGGGTCGAGCGCCGGCGCAAGTGACGGTGCAACCTCGTTGTGAGGTTGCGCTTCGCGCGGCCACCGACGTCGATCACGCTCCGGCGCTTGCCTCGCGCGCGCCTCGCCGTGCTTCTTAGCATCCATCGCAGGGTACCTATCCGAATCCGGTATACCCATGCGCCCACGTCAATCATGTGGTGTACCACAGGCACTTGGCAAGACTGGCGGAACTGAAGTCCACAGAAGCGGCCATCATCACGCTGGATGTCAGCAAGAAATGCATTCCGAGATAAGTTTATGGATGTGACGATAACGACACTCCTCACCCCGGTGCGTATAAAATCTGGCATCGTGAAAGCGTAGTTGAGGAGACCACGAGATGAACGCAAAGCTCAAAGCGGAGGCTCGCCGCAAAATCATTCTTGATGGGTACTTTAACAATGAACCCTTGAAAGATATTGCTGCCAGGATCGGATGCTCACTGGCGAGTTTGAAGGTCAGCGCCAGCAAACTCGGCTGCACCAGGACTCCAAAGGAGGCCGCCGCATTTCGGCGCGGCTTTCGTGTCCCCGAAGAAAAACGGCGAGATTACTATCAGCTGATGATCGCCGGGCAGTACAAGGCTCGCGAATGCGCGCAGATCTTGGGCCTGTTGACGATGCAGCTGCCGGGCCCTGAGTAGTCGAATGGCAATACTGTCGACGATATTGTTACTCGGGCGTTCCATCGCCTCGGCGGTTCCCCGGTAAAAAGCCCGCTGCAACCACGTGCGGCGGGCCCTGAAAGGTTCGCAAAATGCCGCGCCGGCGTTTCAATGGCACCTGCTTCAGCCCCCACGATCTGGCAATCTGCGAGCGCGTGTTCGATCAGATCTGCGCGGATGAGCATCTCGACCCCTTGGGGCCGGACGCCGAAATTCTGGCTGAGATGGTTGTGGCCATTTTTCGAAATGCTCACACCAGCGAGCGCGACCTGCTGGAGGCAGTCAGGTCTCGACGGAACAAAGTCGCGGGAACCGCGCATTAGGGAGGAAGAAGGCAGTAGGGAGTAGGCAGTAGGCAGTAGGGAGTACGGCGAGAGCGTTCAGGACTATCTTCTCACTGCCCTATTCCCTGTTCCCTGTTCCCTATTCCCTATTCCCCATTCCCTATTCCTTACTGCCTCACCAGCGCCGCGCGGAATTCCTTCGTACTGTTGCGATTGGGATAGGCCTCGTCAGGCACGGCAACGCCGAGATGGGCGCAGAGCGGCTCCCAGCCGTCGCCGAGGCGGTGGACCAGCAGGCGCTCGCGCGGCACCGTCGCCATGACGGCGGCGACATTGGCCTCATAGACGGCGATCGCATGCGCGCGGTCATGCGGCCTGCCGCCGAACACTCGGGCAGCGACCAAAGTGCGGCCGAGCGCATCCTGGTCCTGGGTCTGGCCGATGCCGACGAGGATGGTCTTCTCGAAACTCTCCCACCAGCTTTCCGGTGAACGCCAGGTGAGGATGACGCGGACGTCAGGATAGATGTTGATCAGCTCGGGCCAATAATGCGCCGATGGCCAGTCCACGCAGGAATTGTAGCCCGAGAACAGCGCGCTCCAGTCGGGCGCCGCTCCTTTTGCCAGCGCGCGCCACAGCCGCTTCTGCTCGCCG
The DNA here is from genome assembly GCF_004791545.1 of Mesorhizobium sp. M4B.F.Ca.ET.214.01.1.1. Taxonomy (NCBI): domain Bacteria; kingdom Pseudomonadati; phylum Pseudomonadota; class Alphaproteobacteria; order Hyphomicrobiales; family Phyllobacteriaceae; genus Mesorhizobium; species Mesorhizobium sp. M4B.F.Ca.ET.214.01.1.1. Next base: position 53,255 of record NZ_SRUX01000002.1, read on the forward strand.
TCGGCCATCACTTCGGACATGTGATGGCAGGTGCCGAAGCCGAGGATTGTCAGCGCCTCGCGCATCGAATCCGTTCCCGTCCGGCCAAAGCCCGTGCCGATGACCTTGATCGACATGCCACCCTCCCCCATCGCCACTCAGGTGCCGGCGACCATCATGCGCAGCCGGTTGCCCTCGGGATCGGCGCAGTCCAGCGCGCCGCCCGCCTCGCCGAAGGGCACGCCCGCCTGGCCGAGCCGCTCCGCCACGGCGGCAAGCTCATCGGCTGCGTCGAGCACGACCGTGAAACGCTGCAGCCCCGCCGCGTCCGCTGGCGGTTCCCTCAATTCATCGCGGGCCCAGATGTTGAACGCAACCATGTGCGGGCGCCGGTCGGTGCCGCAGTCGAACAGGCCGAAGGCCCTCGACTGGATATGCGGCCGGAAGCCGAGCACGCCCACATAGAACGCCATCAGTGTTTCGGGAGAACGGGCGCGCATATGGATATGGCCGATGAAGGCATTCGCCGGCAACCTTGCCTCAACATGACCGGAATTGCCGAGATCGCGCAGCAGGGCGCCGACATTCAGCGGCTCGAGGCCGGAATGGGCGCTGCCGTCCGTGGCGATCAGGGTGACGCGGCCATCCGGCGCCTCCTGCCTGTCGGCGAGGCGCTCCGGTGTGTCGAAGCAGATCTCGATGCCGTTGCCGGAAGGATCGGAGACGTAAAGCGATTCCGAAATCAGATGATCCTGGGCGCTGTATCTGAGGCCGGAGGCCTTGAGCCTGGCGGCGGCATGCGCGAGGTCGCGGCGCGTCGTGACGTGGATGGCGACATGGAAGAGACCGCGCCCCTTTTGCGGCAGCGCGACCTCTGCGCCTTCATGCAGCACAATAAGCGCCTTGCCGTCGACCCCAAGCCCGGCCACCGCGTCATCCTCCCCAAGCAGCGACAGCCCGACCGCATCGCGCCAGACGGGCAAGGCCGCCGTAATGTCGATCACCCTGAGATGAACCGGCCCGAGATGGGTGGCGCCTGCCAGCAGTCCGTCGCTCATGCCGGAATATTAGCGGCGAATGATATGGCTGTCAGCAAAGCTGGCACGGGGACGCGGTGAGCTGCGGAAAGTTCGGTGGTCCATTCGATCCCCTGTGGCCTTCCGGCGGAAAACGAACAAGAATGGCATGCCGCCACGCCGCACGATGGCGGCCATAAATGCAGGAGGAGATGCGAATGGACGAGCCCGATCGCTGGCGCAACATGGCGAGCGCGCCGAGGGATGGCAGCCGGATCCTGGTCACGGTGCGGCCGACCGAACAGGGACCGGCCGAGGTCGACATGGCCTATTGGTCGCGCGCCGACCAGCATGGCGAAGAAGGCTGGCGCTCCTCCGACTCCCAGCCGGGCCGCGTGGTCGAATATGCCGAACCGGAATTGAAATGCTGGATGCCGCTGCCCACGGCAGGCCGGGGCTCGATGCCGAGCCCCTGGGAGGGGGAGGACGTGTCGCTGCTGGACGGCTCGGGGATTTAGCGCCAGTCTCCCCCCTTGAGGGGGAGATGTCGCCGAAGGCGACAGAGGGGGGTCGCCGCGCGTGGAGCGCCAGCCTGATCCGCCGCAGGAGGTAGAGCCCAGTCGAACCGACCCCCTCCGCCCTGCCGGGCATCTCCCCCGCAAGGGAGGAGATTGGCAGCTTCAACGCCCTACCCCACCTCCACCATTACCTCTCCCGCCTCGACCTTCGCCGGATAGGTCCTGAGATTTATGCAAGGCGGCAGGCGCTTGGCCGCGCCGGTGCGGTAGTCGAAGGCGCCGGCATGTTTCGGGCATTCCACCTCGTAGTCCATGACCAGGCCGTCGGCGATGTGCACCGCCTCGTGCGTGCACAGCCCGTCGGTGCAGAACACTTCGTTGTCGGGCGAGCGGAAGACGGCGTAGGTGCGGCCGCCATGGTCGAAGCGCCGCGCGCCTTCCTGTTCGATGTCGTCGAGGCCGCAGGCCCTGATCCAGCTGGTCATTCTTCTTTCCCTGTCGATTTCGGTCGAGCCTCCGGGACGGCCGTAACGACCGCCCGGAGGGCTTGGTCGTAGGATCAGTTCTTGTTGAGGTACTCGGCGGCGTTGGCCGGGGTGACCAGCTCGAACGGCACGTAGACGACGCGGTCGACCTTCTCGCCCTTGGCGAGCGCGAGCGCGGCATCGACACCGCCGCCGCCCTGCCCGTTGGCGTTCTGGAACACCGTCACCGCAAGGTCGCCCGCCTTCATCGCCTGGAGGCCGTCCTGCGTGGCGTCGATGCCGCCGACGACGACGTTCTTCATGTCGATGCCGTTGGCCTTCAGCGCCAGGATGGCGCCGATGGCGGATTCGTCATTGTTGGCGATGACGGCATCCGGCGCCTGGCCGGCGGTCAGCCAGTTGGTCATCAGGTTCTGCGCATTGTCGCGCGACCACTCGGAGGACTGCTTGTCGGTCACCTTGATGAAATTGCACATGTCGGTCGAAAAGACCTGCTCGACATCCTTGGTGCGCTGCAGCGCTGCCTGGTGCACCAGGCTGCCCATGACGATGTAGGCGGTGGCGCCCGATGACTTGCCCTTGGCGCGCAGCATCTTGCAGACTTCGAAGGCCTCCAGCGTGCCGGACTCGACCTCGTTCGAGCCGACATAGACCTGCTTCTCCGGGAGGTTCGCCATGTCGGTCGGTTCGAGGTTGACGAAGACCAGCGGAATGCCGGCCTTGGCGGCCTCCTCGCTCAGCGACTTCGAGGCGTTGGTGTCGACCAGGGTGACGATGATGGCGTCGACGCCGCTGGCGATGAAGTTCTTCACCTGATCGAGCTGCTTGGCGACGTCGTTCTGCGCGTCCTCGACCTGGATGTCGGCGCCCTTTTCCTTGGCGCGGGCCTGCATGCCGTTCTTCAGCAGCGTCTGGAAGTTGTTGTCGAAATTGACGATCGAGACGCCGATCTTGGCGGCGAAGGCGGTTGCCGGCATCGCCATCAGCGCGGCAAGCGCGGTCGAGATCAGAAGTTTCTTCACGGGTTTCCTCCCTTTGCAGATGGGTGCCGGTTCACCCGCTTTGTCTCCGGCCCTTTCGGGATAGGGTTCACTGGGCTGTCATTTGGCGGCGGCGTTGGCGCGCGCCTTCTTCTTCTCGTAGCGGGCCTGCATGCGGGCCTCGCCGTCCTTGCTGCCGTCGTGGAAGGTGCCGAGCCAGCGGTCGAACGGGATCAGGCCGTCGCCGTAGTTCACCTCGAAATATTTGTGGTGCAGGTAGTGGATGTAGGCGTGGCTATCGACGCTCGCGTCCTCGGTCAGTTCCACCTTGTCGAAGCCGACATGGCCGGGAATGGCGCCGAAGCCGGCATAGTGGAGCTGGTAGAGCGCGAGCAGCGGGTTGGACGGGATGATCAAGTGCCAGAAGGCGACGCCGAGATAGCCGAGCTGCTCCACCGGGTGCATCGACAGCGACGACCAGGGCGACGGGTTGACCGAATTGTGGTGCACCGAATGCACCCATTTGTAGAGCGGCCCCCAGTGGATCGTCCGGTGCAGCAGGAAGAAATGCGTCTCGTGGATGATCGGCACCACCAGCGCCAGCAGGAACAGGTAGAGCGGGTGCTCGGCGAAGCTCAGCCACGGCACGTAGCCATTGGCGTAGGCATGGAGGATGGCGACCTCGATCGCCGTCCAGATCGGCATGCCGGTGCCGAAGGTGCGCAGCATGTTGTCGAGGTTCTGGTTCTCGAAGAAAAAGGCCTTGCTCTTCTGCTCCGACGGCCATTTGCCGTTGTATTTGAAGCGGTTGCCCTGGGCTCTCAAAATGTAGAGTCGAAGTTCGAAGACGCCGAAGAAGACGAGCAGCGCTGCGCAGTTGACGACGAACAGCCAAAGGATCCAGCCGACGGAAAACGTCTTCATCACCTCGACGTCGGGCAGCACGAAGCGCCACCACGCCACCGCCGACAGCGCGAACAGCACATTGTAGGGCAGAAAGTAACTCGGCAGCCATTTCAGCACCGCCAGCGGCCGCGGGGGGTAGGCGAAGAGCGGCGCGGTGCCGGCCGGCTCGTTCGGCGCCCAGTCGCCTCGCTTGTTGCGCGTGCCGTATTGCAAGTCGTCCATGGCTGACCTCACAGGGCCCCGGTTTCACAAAGATTGAGAGAGGGTGAGGAAGCGGTCGTAGGCGGCATCGTCCATGTCGACCTGGTGCTTCGCCTCGGGATAGGCGCCGGCCGCCACGTCGCGGCCGAAGGCGCGGAAGGCAGCAATACGCTTTTCCTGCAGCTCGGCCTCCAGCGTGACGAAGTCGGCGTAGCGCTTGGCGTGGCGCGGATAGTGGCCAGCATGGGTGCCGAGCACATCGCAGGAGAACAGATATTGCGTGTCGCAGGCCGTACCGCAGCCCATGCCCATGGTGGTCAGCGGGGTGGCGCGCGTGATGTGGTCGGCGAGCCTGACCGGCACCACCTCGACCTCGACGCAGGCCGCGCCCGCATTCTCGATGTCCTTTACCGCGCGCAGCACTTTGAAGGCTTCGTCCGCGGTGCGCCCGACAGCGCGGAAATTCGTCCAGGTGGCGCGGTTCGGCACCAGGCCGACATGGCCGGTGACCGGGATGCCCTCCGCCGCCATGGCCTCGATGAAGCGCGGCGAATGCGAGCAATAGACCGCATCGGCGCCGCGCTTCATCATGGCGAAGCCCAGCCGCACCGCCTCATCGGGCGAGGCGACCGCGCCGTGCGGCATGCCGACGGAGAGGAAGGCGAAGGGTGCCGCCTGGCGGATCAATTCCAGATTGTGGTCGGGCTCACAGGACAGGATGACGATGTCGCAGGCTACCGCGGCGGCCGCCTCGGCCGGCGTGTCGACATGCAGTTGCAGCCATTTGCGGCCGCCCTTCTGGCTTTGCAGGTCGCTGACTGTCAGCCGTCTCGTCACAAATGCATCCTCCCGTTCGCGGGCGGACGATCGCAGGTAGGAAAGAGCCCCCTCACCCGGATTGCCTGCCGATCTGTGAAGGACAGATCGTAGCCATCCGACCTCTTCCCGAAGGAAGAGGGAGATCCTCGGTGCCGCCGCCCGCCTCTTCTCCGAAACGGCAAAAGGTGCAGGTGAAGCGGCCGGATGAGGGGGCGAACTTCACATGCCATCGCCCTTCCGTTCACGGGCGAGTTAGCACCGCGACGGCGGCGAAAGCTCCCGGTTCCTTGATCAAATCAGATCAAAGGTTCTCGGCGGTGAAGGTGACGAAGCGGATCGGCGGATTGTCGACCGGCAGGTCGTGCAGGTTCAGCGCCGCGAGCACAAGGTCTATGGCGCGGCGCGCCTGAGCTTCGGGCGACTGGTCGAGCACGACGTCCATCGTGCCCTCGCGCAAGGCGCGCGTGCTGCGCTCGGTCAGTTCGTGACCGACGAAGAAGATGTCGCGGCCCCTCGAGTGGCGGCGCAGCACCTCGTTCAGCGCCGTGTTGGCGCCGCCGGCATTGTAGAGGCCGGCAAGGTCCGGCCAGCGCTTCAGTGCCTCGTGCAATTGTTCGGCGTTGCGGTCGCCATCGTCATGGCCGAACAGCGCCGCGACCGGCTCGAACTCAACGCCAGCCTCGATCAGATAGTCGAAGAAGCCGCGCACGCGGTCGCGGTGGACGCGGTAGATCTGGCTGTGGCAGATGGCGACGACCTTGCCCGGCCGGCGCTGCATGCGTGCCATCAGCAGGCCGGCCATGCGGCCGGCGGCGTAATTGTCGATGCCGACATAGGTGCTTTTGGTGCCGGATATCTGGGTGACGATCTGCACCGTCGGGATCCTTTCGCCCTCGAGCTGGCGAAGCGCGGCGCTGACCAGCGGATGGTCCGGCACGGCGAGGATCAGACCGGCGCGGCGCATCTCCGGATCGAGGATGCGCGCGGCGATCTCGGCCGGGTTGGCCTCGTCGAGGAAGGTGCGGTGGACGGCAATGGTGCGGTCGAGCGTGGCGGCGATGCGCTCGAAGGCGCGCGAGAGCCTGGCGAAGAAAGTCGCGTCCGGCCTGACCAGGATCACCTCGATGCGGATGACGCCGCGATGCGCCTCGGGCAGACGGCGCGGATAGTCGAGCGAGCGCGCCGCCGCCACCACCTTCTCGACGGTCTCAGGGCGCACCCCGCCTCTGCCGTTCAGCACGCGCTCGACGGTCGCCGTGCCGACGCCGGCACGGCGGGCGATCTCGAGGAAGGTAGGCTTTGGAATGGGCGGACTCCTGGATGTGTAACGACGGAACCTAGTCCTTCTCCCCGTGCCGGAGAAGGTGCCTCCCCATCAGCGAATGCTAATTGACAGCCAAGTGGAAACGGCGCTGATTGGTGCTCGCATAGATCGCACCAGACGGGCGATTTCGACCCGCCGGGCGCCACCTTGGGAGGGTCCGCAATGCCAACGATCATCGGCCATCACAACATCACGAAAGGCGCCAAGCACTGGCTCACGTCGCCGAAGCGCAAGGAGATTTTCGGCGCGCTCGGAATCACCAACATCCGCACCTTCGTCGATCCGCAGAACCCGAACCGGGTGGCGCTGATGATGGACGTTCCGGACATGGACAAGCTGGCGGCCCTGATGCAGAGCAAGGCAGCCGCCGATGCCATGGAATTCGACGGCGTGGTACCGGAATCGCTGGTGATCCTGGTGGAAGAAAAGGGATAGCCGGCTCGCGTCCTGGGTTCGGGCGGCTCAACCAACCAGGCTGGATAAGCGAGATAGGTCCGGCGTAGCCGCATATGGCGCCGGACGCCTTTCGGTCGAAAACGAGCCGAAACAAGCAATCATATGCTAGCCTTGCCAGCCATCAAACGGACGGGGGAATAGAAATGCTGGAAACCGACAAGGTGTTCGCCGGCTCTGTTCCGGAAAACTACGACCGCCATATGGTGCCGTTGATCTTCGAGCCCTACGCAGTGGATCTCGCGCGACGGGCGGCGGCGCTGTCGCCCGGCGCCGTCCTGGAGACCGCAGCCGGCACCGGGGTCGTCACCCGCGCGCTGGCGCCAAAACTGCCGGTCGGCGCAAGCTATGTCGTGACCGACCTCAACCAGCCGATGCTCGACTATGCCGCCGCGCGGCAAGGCCCCGACAGCCGCATCCAATGGCGCCAGGCGGATGCGCTGGCGCTGCCGTTCGAGGACGCGGCCTTCGATCTCGTCTGTTGTCAGTTCGGCGCGATGTTCTTTCCCGACCGCACGGCCGGCTATCGCGAAGCAAGGCGCGTCCTGAAGCCCGGAGGACGCTTTTTGTTCAACGTGTGGGATCGCATCGAGGAGAATGTCTTTGCGCATGACGTGACGAATGCGCTTGCCAAAATCTTTCCCAACGATCCGCCGCGCTTCCTGGCGCGCACGCCGCACGGCTACCACGACAAGGACCTGATCCGCAGAGACGTCGAGGCCGCGGGGTTCTCACATGTGGCGATCGAGACGATAGCCGAACAAAGCCGCGCATCCTCGCCGCGCGTTCCGGCCGTCGCCTATTGCCAGGGAACGCTGCTGCGCAACGAGATCGAGGCCAGAGACGCGGGAAAACTGCAAGCCGCGACCGACCATGCCGAAGCCGTGATCAAGGACAGACACGGAAGCGGCGCGGTCGCCGCCAAGATCCAGGCGCATGTGATCGTGGCGATGGCGTAGCGATAGGCCAATCGCCAACGGTGCAGAAAAGGCGCCTTCGGCGAAGCGCTAATCTCCCCACGATGGGGGAGATCAGCTGTTTCAACGCCTCAGAACAAAAACGCCGCCGTCGCCGGATCCGGCCCGGTGCGGCCGTCTTGTGAGTCCATGCCGCGGATGGTCTCAAGGTCCCTGCCATCGAGCGCGAAATCGAAGACGTCGAAATTGGCGGCGATGCGGTCCTGGTGGTTCGACTTCGGAATGACGATCAGCCCCTCCTGCAGGTGCCAGCGGATGATCACCTGCGCCACCGACTTGCCGTGCTTCTCGGCGATTGCCCCGAGCGTCGGATCGGCAAGCAGCCGGCCGCTGCCCAGCGGGCTCCAGCTCTCGATCTTGATGTCGTGCCTGGCGTGAAAATCACGCTTGTCGCGCTGCTGGAAGCGAGGGTGCAGCTCGATCTGGTTGACGGTCGGCGTAACGCCGGTCTCGCCGATGATGCGCTCCAGATGGTCCTGGTTGAAGTTCGACACGCCGACCGATTTTATCCGGCCGGCCTTCCGCAATTCGACCAGCGTCTTCCAGGCTTCGACATACTTGCCCTGGCTCGGCACTGGCCAGTGGATGAGGAAGAGATCGATCTGGTCGATGCCGAGCTTTTGCATCGTGTCGTCGAAAGCGCGCAGCGCGGCATCGCGCTGGTGCGCACCGTTGCGCAGCTTGGATGTGATGAACAACTCGGCCCTCGGCACGCCAGCCGCGCGGATCGCCTCGCCGACGCCTTCCTCGTTGCGGTAGCCCTCGGCGGTGTCGATCAGCCGGTAGCCGGCCTCGATCCCCCAGCGCACGACCTTGGCGGTGGTGCCCGGGTCGACCTGCCAGACGCCCAGACCGATTTGGGGGATGGCGGAGCCGTCGTTCAATGTCAGCCGTTCAGGCATGCGTATGTCCTTCTGCAATCATGTTTGCCCCGCGCCCTATCTAGGCTGCGCTCCCGGCAATGCGAGTCGATGACACGTTTGTGTATTTGCGGAACGGTCGGCGGCTAAGCGCACACGGCCCATTTCGACCGCACTGGAACTTTTTGCATGGCTAATGTTTTCTTAACCACGAACTCGCAGTCTCGATGGGGCGCGTTGCAATGGCCTTGCGAAAACGTCTGCGTGGGAGGCGTCATGCCAATTCGTCGAAAAGCTCAGGACGCTGGTATTTTCGATCCGTCCGAACTGGCTTTGCTGGCACGGATCTTCGAACGGCTGAAACATGAAAGCGATGCCGCCGATCGTCTCGAAGGTCTGGCGTCGCGCATCCTTGCCAATTACATGGCCGGCATCACCGACGAGGAAGAACTTCTCTCGCTGTCGAGGCAACCGCTGGGTCGATAGGCCGATCGCGGCGCGCCCGACTATCGGGGCACCTTCGACGCCTTCGTCGCCCCGAACCGCAACCCATCCATCAAGAGCTTGACCAGCCGCCCCGACCGGTCGCGCCAGTCGGGCGTGTTGGGGGCGGAGTAGATGCCGCCGAGCGCATGCAGCACGTCGGAGGCATCGACGTCGGCGCGGATCGTGCCGGCGGCGGCGGCCGCTTCGACCAACCGTTTGAGCGCCTGAGAGACGCGGCCGGAGGTGTCGGAGAACAGCGTCGAATTGGTGGTGAGCAGGATGCGCAGGCTGGTCGCCAGGCCGCGCTTGGTGGCGATGTAGTCGACGAAACGCTGCATCCAGAGCTCCAGCGCGACATCGGCCGGGTGATCGCGGGCCAGCTCTTCCGCCGCCAGGCAGAGCGCCTCCACCTCGCGGCGGTAGACGATTTCGACCAGATGCTCGCGGGTCGGGAAATGGCGGTAGAGCGTGCCGATGCCGACCTCTGCCTGGCGAGCGATCTCCTCCAGCGAAGCATCGACGCCGTCGGTCGCAAAAGCCTGCGCCGCCACCTCGACAAGCTTGTCGCGGTTGCGCTGGGCGTCAGCGCGCAGCGGTTTTGGCGCTGGCGTGGCGGGCTTCTCGTCGGCGGTAGCTAGCGGCCTTTCAGCCAATTTTGTCTCCACGGGTCGATTGGGGCTTGAACCGTGGCCGGTCAGCCCCCACGTAAATAAACGGAGGCGCCTCCGTTTTAGTGGAGCACCTTTATCATATAATCAGGGGGACCGGTATGTCACGTGTTCGAGAGGAGCAAAATTCGGTTGCCCGCTGGACGACGGAACTGCCGATCTCCCCCTCATCAGGGAGATGGCCGGCAGGCCAGAGGGGGGCGTTGTCCCGCCGACGTCGCAGCCCGCGACAAACGCGTTCGCATTTCAGGTTTCCTCTCAAGGACGTAGCCCCAATCGCCGCGTTCCTTCGCGCCCCCCTCTGCCCTGCCGGGCATCTCCCCCACAAGGTGGGAGATTAGCAGCTTCCACGCCTTGCCCCTCGCCTCCCAAGCCCCATTTCCATCCGCCTAGCGTCCAGCAATTGGAGCCCGACGCCCTCATGAATGACCAATCGACCATCAGCCCCACCACCCTCTCCATCCATCTCACCATCAACGGCCGCGACCACGCGCTCGACATCGAGCCGCGCGTCACCCTGCTCGACGCGCTGCGCGATCGTCTCCATCTCACCGGCACCAAGAAGGGGTGCGACCAGGGCCAGTGCGGCGCCTGCACCGTGCATGTCGACGGCGAGCGCGTGCTGGCCTGCCTGACGCTCGCCGCGCAAGTCGCGGGCCGTTCCGTCACCACCATCGAAGGACTGGCGGGCGAAGACGGCACGCTCAACGCCGTCCAGGCAGCCTTCCTCGAGCAGGACGCCTTCCAGTGCGGCTATTGCACGCCCGGCCAGATCATGTCGGCGGTGGCCTGCATCCGCGAAGGCCATGCCGGCTCCGACGAAGAAATCCGCGAATACATGGCCGGCAATCTCTGCCGCTGCGGCGCTTATCCGCACATCGTCGCCGCCGTTCGCCATGCAGCAGAGGGGCTCCGCTCATGAGAGACTTTTCCTACCTTCGCGCCGACAGCGTGGAAGCTGCACGCAACGCCGCCGCCCTTCCCGGCGCCATGCTGCTCGCCGGCGGCACGACGCTGGTCGACCTCGCCAAATGCGGCGTCGCCGAACCTTCCGCTGTCATCGACATCAGCCATATCAAGGGGCTCGACGCCATCGATGTCAGCGCCGGCCGCGCCGTGATCGGCGCGCTGGCGAAAATGAGCCATGTCGCCGACCATGCCGAGATCAAGGGCCGCTTCCCGGCCGTCTCGGAAGCGCTGTGGCAGGCAGCCTCGGCGCAGCTGCGCAACATGGCGAGCATCGGCGGCAATCTGATGCAGCGCACGCGCTGCCCCTATTTCCGCGATCCCGCCAACTTCCCGGCCTGCAACAAGCGCGCGCCCGGCAGCGGCTGCTCGGCGATCGGCGGGGTGACGCGCGGCCATGCCGTGCTCGGCACCAGCGAGGCCTGCATAGCCACCTATCCGGGCGATCTCGCCATCGCGCTCGTTGCCTTCGACGCCGAGGTTCATCTCGGCGAGAGGCGGCTCAAGGTCGAGGACTTCTTCCTGGCGCCGGGCGCCACGGCCGAACGTGAGCACGACATCCGCCCCGGCGAGGTGATCACGGCCATCGAGATCCCCGGCTCGGCCGCAGCCAGGCGCTCGACCTATCTCAAGGTCCGCGACCGCCAGTCCTATGAGTTCGCGGCGGCGAGTGCCGCCGTCGGGCTGGAACTCGAAGGCGACGGCCGCACCATCCGCGACATCCGCATCGCGCTCGGCGGCGTCGCCACGAAACCGTGGCGTGCGCGTGCAGTCGAAGACGCGCTCAAAGGCAAGACGTTCGACGAGGCCACAGTCCGCAAGGCCAGCGAACTCACCATGGAGGGCGCCGTCGACCATGGCGCCAACCACTACAAGATCGAGCTCGCGCCGCGCGTCGTCGCCAGAGCCATCCTCAAATTGGGAGAGACGGCATGACCGTTCATGAGATGAAACATGCCGCGTCCGACGGCGCGCGCCTCGAAGCGGTCGGCGGGCGGCTGTCGCGCGTCGACGGCCCGGCCAAGATCACCGGCGCGGCCCACTACGCCGTCGAGCAGCAACTCGAAGGGCTGGCGCATGCGGTGATGGTGGAAAGCACCGTCGCCGCCGGCACGGTCCTTTCGATCGACACGCGCGCGGCCGAGACCGCGCCCGGCGTGCTGCTAGTGCTGACGCCGGACACCATCATACCGCTAAGGACGGCGTCGGACTGGTTCGGCACGCCACCGCCCAACGTCCCCTATTGCCCGCTCGCCCGCGTGGTCACCTATTCCGGCCAGCATGTCGCTGCGGTGGTGGCCGAGACCTTCGAGCAGGCAGTCGCGGCCGCCGCCCTTGTCAAGGTGACCTATGACGAGACGCCGGCCATCGTCGACCTTAGCGACCCCAAGGCGGGCGACGGCATCCCGATCGAGGCGATGACCAAGGAGTGGGGCGACGCCCAAGCCGCCTTTGCCGCTTCGCCGGTGCGCGTCTGCGCCGCCTACAACACGCCGCGCGAGTTCCAGGCGGCGATGGAACCTCATGGGCTGATCGCGCGCTGGCAGGGCGAGGCGCTCACCATCTGGGAGCCCAGCCAGTGGCTCGACGGCATGGCGCGCACCTATGCCGAATGGTTCGCGATCCCGTTCGAGAACGTGCGGCTGGTCTCGCCCTATATTGGCGGCGGCTTCGGCTCGAAGGCGCTCGCCTTGGCGCACAGCGCGGTAGCGGCGGCCTCGGCAAAGATGTTGGGACGGCCGGTCAAGCTGATGCTGACCCGGCCGCAGAATTTTACCTCCTATGGCGGCCGCGCCGCGACAAGGCAGACCGTGGCGATCGGCGCCGATCGCGATGGCAAGATCCAGTCGATCGTGCATCGCGGCGTCAACGAGACGGCGGTCGACGGCATGTGGGTCGAGCCACTCGGCTCCGTTACCTCGATCATGTACGCCACGCCCAATTTCTCCTCGAAGCAGAATGTCGTGCGGGTCAACACCGTGGTGCCGGGCGCCAAACGGGCGCCGGGCGAAAACCCCAGTGCCTTCGGCATCGAAAGCGCGATCGACGAGCTCGCCTATGAGCTCGGTATCGATCCGCTGGAGATCCGGCTGCGCAATTACGCCGAGGAAGACCCGCACGCCAGGAAGGCATGGTCGACACGCCAGTTGCGCGAGGCCTTCGCGGCCGGCGCGGAAGCCTTCGGCTGGGCGAAGCGTTCGCCCGCGCCGCGCTCGATGCGCGACGGCCATCACCTGATCGGCTGGGGCGTCGCGGCCGGCACCTATCCGGTGCGGCGCGCCCATGGCGAGGCGGTGGTGAACATCCTCGCCGACGGTTCGGTCGAGGTCGAAAGCTCCTCCATCGACATGGGCCAGGGCACCTATACTATCCTGGCGCAGACGGCGGCCGAGACGCTAGGCGTGCCGGTGGAACAGGTGTCGGTGAAGCTGGGAGATTCCCACTTCGCTCGCGCCGGCGTTGCAGGTGGCTCCAGGCTTGCCGGTGTCATGACCGGCGCCGTCTACAAGGCGGCCAGCCAGGCGCTCGACGAGCTGATCGGGCTGGCGATCGCCGATCCGCGCTCGCCCTTCCATGCGCTGCAGGCGAACACGCTGGTGGTCAGGGACGGCCGCATCGCCTCGCCGCGCGGCGAAGGGCCGGAGCTGTCGATCGCCGAGCTATTGTCCGCCGTCGGTCGCGAGAAGATCGAGGCCAAGGGCGACACCATGCCGGCGACCACGACAGCGGAGGAGCGCTACAAGAACTACACCACCATCGCCATGTCGATCCCACACACCGAGGGCGACTATTCGCGCCATTCCTGGTGCGCGCATTTCGTCGAGGTCCGCGTCGACGAGGATTTCGGCACGGTGCGGGTGTCGCGCGTGGTGTCGGCGCTGGATTCAGGCCGGCTCTACAACCCGAAGCTGGCGGAAAGCCAGTGGAAGGGCGGCATCATCATGGGCATCGGCCAGGCGCTGCTGGAAGAAGGCTTGGTCGACCGCCGCCACGGCCGCATCGTCAACGGCAACCTCGCCGACTACATGATCCCGACCAATGCCGACATTCCGGATATCCAGACGATCTCGGTCGGCATTCCCGACCCGCATTCGTCAGCGCTCGGCGGCAAGGGCGTCGGCGAGCTCGGCATCGTCGGCGTCGCGCCGGCGATCGCCAACGCGGTGTTCCATGCGACGGGGAAGCGGGTAAGGGATTTGCCGATCACGCTGGAAAAATTGATCTGAGGCTGGCGCGAGCCCCTGCCCTGCCGGGCATCTCCCCCTCAAGGGGGGAGATTGGCGGTTTCAGCGCCGGCGCGCACCCTCGCAGCGTTCGAAATTGGCGAAGGCGGCGGAGCGAATAAACTCCCCCCTTGAGGGGGAGATGGCCGGCAGGCCAGAGGGGGGTGCTGTCCCGCCAGCGTTTCAGCAAATCACAGCTTCACATAGCGAGATCAGGCACTCGCCAGCAAGTTCGCATCCCGCGCTAGCCGCCAGCGTCCGTCGCCTTCCTTGCGCAGTAGCGTGAGCGTGTAGCCGGAGCGCCGCACCGGCTCGCCGCCCGGTGGCGGCGCCGTCATGTCGATGCGGTTGCGGATATAGGCCCAGTCGCCGAGCAGCTTGAGTTCGACGATCTCGCTCGAGCCATCGATCTTCTCGCCCATGCCTTTGAAGGCAGGCAGCGAAGGCTGCCTTGCCGAACGGTTCCTTGGCGGGAACCATGAAGATGACGTCGTCGGTCATCAGCGAGAGCACGGTCTCCAGATCGCCTTGCGGCTTGCCGCCATCCAGGTCTCGACCACCTGCCGGATCGCGCTTTCGTCGTCGGTCATTGGGTTGTCTCCCTAATGCATCCGTGAGTAGGTGGTGCACCTGTTGCCAATGGCAATGAGCGCCTGCGGGGGGTGATGGCCGCGAGGCCGGAGGGGGCGCGAAGGATCGCGGCAATATTCCAGCTTGTGTTCGTCGCCCCAGGCTGATGCCGGGGCGCTTCAAGTTCGAGCGCTCCCCCGCGGCGGAAACGCCCGGCGCGGGGGGGTGTTCGGCGGATCAGAACTTGTAGCTGAGTCCGACCCGAATATCGTGAGTCTGGAGATCGACGTGCGTTTCGGTGGTAAAGCCATTCACCGCCGAGAGAGCCTTGCTGCCGAAGTCGGAGTAGCGATATTCGACCCGAGCGATCCACCTGTCGGAGAGGGCGTGCTCAACGCCGCCTCCAACCGTCCAGCCAACATGCGTCTCTTCACGATATGGCTGGTCACCGCCGAAGCCGCCGGTGGTCACGAGCACTTGATACCTGGCCGCGGCCACGCCGGCAGTGATGTAGGGCAAGGTCCGGTCGTAGGCGTAACCAGCCCGCAGCCGCGCAGAGCCTGACCATTTGACCTCGCCCTTGACCAAGGCGCCACCGCCGCTGCCGAAGGCCGTCTGTCCATCCACGGCAGTGTACATCAGGTCGGCTTCGGCGCCGAGTACGAAGCGGCTGGCCATTTCACGATTGAGGCCGATATGGATGCCCCCTATGAAGCCGTTCGGATCGATAGGACTGTTGAGATCGCCGCCGCCGCTGGTAACCAGGTGGTCAGAGCTTCCGACTGCGTAACCGACGTCGACGCCGGCATAGGAGCCAGACCAGTCGTAGGCAGCCTGCCCCTCATTGGTGTCCGCCGCTGATGCCAGGCCGGCAGGCGCGAGGATGAAGGCTGTCGCGAGAAGAATCGGTTTCATCGTGTCTGCTGCCTCATAATGTTGCGCCCTCCGTTTCGGAAAGGCCGCAGAGGGGCTCCGTTCGGTTCTGCAGATCAGAACTTGTAGCTGAGGCCGACCCGTAAATTGTGCGTCTTGAGATCGACGTTCGAAACCGTGCCAGGACCAAAAAGCGGCACCGAGAGATCCTTTTTACCGAAGTCGGCGTAGCGATATTCGACGCTGGCGATCCACTTGTCAGTGAAGGCGTGGTCAACGCCAGCTCCAACCGTCCAGCCAAGATGGGTTTCGTCGTGGACTGGTATTGTACCGCCGGGGCCGTTGGTGATCACGCTCACTTCATACTTGGCGGCGGCCACGCCGGCAGTGATGTAGGGCAAGGTCCGATCGAAAGCATAGCCAGCCCGCAGCCGCGCCGAACCCGACCACTTGAGTTCGGTGTTGAGCAGCGCGCCGGCGCCTGCGAAGGTGCTCACCCTATCTACATTGCTGTATGCGAGGTCGGCCTCGGCGCCGAGCACGAAGCGGTTCGCCATTTCCTGGTTGACGCCGATATGGACGCCGCCAACAAAGCCGGTCGGATCGAGGGGCGCGTTGACGTCGGTGCCCCCAAGGCCAGCGCCGGCAATGAAGAGATTGGATTTTCCGGCTGCATAACCGACGTCGACGCCGGCATAGAGGCCGGACCAGTCGTAGGCGGCGGCAACGGGCGAGGTTTCATTGATGTCCGCCGCGCATGCCATGCCGACAGGCGCGAGGATGAAGGCTGCCGCGAGAAGAATGGTTTTCATTGTCAGTCTGATGCCCCAGAAATGCTACGTTCCCCGCCGCCGAAATGCTTCGCGGGGATTCAGCTGTTGTCGACGTCCCGGTGTTGCATTGTCGGGCGGCGCGCGTCTTGGGCTGGGCCGCACTGGAATTGTCCTGGAACGCACCCCGTCACTTTCCGAACCAGTGTGGCAGATCAGCCGCAGCCGGCCGGCTACGTCGATTCGGGACCTGCGAGAGGGGCGCCCATGTCCGAAATGAGTTTGACGAGATCGGCCTGGCGCCGCGTGCCGGTCTTGGCAAAGATCCGGTTGAGGTGGGTCTTCAGGGTATTCTCGCCGATGCCGAGCGCAACCGCGCTCCTGGGGGCGGACAAACCGCTGCCGATCCTGAGCAGGACCCGCGCCTCCGCTGGCGTCAGGTCGAACAGCGTGGTGAGAACGGCTTCCGGCAATGGCGAGGCGGACGTCGTCGTCGACACGAAGACGGCGGCACAGGCGGGCCGGAAAGCCGCGCGCGCGGTGCCTTCGGTCAACGGCAACACATAAGCAACGGCGGGCGGCTGTCCCGGCGCCGAAATGGGCAGGCCGATGCCGCGCGAACCAAGCGAGGCATCCGCGCGCGCGGCACTGGCGATCGCTTCCTGCAGGGCAAGAGCCACCGCCGGATTCTGCGCCTGCAGGAGGCCATTCCTCGAACGAATGGGACCTTCCACCGAAAGCATCTGCTGGGCAGCCTCATTGGCATGCAGGATTGCCCCACTGGCGCCAGTAAGCACGACAGGCACGGCCAGATGGTCGAGCGCCTGACGATAGAGACTGGCAGTCACGCGGGCCTGATCGAGCAGGTCGCCAATCAGGGACGCACGGCGCAGATGCGGCGACAGCAAGGCCATGAAACGCTGCTCCTCGACGGATATGATCCCCCTGCCGGCCCGCGTGGTGCAACCCATGAGGCCGATCCGGTCCGGTGTGTGAACGAATTTGATGATGCAGCCTTCGCGCAATCCCTGCGGCTTGGCCCAATTCTGATAAAACGGCGTCTGCTGGAGTTCGGCTTCGCTGATATGCGATAGCGTCGCGACGGGCGTGTCGATATCGCCGACGACCGCCGCCTTCAGCCCTGGAATTGCGTCAAAGTCATAATCCTCCTGCAGCACGCGCATCCGCTCGGGATCCCAGGGCGACCGAGCGGCGAAGCGACCGTGATTGTCGGCAGTGCTGGCAAGCGCGATGGTGCTGTACGCCGCATCCATGGTTTCGGTGATCCGGATCATGACCCCGGTCCAGCCGTCCGGATTCAGCACGCAATCGTAGATATCGCCGACAATCGAACCCAGAATTTCGCTGCTCAGCCTTTCCACCGTTTCTCCTGCACCCCAGCATGCCCGCCATGATGGACGGCGGGCAAAGAATGAAACCAGCAACATTTTGACGGCGGCTCGGCGCAAGGACGCCGATCCGCCTGGAGGATTTTGCTGGCGTCATACTTTCGGGTGACGCCAAGCGTAATTGGGCTCGATTAAGGGGTTCAGTCGGCTGAACGCCAAGCCATCAATGTTGCTGGTTATTCCTGGATTGGAAAGCGTCGCGTTCGATTTTTTGAGACTGCGGGTTTAGCGGGGGCGCTTCCTTTGTCACGAAAGACGGTGTTTTCATCGGCTGGTTTGCCGGAGCATCTTGGCGCCTATGAGGGATTGCACAGGATTACCTACAATTCCAGCGACCTGATCGGCGGCGAACAAATCCAGAAGGAGCAATGGATCTCATCGCTGACATCCGGTTACGCCCGTCTGCGTGCCGATCCGGCCATCGGCAGATCGTTCGAAGGGGAGCTCAGGATTGTTCGAGCTAGCGACGTTTCGGTGGGCACGATCCACGGCACTGTCAAATCGATATCGAGAACCACTGAAGACATTGCTGCTCAGAGCACCAACAATGTCGTGTTGCTTCTCAATGCCGGACACTCCCCGCCCAGCGTCGACCAGGCGGGAAGGAGCGTCGATCTGAGTCCAGGCGCGTCCGTTCTTGTCGAGCAGAGCGCTCCCTCAATCATCCGAGTGAGCGACGGGCAATGCGGCCTGATCGCCGTGCAGACCGATCGCGAACGCGTGCGTCAGCGATATGCAGGGTTTGAGGATCGCCTGATGACCGTCGTGTCGAGCTCCATGATGATCAACGCCCTTCTTCGTGCCTATGTCGGCGTTCTGGCCGATGAGAAAGAAGCCGAGTCTCAACTGACCATGCAGTTCGTGGCCGATCATATTGCCGACCTGATCGCCGCCACCGCTTCCATTGCCACACCGGTGACGGCGCACGACAACGCGGACGCGCGAGGTCTACGTGCGGTACGGACGCAAGCGATTCTGACTAAAATTCGCGGTGGCTTCACCGATCCGGAAATCTCCGCGCAAGGTATCGCAAAAGAGCTCGGCCTGTCGGCGCGCTATGTCCAGGATCTGCTCCAGGAAACAGGCATCAGCTTCTCCGAGCGTGTTCTCGAACTACGCCTGCAGAGAGCGCACAAGATGCTCTCGCAACGGCACAACGACGCCATGCGCGTCAGCGAAATCGCGCTGATAAATGGCTTCAGCGATGTGTCCTACTTCAATCGCTGTTTCCGCCGCCGCTTCGGCTACACGCCATCGAGCGCGAGATAGATCCGGACATCGGCCGGCACGGCCCCCCTCACTTCCCCTGCCCCTTCAAAAATTGCCCGAGCAGATCAACCGGCAGCGGGAAGACCACCGTCGACGAGCGCTCGCCGGCGATGTCGTGCAGGGCCTCGAAATAGCGCAGCTGCATGGCTTGCGGCTCGGCCGCCAGCATGCGGCCGGCTTCGACCAGTTTCGCCGCCGCCTGCTGCTCGCCGTCGGCGTTGATCACCTTGGCGCGGCGCAGGCGTTCGGCTTCGGCTTGCTTGGCGATGGCGCGGACCATGCTCTCGTTCAAATCGACATGCTTGATCTCGACATTGGAGACCTTGATGCCCCAGGCATCGGTGCGCTGGTCGAGGATCTCCTGGATGTCGTTGTTAAGCTTGTCGCGCTCGGCCAGCATCTCGTCGAGTTCGTGCTTGCCGAGCACCGAGCGCAGCGTGGTCTGCGCCAACTGGTTGGTGGCGGCCATGAAATCCTCGACCTGGATGATCGCCCGCTCGGCGTCGACGATGCGGAAATAGAGCACGGCGTTGACCTTCACCGAGACATTGTCGCGCGAGATCACGTCCTGCGGCGGCACGTCCTGCACCACAACGCGCAGGTCTACCCGCACCATTTGCTGGATGAAGGGGACGAGGATGATGAGGCCGGGACCCTTGACCGCCGTGAAGCGGCCGAGCGTAAAGACCACGCCGCGCTCATATTCCCTCAGGATGCGGATGGCGGCCGCAAGGAACATGATCACGGCCACCGCAACGACCAGATAGGCCACGTAACCGACCATCATCTTATTGCTCCGTTGTTGTTCGCGTCGCGGCGGCGCACCGTCAGCACGAGGTCGCCGACATCAGTCACCTCGACGCTGTCGCCGGGCGCGACGGGCTCGTCGGCCCTCGCCCGCCAGCGCTCGCCTAAGGCCAACACATGGCCCTCGCCGCCCTGCCAGTCGAGGATCTCGACGGGCAGGCCGCGCATGGCCTCGCCGCCGACGCGCGGCGGACTTTTGCGCGCCGCCCAGACATAGGTTCCGGTGAGCAGCGCCAACCCCAGCGTCAGCGCGGCAGCGGGGCCGATGACGGCCCACGACATGGCAAAGCCCGGACCCTCGACCTTGAGCAGCAGGGCGGAGCCCAGCAGGAAGGCGGCGACGCCGCCCAGCCCGAGCACCACGGTGGGATTGAACGCCTCGATGGCAAGGAACGCGATGCCGAGCAGCATCAGCGCCAGGCCCGCATAGTTGATCGGCAACAGGTTGAGCGCATAGAGGCCGAGCACCAGGCAGATGGTGCCGATGACGCCGGGGGCTACCGCGCCCGGGCTGGTGAACTCGAAGATGATGCCATAGACGCCGACCAGCATCAGGATCACGGCGACGTTCGGATCGGTGATGACGGCGAGCAGCCGGATGAACCAGCCCGGCTCCAACGTCTCGACCGGCAGGCCGTCGGTCGCCAGCACCTGCTTTTTACCGGCCACGTCGACGGTGCGCCCATCGGCAAGCTTTAACAGCTCGGCGGTGTCGCGGGCGATGAAGTCGATGACATGTTCCTGCAGCGCGGCGCTGGCCGAAAGGCTCGCCGCCTCGCGCACCGCCTTCTCGCCCCAGTCGCCATTGCGGCCGCGCAGTTCGGCCAGCGAGCGGATCAGCGCAACCGCGTCATTGGTCACCTTGGCCATCATCGCGTCGCCCGGAGGTCGCCCGGTGGCGTCCTTCTGGTCCTTGTCCTTCTCGCCGCCCGGAAGCGACGGCAGCCCGCCGAGTTCGACCGGCGTCGCTGCGCCGAGATTGGTGCCGGGCGCCATCGCCGCGACATGGGTGGCGTAGAGGATGTAGGTGCCGGCGCTGGCCGCGTGGCCGCCGGCCGGCGCGACATAGCCGATGACCGGCACCGGCGAGGCCAGGATGTCGGCGATCATCTCGCGCATCGAGGTGACCAGCCCCCCCGGCGTGTTCAGTTGCAGGATGAGGACCGCTGCGTCGCGCTTGGCGGCGGTGTCGAGCGCCTCCTCGAGCTGCCTGGTGCTGGCCGGCCCGATGGCGCCGTCTATGGCGACGCTCAGCGCCACCTTCCCGCTCCCGGTCGAGGAGAAGGGAGAAACGACAGCCGCGGCCAAAAGAGCAGCGGCAAGAAGGGCCACCCGCGCGAAGATCACGCTCAAAGCTCCATGGTGAAGATATGGGTTGTATCTTGGTGAAGTCCAATGAGGGCATGTGGCGGGGGAGATCGGCTGTCACTGCCCTTAGCCAATCTCGGTGCTGCCACTCCATCAATTGCCCTGTATGATCCTGCCGCTACGAGTGTCTCGATGGGGGGAAATCATGCGAAGCGTATTGGCGGCATTCATCGTCTTGGGCGCACTGCAAGCCACGCAGCCGGCCAATGCCGCATCCTGCGGCTGGAGCGCGAAGATGGAGGAGGACGAAGGCGGCAGCGTGCTGACGGCCTCGGTGTGCGGCGGGCCGAATGGCGGCGCGCATCTGATGCTGACCTGTTTCGGCAAGCCGACGCTGAGCTACGATCTCGGCGAGGCCGGTCCGCAGCTCGAGCCCGGCATAAAGGCCTCGTTCGCGTTCAAGGCCGGCGGCAAGACGGTGACGAAGACGCTCGTGCTCGAGGCGATGTACAATTACTTCACAGCGCAATTCGGCAGCGCCGACCCGCTGCTCGCATTGCTGCGCGGCAAGGGCGAGGTCATTGTCACGTCCGACAAATATGGCGAGAACAGTTTTTCGCTTAACGGATCGAGCGCGGCGATCGGCAAGGTGCTGGCCGAATGCGGCAAGGCTTCCGGGGACGCGGACTGAAGGCGGCGAGAGGCCGAGAACAAGCCTCAGGCCGCGCGGCAGCGAAGCTGCCATCTCCCCGTCGAGGCCCGTGAGGGGGGATTGCGCCAAGGAGCGCGGACGCAACCGATCGACGCTCGCCGCACCCCGAACCGACTTGCGGTTTTCGTCGCAATTTCCCTGAAGTTTCGCCGGGGCATCACGATCTCCAGTCTGGCGCCAACTATCCTCGGCCTTGCTGTCACAGTGACAGTTCGAGACGGAGATCAAGGCCATGACCACGATCGTTTCCTTCTTCATCGGCGCCACCGCCGACAACCGGCGCCAGGCCTCCCCTTCCCGGCTCTACCGGCTCGCTTGCGCCGCGACATCGGCGCTGTTGTGGCTGCCGCGTTTCTGGAAGACGCGCGGCGAGCTGGCAGTGCTCGCCGCCATGAGCGAATGCGAACGCCGCGATATCGGCCTCACAGCCTTCGACGTCGAGAACGCGCTGACACTGCCGGTCGACCGCGACCCGACCGAGGTGCTTGCGAAGGTCGTGGAGGACCGCCGCCAACGCCGCGAATTCTGAGCGCGATGCTTTAGGGCCGGGCGCCGGCGATCCGATCACTCTGGCAGGCCGGCCTCGCGCAGGCCGGCGGCGATGCGTTCAGTCGTGCCCGCGTCGAAGGGCGAAGCGTCGCCAACCCTGGCAATGGTGAGGCCCGGGCAGGTTTCCATGAGCCTGCGGCAAGCGTGCCGTGCCTCGTCCTTGCGACCGGCATGAACCAGCGCGGTGACCAGCAGGCGCAGTCCCCACCAGGTGCCCGGCTGCTGGCTAAGGCCGCGCTGCGTCAGCGCCACCGCCTCGTCATAGCGCGCGGCGACGAAATGCGCGGCGCCGATGCCGATCTCGGCCATGTAACCCATCGGGTCGCGCGGGCTCAGCCGTTCGAAATGCTCGAACTTTTCGATCGCCGCCTCGGGCCGTTCGCGATAGACGTCCAGCCAGGCGCTGCGCAGCCAGGCCCAGGCGGAATTCGGATCGAGCGCACGCGCCCGCGCCAGATGCATGTCGGCGACATCGTAGTCGCGGGCAAAGGAATGCGCCGCCCCGAGCACGGCAAGGACCATCGGATCGTCGCCGGAGAGCGCCGCCCCCTTCTGCGCCAGGCGCAGGCCCTCTTCCCGAGAAGCGGCGGGCGTTTCGGTCCAGCGGTAGCCGGCGCGCTGCAGATGGCACCAGGCAAGCAGCGAAAGCGCCAGCGGATAGTCCGGCTCGATCGCGATCGCACGTTCAAGCAGCGTGCCGGCCCCCTCGTTCTGCGCGCGCTCGAGCGACCAGGTGAGCGGAAAGGCGCGCAACACGTAGTCGTAGGCGGCGAGGCTTTCCGGCCGCTTGCGCCGCGAACGCTCGATCTCGGCCGACAGGATGGAGGGCTGGATGGCGCCGACGACACTCTCCGCAAGCCGGTCCTGCAGGTCGAACACATCGGCCATGGTGCCGTCGTAGCGGTCGGCCCAGATCGTCTTGCCGGAACCGGAGTCGATGAGTTGTCCGGTGAGGCGGATATGATCGCCGGCCTTGCGGACGCTGCCAGTCAGGACGTAGCGCACGCCGAGTTCGGCTCCGGCCCGTTTCACGCCGTCGGCCTCGCCCTTGTAGGCGAAGCTCGAATTGCGGGCGATGACGAACAGCCAGCGCATGCGCGACAGCGCCGTGGTGATCTCGTCGACCATGCCGTCGGCAAAATAGTCTTGCGCCGGGTCGCCGCTGAGGTTCTCGAAGGGCAGCACCGCGATCGACGGCCTGTCGTCGGCGGTCCCCTCCCCGGTCGCGGTGGCGACCCGATCCTCGAGGCGGCGCACGCGCTCTTCGTCGATCACATAGCCGCGCCGCAGCACGGTGCGGATCAAGCCATCGGCCTCGGCGCCGAGCGCCTTGCGGATGTCCTTCATGCATTGGGTGAGCGAATCGTCGGAAACGGCGACGTTCGGCCAGACCGCATTGACCAGCTCGTCCTTGCCGATGACGCGGCCGGCATTTTCCAGCAGGCAGGTAAGCAGCGAAAGCGACTTGGCGCGCAGGTCGACGTCGAGCCCGCCCCTCTGCAGCCTGCCCCTGTGCAGATCGAGCCTGTGGCCGGAGAATTCGAACGTCGTCATGTCGCCCCTCGAGGAGACGTCAACCAATTCGATCCGCGCGACGGCTAGCGATCGATCAAAGCCCTCGCATGCTCGAAGACATCATGCCTGTCCCCCGACATCAAGGCTTTCGCCCACTGAAGATGGCGTGGCCGGCGAAGAGCCAGGCGCAGTCGACTTCGGTGAAGCCCGCTTGCGCAAGCCAGGAAAGCTGCTCGGCCAGCGAGGACGGTTTGTCGATCGGCTCGCCGTCCGGGTTACGGAAATAGTTCCAGCCCAGGCGATTGAATTCGGCGAAGGCGGCGAGATCGCCGTCGATCGCCAGCGCCCGCGTGCGCACCGCCTCGTCCCATTGCCGTGCGGCGATGTCGAGCCCGCTTGCGGTTGGCGGGCGCACGATGTCGGCCACCACCAGCACGCCGCCGGGCTTGAGCGCCGCCGCCAGATCGGCAAACAGCTCCTGCTTCTGCCGGCCGTCGAGATGATGGATTGCGAGCGAGGAGACGACCGCATGCGGGGGCTCGGCAAAGCGCCGCCAGTCGCGCTGCGCCAGCTCGAACGCGGCGGTGGTCAGGCGCCCAGCTTGGTCGCGGCAGGTGGCCCGCGTCTGCTCCAGCATTTGCGCCGAGCCATCGAGCGCCAGAACATGGCAGTCGGGAAAGCGCTCCAGCAGCGCGCGGCTGAGCAGCCCCTCGCCTGGGCACAGCTCGACCAGCAGGTTGCCCGGTGCGGGTTGCGGAATGAGGTCCGCGATGATCCCGATCTGGCGTTCGCGTTCCGGCACGAAATAACGCCCGTTGTCCAAAAAGCCGCGAGAATGGTTCTCGTCCCAATGTGCCGTGCCTTGCGCCTGCGCCATGTTGCACCCTTTCCTCTTCGACCCAGTCTGCACGGCACCCGCCCGGCCGTCGTGATGGCAGGCTGAAATTCGGCTGAGATTGGCGGGACGGAAGCTGCATGGCGGCCGAAGCGCGACGGCGGCGATACGCAATACCCAAGGCGAGGCGGCAAGCGATGCAAGCCGCCCGGCCATCGCGCCCCCGGGCTTCGGTTGCGTTGCTGTGCATCGTCTTGCCCTGGCGCGCCATGACGCAATTCACACAGGCGAACCGGCAAAATCGCCGCCCGCCCAAATACACCCAAAAAAAGTCAGGTTGATAATGCTGGGCGGAAAAAGTCCAGCCGGCGAAAGGCAAGCCGATTCAAGCGCATAGGCGGGGGCTGCCGCATCGGCAACAGGGGCGGTCGAAAAGCCCGAAAAACCGGCTTTTGCTGGCCTTCAAGGACAGCAAGGACGCGATCGCGCGGGTCTGCGGCAACGGTCCGCCAGGGTCAAAAACCGGCGTTCGGGCGCCCGGCTGGCGGCGTTGACAGGCGACGCCGCCGCTGGATATGCCGAAGCCACTGGTCACGCCATAACCGGGGGCTGTTGGGGACGGACGGGGTTTCAACAGCTTGGCGGGGGCGCCGGACGGGCTGGTACACGCATGGTGTACCGCCCGCTCCTGGCCGGTCTTCCAAAACGCAGATTTTAACCGCGTCGCAAGCGCGCGCACTCCGCCCTTGCGTCTTGGCCGCCGATTGACCATCCTCATTGCGTGCAGCGTCTCCAGCCGGAGGCGTGGCAGGGTGTTTGGCGCATGGGGGTCATGCGTGGGGTTATGACGCGGTTGGGGGATCGCATATGCCAACGCTTTACGCGTTGAAGCCGGCCTTCCAGGCGAGGTTGCGGCCGCTGGCCGACCGGCTCGCCGGAGCCGGCGTCACCGCCAACCAGATCACGCTTCTCGCCGCCGGCATTTCGGTCGCGACCGGGGTGGTGACGGCCGTCTTCGCCGCCCATCCCGTCGTGTTCCTGCTGATGCCGCTGGTGCTGTTCGCGCGCATGGCGCTCAATGCCATCGACGGCATGCTGGCACGGGAGCATGGGCAAGCATCAAAACTCGGCATGTATCTCAACGAACTCTGCGACGTCGTCTCTGACCTGGCGCTGATCCTCGCCTTCGCCGCCCTCTTCCCGGCTTCGGGCGTGATCGCCTTCGGGATCGTGGCGGTCATCGTCGAATTCACTGGTGTGCTCGGCATCGCCGCGGGGGCGGCGCGCGACTATGCCGGGCCTTTCGGCAAGAGCGACCGGGCGCTGGCGCTCGGGGTCATCGGTTTCCTCGTCGCCTTCGGCCTGTGGCCGGCGGCGCTCACGCCTTTCATGTTTCCGGCGTTCGCAACACTGTCGCTGGCGACCGCCATCAACCGGATACGCAGCGGCCTTAGAGGAGCAGTCGAGCATTGACCGACCTCGGGGGCAACACCATGATCCATCAGCAGAATATCGCCGCGGCAGCACCCACGAGCGTCGAACGGGTGGTCGAGGAGCGGACCTTCAGGACCCATGACGGCACCGAGATCTTCTATCGCTACTGGCCGGCGGTGGGTGACAAGCCCAAGGGCGCCGTCCTTCTCTTCCATCGCGGCCACGAGCATGGCGGCCGCATGGCGCATCTGGTCGACGAGCTCGCCATGCCGGGCTACGCCTTCTATGCCTGGGACGCGCGCGGCAACGGGCGCTCGGCAGGCGAGCGCGGCTACGCGCCGTCCTTCGCCGCCCTTGTGCGCGACATCGACTGCTTCGTGCGCGAGATCGCGCGTGACGGTTTCGGCCAGCGCGATCTGGCACTCATCGCGCAGTCCTTCGGGGCGGTGCTCGCCGCTGCCTGGGTGCATGACTACGCGCCCGACATCCGCGCGCTGGTGCTCGCCTCGCCGGCCTTCTCGGTCAAGCTCTACGTGCCCTTCGCCAAGGAGGGCATCGCGCTCTGGCAGAAGCTCAAAGGCCGCTTCTTCGTCAATTCCTACGTCAAGGCGAAATTCCTCACCCATGATCCGGAGCGCATCGCCTCCTTCGACGCCGATCCGCTGATCACCCGCCCGATCGCCTCCAACATACTGGTCGAGCTCTACGCGCATGCCGCCCGCATCGTTGCGGACGCGCGCGCGATCACCGTGCCGACACAGCTGCTGATCTCGGGCGCCGACTGGGTGGTGCGGCACGGCCCGCAGCACGAATTCTTCGTCAATCTGGCGAGCCCGGCCAAGGAGCGGCACGTGCTGCCCGGGTTCTTCCACGACACGCTCGGCGAACGCGAGCGCAAATACGCACTCGACCTGATCCGGCCATTCCTCGAGAAACAGTACACGACGCCCGAGAAGCCCGCCGATCTGACTGTCGCCGACCGCGCCGGCTACACGCGCGACGAGGCCGACAAGCTTGCCTCGCCGCTGCCGCTGTTGTCGCCCAGGGGCCTCTACTGGGCGATGAGCCGCGCCTTCATCCGCATGGGCTCCTGGTTCTCGACCGGGCTCAAGACCGGGATTGCCACCGGCTTCGATTCCGGCTCCACGCTCGACTATGTCTATGAAAACGAGGCGCGCGGCGTCAGCCATGTCGGCCGCATGGTCGACCGCACCTTCCTCGATGCCATCGGCTGGCGCGGCATCCGCCAGCGCAAGCTTCATCTGGAAGAGCTGATCGCCAGCGCCACGGAGCAGCTGAATGCTGCCGGCCGGCCCGTGCACATCCTCGACATCGCCGCCGGCCATGGTCGCTACGTGCTCGATGCCGTCGCCAAATGCGCCGTGCCCCCGGCAAGTGTCAGGCTGCAGGACTATTCCCAGCTGAATGTCGGGCTCGGCACCAGGCTGATCGCCGAGCGGAACCTGCCGACCAGCGTCACGTTCCGCCAGGCCGACGCCTTCGATACCGGAATGCTGGCCGGGCTGAAGCCGGCGCCGGACCTCGCCATCGTCTCCGGGCTCTATGAGCTGTTCGCGGACAATGCACTGATTTCCCGCTCGCTCGGCGGATTGGCCGGCGCCATGCAGCCCGGCGCGCTGCTGATCTACACCAACCAACCCTGGCACCCGCAGCTGGAGATGATCGCGCGCAGCCTGACCTCGCATCGCGGCGGCCAGGCCTGGGTGATGCGGCGGCGCACGCAAAGAGAGATGGACCAGCTGGTGAAGGCCGCCGGCTTCGAGAAGATCGACCAGCGCATCGACCAGTGGGGCATCTTCACCGTCTCGGTCGCCCGGCGCGTCTGAGGAAGCCGTGCCCGCCGCCGACCCTGCCCCAGTCCCCATCGCGACCGAGCGGCCGAAGGATAAATTCGGCGCCATCCTGCTGCGCGCGGCGCTCTGGCTGGCGCTGCTCGCGCCGCTGTTCTACTCGACCTACGGCTTCGCCAACTGGCTGGCGTCGCGCCGCGACGACGTCGGCAGCATCGTCTTTGGCTGGGAACGCGACATTCCGTTCATGGCCTGGACGATCGTGCCCTACTGGTCGATCAACCTGTTCTACGGACTGTCGCTGCTCCTCAACGACAGCAAGCGCGGCGTCGACCGCCTTGCCGGCCGCTATCTGACGGCGCAGGCCGTCGCGGTGATCTGCTTCATCCTGTTCCCGCTCAAGGCCACCTTCGTGCGGCCGGAGACATCGGGCCTGCCGGGATTCCTGTTCGCGGTGCTCGGCGGTTTCGACAAACCGTTCAACCAGGCGCCGTCGCTGCACATAGCGCTGCTGGTGATAATCTGGGATCACTGGCGGCACAGGCTGACCGGAATCGCGGGAATTATCTGGCATGTCTGGTGCTTGCTGATCGGAGCCTCGGTGTTGACGACATGGCAGCACCACTTCATCGACATTCCGACCGGCGCGCTTCTCGGCCTGTTCGCTGTGTGGCTCTTCCCGCGCGAGGGCGAGCTGCCGTTCGCCGGCTTCCGGCTGACCGCCGACAGGAGAGCGCGGCGGCTGGCGCTCTTCTATGGGCTGGGGGCGGCGCTGCTGCTCGCCAGCGCGGCCGGCGGCGCACTTGTGTCGCCGATAGCCCTCGTGCTGCTGTGGCCGGCGCTGGCGCTTGCCATCGTCGCCTTTGCCTATGCCGGGGCCGGGGTGAAAGTGTTCCAGAAATCGGCCGACGGCAGTGTGCCGCTCGCCAGCCGCCTGCTGCTCTGGCCCTACCGTGTCGGCGCGAAAATCAATCTCTGGGCCTGGACGCGCACGCTGCCGCCCCGCGTGCCGGTCGCCGACGGCGTCTTCCTCGGCCGCTTCCCGACGACGGCCGAAGCTAATGGCTTCGGCACGGTGGTCGACCTTGCCGCCGAGTTGGAGCGGCCGGCTCGCGCGTCATGCCGATGGATCAGCCTTGCCGTACTCGACCTGATGCCGCCAGCCGAGAAGGAACTCTCCGAAGCGGTGCAGGCGATCGAGGCGGCGCGCCGGCAGGGCACGGTGCTGATCTGCTGCGCGCTCGGCTTCCAACGCAGCGCTACCGTCGCCGCCGCATGGCTGGTCGGCACCGGCCGCTCGCACACTGCAGCGCAGGCGCGCAAACTGCTCGCCGCCTCCGGCCGACCGGTGCACATTCAGGCCGGGGAAGCTGCATGAGCAGCAACCCCTATCAGGACAAAGCCGGCGCGTTCGCCGCCGGACTTATACTGCAGGCGGCATGGCCACTGCTGGCGGTCGCTGCTTGCCTGCTCGCCGCGCCGGTGATCGGGCTGGCGGCCGCGCCGCAGGTGACACCGCTATCGGCGGCGGCGTGGCTGGTGGCTGCGGCGGCGGCTCTAGCTACCCTCGCCTTCATCGCGCTTATCCTGTTCGATGCGCTGTTGTTCCGGCTGATGGCGAGCCATGACAGCGAGGTTTCGGGCGGCGGCGCGGTCGACGATTTGCTCGCCCGCATGCGGCTGAAGCCGACGCCGGCCCAGACGCGATCGCTCGACCAGCGCATAGCGGGCACGCGCCGGCTGCTGACAAAACAGCGCATAGCCTTTGCGGTGTTCGCGGCAGCGTCACTGATGGCGGCATTGCTTTGAGACTTCGATGACAAAACTCCACATCCGCGCCAACACCTTCACCCTCCTGCAGACCATCACCTCGGTCGGCCTGTCGGCGATGGCCTGGGTGGTGACTGGGGTCAGGCCGATCTGGAACGGCAGCCAGCCGTCGGAGCGGCAGCGCATCTATTTCGCCAACCATGCCAGCCATGGCGACTTCATCCTGCTCTCGGCCTGCCTCAGCGAGAAGGTGCGCGCCCGCACCCATGCGGTTGCCGCGGCCGAATATTGGGGCAAGTCGCGGCTGCGCCGCTACATCGCCGAGGACATGCTGTCCTCCGTATTGATCCATCGCCAGTGGACCGACGAGGCCGAGAACCCGATCAACATCATGCTGTCGGTGCTTGACCAGGGTCATTCGCTGATCCTGTTCCCCGAGGGCACCCGCAACACCACCGACGAGCCGCTGCTGCCGTTCCGCTCCGGCCTCTACAATCTCTCGATGGCGCGGCCGGAAGTCGAGCTCATCCCGTGCTGGATCGAGAACATGTCTCGGGTTCTGCCCAAGGGCCAGTTCCTGCCGGTGCCGCTTTTGTGCCGCGTCGTCTTCGGCCCGGCTGTCACCATCGCGCCCGGCGAAGAGCGCCGCGCCTTCCTCGAACGCGCCCGCCAGACGCTGCTGGCCCTCGACCCCCGTCCGGACCGGGACGACTAGACCATGATCCCAAAAAGTGGCTCCCGGTTTTTGGAAAAGACTATGGTCAAACAAAAAGACAGGGCCGGAGGCCCGAAATAATGCCGCTGCCGCCGATACATGAAACCATGATCCTGATCGCCGGCCTGGTCGCCGTGCTGTCGACGGCCAGCGTCACCGCCGGCATATTGTCGTGGCGGGCGCCGAAGCCGCTGTCGCCGACGCTCACCAACCTCACCCAGCGCATCAACGCCTGGTGGGTGATGGTGGTGGCGATCACGGTCGCCTTCTTCTTCGGCCATGCCGGCATGACCATCCTGTTCGCGCTGATCTCGTTCGCGGCACTGCGCGAATTCGTGACGCTGACGCACAGCCGGCGCAGCGACCACTGGGTGCTGCTCGGCATGTTCGCCATCATCATTCCGTTCCAGTACTGGCTGGTGTGGACGGCCTGGTACGGGCTCTTCACCATCTTCATCCCTGTCTACTGCTTCCTGCTGATGCCGGCCATCACCGCGCTCAACGGCGACACCGAGCGCTTCCTGGAGCGCGTCTCGGCGCAGCAATGGGCGATCATGATCTCGGTCTACTTCGTCAGCCACGTGCCGGCGCTGCTGACGCTGAACGTGCCCGGCTTCGAGGGCCGCAACCTGCTGCTCATCGCCTTCCTGATCATCACCGTGCAGGGCAGCGACGTGCTGCAATACATCTTCGGCAAGCTGTTCGGAAAACATCTGCTGTCGCCGAAGGTGTCGCCTTCGAAAACCTGGGAAGGGCTGGTCGGCGGGCTTGCGGCGTCGAGCCTGCTCGGCGCGCTCTTGTCCTTCCTGACGCCGTTCTCGCCGCTGCAGGCCGCCGTCGTCGCCCTCGTCGCCTGCCTGATGGGCTTCCTCGGCGGCCTGGTCGCCTCGGCCATCAAGCGCGACCAGGGCGTGAAGGACTGGGGCCATCTGATCGAGGGCCATGGCGGCATGATGGACCGCGCCGACAGCCTGGTCTTCGCCGCCCCGGTGTTCTTCCACACGGTGCGGTATTTCTGGTCGGTGTGAGGAGCCGCAAAGCCCGGCCGATACGCGCCCGCGCCCCTAGGCTAGCCGGGGCGCGGGCCGATCGGGTGTCCCCGATTACAGCACCGTAGAGGCCGGTGCTGCTGTGCGACCAGGCAATAGACGGACCGCCGGGTCTATTAAATAAGTTATAGTTCGGAGAGATCGTTCATCGGGCAGCGACGCGATGGCCCCCATCCCCCCAGGATTGGCAGGGTCGGCACCGGCCTTCACCCGCCGCCGCCGGCGAGGAGCCCTATCCCGAATGCCTTAGCCAATGCCGGTCGAAGATATCGAGGATGGCACGGAACTCGGCCGGCGGGACCTGGTTGGCAACGTCACTGTCGCCGATCAGGAATTGCGCGAGCTGCCGGTCGACGAGCCCGGGCTGATCGATCGACATGCCGAGCGCGGCCAGATCCTCCGCGATCGACTGGTCCGGCAGGAGGTAGCCGCCCCAGGCCGCTGCGTCGGGCGCCGGGTCGCGCAGGCGGATGATGAGGATCCTGGTGATCGAGGGCTGCGGCTCCGGGCCGATGATCGAGCTGCCGCACATGTAACCGCCGAGCACGCTGCCCGGCTGCGACTGCGGGAACAGGCAGAGGAAGAACTGGGCATCGCCGCCGCTTTCCTTCAGATGCGCATAGAGGCCGCGCTTTGCCGGCGTGACCGGCCCGCCAAGCAAGAGCTGGCCCGTCGGCAAGGATTCGCGATAGGCAGCGCTCAGGCTGTGCGCGCCAGGCCCCGGCTCGATCGACAGGTTGCCCCTGATCAGCTGGCCGCGATAGTAGGGCGAGAGCGCGCGCGAATAGCATGCATAGGTTCCGGCGAGCGCCAGGCCGACGCTTTTCTCGTCATGCGCGGTGGCCTCGAACTGTGCGGCGGCGCGGCGTTCGAGCTCGGCTCTGTCGACGCCGTGGCGGGAGGCGATGGCAGCGGCGAACTGCGGCAGGTCGCTGTCGGCGATCCAGGCCCCCGGCTGCTCCAGGCGAAGCAGCTTCGCCCAGTCGTCATAGACGGCGTACTCGCGCGGCTGGGCGCGGCCCTGCAGCCATTTGTCGGCGCGGCCGAGATCGAACGCGGTCTTCGGATTGACGGCCCGGAACGCCGCCGCCAGCTCCTTGCGGGTGACGGTGCCGAGCAGGGCCGAGGTCAGCCGGAGTTTTTGCGCGATATGCTGTGCCATGCGGCCGCCGTCCCTGGGCCTGTTCCATCCCGGTCGACCGGAATGGCTCGCCCCTTTTCGAGCACGGCCCCGGTCCGGGATCGTGCTCCCATGCCAGCTGCTAGCCATAGCATGCGCCGGCACGTCCTCCCATTGTACTTTTCCACAAGCTAATATTCCAGGAATTCCAAAGAATTCCACGGCGTTCCGCACGCGATCCCTTTCCGGTCCGGCGCCTGGCGCTAAGCTCGCCGGCGCTAGGGGAAGGCCACGAGGAAAAGCGGAATTGGCTCGGGCAGACCGCCCAACGCCTCCGCATTCAGGCAGGGAGGAACCGACATGAAGCTCGTTCTGTCAGCGCTGCTCGTCGTGCTTGCGCTGGCGCAGGCCGCGGAAGCCAAGAAGAAAGTCCCGGTGGCGAAGGACGACGCGAAGGTCGAGGCGACCCGGCCGCCGCTGGACAACACGGCCACAGGCGGGATCACGCCTGCCGGCGCCAAGCCGGCGACGACCAACCAGGATGGCTACAATTCGATCTATCCGCCAGCAATCTACCTGCATTTCTAGCCCTTGGCGGGGCGGCAGTGGCGCGGGGATCAACGATCCTCGCGCCACTGCGGACGCAAACTCCCGAGGGCTCGCTTTCGCCGACCCGAGGCAACCGCGCCCTCAGCCGGCGACCGCGGCCGACGCCTTCTTGCGCGCCGGCTGACGGCGGGGCGGGCGGCGCTTGGCGGCGAGCTTGAGGACCACCGGCGGTTCGCCGGACAGCGCGCCGTTGACGGCATCGACCATGCCATAGGCGACGAAGTCGGCATTGAGGTCACGGGCCTCGGCGCTGGCGGCCTGCCGGTCGCCATTGCCGGTTTCCGACCAGAAGACGATGCCAACCCTGAGCTTTGGCCGGCGGCGCTTCAGCCGCCGCACCAGGAAGCGGGCATGCTTGACGGAATCACGGTCGAGGAAGCCGATGACGACCGCGTCGAGCGCATCGAGCTCGAGGCGGCGCACGCCGCCGGGCTCGAGATCGGCGAAGCCCGCCTTCGTCGCCTCGGCGCCCTGCACTTCTAGCACCTGCGCCAGCATGGCGGCGGCGGCATCATCGAGCTCGCCGCGGCCGCCGGCGCACAGAACCGCAATGCCGGTTCCATCCGGGAGATTGACCTCTTCGGCCTCGTCGACCTCCTTGTCCTCGCCAGGCTTGCGCTCCGACGCCTTGCGTTCGCCGGCCTTGTCATCGCCTGAGGCGGCGGCTTCCGGCTCGTCCTCTTCCTCCTCGGCTTCCTGCTGGGCACTGTCGTCGAGGTTCGCCACCAGGGTCTCGGCGCTGCCGGCCAGCAGCCGCCGCTGCTCGTCGTCGAGAACGCCGCGCATGCGGTCATGCTCGCCGAGCAGCAAAGCGGGGATCGCGACCTTGTCGTAGAACTCGAACAGATATTTGTCCTCCAGGAACTCCTCGGCATGGTCGGTCGCCTCGTCCGGATCGCCGGCCAGCAGCCGCTGGTAGAGCCGGGCGTGCGGCTCCAGCACCGGCTCGTTGCCGAACAGCACGTCGAGGAATTCGAATTGCGGCACATGGCGGCCGAGCACGACCAGGCAGACGGTGAGCGGGGTGGACAGCACCAGGCCGAGCGGACCCCAGAGCCATGTCCAGAAGATCGCGGCGACGATGATGGCGAGCGGCGACAGCCCGGTGCGCGAGCCGTAGAGCCAAGGTTCGATCACGTTGCCGGTTATCAGTTCCATGACGATGAACAGGGCCGCCGTCCACAAGAGCAGAGCCCAGCCGGGCGCCACGGCCAGCGCCAGGAACAGCGGCAAGAGCGCGCCGATGATCGGGCCGATATAGGGCACGAAGCGCAGCGCCAGCGCCAGCATGCCCCACAAAAGCGCATTGGGGATGCCCAGCACCCAGAGCCCGATGGTGATCGGCACGGCGTAGACGATATTGACCACCAGCTGCATCAAAAGATACTGGCCGACACGCTTGCCGGCATCCTGCAGCGCCTGCGTGGTGCGGTGCAGGTCGCCATAGCCGACGAGACGGATGAAGCGGTCGCGCAGATCCTCGCGCTCCATCAGCATGAAGATGACCACGACGATGACCAGGCCGGCCGAGGCGAGCGGGCTGAGCAGCGGCGCTACCAGGTTCTGCAGCACCTCGAGCGGCTTTTCGTGCGCGACGATCTCGACCGGGATCGGATCGCGTTTGGGCGTCTCGGTCGCCGAGGGCAGTTGCGGCTCCTGGCGCTCGATCTCCTGGCCGACGCGCTCGATCACTCCGCTCAGCCTGGCGATGATGCCGCCGCCGAGGCCGGTTTCCTTCAGCGCGCGGATCTTGGTCAGGATGTTGATCTGGTAGACGGGAATGTTCTGGGCGAGATCGCTGACCTGCGTGGCGACGACAAAGGAGAACATGGCAAGCGCCGCGAAGGCGCCGAGCACGCTGGCGATGACGGCCGGAAGGCGCGGAATGCCAACGCGCTTCAGCGCGGAGACCAGGGGCGCCAGGGCGAAGGTCAAAAGCAGGGCGACGGCGATCGGCAGGAACACCTCGCGGCCGAAGTAGAGCGCCGCCACTGTCGTGACCACCGTCGCGACCGTGGGCAGCGCTGTGCGCGGATGCGCCCTCGACGCAGCCAGAAGACCAACCAGCCCGGATCCCGACGGGCGCGTGCCGTTTTGCCGATTCACCTGATGCCTCCGCCCAACGAGGAGCATGATCAGCGATATTTCGCCGGCGTGCAACGCACGGCGCGGCCACCCTGATGACTGCCTCTCTGTGGATTAGCAAACGCGCAGATTGCGCTTATGTTGCAGGGCGTTGTCGCAATAGCCGTAGGCGGCGCCGAAGTTGCGGCGGCGGCCGAGATGCCAACGCTCACGGCCTCTACAGTTGGCGGTTCGGATGGCGGGCGGAGATACCCGCCATTGTTGTGAGGACGGAGCGCCCGTGCGCTCTCGTTCCAGCTACTTAACCGGGATCATGAGATGGGCGTAGGGTGTGCCCGGCCACATGACATAGGGCTTGGACGTGTCGGGCTTTGCGTCCGTCGGATAGCCCGCCATCATGTCCATGGCGTTGACGATCATCACATGCGGACCGGTCTCTACCCAGTTGTTGCCTTCCGTGGGCGCTGTCGCATAGGGATCGGTGTTGCTGCCGTCGGTGCCGCCGGACAGCATGTACATGAAGCCGACCTTGCCCTTGGGCGGATCCTTCTTTTGCAGCCAGGCCATCGCCCATTCCATCGAGTTGGCGTCGCCGCACATCGGGTCCGGGCCAGGCGAGGCCGGGTTGTCCGGCATGCACCAGAAGCCGCCTTTGCCCTCGCGCAGGGTACGCATGTTGCCCTTCTCGTCCATGGCGTAGACCGCGGCGCCGCTGGCCACTGCAGCCGGCGCGGCTGACTCGGCGCTCTTGATCAGCGCAGCGTCATCGGCGGCTGCGCCTTGCATCTCAATCAAACTGGCTGCTGCCAAAAGCGCAGCGACCGTCAGAAGCCGTTTCATGGCCGTTCTCCGGTTCGAGTTGATCTGTTGTGCATGATGTCGGACGCACGGCACTTCGGGGCCGTTTGTCGGTGGTCAAATGCTAGCAGATCGCACGTTTCCGGACAACGTTACTTAGCGCAGCCTAACGTACAGAGCGCTGTGCGCCGGCTCGACGCTGGCCGACCCGCCGCCACTCTCGCATGACTGGCGACGCGCCCGCATCAGCCGACCCGAACGACGAAATGCTTGGTCACCGGCTCGATGATCTTCCAGGTTCCCTTGAAGTCGGCCTCGACGACGAAGGCATCGCCCGGCCCGACCTCCACAGGTGCGCCGCCGTCGGGAGTGATGATGATGCGGCCGGCGATCATGTGCACGAATTCATAGTCGGTGTAGGTGGCATGGTAGGTGCCTGGCGAGGCGCGCCAGGTGCCCGAGATCACCTTGCCGTCGGCGGTGGTGTGCTGCACGGCGGTCTGCATGGTCGGCCTGCCCTCGACGACGACCCAGCCCGGCAGGTCGCCGGCCTCGGCATGCTCGATGGCGCCGAATTTGAGGATGGTTTGGTCGGTCATGATGGGCTCCGTTCCAGCCGGCATTGGCTGAGGGTGCATAGACGATGCGCGAAGCATGGGCAACGCGCAGGCCGACCGCGCGTGTCGGATTTGGCGAAGGTCCAGGTGAGAGCGTCCTTCTCCCCGTGAGCGGGAGAAGGACGCTGATCTCCACTTATGTTGCACCGCGTTAAATATGTTGCATTGCGATATCCGCGCTCAGGGTCGAGTCTCGCCCGTGGGTGGGCTGCCAACGACCAGCACGAGGCGTCGTCTTGACAGCACAATTCCCGGCCTCGGCATCGTTCCGGCCCGACATCGAGGGCTTGCGCGCGCTGGCAGTGGCCGGCGTCATCGCTTATCATTTCGGGCTCACCGCGCTCCCCGGCGGCTTCACCGGTGTCGACATCTTCTTCGTCATTTCGGGCTACCTGATCACGCGTCATCTCGTCACCGAGATCAACGAGACCGGGCGGCTCGACCTCTGGCGCTTCTACGCCCGGCGCGCGCGCAGGCTGCTGCCGGCTTCGCTGTTCGTCATCCTCGCGACGCTGGTGGCCGGCGCCTTCATCCTGTCGCCGGAGGAGCAGTCGCTCTATTCCAAGGGCGCCATGTTCGCGTCGGCCTACATGATCAATCTGTGGCTGATCCGCTGGTCGTTCGACTATTTCGCGTCCGACGCCGCCAACAACCCGTTCATCCATTTCTGGTCGCTGTCGGTCGAGGAGCAGTTCTATCTGGCCTGGCCGGCGCTGCTGGTGCTTGCCGCGTGGCTGAAGCCCGGCAAGCGGGCGGTGATCCTGGTGATCGGGTTTGCCGGTCTGGTGTCGTTTGCTGTCTGCGCCTGGCTGACCACGGTCGCCCAGCCCTGGGCCTTCTATTTCTCGCCGCTCAGGGCCTGGGAGTTCGCCGCCGGCGGGCTGGCCACGCTAGCCCCGGCGACATTGTGGCGCGAGCGCCGCGGCCTGAGCGCCACCATGGCCTGGCTCGGGCTGGCGCTGATTGCGATCTCCTATCTTTCTTTCAGCGAGGATGCCCCCTTCCCCGGTCTGCTGGCTTTGGTGCCGGTGACCGGCGCCGTCCTCATGCTGCTGGCGGGAGCGGCCGGCGCGAGCAATGGCCCCAGCGCCGTGCTCGCGCTGCCGCCCTTGCAGTGGGGCGGCAAGCTTTCCTATTCGCTCTATCTCTGGCACTGGCCGGTCATCGTCTATGCCGGCATGCTCACCGCGGAACTTTCTACCGTGCAGCGCCTTGTCTGCCTGGCGCTGACGCTGGTGCTGTCGGCCTTCACCTATCACGTCATCGAGAACCCTATACGCCGCAATGGCTGGCTTATGGCCAATGCGGCGCGCGCGCTGGTGCCGGCCGTCCTCCTGACCGGCACCGGCGTTGCGGCGGCCTACGCCAATGCGCGGCTGGCCGTGCATGATCTCGACCCCGAACAGCGCGTCATCGCCGAAAGCGCGGCGCGCCCTTCGACCGCGCGCGCCAAGGGCGGCTGCGTGCTCGATTTCGAGACCGTCAAGCCCAAGCCCTGCGTGTTCGGTGCCAAGGATGCCGAGGGTTCGGTCGTGCTGTTCGGCGACTCGCATGCCGACCATTGGTCGACGCCGCTGATCGAGGCGGCAAGCAAGAACAACTACCGCGTCGTCACCTATCTCAAATCCTCCTGCCGAGCCTCACGGGTCACGACCTGGAACTGGCGGCTGAAGCGCGACTACACCGAATGCGACCGGTGGCGGGAGCAATCGGTCAAGGACATCATCGCGCTGCATCCGCGCATGGTGGTGATCTCGGAATTCTCGATCGGCAACGTGATGAAGGAATCGCCCGAGGAACTGAGGCACGCCGATTGGAACGAGGAATGGAGGGCCGGCCTGCACTGGACGCTCGCGGCATTCAGCCGGGCCGGGATCAAGGTCGCGGTGATCAGGGACGTGCCCTATAATGGAAACTATGTCGACAAATGCGTGGCACGGGCCTTGTGGCGCGGGCAGGCACCTGAGGTCTGCGATACGCCTAGGAACATGGCGGCGAACGACGACATCGCCGCGGCGGAGCGCGATGTCGTGCGCAGCGTGCCCGGCGCCACCTATGTCGACCTGACCAGCCAGTTCTGCGACAGCACCACCTGTCACGTCTTCATCAACGGCAAGCTCGCCTACCGCGATCGCCATCACCTGGCGACGCCGTTCGCGGAATCGCTGGAACCGGTGATGGAGAAGACGGTGCTACGGGTGATCGGGAGCTAGGACGGGTGGCGAAGGTCATCCAATGACCCAGGCAGGACCAGGGGCGCTCCAGACGTCCGTTTCATCGAGACTTGGCACACCCGCCAAATCCAACAAGCCTATTTCACCGCGACGACCCTGCCCGCCGGGTCGAGGCGGCATCCTACCCGCGCTTGCCGGACCTCGATGCCACCTTGTCTTGCATAGTCTATGCGCACCTCAATCGGTGCGGTGAGCGCGCCGAGACGATGCCGGCGCAAGGGACCTGCGCTGGCTGCGTGCACGCGCACGGCACCAAGCGGCACCGCAGCCGATTTGATCGCCTGGCGGCAGACGCGAACCACGGCCGGCGGGGTGCCGGGTATCACCTTCAGCGGCGCCAGAGGCTGCAGTACGGGATAGCCTTTTTTGCTTTGCCCGAGCGTGTCGCGACCACCTCTGGAGGGCCAAAGGCTGTGTGGCAGGACGATTGCGTATCGCGCGCCCCTGGGCACGACAATGGCAGCCTTCTTCTTGCCGGCAACGGCACCCGCCGTCCCTGTGGTACTCCCCAAAGCAGTGCTCGCTCCGGCGGTGCCCGCTGGGCCATCAACTGATTGGTCTCCCGCGTCGACGCCAGCCGAAACGCCGCCGCTTACGCCGCCGAGGCTGGCGCCCGCCCCAACGTCGGCGCCGAGCGATCCGTTGCTTGTGCCGAGCGACCCTCCAACATCTGCTCCTCCCAGCCCGTCGACGCTGGTGCCAACTCCAACGGAGGCGCCGTCCGAGCCAGCGCCCACACCAACACCGACCCCGATACCGCCGACCGTGCCTCCAACGCCCACGTCAACAGCCGAAGCAGGCCCGATCGCAACTGCGATCGCCAATGCGGTAGCCAGATACCGGCGCATCACCATAATCCTGACGCCGAGCGCAACGGCGCCCGCGTCGGCAGCAACGCGGCGGGAAGCGGAATCGTCGCCACCGGAACCGGTTGCCGTGACTTGCGGGCGGCCACTTTTCGGATCTCGTGCTCGTCGGGCGCACGGACTGAACGAGCCCGCTTCCCTGCAAGGCGTGGACCAGCTCCATCAGCGTCGCGTGCTTTGGGAGCGGGCTCGACGCGCTGGGCGCGAGGCGCATCGGGAGCTTTCAGGACGTCGATCTTGTTGCGCGCCGCGGTGAGGTTGCGGGCCAGGCCAACGGCCCTTTCGCGTTGTTGCTCCAACGCCGCGGAAAGCCGGGCCACTTCCTCCTTTGCCGCATCGCGATCCTGATTTGCAGCGCTGAGATCGAGGGCGAGGGCATCTGCTCTTTCGCGTTCCAGTGCGAGCGCTTGCTCGGTTCGCTTTGCAGCGGCCTCGGCAACTTGCCGGCCCTGGATGTCGACGGCTTGCGCAGCCGCCGCCAGTTTTCCCCTTGCCGTCACAGCATCGAGAGATTGATGCGCCGCGGCGAGATCGCCTTCCAACCGCTCGACCTTCTGCCGCTCCTCGTCAAGCGCGCGCCTGGCTGCTGCCAGCGAGGCTTCCGCAGCCTGCTGCGCTCCGAGTGCGGCGGCTCTTTCGCGGTTCGCGAGAACGGCTTTCTCCTGCAGGCTTTCTACTTCGCTCTGCGCCAGTTCCAGATCCCCCGCCAGCCGTTCGGCTCGTTTCTGCTGCTCTTCAAAGGCCCGCCCTTGAAGAACCGGGGCGTCTGCGACCACACGCGCCGGCAAGCCGGTGTCAGCACGTGCGACCAACGCATGCTGCTCGCCAGCAAAGGCTTGCGCCGCTTGACCGGTTCGCGCGGGTGCATTGGTTTCCTGAAGCGATCGATTCTTCGCCGCTTCGAGATCGACCGGCGCCGCTGCTCGCGATCGTCGGCGCTGGACGGTCGTGACGGGACGCACGTCGAAGCCACTTCTGGCCTGCAGCCGATCGTCAATCAGTTTTGCCAGGTCATTCTCACGCAGACCCGCAGCCACTACCTGCCCAATGACCGGAAGATGCAGCGTCCCGGCCGCATCGATCGTAAAGGCACCGTTGAGCTCCGCGCCCGCGACGCCCGCGCGGAAGACGCCCCACCCCGCAACATTCACCTCAACAGTGTCTTGAGGGCCGAGCCTGTCGTCAGTCCCTGACTGACCTCTTGCCGGGGCGCTGCATAGCAGGATGAGACAGAGGGGGATGAGGCTCATCGCGGCGCCGCGCGACCTTTTGCGGGAGCCATGAGACGAGGTCGCCATGGTTGAGACTTGTCGGTCACCCTCGGGAAATGCTGGACCGTGGTCCGCTTTGGGCCTCTGGATAGGATCCATGGCTGGATCTCCATGCCTCACTGGCCGCGCGCGACCCGCGCACCGCGCTTACGGATACCGCAACCACCACGTGAGCCTAACAAAGTCGATCCAGCATGGTGAGTACCAAATAGAGCGTAGTCAGCCCCACTCAATTGAGTAAATTGGCGTCATGTCTACTGATCGATATTGACGCGACAGCCTCATAGGAAACGGACTTGTGCCACCTGTACTTTTCCCACCTGCCGGGTGAGAACCGGACATTGGCGAACGGCGGTTTCTGACCCGAAGCGCATCTTGGCGACGACCGGTGCGCGGCTGTCCTTCTTCCAGATCAGTTCAGCCGGTGTGTGCTGGCCGCGCCAATTGTGAGACCTCAGACGGTTTCGAGCCGGCTGAACCGAACCGGGATGAGTTTCCGGGTCTTGATCTGCCCTGCCGCGTCCTTGTCGATGACGGTCAGAAACTGTCCTTCCTCTGACTCCAAAGGCAGGACCAGACGACCCGCCGGCGTGAGCTGGCTCAGCAAAGCCGGCGGCGCCCGCTCAGCCGCCACGCTAACCAGGATCTTGTCGAATGGGGCGTGCTCGGGCCAGCCGCGAGACCCGTCTCCGACACGAATGGCGACATTGGAGAAGCCAAGGTCCTGCAGCAGAGCCTCGGCATGGCTTGCGAATTCCTCGATGATTTCAACACTCCAAACTTGTCCGGCGAGTTCAGCGAGGATTGCGGTCTGATAGCCAAGGCCGGTTCCGATCTCGAGCACTGACTCGTGCGGCTCGGGAGCGAGCAGATCGGTCATCAGCGCGACCATGAAGGGCTGCGAGACGGTCTTGCCGAATCCGATCGGCAGCGGCATGTCCTGATAGGCATAGGGCGCGACCGATGATGGCACGAAGAGATGTCGCGGCACCTGCCCCATCGATGCCAAGACCCGCTCGTCGAGCGTTGCTTTGCCGAGTTCTTCGCTTGTCAGGTCGGCATGGATCGCAATCATCTCGATCATGTGCCTGCGCAGAACCGCAAGATGCTCTTCGGTCATCGGTTTCATAGGGGTGGGCCTTCCTCGACCAGCCTGATAGCTATCCCGTTCCTCTTGGCACAGCGACGCTCGCCATCATTCCGGTGGGGCGAAACGGTCATTCGCAAACGTCCACCGCGCTCGGCATAGCTGGCTGACGCGCGTTTCGTTCGGGCCAGCAACGCCGGAACAGATCGAGCGGTTCCGGGAAAATGGCGTG
The DNA here is from genome assembly GCF_004791545.1 of Mesorhizobium sp. M4B.F.Ca.ET.214.01.1.1. Lineage (NCBI taxonomy): Bacteria > Pseudomonadati > Pseudomonadota > Alphaproteobacteria > Hyphomicrobiales > Phyllobacteriaceae > Mesorhizobium > Mesorhizobium sp. M4B.F.Ca.ET.214.01.1.1. Next base: position 95,432 of record NZ_SRUX01000002.1, read on the forward strand.
TGCATACCGCCAGGCGGCAAGGCGGGGCTCAACGTGGACCGCGGTGTCGTCGTTGCTGCGCTTCAAGCGCGGACCGGTCGCGCCGCAAAGACGCAACTAATTCCTGTCGCCGCCGGTTTCCTTCGCCACCTTCACCTCAACGGTCATGTCGAGGAAACTCGAAGCGCTGCCGGAATAGCTTCCCGAAAGAGGGATGGCTTGCCGGGGGTGCCTGGCCACGGCAACCCTGATCAGATCCCGGTTGCCGACTATTCCGTTGGTCGGATCGAACTCGATCCAGCCGGCCCCGGGCAGGTAGACCTGGCACCAGGCATGCGTCGAGCCGCCGCCGCGCACCTCGGCGCTGTCGCGGCCCGGCACATAGACGTAGCCGGTCACGAAGCGGGCGGCAAAGCCGAGCGAGCGAACCGCTTCCATCATGAACAGCGCAAAGTCCCGGCATGTGCCCTTGCGCAGGTGCAGCGTCATCAGCGGCGGTTGCGTCCCGGTTTCGAAGCGACGGGAGTACACGAAGCTCTCGTGGATGGCGTAGCAGAGCGTCATCAACAGCTTACCGGTTTCGGTGTGGCCAGCGGCGCCGACGAACTGGCGGGCCCATTTGCCGACCTCGTCACCTTCGTCGGGATGATGGCGCTCAATCGTCTGCGCGAGGTCGGCCGCCTCGTCGGAATCGTAAGAGAACGGATAATTCAGCGCGGCTTCATCGATGCGGAAATCTGGCGCGTGCTGGGGCGTGTGATCGAGCCGAATGTCCGTCGAGAAATGGAGTTCATTGGCCGAACCCGTGAATTCGATCACCGCAACGCAGTTGCCAAAAACGTCATGGATCCAGCGTACCTCCTTCGGCTCGGGGTCGACCGACAAAGAGTGGTCGAGAAGCCGCTGATCGAAACTGTCGCGCGGCCTGAACATCAGCCGGTGCTCGCCAAAACTCACCGGCTGGCTATAGCGATAGACGGTCGTGTGCTTGACTGAAAAGATCGGCATCGGCGTCCGCGGCAAATTCACCCTGCGGCGCAATCATATAGCGTTTTGCGCATACATCCGATGGTCCCCGCTCGAAGCCTGCCCGGAACGCTGGAGCCGTCGGCGGGAAGATGGTGCCGCGGGAGGTAAGGAGTTACTTCGGACGCGGATCGACGAGGTCCGTCCCGATCGACGGCAGGAGACCCGTTCGCCGTTTCGCGACGGCCTCCGCCAGCGCGAGCGCGGCGGCGCGCACCTCGCTCTGCACGGCACGGTCGGCATCAAGATCACGGTGGCTGGTCGCATAGGGCTGCCAGTAGCCGATATAGCGGTCGAGCTCTGCCTTCTCGCCAGCCGGCTCCAGCTTCATCGAGCGCAACCAGTCGGCAAGTCCGCGGCGGGCGTTTTCGGCACCTTCGGTGTCGCCGTGGACGACGACCGAGAACAGACGCCCGGCCAGATGGCGCGGATAGTCCCACCCGGCGAGCTCGGCACGTTTCGCCAAAGCGGCGTCCTTGCCCTGCGTCAGCGAGGGATCGGGATTGCCGCCATCGGCGCAGACGAGGCGATCCATCATCAGCTTCACCGGCGACGACGTCTGGTACCAGTTGACCGGGGTGACGATCATGATGCCGTGGGCCTCGACCCAAAGCGGATAGATGTCGTTCATCCAGTCGTGAATCTGGCCGAGCGAGTGGTTCGGATAGCAGGAGCACGGCCAATGGCAAAGTGCCGCCGCGGTCGAGAAGCATGCCTTGCAGGGGTGGATCGCACGGCCAAATTCCGAGGCGATGCGCGAGAGGTCGAGAACGCCGACCGAGAAGCCGGGCTTTCCCTCTATGGCCCGGCGCGCGATCTCGACAAGGCGAAAACTCTTGGACATCTCGCCCGGACACGTATGCTCGCTGCGCGAGGAGCCGTTGATGAGCAGGATGCGCGCCGGCGACGACGCGTCCTCGTATCGCTGCTGCGCCGCCTTCAAGGCCTCGCTGGCGGCGATCCACTCCACCGACAGCTCATAGTCCGGATCGTGAAAGCCTTTGCCGGCCTTGCGGGTGATCGGGCTCTTGCGCTCGTCCTTGTAGGCCTGCCAGGCGATCTCGCACAGGGTATCGACCGCTTGCGCCGCCGAAGCGAATGCGGGGTCATAAAACTGTCCGCGATAGCGATTCTTGAATTCGGCCTTGCTCAGGCGCGGGCTGGGCATCCCTTTGCGTGGAACGGCGGTGTCGGGATTTGCGCGCTTCGCCATCGATTGCCCTTTGCCCGGAGCGGGCCGGGTGGGACAAGAGCTCGACTGCCATTTCGTTGGCCAGGGTAAGAAGCCGGAGAAACCACCCTGTTCTCTCTGCCACCAGGTCCGGCTGACGCGGCCCGCTGAGAAGGAACCCGGGCTGAGCGCGATGGTTCCGGAAAGCGCCCCTCATGAGGTGCACGCCTTGCCGCCATGAAGCGGTGCTCGCGGGTTTTGCGGCCCGGCGGGAGGGTGGCCCCTTTGCGGCCTGGCGTCAGGCCAACCGATTTTTATCGGAACAGCACCGCGCCTCAGGGGTTTTGTTAGATCAACCTGGAAAAGGAGGTAGTCATGAAAAAGCTCCTGCTCGCCTCCGTCATCGCGATTGCGTCGGCGGCGGCCATGATCGGTCCGGCCAGTGCCGACAGCCTGCGGCTGGGTATTGGCATCGGCCCAACTTATGACGACTATTACGGCGACTATGGCCCCTACTACGGCGATCCTTACGTCTATCGCCCTCACTACCGGTATGACGTCTACGACAATGGCTACAGGCCGCGCTACGCAATGCGCCACAACCGCCATTGCTGGACCGAGTACCGCAAGCACTGGCGCCACCACCACCGCGTGATCGAGAAGATCCGTATCTGCGAACGGTGACAGGGACATTCAGCCCGGCTTCTCCTTCTCCCTTGTGGGAGAGGGAGAAGCGGGTTTGCAATGGCTGAGCGAGCGCATGACGCAGCCGGCCGCGTTGTTGTGCAAGCCATCATCCACCCTACGGCCGCGAGTTGCTCAGGCGGCTTGCGCTGTCTTCCGGTTCCTCGGCGCCGTGGGGTTGCACTGGCATTCCTCTGGCATCACCACCTCGATCATCGGCGCGCTGAAGCGGCCTGAACCCGCTCTCGGGCGAGTTCGGCATCCATGTCTGCGGCGGGCGCGGAATCTCCTCCTCAGATCGACACCGGCGAACATTAGCGATCGGGAACATAGCCCGCCGGCGGTGCGTTTAGTTGATGATCAGCCTTCAGGAGGAGGTTGCCATGAAAAAACTGCTACTTGCTTCAGTGATCGCCGTTGCCTCCGCGGCAGCCTCGGTCGCGCCGTCGGATGCGCGCGGATTGGGATTTTTCGGTCCGTTCGGCCTCAGCCCGTTCTACGGCGGCCCGTTCGGTGGACCTTTCTATGGTGGACCGTTCTATGGCGGCGGACCGTTCTACGACTATGGCGGCCGCTATTACGGCCCGCGCTATTACCGTGACTACTATCCCGGCTACGTGGTCCGCTATCCGCACCGCTATCACTACCGGCACCATTACCGCCATTGCCACGTGAAGTGGGTGAGGCACTGGCATCATCACCGCCGGGTGCTGGAACGCGTGCGGATTTGCCGTTACTGACCTTCGTCATCCGCGGGCTGACCAGAGGATCGATGCCGTGATGCTCGTCGTTCATGCGGCGGATCAGAATTTCCGCATCGCCGCAACGCGCGAAAGTCACGGCATGGGACCCTGGAGGCGGCGCAGCTCCCAAATCCCACCCGTGCCATCTGCGGGGCGCGGCGCGCATTCGTGAAGACGGGCGAGCTGATCACGATCAAAGATGCCAGAGCCGGCATCGTTCGTTTGCTGCTATTCCAAACGAAGCCCTGCTTGCAGGCCGCCTATATCCATTGGCAAGTCCCCCTCACCCTGCTTTCCTCCCCATCATCCCATAGTGCACCGCCAGCAGGTCGAGCCCCACCTTCAGCAGTTTCACCACCACGTCACGGCCGTCGCCGGTGCGTTCGGCGATGGCCTTCACCGACTGGCCTTCGAGGCAGACCTTGCGTACCACATCGGCCACCTCCCAGTGGCCGAGCGCGGTGACGGCATGAGCATGAGCGCGGCCGGCCGAGAGCACGCGGTCGGGGATGCCGGCATTCACCCTGGTACCGTCGACGCGCTCGTTCCAGGACTGCGGCTGCAGGCCCTCGCGCTGGGTGCGCTCGAAATCGTCGCGAAGGCGCCCTCCTGCCTCGCGCTGCTGGCGTGAGAGCGAGGTGATGCCGACCAGCGGGTCGACATTGCGCAGGCGTACGATGCCGCCGGTGGAGGTGAAGCCGCCATTCGACACCTCGTAGACGCGGCGTGCTTCGGCCGTGCCATTGCTCAGCCGCTGGCGGCCGAAGGCGTCCTGGCGCAGCGCGAAATCATGGCCGATCTCGCGGCGGATGCGCACCTGACCGGCCTCGCCCTTCGGCAGTTTTGGCGGCTGCGGTTTCCTGGCGGTCTTGCGGGGCATGGGCGTTCCTCGGGCTTGGGATGGGTTCTGGATAAGATCGGCGCTCTGCGGCGCCACCATCGCATCGTCGATTTCTATGAGAGCGGCCTTCTGCGGCGCGCCCCTCACATCCCGCTGCCGCGATGGCCATGAAACCTTGCGTGATGGTGGCTGCAATAGCTTTGCGTCGGCCGCGTGCGCAGGCCGCAGCAGAGCATCTCCGGGCCGGGACGAGCGCCTGGAGCATCCTTCTCCGGCTCCTCCTGCAGCGCGAGGTCGAGCGGCGCGCGGCAGCGGCCGAACAGGCAGTCGATGAAGCGCATGGCGGCGACATGCGGCTGGCGGCCCGGGTTTACCGGCGGCGGTGGCGCAGGCAGCTTGTACAGCTGCGCCTCAGACTTTTCGCGCTGGCCCGGTGCCAGCCAAGCCGGCGGCAGCACGCGGGCGGGCTTTCGCGGCTTGGGTTTCTTGGGCCTGGGCGGGGTGCGGACGGCGGAGACGCGATCTGCTTGCGAGGCGACGTCAAAACTGGAGACGTCGGCGGGACAGCGCCCCCCTCTGCCCTGCCGGGCATCTCCCCCACTTGGGGGGAGATTGGCAGCTTCGGCGTCGGCGCTCTCGACTTGCCTGGCAAGCGCCGACGGTTCGGAAAGCGCGATGCTTCCGGCCGCCACCCTGCTCCGCCAGTCCGGTCGAGCATGCTTCCTCGGCCGGCCGCCGGAACGGCCGCCCTTGGGATTGGCGAAGCCGATGGCGCGCAGGCCGGTGTCGCGATGCACGATGCCGATGATGGCGTTGCGCGAGACCGGACTTCCGCGCAGCGTGCTGAAGCGGACGGCGATATGGGAGGCCGAAAGCCCCTCCTTGAGCCAGATCGCGATTTCAGTGAGTTCCTTCTCGGTATAGGCGGCAGGCATATCGGGGTCCATCGGTTGCGGCGCGCGGGCGAGCGCCAGGGTTCGGCCCGAGGGCCGTCGCTGAAATCGTTCGGGAATGGGCGGATCAGGCGGGGCCGCGGCCCTCCAGGCGCAGAAGCGCGGCCTCCGCCGCCTGCCTGGTCAGGCCGGACACCGCCCGGCCGGTTGCGCGATCAAAGAGGATGACGGTGCCATCCTCGGTGCGGATCACGGAGGCGGCACCGGCCGCGGGCGGACGAAGGAAGGTGGCCGGAGCCGGGGGAGGAGCGACTCCGGCCGTTCCGGCCGAGGGGGCGGCCGGACCCGGGGCGAAGACCCCGGTGTTCGTCCGGACCGGGGAGGAGGACAGCCCGGACGATAGGAATTCAGCAGACGAACGGAAATCAGGATGCAAGGTCATGCCGCCTCCCCTTGCGGCGCTATCGCGTCGGAGCTGATGCCGACGGCGGCGACCGCGCCGATGCCGTGCCAACGGTCGATCAGCGCCGAAATGTTCGTGGGCAATGCGGAAATGCTTGCGGGATGCTCGATCATGCGCTAATCGTACGATGTGTACGAAAGAGTCGCAAGCGAAATCGTACGTATTGGACGATATTTTTCAGGCGTTTTGTACGATGATGGACCCACGGCACAGATTGCAGCAGGCGCGGACCGCGGCGGGCTATGCCACGCCGAGCGATGCGGCGCGGGCCTTGCGCGACATCAACAAGAACACGCTGATCAGCCACGAGAACGGCAACCGGCCGCTGTCGCGCAAGGCGGCGGAGAAATATGGCCGGCTGTTTAACGTCGACCCCGGCTGGCTGTTGTTCAATGCCGATGGCGCAGAGGCCGGACCGGCAAGCTTTGCCGCCTCGCCGCTCACCGTCGACGTGCCGATCGTGTCATGGATCAGCGCCGGCGAGCTCGGCGGCCAGGAGGGCGTGGTCAACCTCTCCGACTACCCGACCATTCCCACCGCCGACCTCGAGGAAGGCGAATGGATCGCGCTGCGCGTCGATGGCCCGTCGATGAACAAGATCTCGCCGCCGGATTCGATCATCTTCGTCAATCTGCGCGACAAGCGGCTGGTGACCAATGGCTGCTACGTGATCGCCGACGAAACCGGCCGCGCCACCTACAAGCGCTACCGCCCGAACGACACCCCGCCCTTCCAGCCGGCGTCGTATCTGGACATCCCGCCACCGGAGCTGGAGGGCGCGATCACCATCATCGGGCGGGTGAGACGGTCGATAATCGATATGTGAGCAATCTCGCTCTCGCCGTCGGCCTCTGACTGCTCTTTCATGACACCGCAATTTCTGCTTGCATGGCAAGCAGCCGTCGGTGTCGGCCGAGATCAATGGTTTTCGAGGGAGAACCGGCGAAATGGTGAACCAGGAAGGCGTGGGCGAAAGCCGGCTGATATGGCTGGTACGAAAATGGCGCCCACCGCTGTTGCTGCTGCTGACCGGCCTCGTCGCGCTGGACGTCCGCGGCGCGATGGGGATCGCCGCCAATCTCACCTATGCGGCGTGCATCGGCAATGCGGCCGACGCCAGCCGGCGGATCGAAGCCTGCACGCAAATCATCGATAACCAGGCCAGCGCCCCTGACAAGCTCGCGACAGCCTACTTCAAGCGCGCCTACGCCTGGTCCATGGAAGGCGATTTCGACCGCGCCATCGCCGACAGCGACCAGGCGATAGGGCTCTATCCTGAATATGCATCCGCTTATTACAACAGAGGCTACGACTGGGCCGCGAAGGGCAATTACGACCGGGCCATTGCCGACTACGGTCAGGCGATCGCCTTCGACCCGAAAAGCAGCGCTGCTTACAACAACCGAGGCCTTGCCTGGTCGTACAAGGGCGACAATGACCGGGCCATCGCGGATTACAATTTGGCGATCATCGCTGATTCCAAGAACGCATCCGCATACCTCAACCGGGGCGGCGCATGGGCGGCGGAGGGCGCCTTCGATCACGCCATCGCCGACTACAACCAGGCCATTGCCTTCGATCCGACACTCATCGGGGTTTATGAAAATCGTGGCCTGAGCTGGGGCGGCAAAGGTGACTACAACCGCGCCATCGCCGATTTCAACGTGGCTATCGGCCTCAATCCGAAACGCGCCTACGCCTATTACGGCCGGGGTCTAGCCTGGTCCAACAAGGGCGACGACGACCGCGCCATCGCCGACTACGACAAGGCCGTGGACCTCGACCCCAAGTTGGCCGATGCCTACCACGCGCTGGGCCTCGCCTGGGCGCACAAGGGCGACCACGACCAGGCCATCGTCGACTACGACCAGGCAATCGCGCTCAATCAGAAATCCGCCGATTTCTACAGCGCCCGAAGCGCCTCCTGGAAGGCGAAGGGGAACCGCGAACGCGCCGAGGCCGACCGGAAGACGGCGGCTAGCCTTGGCGGGACGTAGGTTGCACCGCATTCTTATGACCGTCCCTCGTTCAATTTGTACGAAATCGGCTTGACCGGTATTCGTACGTAAAGTACGATATTTCCCTTCTTTCGAGGGGATATCCTTGAACACCGCAAACCACGCCGCCTTCGCCGACCTCTCTCGCCCGCTGCTGTCACCGCTGCCGCTCGAGCAGCGCGAACGCCTCGCCGGCGCCTGGCGAATGGCCAGCCAGGACATCGCCGAGGACATCCGCTTCATCCGCCAGTATCTGAAGGTGATCGCCGAGAAGGACGAGCGCCTGTCGACCGGCACGCTCGTCCACAGCCGCGCCTATGTCGAGGCCTGCGCCGGCTGGCTGCCTCAAACCGTGGCGCGCTATCTGCGCAACCTGCGCGCAGTCACCGAATGCGAGCTCGCCATGACCGCGGCCGGTATCCGCTTCGCTCTGTCCAGCGACGCGTGGGAGGCTTGAAGGGCGAGCGCTTCCCCTTCTCATCCCACAAGGTCCCACAAGGGAAGGAGGTCAGATGCCTCCTACCAGCTGAACTGCAGCCCCGCATTGCCGCCGACGGTGCCGCTGGAGAAGGCGATGCCCATCGTCCCGGTCAGCCGGCCGCCATGGACAAAGGCTTCGCTGAGCACCGCAGCACCGGTGAAGCCGAAGGCGTCGGCGCCGCCGGCATTGCCCCAGTTGACGCGCAGGCCGAAATGCTCGCCCTGGACGAGATCCGGCGCGGCAAGGGCAGCCGAGATCGAGGCGTTCTCGAAGGCGCGGGTGACGCGGTTGTCGATGTCGTCGGCATGGCTGGCCAGAGCGGTCTTGCCGGGGACGGTGGTGGTGCCGCCATTGCCGTCATCGATCTCCTTCCTGGTGTCGCCGGTCTGGGCGTTGATGCAGGTGTCGGTGCCGGGGCTGTAATAGTAGTTGGCACCGTAGGCATAGCACAGCTTGACGTATTCGACCGGCTTCGCCAGCGCCGGCGCCGACAGGCCGCAGAGCGCGCCGAGCATCGCCGGCGCAAGAAGATATCTGAGCATGATTGCCCCCGGCCTTACCAGGTGAGCTGCAGGCCGGCATTGCCGCCGACGGTCTTGCCCGAGAAGGCGACGCCCGCCGCGCCGGTCAGCCGGCCCGTGCCGCCTGGCAGGAAGCCCTCGCCCAGCACGGCCGCGCCGGTGACGCCCATGGCATTGGACTGGCCGGCATTGCCCCAGTTGACGCGCACGCCAAAATGCTCGCCTTGGACGAAATCCGGGCTGATCAGCGCCGAGGCCACCGAGGCGCTTTCGAAGGCGCGGGCGACGCGGCCGTCAATGTCGTCGACCTTGCTTGCCAGCGCAGTTTTTCCGACGACGACGCCGTCTTCGGTGACGCGGCGCGTCTCGCCGGTATCGGCGTTGATGCAGGTATCCGTGCCGGGGCTGTAGTAGTATCGCGCGCCATAGAGCGAGCACACACGGACATACTCCACCGGCGCCGCCAAGGCCGGCACCGACAGACCACCCGCCGCGGCCACAAACGCAAATGAAATGAAACGGTTGATGCCTTGCATTGCCCCTACCCCGAAGCTCGTTGCCGAAAAAACCCTGGCGCGAAAAGGCGCATGCAGGCGCGTGCAGTGTCAACGGCGCGATCGGGTCAATACCTGACTTTTACTGGTGTATTTTTGTTTGCACCGCGAATGTTGCGGCGATGCCGCGCGGATGTCTCGCTACACTGGCAAATCCCGCGCGCGCCCAATCAAGCCAATCGCATACATTCTAATATTCTTAAATTTGCCTTCAGATGACGCCGAAAGCTCGGCGCCGCCTGATCAATCCTATCTCTGCCCTACAAGCCCAAGACGGTGTTCACCCGTTGAACTTGTCCGGAAACTGTTTGGCGATGCCATCCGTCAGCATGTCGGCGAACTTCAGCATGTGGTCATGGCCTTCATCGTAGGACTTGATGTCTGCCGCCCAGTCCTTGTTCAGCCGGCCGACCACTTCGCCGGTCGTCAGTTCCAAATGCTTGTGCAGCATGTGGCGGAGATCCTTCTCGGGCCAGTTCGGATTGGCCTTGCCAAGGAACACGGCAATGTCGTCGGCATTGGCCGACCATTTATCCTGAGCGGCCGAGAGCTTGTCCTTGCTGCCTGATTTGGCCGCCTCGACCACTTCCGTTGCGATCTTGATATGGTCTTTGAGCAGCGCCGCCAGTTTCTTGCCGGCGGCATCACCGTAATAGGGCTTTACCGCGTCGCCTATTTCATCCTGGTTCTGGAGCAGGCGCTTCGCGACTTCGTCCGTGTCCTGGAGGCCCGCGAGGGCGCTGATGATGTAGTTCCGCGTATAGGTGATGTGGTCTTCCCAGAGTTTCCGCATTGCCGCTCGAACGTTCGCCGATTGCGGTTCGCCGGCGCGAGCAGGCAGGAGCGACAACGGTCCGGCAACCGCAAGAGACACCGCAGTGAGAGAGGAAAGCAGTACTAGACGCCTGTTCATGCCCCGATCTCCGAATGTGCCAACACTCGCGCGACAGATGGGCAGCAAAGCTGGGTCGATCGGCCGTTTCCGCTCCGATCGTCGGCACCCGAAGGCGAATGTCCGCTATCGGAAGATGAACATTAGCAACGACTAAAAAGTTCCGTTGCGGCGACAAAAAAGCGACTTTTGGAGATGGCGATCCTTACGAGGCTGTGGTTGGCGGATAGTGGAAAGAAAAGGCTCCGGCGCACCACGCCGGAGCCCCGTCCTTTTTCGATGCATCAGCCGCCACTGGGAGCCGGCGCCGGGGCCGGAGCCGCGGGCGCAGGTGCTGATGGCGCGGGGGCCGCAGGCGCCGGTTCGGATGGCGCTGGCGCGGCAGGCGCAGGCGCGGACGGCGCGGATGCCGCCGGCGCCTCGACATTGGGCGCATCGACCTTGACGTTGACGTCTTTGCTGCCGCCGCCGTTGAGGTTGATGACACCTGTGAAGAAGAGCAGAACCACGATCGCGAGTATCGCGAGAACGACCGCGACAACCGTACCACCTCCACCCGAGTTCACAACCGTTGGACCGTCAGCCATTTGCTTTTCTCCTCTCGATTGCACTGTCGAGAAAACGGGCGCGTTACGGCAACGTTCCGCACAGGGGACCTCAGTCCCGGCAGCCATGAGACTGAAGTCTCATTGCCGGGCGCAGAGGGCCGGGCCGGTTGTTTCAAGGCAACCGTGGCCCTGCCAACTCATTGGTAAGGGGACCACCGGGTACGTCCCTTCATCGGCGGTCTCCGGGTGCCCGCCATCATCGTTCCCGTGTCGGCGGGCACCCGCCCCAGGGGGAGCCGCCATGCGCTTAGGAAACATGATAGCGGATGCGTTCGCCTTCCTGCTGTTGGCGTGTCTTGTCGGCGGCATTTTCCTGGCGTTCGGAAAGCCCTTCTGGCGTGAGCATCAGGGCCAGATGGCCGTGCCTCCCCGGGTTGGCGCATTCACGACGGCCTCGGTCGGCAAGCCCCCGAGACCTGACCTGCCGCAAACCTTCGACCTTGGCCTGGCCCCCTCAAAGCCGGGACACTCGCCCGGTCCGAGGACTGGGGTGGAATGACGTCTGCCCGGCTCTGCCGCTGAAGGAACGGAACCTCTTCACCCGCGTATGTTAGTCGGGCCGTTGGCCCATCCGGCAATCTGGCCAGGTTTCCCGCAATGACCAAAGCATCGCTACATCTGCTGAAAGGCGCCGGTTACCTGGTCTCGACGGCGAGCGCGATCCTGCTCGCCATCGTAAGCTGGAAGAGCGCCGCGCAAAGCCCGCTGCTGGTCGCCTGCCTGCTTGGCGGTGCTGCCGCATCGATTTTCGGCATGCTCTGCCGCTGGCTTTCCTACGAAATCGAAAAGCGCCAGGAAGAAAAATAGCACGTGGCCCAGCGGAGTACCGTCGCGGCGGCCCGCTAAGAGCCCGCGCCACGGAGGGACCGATGACGCGGGCCGGCCGATGTTTGCCCACCAGCCTGCGTGGGACGCCAAGCAGCGACGCCACACACAGGACCTCAACCATTCGAAACGGCTAATGTTCCCGGCTGCTGAGATCCTCGGCCAGACCACCGGGCTTGAAATGAGCAGGTGCTTCGAGAAAGGCGTATCTGGCGCCCGCCCAGGCCCCGCCCAGGCCGATGCGGCGCGCGGTCTTCCTGGCGCTGCCGGCTAGGCTTCTATTCCTGCAACCACCAAGTCAGGACACCAGGGATGGAACGTTTCACGGCAATTCATGATTGGTGGACTCGCGCGCCCCGTCGAGCGTTTAATTCGTGACGGGCGAAGGAAGGGCAAATTCACGAAGGGAGGAATGTGGATCGATGAATTATGAATTCGAGACCAACCTATCCGACGACCAGCAGCCTTATGAAGTCACCGCTTTTGCCAAGAAGCACGGCCTGACAGTTCCGGCCGCGGATGCCGTTCTCTTCGCCAAGGGGCCATCCAGGGCGGCGTGCGACGCGGGCGCATTGGCATTCCTGTGCGCTGTCGCGCAATACGCCAGCAGACGATCTCCGCATTAGGCTCCGGATGAGCGTGGCGACAACCTCGCCACGCATGCCGGCGCAGGCCTATAGAGTCGCGCAGAGCTATCTCAAACCGAGAAAGCTAAGTATCGCGATGACGATGACCACGGCTCCGACCAGCCAGATGATGTTGTTCATGACGCGCTCCTTCGCCCGAAATGGGTGCTGGAGTGACAACATCAGCGACAGCTAAAGGTTCCGACCGCAAACGTGCCGCACCCATCGAGGATCAGGCGGTGGACTGGCGGGTCTTTGCAACAAAACGGCTTGGTGATCGTTTCTCATGCGCCAGAAATTCCTGGCTACTCCAGCCCTGCCGCCGGCAGAGCCGGCGGGTTCTTTTTGCTGCCTTCGCCTGGGAATGCCATGCCGCTGCGTTCCATGCTCTGACGTTGCAACTTCAGTCGCATCCAGCTTCGGACCATGGCCCTAAACGCGGAACGAACCCATCCAAGCGCCGTTGGTCAACACCGGCAGCTCCCGCTGGCAGCGGTTGAGCGCGGGCAAGGCTCCAGCGCACGGCGGGAGGTGCGTGGCGCTGGAGCCTTTTGAAGTCAGAGATAGGGCGCGCGTGCAATGGATGATCGTCACGACAGCGCTATGGAAGCTCGGTGGCTTCTTGCCGTGCCTGCCGGTCTCTGGCTTACGTGACTGGCGATACACAGCGGCCCGACAGCCTGTTGGGGTAACTTCGACTGACCGCCGGGCCTGACCGGCTTGGGGGCTTCGGGGGCGGGCAAGCCGGCTAGGACGACACTAGTATTAGCCAGCTCGCAACATAATCCGATTGTCACTCTTTCCCCCGCTTTTGCTCCGCACGTGCCGAAGTTGGCTGCACCGACGTAGCGTGAAATCCCCGCCACATCGGGCCGGCCTTGATCGGCCTGACCAAGTCCGAGCCAGCCTGTTGCGGCCGCCTTCCAGCCCGCCAGCTCTCGATAGAGATCGCCGCGGGGCGCCGCGCTCAGTCGAGCCTTCTCGACCAGTCGTCGAGCTGCCGCTGCGCCTCTTCCTTGGCGATGCCGTAGCGCTCCTGGATCCGCCCCACGAACTGATCGCGATTGCCTTCGATGCGGTCGAGGTCATCGTCGGTCAAGTCGCCCCACTGCTCCTTGGCCTTGCCTTTGACCTGCATCCACTTTCCTCTGATCCCAGTTCATGCCTTGTCTCCTTTGTTGTCAAAGGAGAATGGACCCGGCGCGACAATGTTCCGAACGATCCGCCCCACGCATGCGGGCCTTCCTCGGCAACGCCATCAAATGTGATTGAAGGCAGCGCCGCGTTTGGCAATCCTGCCGGCAGCAAAGCGGAGGCGACATGCAAAGGAGGATCGGCAATGCCTCATCTTCACATGAAGGCGGTCGACGTGGTTGTCGATCTCCTTGACGCGGCCGAGTACGTCGACAAGCTCAGCGAGCAGGAACTGAGGGAACTCCTGCTCGAGGCCGCCACCGTGCTCGCCGAACTCTTGAAGCGGAATGTTCCGGCCAGCCTCGATGAGCTGGACGCAGTGGAAGGCGCTGAAGCGCCAGCCTTGGCGAGGGGCTGATCAGCCTTGCGACCACGCATGGCGGCCTGCCCTACCCTGGCAGGAAGCTGCAAAATTTGCCGGAAATCTGCCACGGCCGGCGCGCGTCCCGGCCCGGCCCATCTCTCCGACGGCGGGGCCGATCCGCCTTTCAGGCCTTGCCGGCTTTCGACTTGCTCGCCGCGGGCTTTGCGGCCTTGGTCGCGCTCTTGGTGGCAACAGTCTTGGTGGCAGCGGTCTTGGCGGGCTTCGCTGCGGCAGGCTTCTTCGGTGCAGCTTTCTTCTTCGGCTTGGCCTCGCCATCGATCTCGGCCGTCGCCTGGTCCCAGTGCTGAATATCCGCGCCCTCGGGCCGGCCGGCCTTTTCCCAGATAGCGTGTGCCCGCTGGCGAATGCGTTCCTGCCTGTCGTCCGTCACTTGTTGCCTCCGTGGTTGGGTTCCATTCCGGTGGTCCACGGTAAACACTAGCGGAAATTTGAGCCGGCGTCTTGAGCGCAGCGGAGGGGACTTGCGGCAATAACGCCCAACGAGAATCCCAGTGCGTCCCTCCCTCCCTCCTGCGAGGCTTGTCCTGCGCAGTGGCGCTGGCCTAGTGCGCCATGACGGCGACGCCCAGCAGGGCTGCCTTCTTGGTTATCAGCCCGGCGAGATCGGCGTCCGAGCGTTCGGTGCCGGTGCGGCGGCGCAGTTCGCCGATTGCCTCCGTCATGGAAAGCAATCCCGTTCCCCGCTCGGCCAACAGCTTGTCGCAACAGGCCGCCACATTCTCGGAGTTGGGGGTCTCGACATGCGGCAACATGGACGTGCTCCTTCCCTGCCCCAAAACCCCTCGCCCCGCCGCTTCGCGCGAAGCGGCGGGGCCGTCATGCATCAGCCGGGTGCCCCGGCCTTATTTACTCTATGACCTCAATGACCCTGCGGGTGCCGGGATCGACCAGCACCGTATGGTCGCCGACGACCGTGTATCTATACTGGGTGTCGGGCACCTCACGCAGTTCCACCGTGTCCGGCAAGGTCGAGCCGACATTGAGCTCGACGCCGAGAAGGTTGATCGAGGCCAGCGGATGTTTGTGGACGTATTCGCGGATGACGGTGCGCTGCTCGGGCGTCACGATCACCTGGTCCGCGGCGGCGGCGCCGATGCCGGCAATCATAGCCAGCCCGGCGACAGCAGTAATAAGGGCAATTTTCATCTCTGCCTCCTGTTGGTTGGTTGCGAGCTTCGCCCCGCCTCCACGGACCGGCGGAAGCGCGAGAGTTCGAATTGGCGGGCTCTCCGGGGCAAACGCCGGCACGGGGCTCTTGTTCCGCGAGCCGGCACTAATTGATCCGCCGTCGGCGTCGGAACCAGGCGGCCGTTCCAGCATTGAAGGCGAAGAGTCCAGCGGAGGTGCCTTATGATTGAAGATCTGCCTTTCGACCCGCCGATCGCCGTCGCCGTTGGCGCCGGCTTCAAACGGGACATTGCATCGCTGGCGGAGATGCAGAACTTCCTAAAAGAATGGCCGCCTGCCGAAGACACACGGCTGCAGAAGATCGCCATCAAGGCGTGCGAGGCGGCGCGGGCCGGACACGTGACCATCGAGCAGACGCGACGCGCCTTCATGGCTTTCGCCAAGGCCGCGGGCATCGTCTGGACCGGCGTCGATCCGGTCACGACGCTGCGCCGCGCCAAGGTGCGGACGATCCGCGCGGCGCGCGCGCCGCACGAGCGTCATACGCGCTGAGCCGAGCCTCCCAATCACTATTGCTTAGGCGGCTGCGGCGGCACTTCCCCGGGCTTGATCACCGGCATGTTGCCTTCCTCGGGCGCCGGCTGGGCCATACCCTGGTCGCCGGTCGGCGGCGGCTGCAATACACCGCCGCAAGGCTTGAGCTTGCCGGTCAGGCCATTGTCGCTGCCGCTGTCGGCGGCCGGTTTCTGCTCAGCGCTGCCCTGCCCCTGCGGCTCGGCCTGGCATGGGCCTGCCGGCGCTTTGGTCTGGTCGGGGTTGTCCTGCGCGGCCCCGGACCGGCCAGCGCCATCACCAGCAGCGCGCATGGCGCAAAGGCGAAAGGTTTCATGGTCTGGCTCCTTTCCTTGTCCGGGAAAGAACGCCGGGGCCGATTGGTTCCCTGGCGGACCGGGGCGCTTGCGCTGCAGCCGGTCGGGCGGGGAACCGGTGGCAAGGCGGCGAGTTCAACCTTCGGAACAGATTTCAGGTGCCAGCGCCAAGGAGGCCAGTCATGGAACCGCGCAAGAGACCGAACGACGAGGTCGAACCGTCAACGGCCGACGACCGGACGCCAAACGACGAGGTGGAGGCGCCTACGCCAAGACAGCAGGATTGGGATGCGGTGAAGGGCGCGAGCATCGTTCCTGACGAAAGCCTGCCGGAAGCGGATGTGCCGGAAAGCGCCGGCATCGAGAAGGAGGGCGAGTTACCGGAAGAGGACGACGACAACCCCTACCAGGAGAGCGACGAGGCATTGCCGGACGATGCCGAGGAAGCCGCCATCAAGCGCGACCCGGCAAGGCGTGGCGGCCCCTTCGACGAGGTATGAGGCTCGCGCCGACAGGCACGAGCGCACGCTCTCGCCCGCGAGGGCGGAACGGATAGGTCGGATGCTGACAGGGTGATGCTGGACCGGCCCGCGGCCGGCGGCGGTCAGTTCGGCGCGCTGTCGCCCACCGTCTCGGCGACAAAAGAAGCGGCGATCAGGTCGTCGGCATCGATGCTTAGGGAGCCGTCGGCGCCCCCCATGATGGCCGCAACCTTCTGGAAGGTCTTCATCTCATGTTCGGTGATGCTCGCACTTCGCATCCTGGCCCGCAGGTCGGCGACACGCATCCCCAATGCCGGGGATGTTCCGATTTCGCGCTTCGACATGGTAGCTGTGCTCCGTTCCCCGACCCGTTTCTGGTTGCCGCCGATTCGTTTGCCCGATCTGCCTCGCACAGCCTGCCTATTATTGAGGCAACACGAAGTCAGACGCGGCAACGCGTGGTGAGAGGGAAAGGTTCCTGCATGTATCGGCATATATTAGTCACGAAATAATACGAGCTGGCCCGCCCGCCGCTCTGGCAAGCGGCGGGCGCCATTTCAGGTCACTGGATGATCTTTACGATCTTGCGGGTGCCCGGATCGACAAGCACGGTCTGATTGTCGACGACCACATAGCGATATTTGACGTTGGGAACTTCGCGGAGTTCAACGGTGTCGGGAAGTGCGGTGCCGACATTGAGCTCCACGCCCGGAAGCTTGACCGAAGCCAGCGGCTGCTTGTGCACATACTCCCGGATGATGGTTTCCTGCTGCGGCTCGATGATGACGTCCTGAGCGGCCGCGGCGCCCATGCCGGCGAGCAGCAGCAGGCCTGCGGCAGCTGTCTTGAGATGCAGTCTCATGATCGTCTCCTGTCTTTACCGACGACCTCCTCCACCACGCGCACAATGCCGTCCGCAGCCGGGCCGCCTCGGTCGTTAACGCCACCGCACAGGCCTTGTTCCTGGATTTTTTTGACTGGGTGGCCGATCCGATTTGGTCATGGAATCCCGCCCAATTTGCTTCGGAACAAAGGCTCCGAGCCGAAGTTACCCCAACGAAGGGACGACACGTCGAGGAGAGTTCTCATGAAACATATTCTGATTACCAGCATGCTCGCGCTCGGTGTCGGCTGTGGCGCCGCGATGGCGCAGGCACAGGCGCCGGCCGAGGTCCAGCCAAGCGGTGACAACAATTGCGCCGCCGGCACCGCCGATTGCCAGAAGGGCGGCAAGGCAGGCGAGCAGGCCCAGGGCAAGGCCAAGATGAAGACCAACGAGCAGGCGCAGGGCAAGGCCAAGGCGAAGACCGACGAACAGGCGCAGGGCAAGGCCGGCGCCACCACAGACGAGCAGGCCCAGGGCAAGGCCAAGGTGAAGACCGACGAACAGGCGCAGGGCAAGGCCGGCGCCACCACAGACCAGCAGGCCCAGGGCAAGGCCACGGTGAAGACCGACGAACAGGCGCAGGGCAAGACATCGACGCAGCCCGATCAGGGCTCGACCGCGTCCATCACCAACGTGACGGTCGAACAGAAGACCGAGATCACCAACGTGATCCGCGAGACGAAGATCACGCCGGTTGACCGGGTTGATTTCGACATCTCCGTCGGCACCGAAGTGCCGCGGCACAAGGTGCGGCTGCATCGCCTGCCGCCGCGCATCGTCAAGATCGTTCCGGCCTACGAGACCTACGAGTATTTCGTGCTGGCCGACGGCAGGATCGTCATCGTCGATCCGGACACGCTGAAGATCGTCATCATCCTGACCTGACGTTCACGAGCGTCGCCAGGCCCGCCGCGCCGTATGGCATGGCGGGCCTCTCTCGTTCGCGATGCAGGAAACCGGCACGAGAGGGCCGCGACCGGCAGCGCGTTAATCCGGCGGCAATCCTTTCATATTAGCGTCACTGAATATTCCGGGGATTGCTGAGGGGGTCAGCGGCCGATGGCGATGGCATCACGTGGCGCGGTGGGCGCATTGGAAGCAAGCGTGCCGGCAAGGCTCGGCACGGCGGGCCTCGCCGAAGCGATCGGCCGGATGGCGCAGCTGGTCGAGCATTCGCGCGAACGGATCCGGTTGCTGGAGGCAGTGATCGAGAATTTCCCTGGCGGCGTCTCGCTGTTCGACCAGGACCTCAACATGGTCATCTGCAACCAACGGCAGCGGACCTTGCTCGACTATCCGGACGACCTCTTCGCCAACGGCTATCCGTCGATGGAGATGCTGTTCGCTTCAACGCCGAGCGCGGTGAATACGGGCCGGGCGAAGTCGAGTTGCATGTCGCGCGCCGGCTGGCGCTGGTCAGGCAGCGCGAGGCGCATGTCTACGAGCGGACCCGCCCGAACGGGACCATCGTCGAGGTGCGCGGCATGCCGATCGATGGCGGCGGCTTCGTCACCACCTATTTCGACGTTACCGAGCAGCGCCGCGACCAGGCGACGATCGCCCACATGGCACATCACGACGCGCTGACCGACCTGCCCAACCGCATGCTGTTTTCCGACCGGCTGCACAGCGCGGTGGCGCTCGCCAGGCGCGGCGCGCTGATGGCCGTGCACTATCTCGACCTCGACAAGTTCAAGCCGGTCAATGACGGCTTCGGCCACAAGGCCGGCGACAGGCTTCTGATCGACGTCGCCGCACGGCTACGCGGCGCGGTGCGCGACCACGACACGGTGGCGCGGCTTGGCGGCGACGAGTTCGCCATCGTGCAGACAGGCATCGCTGAAAAGACGGATGCGGCCGCTCTTGCATCGCGCATCATCGACCGCTTCCGGGAACCGTTCACGGTCGCCGGCACCCCGTTCGTCCTCGGGCTCAGCGTCGGCATCGCGCTGGCGCCCGGCGATGGCGTGACGAGCGACGACCTGCTGCAGAAGGCGGACATGGCACTCTACCGCAGCAAGTCCGGCGGACGCGGAACATTCCATTTCTTCGAGGCCTAGACCCGCGGACTCCAGGGAAAACGGCTTTCCCAAATATTCGCCGGTGCTAATATGCCGCCGCGCGGGGAGAACACCCAATCTTCGCGTGGAGTGCCGGCAAAGTCTCCGTAAGCTGCCTCGGCCGGCACTCCTTCTCGCGTGCCGCCTGAACGGCACGATCTCGTCGGGAGAAACAACGGCCGCGGCGGAGACGCTTCCGCACGCCCCCCGACCGCGATGGGAGGAAATCATGTCGCATTACGTCATACTTGTGAACTTCACCGAGCAGGGCGCCAAATCCATCAAGGACACGGTGAAACGGGCCGAAGCATTCAAGTCGATGGCCGCCGATAGCGGAGTGAAGGTGAATTCGCTGCTGTGGACCCTTGGCCAGCACGACGTGGTCGCGGCCGTCGAGGCCAATGACGACATCGCGGCTACGGCCCTCAGCCTCTCCGTGGCATCGCTTGGCAATGTGCGCACGCAGACGTTGAAAGCCTTCGACGCCGCAGACATGTCCAAGATCATCGGCAAGATGGCGGTCTGACCGCAAGGGTGCCCGGCGATGCGTCACGCCGGGCACGCCAAAGGCGGCGCGCCTCAAATGCCGGTGCAGTAACCAAGACAACTCTTGCGCCGGGCGGCTCAAGGTCCTAAGTCCTAAGACATAGGTCGCATACAACTGGCCGAAAGGCAGAACAGAGCGCGGCACTGGTGCCAACTTGCGACCATGCGTGAAAGGTGCAACGCTCAAATAGGGTAGAGACATGGGCGGGCATTCCGGACCGCAACAAGATCCGGAGCGTTCGATCGGGCAAATGTATTTTCCGCAGTTTCTTGTGGGAATGTCGGCAACAATTCTCGTGGTCCTTGGCTGGACCTACGCGGACACGGGATCGTTGTGGCAAGCGCTGGGGTGGACATTTGTCGCCGCCCTGGTGCTGCAGGTGGGCTACTTCATCGCCGTGCTGCTGATCATCTACGGCCGCGCCTCGTCGGCGGCCAAGACCACCGACAGTTCGCTGCCGGCCAAGGTGCCCGGACCGTTCGAGCGCGACGGCATCATCCACACCTTCCTGTCGCGACTGCTGTAACCGGCGATTGGCGAAAGCCTGAGACAGGCTCTTCTCCCTTGGGGAGATGGTCGGCAGACCAGAGGGGCGCTGTCCCGCCGGCCTGTCAGCAACTGTCCAGATCATTGAAGCTGATTGTGCAGGGGGCGGATCACGCCGAAGCTGGTGATCGTTCGCCCCTCTGTCCTGCCGGACATCTCCCCCACAAGGGGGGAGATTGGCAGTTTCGCCCTCAGCGAGGCGCCGACTGCAGGCCGGAGGCCGACGGCACCGGCTCGGGCGAGAACACCACAACGGCGAAGAGCAGGATGGCCGCGGCGACGATCAACGAGCCGCCGGCGACGATCGGCTCCAGTGCCGGGTTGCCGTGCAGCAGCAGGTAGAGCGCAGGCAGCATGATCACTAGGCCGAGCGTATAGAGACCGTAGTGGATCATCGCGATGCGCCGCGCCGCCTTGGCTGGATTGAGCGCGTAGTAGCCGCCGAATATCGCCGAGGTGACCCAGCCCAGCAGATTGATGTGGGCATGCGCGGGGAACGCGCCATGGTCACCCGATATGGCCATTTCCAGGCCGGCGGCGACGCCCAGAATGAGAAACACGATGGCTGTCTTGAAGAAGAGCTCCGAAACCCGTGGCATGTTCTTGTCCTCCCAATGCCTTTGAACCCCTAGACGCAGGAGATTACATTGGGAAGCGAAGATTTGCCATGCCGAACATGGGGTTAGCGGTGGTTTTCCCCGTCGGGATGAACGGAAGCGGGTAGTGAATAGGGAATTGGGTAGCAAGCGGTATACGGACGGGGCTGGCGGCATGCCGCCAGCCCCTACTATTTGCTACTCACTCGTCCCTACTCACTCATTCCGCCGTCTCGGTTTCCGTTTCCTCATCGGCCGGGTCGGTGGTCGTGTCGTCGGTCGTCGCCGCGGCGGCGTCCTGCTCCGCCAGCTTGGCGGCTACCTGGTCGATCTTGTCGTCGAGCACGCCCGTGGCCCATTCTGTGACCTCGTCGTCGACCGGCTTGTTAGCCATCTCGGCAAGCGCATCGTCGAGCGATGGGACGTCGGCAACGGCTTCGTCGGCCTTGGCCTGGGCATCGATGACCGCCTGGTTGGCGTCGTCGAGCGCGGCCTGCGCTGCATCGAGTTCGTCCTGGGTCGGGACCTCGTCGGGCGGAGTGGTCGGGTCGGCCGCCTTTGCATTCAGCGCGTCGAGTGCGGCCTGGGCGTCGATGACTGCCTGATTGGCGGCTTCGACCGCGGCCTGGGCGTTCTGGGCATTCGCGGAGGCCATCACATAGGCCTGCACTGCGGCGAAGTTCTTGCTCTTGGAGTTCATGTAAGCGTTGATGTTGCGCTGCAGAGAGTTGAGCCGGCCGAGCTTGGCGTGGAGGTTCTTCTCCTTGGGCGTGGCCGCGACTTCGACGTCATCGACGGTGACCGTCGCTGACTTCTTGCCCGACTTCGCCGACGCCGACTTGCCATGCGTGCTCTTGCCGGATTTGCTCTGGCCGGAATTGCCGTGCGTGCCGCTCTTGCCGGAATTGCCGCCGCCACTATTGCCATGGCTGCCGCCGCTATTGCCATGGCTGCCGCCATTGCCGTTGCCGCCGCCATTGCCGTTGCCGGCCAACGCGGGAGTGGCCAGGAGAGCGAACGCGGCCACCGCCGCCAACAGGGTTTTTCGGGTTGTCATAGTACCTCCTCGGGGATTCGCCACCTCGCCTACCCGCTATAACGCCGTCGTATGCAAATTTGCTAATTCGAAGAAGTAAACTTTAGACAAATATAGTAGCGATGCGCGACCGACGCGCCGGGTGACACAGATAAGATACTGAAATCAAAGACGATTATCGCGGACAGATGCCAGCTGAGCCCTTTGGGCCGCAGAAGCCCTATACTGATCAGACCTTAGTCCTAACTGATCGGGAGACGCAGTTACGCCAGCAACATCTTGCAGAACATCAAGTGAAACCTTTTGGCGGCAAGATGCTCAGCTTGCAACCAAGGGTACAGTGACTGTCGTTGCGTAACTGATCGGATACTGGTCGAAATACGGGAACTCGATGACGAAGGCATAGCTGGCGGTCAGATGCGCCATCTTGAAGCCGCCGCTGGCCGGATCGGTCGCTATCGTCACGACGACGTTCTTCAGGCCCAGCGCCAGCAGTTTCTGCGTGGCGATCGCCTGTATCTGGCTCTGCGTTAGCGTGTTGTTGAGCTGCAAGGCACGGGCCGAGGTTTCCAGCGTGTAGCGGACGGTCGAAGTGGCATTGAACGACCAGCCGAACGCGAAGATCCCGAACAGCAGCATCACCAGGAACGGCGCGATCAGCGCAAATTCCAGCCCGGCGCCGCCGGACCGGTCGCGGCGCCATCTGGCGATCCGTTCAGCGGACACGGATGACCTCCTGATGGGTCATCACGCGCGGATCCGGAAAGACGCCGAAATTGAACGGCGGCACCCAGGTGCCGGTGGCCGAGATCTGGACGAAGACATTCGGCAGCTTGGTACCGCCGCAGATCGTGGTCTCATCCACCACCGTGGTGCCGCATTTGTAGGATCTGACCAGCACGACCGCCGCATCTTCAGGCTTGTTGTTCCAGCTCGACAGCGCGACCGCCTGCGTTCCCGTGTCGTTGGTCGCGCCGGCCATCACCAGATTGGCCGCGGTTTTGACGCCAGCGCGCATCTGCAGGTAACTCGACACGTAGGACCAGCCGTCGGCGATGCCGAGGCAGACGAAGCACAGGATGGGCAGCACCATGGCAAATTCCACGGCGGCTATCCCGGCCTTGTCCCGGAAAATGCGCAGGGTCCGCCCAACCATGCGCGCTACTCGACGAGCTGAACGGACTGCGTCGCCGGAATGTCCTTCATCCCGAGACTGGTGCAGTCCTGCTTGATGGTCGTGCTGCCCGACCATTGGATGGTGTCGGCGACGACCTGGGTGCAGCCGCCGCTGCCGGAGAAGTTGCCGAGGTAGTTGACCTGCTGCTTGGGGAAATAGATGGCGCCGGTCAAGAGCGACGTCGCCGTGCCGTTGAAGGTGCTCTGCGCCGCGGTCCCCGTCCTGTCGCCATAGAACAGCATGCCGGAATAGGTACCTGAGGTCGGCGCGCTCAGCGTCACCGTGGCGGTGCCGTTCATGCTGACGGTGTTGCTGCCCGCCATGAAGATGGTTACCCCGCTGCCGGCGACGACTGCGTTTGCGTTGATCTTCATACCGCCCTGCACGACATAGACGCCGGGCTGCAGCGTTACGTTGCCCTTGAGATCCATGCCGCTGCAATAAGTGCCAGGCTGAAGCGTTTGCGACGTCTTGTTGCCGTTGACGTTCTTGCACGGGTTGCTCGCCGCGGGCGTCGGCAGGCTGGAGAACGGATCGGATGCGGGCAGGGCCTGGGTGAGGTTGGAACTGCAGGTCGTGGTCACCGGATTGTTCAGCACCATGCCGCCGACCGTGATCAGGCAGTCGGCCTTGAGCGTCGCCGATCCCTGCGTCCTGATGGCGTCCGCAGCAACCGAGTCCGACATGACGGAGCAGCCGGTGAGGTTGACGGTGGTGTTGCCGGAAAAGAGCGCAGCCTGGACCGCCGAAGGACTGAGCGCCAGCACGCAGGCCTTCGAGGCGTCGGTGATGCGCGCCACCGCCCTCGCCTGCTGCGGAACCGGGGTGCTGTTGAAAATGGCCGTGAAGTAGCGATCGAGGTTGTGCTTGACGATGACCTCAACCGCCTTCTTGGCGGTGTTCGGGCCGGACAATGGCGGCGTGTTGACCTCTATCGTGCCCGGCGCGACAAAGTCGTTCGAGGTCGCCGACTGCGTGGCGGCGGCGACGATGGTCGGGTTGTCGGAACCCGCGATCTTCTCGAGCGCGCCGGCATAGGCCGCGGCATCGGCCACCGCCTGCAGCTTCAGGCTGCTGTAGTACCAGAGCGAGGTCTCGACACCGAGGCCAGCGCCACCGACGACGACCGGTAAGGCGAATGCGAAGATGACGGCGACGTTGCCGCCCGCGCCGCTGGCTCCCAGCAGGCGGCGAAAGTTCCCCATGAAAAAACGGGTGCGCGATGCCATGCTTCCATATGAGCAAGCATGCATAAACGAATGGCTAAGATTTTCGCTCGACTTGTCACTTGCCGGGCCTGAAAGCCCAATTTTTCAATAAGTTGTGATGGACGCCACCCCCGAGCGGCGCCCAACATATAGCAGCGTATATCGGACTTACGGCGCCCTGAGGATGTCAGCGCCAGGCTGCTCGTCGAACAGCACAGCGCAACCGCGCTCGAGCGCCACGGCCGACAGTTCGTTCGCCGCCACCTCGTCCGGCGAGATGAAATCGCCGGTCAGCACACGCAGTTCCTCCACCGCCCGTGCCATCGACACGAGCCGCCCGGCGGCCCTTCCGGTGGCGCAAGCATCGACGATATAGACGAGGTCCGTGATCTCGAACTGGCCCATGTCAGGCCTCCCGCAAACGGCGTCCCTACCACGCAGTAACGCCGTCGGCCGGACGATGTTCCTGCCTCTCGGCATCGACCTTGGTCGATGCTGCACGTGCGCTCCCGACGCGTGCTCGACGTGGCAAAAAACGAGATTCCGGCTGGATCCCGCATCCTTGTGACAGGTCGCAGATCCCACCGTCGTCGGCGGTCCGATGCCGCTTGACAAGAGACCCCGTTTGTTCTCTTTTTGTTCGAGAACAATTCCTTCGAACAGATGTTGCTAATGCTGCAACGCCGCAAGGTGAATTGGCGCCACGGATGACGCAAAGTCAGGCGACAGCGGCCACCATCCTGCATGCCGATCTCGACGCCTTCTATGCCTCGGTCGAGCAGCTGCTCGACCCGTCGCTCAGGGGCAAGCCTATCGCCGTCGGCGGCGGCGTGGTGCTTGCGGCTTCCTATGAGGCCAAGGTTTTTGGCGTTCGCGGCGGCATGCCCGGCCGCAAGGCGCGCGAACTCTGCCCGCACCTGATCTTCGTCGGCGGCCGCTTCAGCGAGTACCAGCGGCTCGGCGACGCGGCGATCAAGGTGCTCGACGATTTCACGCCGCTGGTCGAACGCATCTCGATCGACGAGGCCTTCGCCGACGTCGCCGGCTGCACGCATCTGTTCGGACCGCCCGACGAGATCGCCCGCGCCATCCGGCGGCGGGTGAAGGCCGAGCTCGGCCTGCCAATCTCGATCGGCGTCGCGCGCACCAAGCACTTGGCCAAGATCGCCTCGCAGGTCGCAAAACCCGACGGGCTGGTGGTGGTCGAGCCCGGCACGGAGATCGCCTTCCTGCACGACCTGCCGGTATCGCTGATGTGGGGCGTCGGCCCGGCGACCCGGGCGCGGCTCGCCGAGATCGGCGTCGAGACCATCGGGCAATTGGCGCGCAGCCATGGCGGCGCGCTGAAACGCCTGCTTGGCCCGGCCGCCGGCGAGAAGCTCGCCGCCCTCGCCTGGAACCGCGACCCGCGCCGGCTGGAGACGCACCGGCGGGCACACTCGGCCGGCGCGCAGTCGGCGCTTGGCCGCAAGCCGGCGGAGGCGCGGGTGTTCGTGCCGACGCTGCTGCATCTCGCCGATCGTGTGGCGAGCCGCCTGCGCGCTAAGGCGCGGCCCGGCCGCACGGTTACGGTGCGAGTGCGCTTCGCCGACATGCGCGCCGTTACCCGCTCCGTGACGCTGGAGCAGCCGATCCAGGCAACAGCGATGCTGGCCGAGATCGCCGAAGAGCTGGTGCGCGGCGTGCTCGCCGCCAACCGGCATGAGCGGGAAATCTCCCTGCTCGCGATCTCCGTCTCGCATCTGGAGGAAAGTGCGGAGCTGCAGCTCGAACTGCCGCTCGGGCTTGCCGACGAGAGACTGAAGCCCGGCAGCCGCAAGGGCCTCGCCCGCTTCGGCGCCGACCGCGCGATAGACAGGATCCGCCAGCGTTTCGGCAAGGAGGCGGTCGGCTACGGCGCAGCGGCGCTGGAGGCGGCGCGCTCGGTGCCGGATGAGTTCCGCGAACTGGCGGAGAAGGAGCTGTAGTGGGTGAAGGCGCCAGGGCTCGCAGGCGACCGCGTCGTGGTCGGCGGCATGCGTCGATCAGTAGCCGAGTTGTCCGCGACCCGCCGGAGCACCGGCGAGTCGATCCGGATGACGACAAAGCCTTGGACGGCGATATACCCTACTGATTGATCTCGGGCTCGACGAGCTTTGCCAGGTTGCGGAGCGACTCCTGCCAGCCGAGATAGCAGGCCTCGACCGGGATGGCGTCCGGGATGCCGGCCTGCGTGATATCGAGATCGGTGCCGCACGATACCTTCTTCAGGATCACGGTGACCTGGATCTCGCCCGGAAGGTTGGGATCGTCGAACCTGTCGGTGTAGCGCAGGCGCTCGCCCGGAACGAGTTCGAGATACTCGCCGCCGAAAGAATGACTGTCGCCCGTCGTGAAGTTGCGGAAGGACATTTTGAACGTGCCGCCGACCTTTGCGTCGAAGCTGTGCACCGTGCAGGTGAAACCGTTCGGCGGAAGCCATTTCGCCAGCGCGTCCGCTTCCGTGAATGCGCGGTAGACCTTCTCCGGCTTGGTCGCCAGAACGCGGTGCAAACGTACGGTGCTCGGCATATCGAATGTCCTTTCTGATTGCTGTCCGATGCCCCAAGGACGGGCGGGGCCCGGCCAGTCCGACACAGGCTATCAGATTTTTTGAGGCGCGGGCCGCAGCCACCCTGCACGGGCGGGATCGGCTTGGTTTTGCGCGATTGCGACGGGAACCGTCTCACGCCTTTCCTGGAATTGCGCCGGTCTTGACCACGGTGGCGAGCACGATCCCGGCTACGATGAAGGCCGCGCCAACGAGATCGTAGTCATGCAGGCCCTCGCCGAGCAGCAGGTAGGCGAGTATGGCGACGAACACGGTTTGCAGGTAGAGCAGCATGCTTGCCCTGCTCGCGCCGAGCGTTTCCACGCTTCGGTTGTAGAGATAGTACATCAAGGCGCCGCCCGGGCCCGCCAGATAGGCAAGCGCCAGCAAGCCGTCGCCATTCATGGCGGAGCGTTCGTCGTTGAACAATTCCCACAAATGGAACGGCAAGGCGACCAGCGCGCCGGCCCCCAACAGGAGCACGACCAGCGGCAGGAGCTCGATGCCGAATTTGGCGCGCCGCACGAGCACGGTGTAGAGGGCCCAGCAGAACGCGCTGCCGACGATCCACAATTCGCCGGGGCTGAAGCTCAGGCGAAGCAACGCCGTCAGGTCGCCATGCGCGACGATGACCAGCATCCCGGCAAGGGCGGCCAGCGCGCCAAGCGACTTCCAAAGCCCGAGCGGCTCGCCAAGCACGAAACGCGCCAGCACCATCGTCATGACTGGCGACAGCGCCATGATGATGCCGGCGGTGCTGGCATCGGTCTCGTTGAGGCCGCGATAGATCATGCCCTGGCAGAGCGTGAGGCCGATGGCGCCGACGGCGACGATCTCCAGCGACCGCGCCCGCAGCAGCGCTATCATCGCGCCGTGGTGGCGATGCACGATCGGCAGCAGGATGGCGCAGGCGAGCGTCAGCCGCCAGAAGCATAGCCCCCAGGGCGGCATTTCCGGCGCCACCCATTTGGCCGCGATATAGACGCCAGCCGACAGAAGCCAGCACAGCACGGCGGCCGGATAGCCGGTAAAGGATGACAAGGTCGGCGAGGATCCGGTCAGGGAGGATATGGTCCCGACCGCAGGTTGCTCCCCCGGATGCAATATCGGCACTGCCTGCATGTCGTGCCCCCTTCCACGAACGTCCGACCAAGGACGCGGCAGCAATATATCTCAATCTTGGGATGTTACATATGTCCGAGCATCGACGGTGATCGCGGAGATGCTTCTCTCACATGATGTCCAGACTTCAAATGCGGGGAAGCACCTGGCGAATTTCCACGGGAACGCGAGGCTTGCCGGAGGCGTTGCACATCCTTGCGGGGTGCGGCGGTTACCGGAGAACACGACATGGAAGGGTTCAGGCCTGAAGACAGCTTTCGCGGCGACGTTGCGAAGCACTACGACGATGATCTGCGCGGCGACGAGGATGAGACTGTTCAATTCCTGAAGGAGATCGCGGGTGGACGCGACTGCCTGGAGCTTGCGGTCGGCACAGGACGGATCGCCCTGCCGCTGGCGGCCGTCGGCCTGCAGGTCGACGGCATCGAACTTTCGCCCGACATGATCGAGGTACTGCGGGAGAAGCCGGGCGGATCGGAGATCGAGGTCGTCAATGGCGACATGACGGCGGTCGACATGGGTCGCCGCTACGGCGTTGTATATCTGGTGTTCAATTCGATCGGCAACGTGATCACCCAGGACGGTCAGGTCAGGTGCTTCGAGAATGCGGCCCGGCACCTTGATGAGGATGGCGTTTTCCTGCTCGAATGCCGGGTCCCCACGGCGCCGAAGCGGGACGACGGCGGCTTCGTCGAAGTCTCACATCCCGGCACCGGATCGGTCCACATCGCGGCCTGCAGATATGATCCGGTCAGTCAGGTGCTCGACCTGTCACACATCGATATCGGCAATGATATGGTCCGCATGGTTCCGCTTAGGCTGCGGCTGGCCCATCCGCCCGAATTCGACCTGATGGCGAGATGCGCCGGGCTGAAGCTCGACCAGCGATATGGCGGCTGGAAGCGCGAACCGTTTGACGCCCGCAGCTGGCGCCACATCAGCGTCTACCGGAAGAGATAGTCCGCAGACTATAGAGCCGGCATCGACGCCGGCCTGGTCGAGATCAGTGCGATGCGCCGCTGGAAGGGTGCAAAAGTTCCCAGGTCAAACCAATCCGGCCATGGAACTGCGATGCAAATCGTTCGGCTTCGACGTTCTCCAGGCCATCGTCGACGAGAGCCTCGATGCTTCGCCGCATCAAGGCGAGCTGCATCGCCCGCGCGTGCGCGGCGTCCGTCTCCCGCATGATTTCCGTGACATGGTAGGCGACGACCGGCTGGCCGAGACAGGACAGAAGCGCGCTGGCGTCGGCTGTCGCTGCACTGACTGCTTCTTCGATCTGCATTTGGCGCTCCTCATCAACGCTGATGATGGCGCCTCCCCGGGAGACAACGGTGTTCCGCTGCTTTTCTAGTTCCTCATCTCGCGCACCGACAAAGTGACAGTCGCGCTTGAGGGGCAATCGCTCTCTTGTTCGCTACCAAAACAGTATGCTCCAACATCCAATTAAAGGCGACCGGATAGTTAATCGATGGTTAACAAGGGCGGTCACATCTTAAGCGTTTCTTAGACGAGACGGCGCGGACCAGCGCCGCGCCTTCCTGTCTGGGCCGGTGAGCCGTGGCCGACCGCTCGCAGCCAGATTTAGGCGGCGTGCCTGGAACCAATGAGGAGCGAGACTGTTCAGCAGTAACCTTGATACGACGCTGACGAGCCCGGTCCGGCCGGGCAAGCGGCGATCATGAGGAGTTCTCATCATGAACATTTCGTCCGGAATTCGTTCAGTCGCGGTTGCCGTCATCGCCGCCGGGGCAGTCAGCGTCGCCAGCGTCGCGCATGCCGACAACGGCACGATCCGCTTCGCCATCTACAAGGCGGCCTTCTTCATCGGCGGTGCCGGAGGCGAAGGCACCCTCACCTTCCATGGTCGCCGTTATCCGATCTCGGTCGGCGCTGTCTCGGGCGGCCTCGCCTTCGGGGCTTCCAAGACCTATTTCCACGGCACCGTGCGCCACATTCGCCGCGCCCGGGACGTGACCGGAGTCTACGGTGCGGCAGGCGGTGGCGGCGCGCTCGGCAAAGGCGCCCAGGTCATCGTCATGACCAATGACAGGGGCGCCCAACTCGAACTCTCGGGCAAGCAGGTCGGCCTGCAAATCAATGCCGATCTCAGCGGCATGAGCATCGCGCTGAAGTAAGGGCCGGCGGCGGCCGCCGTGGGTCTTGCCAGATCAGCGACGGCACGCCATGTGAGCCGCAGAACCGCCGGTGCATGATCTTGCCGCGCCGTTTCTGCCGCCCCCTACCCCATCGCCTGGCGGATGGTTTTCGCGAGGCGCGCCAGGAAGGCCGGCCTCGAGGCAGCGTCGAGCTTCCAGGACAGCACGGCGAGCGCCATCTTTCCGGGCAGCATGCCGACGGACAGGAACCAGGCGGCGAGCATGGCTCGGCGCCTGAGCGAGGCCGTCATTTCAAGGCTGGCGACGGCGCCGTGCGCGGCAAGCGCCAGTTTGGAATCATTGGCCACCGGGTGGCGGTCCCTGTCGGCGCAGAGCGAGGCCAGCCGCTCCTCCAGATGAAGCGTATCGTGCAGGACGGTCTCGGACGGCTCGACCGCCAGGCCGACGCCGGAGACCTGGCCGGACAGCGCCGCCATGCGGTGGAAATCATGCGCCACCCGCCAGCGCGCCCGCTCGGCAAGCTTGGCGCCGAAGACGGAATGGTTGGCGCCGTGGATGCGGTAGGCGCCGACGCATTCCTCGATCGACTGTACCTGGCCGTAGAGCGGGGCCAGCGTCGCCAGATAGCCATCGGCGCCCTGGCGGAAATCGGCTTCGGGAATCGGCATGATGGTCTCCAGCGTCGAGCGGTCGAAGGCGAGCCCGCTGGTCACCGTCGTCTGGTAGCGCCCCTTGTGCAGCAGCTTCGGCACCACGTCGCCGTCGTCGAAGGGAAGTTCCGGCGGCGGGAAGACATCCTTGACGTGCTGTTCTTCGTCGACGATGTGCAGCCGCGACTGCACCTGGGCGGTCGCCGGGTCCCAGGCGTCGACGATCCTGGAGACGGCGTCAGGGTAGAGATAGTCGTCGGCGTCGAGGAAAAGCACGATCCTGCCCGAGCTTGCCGCAAAGCCGGTGTTGAAGGCGGCGGCATGGCCGCCATTCCTTGGCCGCAGGCAGGCGCGAATGGAGTCGCCATAGGATTCTATGACCGCCGCCGAACCGTCGCTCGATCTGTCGTCGACGACGATGACTTCGACATCGTCATGGTCCTGGCCGAGCGCGCTGTCGACGCTGCGTTCCAGGAAGCGCGCGTAGTTGTAGTTTGGGATGATGATGGACACCGGAATCCGGCTGGGCATCGGATGCATCGCGTTTGACCTCGCGTCTTGCTTTGGTTTCAGCGGAACCCGCAGGAACAGGCCTCTAGCCCCACGAGTTTCCCGGGGGCAAAGCTTGCGCTTGCCTCGGGGAGACGGGTTGCGTTGCGACGTCAGCTGAGCGGCCGCGATTGCCTTCGAGGTCATCCGCCGCAGACATCGGCATGCGGCGCGAGGCGGTCGGAGATCCGGTCAGGCCGGCATGGCATGGCGGCCGGCCTCGACGGGAATTGTCCGTCATTCGATTTGAGACGGTCCGTCGCGCGCCCCGAAGGCATGGCCGGAGTGTGACCGCGAAATGCGGCCGCAACAAGCCCCGCGCGTCAATTGCGCCCGCCTTTCCGGCTGGAGCGGCGCGGCTCCAGTATTTGAATTACACAATTCCGGACAGAAAACCGCTACGCACTTTTTCCTGGAATTGCTTCTAGAACTGATAGATGGCCGTCAGTCGCACCGTCTGGTTGGACATGTCGACCTTCGTGCCGGGGCTGACGAAGGAGTTGGTGGTGATGTCGCCGAGGGTGCCGCCGAAGCCGGCGCCGCCGACGGCGATGTCCAGCGACTTGTACTTGTCGTAGAGATATTCGCCGCGCAGTCGCAGGTTCTCGCTCACCTTTTGCTCATCGTCATGTCCGCGTTCTGCTGATCGGCCCTTGACCGCTTCCGCACTTCAGCCGAGCGTGGACGAGCATCCCGCCCGAGCGAGCACCCAATGGATTCGAAGACACAGCTGACCCGCATGATCCGCGCCGGCTCCGGCGAGGTGCCCGCCGATCTGGTGGTCCGCAACGTGCGGCTGCTCGATGTCGTCACCGGCACGGTGAGCGAAACCGATATCGCCATCGTCGCCGACCGCATCGTCGGCACCCATGCGCGCTATCAGGCGGCCGAGGAGATCGACGGCCGCGGCCGTTTCGCCGTGCCGGGCTTCATCGACACGCATCTCCACATCGAATCCTCGCTGGTCAGCCCGCTCGAATTCGACCGCTGCGTGCTGCCGCATGGCGTCACCACCGTGCTTTGCGACCCGCATGAGATCGCCAATGTGCTGGGAGTCGAAGGCATCCGCTATTTCCTCGACTGCGCAGAGCGGACCATCCTCGACGTGCGCGTCAACCTGTCGTCCTGCGTGCCGTCGACGACGTTCGAGACCTCAGGCGCGCGGCTGGAGGCGGAGGACCTCGTACCCTTCCGTTCCCATCCCAAGGTGGTCGGCCTCGCCGAGGTGATGAATTTTCCCGGCGTGCTCGCCGGCGACGAAGGCATGATCGCCAAGCTCGACGCCTTTTCCGACGGCCACATCGACGGCCACGCGCCGCTGCTCAGGGGCCAGCGGCTCAACGGCTATCTGGCGGCGCGCATTCGCACCGACCACGAGACCACGACCGCCGCCGAGGCGCGTGAAAAACTCGCCAAGGGGATGGCGATCCTGATCCGCGAGGGCTCGGCCTCCAAGGACCTTGACGCGCTGGCCGAGATCCTCGACGCCGACACGTCGAGCTTCGTCGCGCTCTGCACCGACGACCGCAATCCGCTCGACATCGCCGAGGAGGGCCATCTCGATTCCTCGATCCGGCGGCTGATCGCCAAGGGCCGGCCGTTGCATCACGTCTACCGCGCCGCCAGCCATTCGGCTGCCCGCATCTTCGGCCTCACCGACCGCGGCCTGGTGGCGCCTGGCTGGCGGGCCGACATCGCGTTGCTCGACGACCTCGAGGACTGCCGCGTCAGCGACGTCATCGCGGGCGGCCGGCTGGTGAGCCCGGCGCTGTTCGAGACGCGGCGGACGGTGGGGCCGGTCGGCCTCGGCTCGGTGAAGGCGAGGCCGGTCACGGCGGACGCCTTCCGTGTCGAGGCCAGGGCCGGCCGCAACCAGACGCCGGTGATCGCGATCAAGCCCGGCCTCATCATCACCTTCCGCGAGGACGCCGCCCTGCCCGTCCTCGACCAGTGCCTGCAGGCCGATCCCGAAGCCGACATCCTCAAGGCCGCCGTGGTCGAGCGTCACGGCAGGAACGGCAATATCGGCAAGGGTTTTGTGCGGGGTATCGGCCTCAAGCGCGGCGCCATCGCCTCCTCGATCGGCCATGACTGCCACAACATCACGGTGGTCGGCGCCACCGACGCCGACATGGCGGTGGCGGTCAACCGGCTTATCGCGATGGGCGGCGGCATGGCGGTGGCCGACAATGGCGTCATCACCGCCGAGCTGGCGCTGCCGCTGGCCGGGCTTATGAGCCTCGACTCCTTCGAGACCGTCACCCATGCACTGCACCAGTTGCGCGAGGCCACACGCGCGATCGGCTGCACGATCCCTGAGCCATTCCTGCAGGTGGCGTTCCTGGCGCTGCCGGTCATCCCGCATCTCAAGCTGACCGACATGGGCCTGTTCGACGTCGACAGGTTCGGCTTCGTCGAGTGACATTTTGGCCGACTGGCGAACCTTACCTCAGTCGTTAACTTCGCCGGCCGCTGCGATGACCTCCGAGACGATTTCGAGCACATTGCCGTCCGTCGTGCGGTGGTTGACGAAGCACGCCCTGAGCGCGAACTGGTCGCGGACCGTCGCGTTCGACAGATAGACGCGACCGCGGGCATTCACGCGTCTCAGGATCGCCCTGTTATCCTTGGCGCGATGGCGAAAACAGACCGCGCTGAGCGGCACCGGCGCCAGAAGCTCCAGCTCCGGATGCGCCTCGACCGCCTCCGCCAGCAGCCTTGCATGGCGCAGGTCCTCGGCGATCGCGTCGCGAAAGGCGCGGCGCCCGTGATATTGCAGCGACAGCCAAAGCTTCAGTGCGCGGAAACGCCGCGACAGCTCGAACGATTCCTCGAAGAAGGCGAAACCTTCCGTCGGATCCTGACTCAGCAGGCCGACATAGTCGTCGCTGTGCGAAAACGTCTTGCGCGCGATGTCCGGGTGGCGATGCAGCAGGCAGCCGCAGTCCAGCGGCTGATAGAGCCATTTGTGCGCGTCGAGCGAAAGCGAATCCGCCAGCGCCAACGAATTGAGCTGTTGCGGCAGGGCCAGGGCGGCCAGTACCCCATATGCGCCGTCGACATGCAGCCATAGGCCCTCGCGCCCGGCGATGTCGGCGATCTCTGGCAGCGGATCGATGGCGCCGGAGACGATGGTGCCGACCGTGGCGACGATGGCGATGGGCATTCGTCCGGCCGCGCGATCGGCGGCGATGGCCGCCTGCAGGGCGTCCGGACGCATCCGGAACTGATCGTCGACGGCAACCAGCCGCAGGTTCGACCTGCCGATGCCGAGCAGCGCCACCGCCTTCGGAATGGACATGTGCACCTGCTCGGACGCATAGATGACACCGCCGCGCACTCCCGTTTCGTTGGCCGGCAGCTTTGCTTCACGCGCCATCGCCAGCGCCATCAGGTTTGCCGCCGAGCCGCCGCCGCAAAGGCTGCCTGTGAACCCGGCGCAGCCGACCGCCTGCGCCAGCCACCCGACGACGGCGTGCTCGATCGACGTCGCCGCCGGAGCCGATCGCCACGAGGTGACGTTCTGATTGAGCACCGCCGCCAGCAATTCCCCTACCGCGCCCACCGGCTCGCCCGAACCGAGCACGTAGGCGAAGAACCTGCCGGTCGATGGTCGCGCATGCGCAGCGATCAGCTTGAAGTCGTGCAGGACATCCCCGCCCCTGCCCTCCTCGGCCCAGGGCCGCGAGAAAAGCTCCGTCGTCTCTTTGCCGCTGGTCGACGGATAGGCCGGTCGATCGTCAAGCGAGGCCCAGTAGCTCCGGGCGAGGTCCATCGCCTCGTCCGCCAGCCGCGACAAGTCCTGATTGGAGATTTCGAGCGCCCTCATAGGCCTGCCCCCTGCATGCGAAACCACTGAGTTGATTAGCACGAAACCGGCATCGCTACCGGTAAGGGTTTTCGGTCAGACCGGCAGCGGCGGATCCGCCGGCTCCCCGGGATCATGGCCGGCAGCCGCACGTATTTCGGTCAGCGACCAGATTTGCCGCCCATCGCGGAAGTTCGCGGGATCGAGCCAGGCCTCGAGGGCGGCGCGGCGGGCCGGCCATTCGCTGGAGAGCATCGAGTACATGCAGATGTCGCGCGCCTTGCCCTTCAGGAACAGGCCCTCGCGCAGCATGCCTTCATAGACGAAGCCGAGACGGTCGGCTGCCTTGCGCGAGCGCTGGTTGGTCGAGGTGCAGGTCCATTCCAGACGCCGGTAGCCGAGATCGTCGAAGACGTGGCGCAGGATGAGATAGAGCGCCTCGGTGGCGAGCCGGGTGCGCTGCAGCGGCGGCGTGTAGAGTACGTAGCCAAGCTCGACGACATGATGCGCGGGCCTTGCCTCCATCAGGCAGAGCCAGCCCAGTGGCCCGCCGTCGGGACCGTCGACGGCGAAGAAGGCGCGCTTCGGATCCGCCACCAGGGCGGCGACATGCTCGGCGAAAACTCGTTCGGTGGCGAACGGCCCCACCTTCATGTCGATCCAGGTGGCCTGCGTGTGCTCGTCATGCGAGAGCGGATAGAGCCCTGCCGCGTCGCGCGCGGCGTCGAGCGGACGCAGCCGTCCCCAGCGGCCGACAAGCTCGATTGCCGAGGGAACCGGCGCATCACCCGGTTCAATGTCGTCCGGCTTCAGTTTGGATGCCATCATCGCGCCCTTGGTCAGTTCCAGTACCGGAACATCCTACCCATTCTGTTCGGCATCACGAATATTTCCTCCGCATGGGAAAAGCCGGCTTCGCGCCCCATGCCGAGCCATCTCGCTGCGGTTTCCGGGAAATCGGCCAGAAGCATGTGCCGTTCCATGGCGGCGAACTCCTCGTCGGAGACGGCCGACCATTCATCGCGCAGCAAGGAAAAGCGCGCGAGCCAGGCAGCGCGATCCTCTCCCTCGAACAAAGCGGGCTCCCAGATGACGAACAGGCCCATCCCTCCCAGGGCCCTGCGGACGTTGCGCATCAGCCGGGCCTTGCCCTCGCTCGACAAGTGGTGCAGCGACATGCCGATCCAGATCACGTCGACGGGTTCCGACCACTTCGCCATCGCATGCACGAAATCGCTGCAGCGCAGCTCAACGGGGCAAGGCAGGACATCGAGCTCTCGGGCCGCAAGCCGCAGCGATGCTTCCGACAAATCGATGCCGACATAGTTGCCGATCGTGGTCGTCCTCAGCGTCGCGGCCGAGGCGCCGGCGTCGCCGCAGGCAATGTCGAGAAACCGGAACGACGCGGGCGCAAGCTCCGTGAGCACGTCGCGCAGCAGGCGATAGACCTCGCGATGGAACATCAGGTTCGCGGCCACGATCCTGCGGTAGGTCTCGAGCTCCTGGTTGAACATATTTTGGGAGCCTGTTGCCTCGCTCCCTGTCGTCACCGGCATGCCTTCGCTCGATGTCATGACGCCCTCCATGGAAGGTCGATGGGATGCCGCTAGGGGACGGCACCGGCTGCGTGGAGATGCAAGGCGCGGAAGACCGCCGTGTGGCCAGGGGTCGCTATGCCGAACTTGATGCCCAGCTCGTGCATCCGCCCGGACAGCCAGGCGACCTCGATCGGTTTCCCTCTTTCGAGATCGTTGGCCATCGACGATTTCACATGCGGGGGGAATGCGGACCATCTGGTCGTGACGCGTCCTTCGAACCCCTCGGCCAGCGGATGGCCGGCCGCCGCGGCAATCGCTATTCCCTCATCGCGCAGCTGTTCGATGAAGATACGCGCCTCGGGGTCGTCGAGGATCGGACCGATGCCCGAGCGCATCAGCGACGTTCCGCCGGAGAAGGCCGCCAATGTCACGAACTTCTCCCACAGCACATTGTCGATGTCGGCAACCGGCTTCAGCTCCAGCCCGATAGCGCGATCGCATAGCGCCTGAAGATCCTTGATGAGAGGATCGCCATGCCCGCCGACGAGAATGTGAGGCAGCCCGCCGGCGTGGACGACTTCTCCGGGCTGCTTGATGAAGCCGGATAGATAGGTGGCGCCACCAATGACGCTGTCGCTGGGAATATGGCGGCGGAGAATGCCGACGCTGTCGATGCCGTTCTGCAGCGTCACGACGCGCGTTTTCCCGCTGACGAGCGGTCCGAGCGCGCCGGCGGCCTTTTCGCTGTCGTAGAGCTTGACGGCGAAGATCACGAGATCGACGGGACCGATATCGGCCGGCGAGTCGCTCGCGCACACATCGGCCAGAAAGACGTTGCCGATGTCGCTTTGAATCCGCAGGCCGCCCTCGCGCATTGCCTGCAAGTGGGCGCCGCGAGCAATGAAGCTGACGTCGCCTCCCGCCTCGGCGAGCCTGGCGCCGACATAGCCGCCGATGCCGCCCGCACCTATCATCGCGATCCGCATGCCGTCCCCTCGACGGCAACCGCCGCCACTGGCCGCGCGAAGCTGCAAATGCTTGCACCGGCGCGATCAATATTAGCATTTCCTTGAATATACACCAGCCGGGCCGGGCGGATGTCCGGCGGCAAGTCACACCGAGCCCTCCGGCTCGGCCAACAGTGAGTGATAGGCCCACGGGACGCAATTGCACCCAAAAGAAGTCAGGACATGCGCTTGAAAGCCCCAACTCGCGAGGCATATGAAAGATATAGAGAAGTATATGACTCGCTTCCGGGGGGTAGCGGTGGCGCGCAATCAGGTATCGGACAACAAGCGGCTTTCGGCCTTCGACCTCGACCTTCTGCGCGAGGCTTTCCAGAAATCGGCCCGTGAGCATGGCGTCACGGCGGCCGATTGGGCCGAACATGCCAAGCTGTTCATCGAGCGAACAGCACAAAGCGAACCCGGCAAGGAATTCACTGGGCGAAGCACCCCGCCATAATGGCCGGCGCAGCTTGGGGCTTGGGCTTCGGGGGGCAAGCCGCACCGGCCACTGCGGGTTCGGGTGTCGCACGCCCGCCGCGCCATGGACCCTACAAACATATTAGCAATCACTCAATTAAGCCTGAGTGCGTAGCCCACGAAGGGATGAGCCGGCATGCCAGCCATCGGCCCGTCTCGTCCATTTGACGGACGTCACCTCCCGGGGCTTCCCGA
Source organism: Mesorhizobium sp. M4B.F.Ca.ET.214.01.1.1 (assembly GCF_004791545.1). NCBI lineage: Bacteria > Pseudomonadati > Pseudomonadota > Alphaproteobacteria > Hyphomicrobiales > Phyllobacteriaceae > Mesorhizobium > Mesorhizobium sp. M4B.F.Ca.ET.214.01.1.1. Next base: position 133,885 of record NZ_SRUX01000002.1, read on the forward strand.
ACCGTTTCGCCAGCGCCCGGTGCGGAAGCTGAAGCGGCCCGGAGTGACCGCATTGCGTCGCACCAAGAGACTGCACAATGCCAACGGTGGCTCCCAGTGGCCCACACCAAGGTCGATGTCGCAAACGCCGGACTAAGTCTATAGTCTTCGCAGCCAGGGGAGAGGTGTGCGATTGTTCGGGACTTTCTTGGGGGGATTTTTGCGGCGATGGGGCAGGTTGTCGCTGGCGCTGCAGTTCTTCATTGCCAGCGGCGTCGGGTTGCTGGCCGCGATGCTGCTGGTCGGGCTTTGGGTGACTTCGCAGATCCGGGACGGCGTCATGCGCAATTCCGCCGCCACCACGGCGCTCTATGTCGACAGCGTGATCGCGCCGCTCTTGCCCGACATGCGCAAGAGCCGCGAGCTCAGCGACACCGTCAAGCGGGCGCTGGACGAGACGCTGGGCCAGGGCGCGCTCGGCAAGCGGCTGGTCTCGTTCAAGCTTTGGCGGCGCGACGGCATGATCCTCTATGCCGACGACGCCGAGCTGATCGGCAAGACCTTCCCGCCCAACCACAACCTGATTTCGGCTTTCGCGGGCAATGTCATGGCCGAATACAACGACCTCGACGACGACCCGGAAGCCGGTGAGGAGAAAACGGTGAACGCGCCGCTGTTCGAGATCTACAATCCGGTGCGCGAACCCTGGTCGGGCGAAGTCGTCGCCGTGTCGGAGTTCTACGAGATCGCCGACGACTTCCAGGAAACGCTGAACGCGGCGCTGTGGTCGACCTGGCTGGTGGTGGCTGGCGCCACGGCGGCGGCATTGGCGCTATTGTCCGGAATCGTCTTTCGCGGCAGCCGCACCATCGAGACGCAACGCACGGCACTCGAGGCGAAGGTGACGGAATTGCAGTCGGCGCTGTCGCAGAACTCATCGCTGCGCCAGCGCGTGCAGCGGGCCTCGCGCCGCGCCACCGCCATCAATGAACGCTATCTCAGGCGCATCGGCGCCGACTTGCATGACGGGCCGGCGCAGCTTGTGGCGCTGGCCGCGCTCAGGATGGACAGCCCTCTGCTGCTCGATCCAGCCGCCTCGAGCGAATTGCGCGAGGCCGAGATATCGGGCATCCACAAGACGCTCGGCGAAGCGATGCGCGAGATACGCGGCATCTGCAACGGCCTGGTTCTGCCGCAGATCGAGACGCAGGCCGTAGTCGACATCCTGACGTTGGCGGTGAAGGAACACGAGCGGCGCACCAGCAGCAAGGTGGCGCTGACGCTTCCCGGCCGCCTGCCGGAACTCGGCACTTCCGAGAAGATCAGCATTTACCGTTTCGTACAGGAAGGGTTGAATAATGCGTGGCGGCATGGAAAGGGCAAGGATCAGGCGGTGCGGGCCGGCATGAAAGGCGGCAGGCTGATGGTGGAGGTGATGGACGGTGGTCCTGGCTTCGATCCCAGCAGGAGCGAGGGGCTCGGGCTCGCGGGCCTGAGGGAACGCATCGAAAGCATCGGCGGACAGTTCGAAACACTGTCCGGCCCGCAAGGCACGCGATTGGTGATCACACTATCTGTCGAGGAGCAGCCGTGACCGCATCCATCCGTATCGCCATTGTCGACGACCATCCGCTGTTTCGCGAGGGCGTGGCGCGCAGCCTCGGCGAGATCGGCGGGTTCGCGGTGGTCGGCGAAGGCGCCAGCGCCGACGACGCCGAAAGGCTGGTGCAGACGACCGCACCCGACATCCTGCTGCTCGACATCAGCATGCCGGGCGGCGGGCTCAACGCCGCGGCCCGGATCCTGTCCGGCCACCCCGGGCAGAAAATCGTCATGCTGACAGTGTCGGAAACCAATGCCGATGTCGCCCAGGCACTCAACACCGGCGTGCGCGGCTATGTGCTGAAGGGCGTCGGCTCCAAGACGCTGGCCGAAATCCTCGGCGAGGTCGCGGCTGGCCAGAGCTATGTCTCGCCGACGCTGTCGGCGAGGCTGCTGTCGGACCTTTTGCAGCCGGCGAGCCGCAAGCCCGACCCGCTCAGCCAGCTCACCGGCCGCGAGGCTGAGATCCTGCGGCTGGTGGCGGAGGGCCTCAGCAACAAGGAGGTCGCCGCCAGGCTGTCGTTGCAGGAAAAGACGGTCAAGCATCACATGACCAGGGTGCTGGCCAAGCTCAACGTGCGCAACCGCACGGAGGCGGCGCTACTGATGCATGAGGCGAAGGAGAAGAATTAGGTTGGTGAATGGTGAATGGATAGGCGCCAACACTATTCACCATTCACCCATTCACTATCTATTCACAAAAGTCACCCCCGCCCTCAGGACGGGGGTGCGTGAGGGACAGAAAGGGGTAGCTCCCTGCCCTCACAAGCCCAGCAGGCGCGCCAGATCCTCGGGCGTCGCCTGGCGCTCGACGATGGTTCGGCCAAGAGCATCCTCCATCTCGAAACGGCCGTTCCGGATTTCTTCCTTCATGCCGTCGGGATGGACGACCTTGATTGTGTCGCCATCGATTTCGACCTTGTCTCCGGTCGCCGCGTTGACGTGGCTGTTGTGGCTGGCGCTGTTGCCGCGGTTGCCGTTGTTGTTGCCTGAGTTGTTGTTACCGCTGTTATTGTTGCTGTTGCCGCCGCCGGAGCTTGAATTGCCGCCGCCGTTGCCGTTGCCGCCACCGTTCCCATTGCCGCCATTGCCGTTGCCGGCATCGGCATAGGCCAATGCAGGAACGATCCTGGCGGCGCCATAGAGCTTGACGTGGCAAGGCGCGATCGTCAGCGCCAGCACCGTCGAAGCCCCCAGGACAAGCCGGCTCAGCCGGTTCAAGGACAGTGTGAGCATCTCCTCTCCCTGCCGGTCTTCTCTCCGGTCTGGCAGACCGCGGCCGGCATGATTGAGAAGAGGAGAGCATCCATGCATGGGCACGCGCGCGAAAGCGGCCCACGACCCATGCCCTGCCGGTTCGGACCTTTTTTACGCCTCTGCCGGACCTATGTCGCAATGCCGGCGCAATGCGACCCGCGCGACGAACGGCAACGCCAGGACGCGGCAAGGTTGCGGCGCGTTAACCAAACCTCTTGGAAAGCGCAACGCAATTCTCTAAGACTATAGCGCGCGTGAAAAATGCGGGGACCGCGCCAACGAGCCGCGATGCGCCAAGGGTCGCCCTGCGGGAATGCAAGGCGGACCCCAAAAAAATACCCCCGCCAGAAGGCGGGGGCAAGGTGAGCAACGAAAGTCCTGTCAACCGATGATCAAGGACTGAAGAGACGAAGCAAAAGGTGGCAACCTGATTTTGCAGCGCTGACCTTCGGTCCCGAAACGATCACTTCCAGATAGAACCTCGCTCTCACAAACCGTTCAAAAACTCTTCAGCCGCGCCACATCGGCAGCGGTTGCCCTTCTATCGACGATGGTGCGCCCGAGCGCGTCCTCCATCCTGAAGCGGCCGTTTTCGATTTCTTCCGTCATTCCGTTGGGGTGCGTGACCCTGATGCTCTTGCCGTCGACTTCGACCTTGTCGCCGGTTACGGCGTTGACATGATCGACAGTGGCATTCTCGCCGGTGCCTTTGCTGTTACCCTTGCCGTTGCCGCCGGCGTTGCTGTTGCCGCTGTTTCCGTTGCTGCTGCCGCCGCCGCTGTTACCGTTCCCGTTGCCGCCGCTATTGCCGCCGCCGTTGCCGTTGCCGCCGCCATTGCCATTGCCGCCCTTGCCGGCTTGGGCCTTGGAAGCGACGGGACCGTCGATCGAGAGATGAAAAGGTGCGATAGTCAACGCCAGCGCCGCCAGCGCCCGCAAGACCAGCCTGCAGCCCATGCGCGGTACGCGCATCCCATTCTCCCCATGCCGGTCAACCGGCCCGAACCCAGCCGAAACCCCAACGGCATTGTCGATGCGAAAAACATTCACAAATCGCAACGCCTTGCGGAAGTGGCCCACGACCCATGTCTTGGCGATTCGGACTTTTGCACAAACGACGTCAGACCAAAGTCCTAGTTCAACCTCGGGATGTAGTCCTGCGAAGGCTCCCGCAAGCCGCAACGCCGCACCAACCCGGGCCCGGCGATCGACGAGTCAGGGCACTCGTTCGGCAACCATCGACCGTTGCCGGCGCTAGCGACCACCGGGCATCCGGCAACGAATAAAGCCGGGCGACACCGACCTGGCCGAAATCGCCGGACAGCTAGCCGCCGACGGCGTGACCGCCCGAAAGCCATAGAGGCAAGGTTGCATGCCGAGCATTTCGGCCAGAGGCATATCCGCGGCCCGAGCCTTGAACACCCGCAACCTTGACGGCAAAAGTATACATAAAAACAATTGCTTAATTGCAACTGCTGAAGCAGCCTAGGCGCAAGGCTGACTTGGCCAGCCGGGCAAGGCGAGCCGGAAGTTGACAGGCTCGATTGGTCTGGCAAACTCGCTCGACAGTTTTTGGAGTGTGGGATGAGCAAGAAAACCTACGCAAAGCCCGAGCTCGTCAAGAAGGACAAGCTCTCGCAGGTCACCGCGGTCAATGGCGGTTCCGTGATCATCAACGGGGCCGGCTGACAAAGCCAGCAACAAGCCGATATCTAGGCTGGCGACGGCACCGGCGGCCTTGCCGTGATCGCCGTGCCGAAAGCGGCGAGGATTACAGCCGCTATGCCCGCGCATTGCAGTGCCGTCAGCCGTTCGTGCAGGAAAAGGAAGCCGATCAGCGCGCCCAGCGCCGGCTCCAGGCACGCCATCATGCCATAGACCCTGGCCGGTATCCTGGTCAGCGCCATCATCTCCAGCCAGAACGGCAGCGCGCAAGAGAGCAGACCGACGATGACGGCCAGCGCCAGCACATGCGGCTCGGCGATCTTGGGTACGATGTCGGTTAGGCCGAAGGGCAGCGACAGGGCGGCGGCGATCGCCATGCCCCAGGCCGTGGTGCGGCCGCCGAGCTCGGCGCCGGCCTTCTGCGCGAAGACGATGTAAAGCGCCCAGCACCCGCCGGCGGCAAGTGCCAGCAGCACGCCTATCGGATCGAGCGCCTGGCGCACATCGGCGAAGGGTGACAGAAGCACGACGCCGGCCAGCGCCAGCGCCACCCAGGCCAGATCCCTTGCTCGGTGCGACGTCAGCGTCGCGACCAGCAGCGGGCCGGTGAATTCGAGCGCCACGCAGATACCGAGGGGGATCCTGGTGAGCGCGGCATAGAAGAGAAGGTTCATGAAGCTGAGCGTGACGCCATAGGCGACGAGCCAGGGCAGCACCGCGCGCGAGGGCCTTACGCGCCAGGGCCTGAGCACCATCGCCAGCATCAGCGCGCCGGCGACGAGCCTCAGCGTCGTGGTGCCCTGGGCGCCGACGACCGGAAACAGGCCCTTGGCGAAGGCAGCGCCCACCTGAACCGACAGCATGGCCGCCAGCAGCCCGAGGACGGGCAAGGCGCCGGCTTCGGCTCGCGTTTTGGTGATTGGCGCCGACGTCACGGTTCTCCCCTGCCTCTTGAGCGATGTGCCGGAGATAGGGTCAAAAGGCCTGCCTGTCGTGAGGCACGGACGCATGGTTGATGGGGCAGTATGCCAATCCCCGCCAGCGCTGCTAGGCCGCGCCCGATCTGCTCTTGGCGGCGCCTGCTGCCCGTTGCTCGATGGCTTCAAGCTTGGCGGAGATCTCTTCCGGCGAACCGTGCTCGAGGCCGACGACGTCGTTTCTCGCGGCATCCAGCGCCACGATTATCTCGTTGAGCTTGGCCTGCATGGCCGAGGTGTCACGGTAGTTCTGGATCAGCACGACCCCGGTCAAGGCAATGGCCGAAATGGAGAGGATGTAGGTCCCGACCGTCGAACTCGCCACAAGGGCGCATGAAAGGGCGGCGGCGAGCATGACATAGAAGCCCGGCGGCTTCGAAAAGAACTCGGCAAGAAAATAGAGCGGCCGCTCCATGATTGTGTCTCCCATTGTTGCCTTCAATGCCGCAAAGGCAGTTCGGTTGCCTCGGGAACAAAATGGCAGACGGCAGATTGAGGATCAGGCCGGCTGCTTTGCCGGCGTGCCAGGGCGTTCATGTCGATGATCTGGGCTTTGCTGAAAGAGAGCGCGACCGGCTTCGTCAACGACAATGCCTTGAGCCGGGGAGCCGCGCTCGCCTTCTATGCCGCGACCTCGCTGGCGCCGATCCTGCTGATCGTGGTGGCAATCTCAGGGATCGCGATCGGGCACCAGGCGGCGGAACTCGCGCTGTCGGCGCAAATCTCCGGGCTGATGGGCTCACAGAGCGCGGAGCTTTTCCGCGCCACACTGGAGTCGGCGTCGAACCAGACAAGCGGAACATGGGCCGCACTGGCTGGATTGGTGACGCTGATCGCCACCGCATCCGGGGTTTTCGGCGAAATGCAGCTTGCGCTTAACACCATATGGAAAGTCCCGCCGACCGACACGTCCCTGTCGAGGATGGTAAGGGCGCGCGCCGCGAGCCTCGGGCTGGTTGGCGCGTTGGGCTTTCTTTTGCTGGTCTCCCTGATCGCCAGCGCGGCGATCTCGGCGTTGGCGGCGATGCTGAACGCGTATCTTCCATTTGGCGAGACGATAGCCAGCGTGCTCAACACGGTCCTGTCGTTCATTTTGACGGCGGTGCTGTTTGCGGCGATCTACAAGGTCTTGCCGGACAGGTCACTGGCGTGGCGCGATGTCGGCCTGGGCGCACTGGTGACGGCGGCGCTGTTCACGGTCGGCAAATCGGCGATCGGATGGTACCTGGGCGCCAGCACGATCGCCTCATCCTACGGCGCCGCCGGCGGCCTCATCGTCACGCTGCTGTGGGTCTATTATTCCTCGCAGATCTTCCTGTTCGGCGCCGAGCTGACGCGCGCCTATTCGATCCGCCGCGGGACGAGACCGGACCTGGGCCCGGTCGTAGCGCAGGCCGTGGCCGCTGAAAAGGCCGTTGCCGTCGCTGAACCCGAGCAGCCATCTCGCGGCATCACCTGGGTCTCAATCCTGATCTCCGTCTGCGCCGGCTCGATAGTCGCGCTCATGCTCGACCGGGACCGCCGGGCGGATCAATGACCGCGCCGCCAATTCTGTCTCATTGCGAAGGCCGTGCTGAAAGAGGCAAACGGCAGCGGCCGCCTCGCCTCCGGTCCGCGCGACAACATTTGTTATAGCTCGCTCGGCGGCACGCTCGTACCTTCGGTTCGCACCATATCTTGCTGCGTTGCACAACGTCGCACTGCCCTTGACTCATTCGCCAAGGCAACCATCCGGAAATTATGATCAAATATCAAACAAGCACTCGCACAAGTTGCGCGCAACTTACCCAGAACTCAACCTGATGAATACTTATAGACAAAACAGAACAAGCGTCGGATTTCTGCACGACTCCGACGCACTGGCAGTCGCAATTGGCAAAGAAGGCGAAAAATGGGCGAATCTGTGCCTTTTGTCGGGTCCGAGATCACAGTTTTATTTCAACGCGGTAAACATTTTGTGTTGCGGCGCAGCATTCCGTGCTACATTCGTTAGCAGTTGCGAATGTGCCGTGGAGGAGCTGAGCAGTTGGGCCTTCTGCTGACCGGCATTGATTTCTATCCAGCCTTAGCGGATGACATCGGCGGAAGCCGCTGATGGCGAACGCGCGCGACATACAGCTCGATGCGCTGCGCGCCGTCGCCGTGACGATGGTGCTCTATGCGCATTTCCTGGCGCCCGGCGGGACGTCCTTCCTCGGCCATCTCGGCGTCCGGCTGTTCTTCGTTCTCTCCGGCTTCCTGATCACGCGGCTGCTGCTCGAAGCGCGCAATGACGCCGCGTTCGAGGCCGGGCCGGCGCTGCGGGCCTTCTACATCCGCCGCATGCTTAGAATCTTCCCGCCCTATTTCGCCGTGCTCGGCCTCGTCTGGCTAACCGACCTCGAACAGGCCAGCGGATCGCTCGCCTGGCATGCGCTCTATCTCTCCAATTTCTGGTACGCGCTGCGCAACGAGTGGACGCCCTGGCTGCTCTGCCATTTCTGGAGTCTCAGCATCGAGGAGCAATTCTACGTCGCCTGGCCGCTGATCGTGCTGCTGGCGCCGCGCCGCCGCGTCGAGGCGATCATCGGCGGCGTCATCGTGCTGTCGCTCGCCTACCGCTTCTACTGGCCGGTGACCGCCGTGCCGGCACTGGCGCGCGACCTGCTGCCGCCGGCCTCGATGGACGCGCTGGCCTGCGGCGCGCTGCTTGCGGCGCGGCGCGCCAGGGGCGCCGACGTGCCGCGCTGGATGCGGCTCGGCTGGCCGGGATTCGCGGGCCTGTTCCTGGTTATCCAGTGGTTCATCCCGGCACCGGCGAACCCGATGCTGGAATGGGCGCATTGGCTGCTGCTGCAAGTGCTGCCGCTGGTGCCGCTGATGGCCATCGTCGGCGCCTTCTCGCGCGGCGTCGGCGGCGCCATAGGCCGGTTCGCCGAACTGCCGCCACTGCTCTCGCTTGGCCGCATCAGCTACGGCGTCTATCTCTACCACCCGATCCTGCTGGCCTACGCCGTCAAGGCGCAGCCCTGGATTCCGCTCAACGTCTCCGAACAGGGGCCGGGGCGGTTCCTGGTCGCCGGCACCGCCACCATCGTCGCGGCTTCGATCTCCTGGATGGTTTTCGAAAAGCCGCTCAATGGCCTCAAGCGGCATTTTCCCTACGTCGCGCGCGGACGCAGCGCGGCGTGGTCCGGACGGCCGGCGGGCGGCCCCGTGCCGTCGCTGCAGCGAACGGATGCAAGACAATGACCGCCGCGCCGCTCGTTTCCGTGCTTTTGCCGGTCTACAATGCCGGGCCCTATCTCGCTGCCGCGATCGGCTCCATCCTGCGGCAGGACTATGTGCGCCTCGAAGTGATCGCGATCGACGACGGCTCGAGCGACAATTCGCTGGAAATCCTGGAGCGCCACCGCAAGGCCGACAGCCGTGTCACCCTGATCTCGCGCGAAAACCGCGGCCTCGTCGCCACCCTCAACGAGGGGCTGAAGCTCGCCCAGGGCGAGTTGGTGGCGCGCATGGACGCCGACGACATCGCCTATCCGTGGCGCCTGTCGCGCCAGGTGGCGCTGTTCGCCGACCGGCCGGAGCTCGGCTTCTGCGGCGCCGGCATAGACATGCTTCAGCACGGCCGCATCAAGAGCGGCGAGCTCGATCCGGTGTTCAAGATCGGCCGCATCCCGATCCTGTCGCAGTTCTTCACCATCTTCATGCATCCGACCGTGGTCTACAACCGCGAGGTCATCGGCGAAGACAGCCTGTACTACGACCCCGGCTACCGGCACGCCGAGGATTTCGACCTCTTCCGACGGCTGGCCGCCCGCTATCCGGCGGCGATGATGCCGGAGAACCTACTCGTCTACCGCATCCATCCGGGCAGCGTGACCAGCCGGCATGCCAAGGAGATGCGCCGCACGCATCTCAGGATCGTGGCCGAAAACCTCGAACGCGAAGGCCTGGCAGAAGCGACGCGGGACCTTCGCGACATCGGCGAGGATGTCTCGTTCGACACGGTCGCCGGCGCGGCCCGGTTCATCGTCGCGCTGGAGCAACGGATCGCCACGCTACCGGACGAGACGCGGCCAAGCTTCGCCGCTGGCGCGCTCAACCTGTTCTATTTCCTCTACCAGCTCGTCGGCGACGAGAATAAGCCGCCGCTGACGCATGAACTCTTGACGCGGACGGCGAAGTGGGACGCCATCCGCCGCCGCGAGAAATACGCGCTCAGCCCCGGGCACTGGGCTCCCTGGCTCAGCCTCGCCTCGATCACCGCCGGCAAGAAGGCCGACTGGCTGGCCTACTATCTCAAGACCAGGCCGGAAGCCGAAGTGCTCAAACCGTATCGGGTGGGGGCATGAGCGCGTCACTAAAACCGCCAATCTCTCCGGCGCTGGCGATTGGCGAAAGCCGGTGTGACGGCCAATCTCCCCCCTTGCGGGGGAGTTGCCCGGCAGGGCAGAGGGGGGTGCTGTCCCGCCGGCGTGTCAGCCATGGGCTTTCGCGGCGCAAGCCTGATCTTCGGTTGGAAAAAGCCAACGTCGAAGACCAGCGTTCCTTCCCACCCCCCTCTGGCCTGCCGGCCATCTCCCCCGCAAGGGGGGAGATCGGCGGCTTCGCCGTCGGCGCCCTCTTTACGATCGGCAACCATGACCACCCTGCGGGGGGCGCGGCATGAACGAACGACTGCCCCCGCCCTCACCCGCCCGCCATCGGCCGGAGGTTTCCTTCGTCGTCTGCACGCGCGACCGCGTCGACGTGCTGGAGGCCTGTATCGCCTCGATTCAGGCGGCCTGCCGGACTCATCCGGCCTTTCCGGCCGAGCTGGTGGTGGTCGACAATGGCTCGCGCGACGGCACGCCGGAACGCCTGGCCTCGATCGCCGAGAAATCGAAGGTGCCCATCACCGCCCTCTCCGAGCCACGGCCCGGGCTGGCGGCGGCGCGCAATTCCGGACTGGCGCGGGCGCGCGGCCGCGTGCTGGTGTTCGTCGACGACGACTGCAAGCTCGAGCGGACCTATCTGCGCGACCTGCAGCGGCATTATGCGAGCGGCGAGAAATGGCTGATCCGCGGCGGCCGTGTCGAGCTCGGCGACGCACGCGACCTGCCCTTCACCATCAAGCGCTGCGAGCAGCGCCAGCGGCTGACGCCGGCCGTCCATCCGGGCGGCTTCGTGCTCGGCTGCAACATGACCATGCACCGCGACGTCGCCGCCCGCATCGGGCCCTTCGACGAGCGCTTCGGCACCGGCGGCGCGCTGCGCTCGGCCGAGGACACCGACTATCTGGTGCGGGCAATGCTGCTCGGCATGCCGGTCGAATATGTGCCTGACATGACGATCTTCCACCATCACGGCCGGCGCGACCGCAAGGCGATCGACCGGCTGCACCGCGACTATCATTTCGGCAATGGCGCGCTCTGCCTGAAGCATATCCGCCGCGCGCCCTGGCTGCTCAGGCATTTCTACTGGGCGGTGCGCGCGGCACTGCGCGAGCTTGTCGGCGGCCCAAGGTTCGATCCCGAGCTCAGGCTGTCGCACTGGCCCGTCGTCGCCATGAACCTGGCGGGCGCGGCGAAATTCGCGCTGCTTGTCATCACCAGGCGGCCGGCCCCCGAACCGCTGCGGCGCGCCGAGCCCGGCGAAGCCGAGGCCAGGGCGCGATGATCCGGCCGCTGCCACCGGCGCTCTCGATCCTGCGGCGCGCGCTCGGCGGCGGGCTGCGGCGCCTGCTGCCGATCGTGGTGCTGCTCGGGCTTGCCGGCGCCGCGCTGGAGGGCCTCGGCATCGGCCTGATCATCCCGCTGCTCGGCATCATCATGGGTCATGGCGACGCTTCCGGCATGGGCGGTCTCTCCGCCCTGCTGCAGAAGGTCGGCGCCGGGCTCGGCGAGCGCGAGCGGCTGATCGCCATCTCGGCGGCGATCCTCGGCTCGATCCTGCTCAAGAACCTGCTCGGCTTCGCCAATACGGTGCTGACCGCCCACATCTACGGCAAGGCGAGTTTTTCCATCCGCAGCGCGCTGTCGGAACAGCTCTTGAGGGTCGGCTATCCCTTCTTCCTGCGCGAGAGCCCGGGCCGACTGCTCAACATCATCTCCAATGAATCCTGGCGCGCCTCCGACGCCATCCAGGCGCTGCTCGGCTCGATCGTCAGCGCCTCGGCGGCGATCATCCTGCTCGCCTTCCTGTTGCTTCTGTCCTGGAAGATGACGCTGCTGGTGACGCTGGGGCTGGCCCTTGTCCAGGTGGCGCATGCGATGCTGTCAGCCCATCTCAAGGCGCCGAGCCGCAGCGTTGCCTCGCGCAACAGCGCGCTCGCCTCGCGGATGCTGCATCTGGTGCATGCCGGGCGCCTCATCCGCATCTTCGGCCAGGAGGCGCGCGAGAAGGCGGCGTTCGACAGGGCCTCCGACGGGGTGCGCCATGCCGCCTTCGTGCTTTCGACCCGCCAGGGCGCGCTGCCGCCGCTGACCGAGGTTCTGCATGCCATGCTGTTCCTGGCGACGGTGATCGGCGCGTGGCTGGCCGATGTCAGCTTCCCGCTGACCGCCGCCTTCCTCATCCTGCTCTACCGGCTGCAGCCGCATATGCGGGCGCTGCAGATGTCTTGGAGCCAGCTGCAGGGGCTCTCCGGATCGCTGGAAGAGGTGACCTGGCTGCTCGACCCCACCGGCAAGCCGGCGCCGCCGCAGGGCAGCCTGCCGTTTCCGGGGCTTAAGGAACGCATCGCTTTCGAGGGCGTCAGTTTCACCTATGCCAGCGAGGAGCAGCGCGCGGCGGTGCTGCATGCCGCTACCTTCGACATCCGGGCGGGCCGTTCGACGGCGCTGATCGGCCGCTCCGGCGCCGGCAAGACGACGATCGTCAATCTTCTGTGCCGCTTCGTCGAGCCGGACGGCGGCGAAATCCTCATCGACGGCACGCCGCTTGGCGAGATCGATCCGTCCGACTGGCGGCGCCACATCGCTCTGGCCAGCCAGGAGCTGGAGCTGGTCGACGGCACGATCCTCGACAACATCACCTATGGCCATGACACCGCGTCAGTCGAAGACGCCGAGCGCGCCGCGCGGCTCGCCGAGGCGCATGAGTTCATCGAGCGCCTGCCGCAGGGCTACGCCACCGTCGCCGGCTATCGCGGCGTCAACCTGTCGGCCGGGCAGCGGCAGCGCATCGCGCTGGCGCGCGCGCTGGTGCGCGACCCCGACATACTAATCCTCGACGAGGCCACCAACGCGGTCGACGGGCTGTCGGAAGCGGCGATCGTCGAAACGCTGAAATCGCGCGCCGGACGGCGCACGACGCTGGTCATCAGCCACCATCACTCAACGATCTCGTTCTGCGACGACGTGGTGATCCTCGACCATGGCAGGGTGAAGAAGCAGGCGCCGTTCGCCACGCTGGCCGCGCTCAGCATGGACGAGCTTTACCAGCCGGAGTGAGGGGCGACGCTGAAACTGCCAATCTCTCCCCCGCGGGGAGATCGGCAGCTCTGCGGTTTTCGCCAATCCTAAGACGCGTGCAGCCGGCGGCGCGCGCGGCGGCGGTGGGTGGGGTGCGCGGGGTCGGCGACCACGCCGGCGATCTCGACGACATTGTCCTCGCGTGTCCTGGCGGTGGTCACCCGGTGCAGGCGCTCAAAGGGTAAGAGCTCCTTGATGCGGGCATTGAGCGTCGCGACCTCGGCGCGCAGGTCCTCGCATTCCTGCTTCTGGATATCGAGCTCGATCTGCTCGGAGGCCTGCTGCAGCGACAGCTGCGAGAGATTGGCGTTGACGGCCGAGAGGTTCATCTTGTCGCTTTCGCTCTCGCTCCTCAGCACGGCCAGCTTCTCGTCGGCGATCTGCTTTTCGGCGAGCGCGTCGCTGGCCTGCGCCTTGAGCCTGGCGATCTCGCTTGCCGCCTCGCCGTTCTCGTTCGCGGCACGCTCCAGCCGCGCCTGCAGGTCCTGGATCTCGGAACGCAGGCCGCGCATCTCGGCCTGGCCACGCGCAAGCTCGGCCTCGCGATCGGCCTCGGTGAGGCTGGTCGCCTCTGCCGATTCCTGGAGCCTCGCCTGGGCGCTCTCCAGCGCCTTCTGCAGCCGCGCCTCCTCCTTCTCGCTCCTGCCGAGCGCGGCGGCCAGATCGGTGATCCGCGCCATGTCGGTGGCGTGCATGGCCGCGACCTCGTCCATCTTGTGGCGCGCCTCGGCTTCGCGCTTCTGCGACTGGTCGAGGTCGACCGCCAGGCTGACCTGCTTTTCGCGCAGCATCTTGCTCTCGCTGGCGCTTCGGTTGGCCTCGACGGCTTTCGCCGAAAGCTGCTTGGCGATGTCGCCGAACTCGGCCTCGCGCCTGGCGCCGGCATTGGCCGCCTCGACGAGCTCGAGCCTCGCCGCGGCGAGCGCGGCGCGCAGCGCCTCGCGCTCCTGCACCAGGCTCGCCTCGCGCTGCTGCAGCGCCTCGAACGCGCCGTCGCGCTCGCGCTGCTTGCGCGCCGCCTCGACCAGTTGCTCCGACAGCGCCCGCTGCTCGCCGGAAAGCCCGGCATTGGTAAGTTCCATCTCGTTGGCGCGCAGGATGTCGCCATGCAGGATGCCGAGGAACTCGCGCGTCAAATGCTGCGAGGTGGCGATCTCCGAGAGCTTGCCGCTGATTTCCTCCAGGTGCCCCTGCGCATCGCGGAACAGCCCATCAAGGGCGCCAAGCGCGGCAAGCCTGGTCTGCGTGTGCGGGGTCAGGCGCTGTGGATTCTCGCCCGCTTGCACTTCGGCCTCCGGCCGTGGAGCGTCCTCTTCCGGCACGGAATCCGGCCCCGCGACGCTGACCTCCTCCGATGATTCTTCGTCGAGGCACGCATCGAATGCTTCCGCCAAATCCGTCTGGAGCTCCTCGAAAGCTCTGTCCACCTCATCGGCACGCTTGATAAGTTTCTTGAAGTTCATGACCGAACACCTCCAACTCAAACGCACTTCGGATAATTAACGATTAGCTAATATGGGCTTCTACATCCCTCGCTTCCGCTAGGGAAGTCCCCCGATAGGACTAGCGCGCACGGCAAGAACGGCGCGACAGCGCCCGCCCGTGGCCTGCCGGACATCGCCCTCGAGGGGGAATCCGGCTGTCTTGCCTGCCTGTAGCCAATTCATCGTTTGAGGAGTGAGTTTCTCGAAAAGCTTCGATCTAGGGCGCAGGGGCCGGCCGACCAGAGGGGGGTGCGAAGGATCGCAGGAACCGCCGGGGAGGCTCCGGTTCCTCGCCCCCACGAAGGCGGGGGAGAGGTGGCTCGGCGAAGCCGAGACGGAGAGGGGAGATGCGCCGGCCTTGAAATCGATCAGAGGGAACCCGCCGGCGTCGCAGGCCCCCTCTCCGGCCGCTGCGCGGCCACCTCTCCCCCGCCTCTGGCGGGGGAGAGGTAAAGCACCTGCTACCCCGCCAGCGCCAGCGGCGTGGCGCTCTTGTTGGGGATCTGGATATCGATTTCCAGCGTCGACATGGTCTTGCCGCGCTCCATCGAGACCTGGAGGTAATCCTGATCGATCTGCACATGCTTGGCGATCACCGCCATGATCTCCTCGCGCAGAATGGAGACCAGATCGGGCTGGCCGCGGCTCTGGCGCTCGTAGGCGAGCAGCAGCTGCAGCCGCTCGCGCGCCACCGGCGCGCTGGTGCGCCGCTTGAAGAGGTCGAGAATGTTCATGCCGCCCTCCTTCCGAGCAGACGGTTGAGCAGGCCCTTGCGCTCGAAGGGCACGACCACCGGCAGGTCCTCGCCTTCCAGTCGCCTTGCGGCGTCGATATAGGCCTTGGCGGCGACGTTGGCCGGATCGGCCAACGTCACCGGCGAGCCGAGGTTCGAGGCCCTCAGCACATCCTGGCTTTCGGGGATGATGCCAAGCAGCGGCGTCGACAGGATCTCCAGCACGTCGTTGATCGAGAGCATTTCACCGCGCGCAGCGCGCGCCGCGTCATAGCGCGTCACCAGCACGTGCTTGGCGATCGCCTCGCCCTGCTCGGCCTTCATGGTGCGGGCGTCGAGCAGGCCGATGATGCGGTCGGAATCGCGCACCGAGCTGACCTCCGGGTTGGTGACGATGACCGCCTCGTCGGCAAAGCGCATGGCGAGCTGGGCGCCGCGCTCGATGCCGGCCGGGCTGTCGCAGAAGACATAGTCGAATACCGAGCGCAGCCGCTCGATCACCTCGCCGACGCCTTCCTCGGTCAGCGCATCCTTGTCGCGCGTCTGCGAGGCCGGCAGCAGGAACAGCGTCTCGACCCGCTTGTCGCGGATCAGCGCCTGCGAGAGCTTCGCCGTGCCCTGGATGACGTTGACGAGGTCGAACACGACGCGCCGCTCGGCGCCCATGATCAGGTCGAGGTTTCTCAGGCCCACGTCGAAATCGACCAGCGCCACCTTCTTGCCGGTCTTGGCGACCGCGGCACCCAGCGCCGCTGTCGACGTCGTCTTGCCGACGCCTCCCTTGCCTGAGGTGACCACCACTACCTTGCCCATGAAATGCCTCCGTTTGGCGATTGTTGTTTCGGCCGTGCCAGGCACGGTGTTGCAGGACCATCGCACGCGAAACCGGTCCCAGGCTTACGATTGCGCCGCCCCAGATCGGCCGGGGTCAGCCGAGCGGCACCACACACAGCACGTCGTTCTCGAGGAAGGCCTGCACCGCCTTGCCGCGCGAAACCTTTTCCATCTCCTCGGCGGTGGTGTACCAGCCGTCGACCGAGATCAGCTCGGCCTCGTTCCTGCGGCAGAAGACGCGCGCGGCAATGTTGCCGAGCGCGCCGGCGGAAGCGCGGCCGCGCAGCGTGCCGTAGACATGGATGGAGCCGGCGGCGACGATCTCGGAGCCGGACGCGACCGAGCCGAGAACGATGACATCGCCATGCGCATGGAAGATCGACTGGCCGGAGCGGATCGGCGTGCGCACCATCAACGTGTCGCCGCCGGGCAGCGCGGGCTTCGCCGGCGCCTTGCCTTCCTCGGGCTTTTGCTCGTCAGCCTTGCCCTCTTCCGCCTTCTTGCGGCCGGGATGCAAGAGCAACCCGTCGCTGGTCGCCTCCTTGGCGCCGATCAGCTTCGGCGGCAGGTGCGAGCCAAGCTCGGCGCCGCCATCCATCTCGATGGCATAGACGCGAATGCCGCGCTGGCCGAGCACGCCGACCAGCGAATCGATCGCCGCAACATCGGGCTTCAAGGTGTTGAGATCGAGCACCACCGGCCGCCCGGCAAAATAGCCCGGCGAGTTGCCGATCCAGCGGTCCAGGCTCTCCAGCCAGACATCCAGGGGCGCTTCGGGGGTGAGCGTGAAAGCGACGAAAGAACGGGCGCGAAAACGGATGGATTTGGTCTCGACGGGGGCTGCGAAGGTCACGGGAAGCGATTCCTTACTGATAGGTAAACGCTAGGGGCCGAATGGTTAACGAATGGTTAATTTTGGGGGTAAGGACCGTTAAGAGCCGGCTTGGCTAACCTTTTGTGGCGGGGCGGCCACACGGGCGTCCGCGCGGCGGCGCCTGCTCAAAATCATAAGATCGACGGACGCAAAATTCGGCCCATATGCTGGGCGCCGCGCGAGGGCGCGCGGCCAGGCTCGGCTTGGACACGTCCTGGCAGCTTTCAGCATCTTTGACGCGGCCCGATGAACGGCTGCAGCATGTGAAGTTCCTAATATACGCAGGTATGCCGCACCGGGCACAGTCTGGCCCGGCTGATTTCCACCTTTTCGGAAGGAGACGGGGCATGCGCATCAATCAGGCAGGCAGCAGGCGCGAAGGCAGCAAGTGGGCAGGCAGAGCGAGCGCAACAATTGGCGCGCTGTTGCTGGCATCCCTTGCAGGATGCATGACGTACCGGACGAGCGGCAGAGATACATTCCAGACCAGCGGCATAGATGCATGGTTGACCGCGGCCAATGCCGACGCGGTCATCAATACGATGGCAGCGAAGGGGCTGATGCCGGCTACCATCGACTGCCGCTTCGACCACACCGTTCCGGGTCAGGTGGCTTACGTCTCGAAGTTCACCTGGCAGCGCGCTCCGACAAACACACGCTATCATTGGGAAGTCGGCGATCCGACCTACCTCGCCAGCAAGGAAGTCAAATCCAACCGTGTTGGCCTACACCGCATCGCCGCGAAAACCGTCCGCGACCCCGCCACCGGCCAAAAGGTTGCATGCTCGATCTGGACGAATTAGGCCACTACGAATGGCCGGCGGCTACCAGGCGCCGAGCCGGCGCGAGGCGCCGGCTCGGGTTGCCTCGAGCAATCAGGCCGCCTTGCGTTCCTTCAGGGCCTTCTCAAAGGCATCCTTGATCGGCTTGGATACGTCCTCGGTAGCCTTCAGCATCAATGCCTGGAGCGCCTTGGCCTGCTCGGCGGACTTTTCGATCTGCTTTTGCAGGAAAGCGGTCTGCAGTTCGAGGAACTCGGCCGGCGACTTCACGGCCACCAGTGCTTCGAGGTGCGCGAAGGAGGCCTCTGCATTCGTGCGCAGAGCGGCAATCATCTGCAGGGAGACCTCGTTGCCGGTGGTCTTGGCCATCTCGAGGGTCGACTCAACGGCCTTTTGAGTCGTTTCGGCTTCCGAACTCAATTTGGAAAATACTTCCTTCGACTGCTCGACGCTCTGTTCGGCGACAGCGCGGACTTGCTCGACAGCCTTGGACGGGTCGAAGGCAGGGGATTCGACGTTTTCGATGGTTTCGGTCTTGGCGGGGAGCTTGGACATTGTTTCCATCCTTTTTCCAGGGGCGGCGGCCTCAAATCAGAACCGCCCCCTTGACGTACGAGACCGTCGCAACGGATTTATGAAGCCCGCATGAATTTGGGCGAGCGGGCTGCGTCCGGCGTTGCGCAAACAGATGCCATACCGGGTGTCTAATGCCACAAAGTACAATGCCACAAAGTGATCATGTCACGTCCAAGTTGTGGACACGTCCTCTTCATGGGCGCACTCTTGGATTGCGAAACGCAGTCTAGTTTCGCCCAACGCTTCACATGCTTGAGGTGCGTCGGTGATTGTCTCACCCGCCGGATACTTTCGGCTGGGCAGAGTTTTCATTGTGTCGCATATCCGCGGTCAGGCTACGGCCTAACGCACGTTGCAGCCTGCTCCGGAATCAACTGGGAGGTAACAACATGCATAGCCTTCAACGCAGAGAACTTCTCGTTCAAGGAAGTGCGGCTCTTGTCGCAATCGCTGCTCTCCATGCCTCGCGTCGGGCTTACGCTTTTCCAGCACAGGCGGGCGAGGAAACCATTCCGTGGCTGGATCAGCCGACCGAAAATCCCGATCCGGTAGGTATCCAAAGCCAGCTTGTCTGGGAGGATCTGGATAGCTGGATAACGCCAAACGACAAGTTCTTCAGCATCTCGCATTTCAATCGACCAACGATCGATGAAAAGACGTGGTCAATGGAGATCGGAGGGCTGGTCAAGAAGCCGTTAAAGTTGACGCTCGCCGACATCAGGGCGCGACCGCGCCAGGAGGTCGTGTTCACAGTGGAATGCTCAGGCAACCACGGGTTTCCTTTTTTCACCGGCGGCATCGGCAATGCACGCTGGGCAGGGACGCCGCTCGCGCCGATCCTCGAGGAGGCCGGCGTTCTGGAGAAGGGCATCGAGGTCGTCTTCTTCGGGACTGACGAAAGCGAGATCCCGATACGCGACGTCAAGATGAAGCAGAACTTCGCGCGCAGCATGTCGCTCGCCGACGCCATGAATCCCAACAATCTGCTCTGCTATGAAATGAATGGCGTCGCGCTGCCGGCGGCCAACGGTTTCCCGCTACGGCTCATTGCTCCGGGCTGGTATGGGATCGCCAACGTCAAGTGGCTGAAGCGCATCGAGGTTCGCGACACCAGGTTCATGAGCCTTCTGATGGCCCGCGACTATGTCACCATCCGGGAGGAAGACCACAATGGCGAGACCGTGTGGACCGAGAACTCGGTGGGCCGAGCGCTGCTGAAGTCGGCGCCCGCGAAGGTCACCCGGAAAGGCTCGGACTACTCGATCATCGGGGCCGCCTGGGGGGCACCCATCGACCGGGTCGAAGTGCAGATCGATCAAGAGCCTTGGGCGCCAGCGACTATCGACCACAGCGAGGAGGCCGAACACGCCTGGGAAATCTGGTCCCTGACATGGGCAAACCCCTCGCCGGGAGAACACACGGTGACTTCGCGCGCGGTCAGCGCCACGGGCCAGATCCAACCAGCAATGGATGATCCCTTGATCGCCAAAAAGCATACGTACTGGGAGAGCAATGGCCAGGTGACGCGGCACGTCAAGATCGCTTGAGGAACATCGAAACCCACAGAGTCGGAAAGCCCGCAGGAGGCCAACGACTTGGCGAAAATGGTCATGCCGACGCAGCTGCGCGGCATGACCATTCGGGACGTCCTCTGCAGTGCATCGCGCACCCCCTCAGGCGGCGATCTGCACCTCCCTCGCTGCCTCGATCATCACGCTCGCCAGCAAGCCATAAGCCGCCTCCCAGGCCTCGCGCACCGGTGGCGTGAAGGCGTCGCCGAGACCGGCAGCGAGCGTCTCGATCAGGGCCTGGCCGACGATCGGGTAGTGATGTTCCTCGACGCCGTAACCGACGTGGCGCCTGGCGAGATCGCGCACGGTGGGCAGGATGGTCTCGGCGCGGTCCAGCCCGTGCACGACGAAACCCAGCGCCGCCATCACCTTGGCGCCCTGCTTGGTCATGTCGCGCTCCGGAAACAGCGCCCGGAGATCGCCGTCGATGGCGAACAGGCGTTCATAGAACAAGGCGGCTGCGGCCACGCGGATCGGAACGACCTCGCGAAAGCTGTCCTGGACAAGGCGTATCTGGTCGGGTGTCATCGGCGTACTCCTGGGATTGGTAAGCGATGACTTTCCCTCCGGGGCGTTTCGCAGGGATGCCGCCGCTGTCGGCGACGTGTTTCAGCGCTGTCTCAATCCGGTATCAGGCAGGCTGCCGCTTTTCGCGGCGGGATCAGATGCCGTTCATGCCCCGCTGCTCCCTGTCGCGTCGGTTGAGGAGGCCCACCAGATCGTCGGCCTCTTCGATGGGCATGTCGATCAGGGGGACGCCGTCCTCGACGACCGGCAAACCGGTGAAGACGTCGACGATGTCCCACGTGCCTTCAGGTGTCTCTTCTATGCCGTAGCGTTGGGGCATGGCGCGGGTATCTAGGGCAGGCGCGAAGGGCTGGCTAGGTGCCCTTTGCCGCCTCCTCGATCAATTCCGCGACCAGGTTGCGGAACTTTGCGTCAGACTTGTCGCCTATGTTTCCGACGTCTTTCGCTACCATCCCGGGGGCCGACACGGACACCGCTCCGCTCACCTCGACACTGACTGTGAACATCCTTCTGACCGCATTTTCCGATTGCCGCTTCCTGTAGATCTCGAACCGCATCGACGGTGTCGATGCTTTGACCAAGCGATCGGATGCGGTGTCTATGTCGAAAGCCACCTCGCCAGCGACCTCGGCATTGGCCGCTTGCAACGATGCAACCACGACGTCATCCAGCCAGGCCCTCGCTTGCGCTTCAAAGTCCGCCACAGGCACATTTCGCTCCGCAGCCCTCGCATTTTCGGCGCCTCTCCCCTTCTGATTACGGGCTTCCTTTCCGCGCTCAAGAGCTTCTTTGAACTTGGACATCCCGATGCCTCCGATCTTTCAGCGCATGAGGCCGGCCCGTCAGATCGGGCACGGTCCTCCCAATAGAACGCATGTGATCAGCGCACGTTGCGTCATCGTTTTTCCAACCCCGCGCCCACCGGCACCCATAAAGCCTTGGGATAGCTTGGGGTGAACGAGAAAGGCAGACTTCCCGTGATCCGTCGCCGGGCCGACTGGACGCATGAACCCAGGGCGGCCTGATGCCATCACGCCGACCGGGTGAGACTGCCGGATACAATGTCGCGATGCCGGCGATCGCCGCGCAATCGGAGCTGCGAAGCCAGCGGTGCGGTTGGTAGGCCGGGACCGTTTCGAGCCCCAACCGCGTCGGCATGGTCAAATGCCGCTTGCAAACATGCCCCTCGCCTTCGCGCTGCAGGTCCTTCGCCCAGCCGGCTCAAAAGGAACAAGTCGGGCGCGGCGCTCGTTAATGCCGCGGACCATGCCGGGTAAGGCAAAGTGGACATATCCGAAAATCAAATCATTGACGCCGCCAGACCAGGCCGCGGCTTGCTCTGGCTCAACGCGAAGGAAACCAGAGATGAAAACGGCTGTTTCGACCTCTCTCACAAGACGAAGCGTCGTCGCGCTGGCGGTCGCCGCCGCATCGACGACTGTAGTGGCCACCAACAACGCGCTCGCGCAGGAGCAGGCCAAGCCTGAGAAAAGCCTGTACGAGCGGCTGGGCGGCGTGTTCGCCATCGCGGCGGTGGTGGATCACTTCAGCGACGCCATCGTGAAGAACCCGATCGTCGGCCAGAAATCCAAGAATGCGCAGCTGCGGAAATGGCACACCAAGAACCTCGAACGGCTGCCCGGCCTCAAATTCATGCGCACGCTGTGGGTCTGCGACGTTTCCGGCGGCCCGTTCAAGTTCGTGGCCACCAAGCCCGGCACGACGCCGCTCGGCCTCGAGGAAGCCCATCGCGACCTGCGGATCTCGCCGGCGGAGTTCGATGAGGTCGCGGCCGAACTCGGGCGGACGCTCGATCACTTCAAGGTTCCGAAGGCCGAGAAGACCGAGATGCTTGAAGCCTTTGCCGCACACAAGGGCGAGGTTACCGCCGGCTACGACAAACAGGGCTGAAGCCCGGCCCGCAAGGCGATGCCCAATTATGTTGTCGCCGATGGCTTGCTGAGTGCGTCGCGCGCCGTCGCCAGTTCCGCTGCGGGAAATCGCGGCTGGCTCCGCCGCTCAAGGGGTGCCTGGCCGGCCACTGCCGGCCTACGCATGGAACCCGGGTCCGCGTGCCGGCTTATGTTAGCCAGAGCGCAGCAACGATATCTCGGGAGAAACCAATGGCCGACGACAAAAGCAACCGCGGCTTCCGCGACCAGAGTCTCGTCTCAGCCGACGAGGAGTACGAGGTCAGATATTTCGCCAAGCAGAACCGCATCACGCCTGACGAGGTCCGCGCGCTGATACGCGAGCACGGCAATGACCGGAAAAGGCTGGCGCGGGAGGCCAGGAAGCTGCGCGGATGACGAAACTTTCCGATCTCGGGCCGCCCATCGCCAGCACCCGGCGCGGAAACCCGCCCGGCGGATATCCGGCCTGTCATTTCTATCTCTGCCCCAGATGCGGCCAGCCGGTCGACATGCCTGACCTCCGCCAGGTGATCTGGCATCAGCGGACCGAACATGAGCGGCTGGACGTTGACCGATGACCAGGCGCGGGCCCGCGAGAGGCGTTGGTGTCGGCGATGAGGTTGCCATCCATGCCACCGTTCTGCGGCGGATCGACGAGGAGCGGGTAAGTGTCAGCATTCCGACCTATGGGCATCCGCATTCGATAGCCGACCGCACGGCCAGGAACGGCCAGAACATCGAGCTGATAGGGGAAGTCACGCGCATCGATGAGCAGGCCGGCAAGGTGACGGTGAACCTGCGGCCGGTCGTGACGGTCGATCTGGACCAGGTGAAGCTGGTGACGGGATACGAACCGCCCCGTCCCCCGGTGGCGCGTAACGACAAACCGGACTGAAGCCGGAGCCGCGGTCATTCGGGATCGGCGTTGCCGGCGGGCACGAGACGGTGGCTGAAGCGATTGCGGATGTGGTCGTTGAAATACCGGCCTTTGGCGAAGGCGGCCCGGAATGCCGCGAACGTCTCCGGCGGAACACCCTGAAACTCATAGTGCTTGCCGCTTGCCACGAACCATACCGAGAGGATGCGGCGTTCCGGATCGTAATCGGTCTTGCGAATCGAGGTTGACGGCATGCCTGCCAATTCCTGGTCTTACCCGCTCAATGCCGCTTGAAATACAGCACCTCGCGCTCGTGCTTCTCAGCCGCCTCGCGGCTGTCGAAGGTGCCGAGGTTACGGCGGCGGCCGGTCTTTTCGTCCTTCTTGCGCGAATAGAGCCGGTATTTTCCGGATTTGAGTTTTCGGATCATCGTGTACCTCCCGAAGAGGAAGGCCGGCCGTGCCGGGCCCCTCTTTCAGTCCTGGTGCTCGGGCATGTCCTCGAGCTGATCCTTCGTCCAGAAGGTGACGGCGTGGACGTCGCCGTCTTCGTCGCGCATGAAATCGAGCTGCATGGCGGGAACCGCGACGGGTTTGGCGCCGATGCCAAGGAAGCCGCCGACGTCGATGACGACCTGGCTGCCATGCATGTGGTCGACGGAGCCGATCTTCTCGTCGTCAGGGCCGTAGATGGTCGCGCCTTCGAGGATGGCCGGGGTCAGCTCGGCATTGGTGAGCCTTACGTGGTTGGTGTGATCCATGGCGTGGTCTCCTTCGGGGTTATGAAGGATGAACCTGCGAAGGCGCCAAGAGTTCCGACAGAACAGAGGACGTGGTCAGCACGGGCCAAGGCGGCCCCGCCGGCCACCGGCGAAAGGCGGCTAGCGGCGCGGTTGCGGTCTCGCCACCGTCTCCAAAGGGCTCTCCGAGAGCCGGGCCGAGCGCTGCTCACCAAGCCGGGACGACCTCTTCTTCGGTTTCGGCTCCGCTTTGGGGATCGGCGCCTTGGCGATCAGGTAGTCGGCCCGATTTGTCCGATAGTCTTCCTTGTGCACAGACGTTTTCGGCATAGACATTTTTGATCTCCTTGCAGAGATCAACGCACAGCGACGCCACCCTGTTCCCGGTTTCCTCAGCAACCCGGAGCTATTTGTTCGTGCGTAGTTGCGGGCGGAAGGCTGTCGCTCATTTTTCCTGAGTTGCAAGACGGAAAACCGCCCCGCATTTTCCTGGAATTGCTTTCGCCAAGCGCTACTCCGGACGAAAAACCGCCACGCATCTTTCCTGGAATTGCTTTAGAGCCGCCGTCTCGCCTTGAGGCTGCGGGCGGCGGCCTCGATCGCGGCGCGGTCGCTGCCCAGCCTGTCGATCAGCTCTTGCGCCTCGTCGCCGGTTATGCCGGTGCGCATGGCCAGTTCCTCGACCGTCAGTATGTCGGTGCTGGCGATCTTGCGGGTTTCCGGCAGGGCGTCATCGGCCGTCAGCGGCAAGGCCGCCTCGCGGTCGATTTCCGCCTCGGCCTGGCTCCAGTGCCGGTCGTGATTGCCGAACAAACGGCCCTCGCGTTCCCAGATTTCATAGGCACGCTGCCTGATCTTCTCCAGCCGATCGTCACCCATTGTCGGTTCCTCCATTTCAGCTTTTGCTCAAACGCCCGGCGCGGCCGAACGATCCCAGGAATCTACGCAATCATCGGTTGATGCCCGGATGATCCAGCATCCGAAAGCGGTAGCGCGGCGCATATGGGTATATACCTATGCGCCTGTTCTTTTCCCGGCGCGACACGCCTAGAGTCCGGCCACGGTGTGGCAACCCGGCGGAGCAACACGTGCCGCTGCATAAAGCACGTGACCTGGACTGACCCGATGAGGGCTGTGTTCGCATTCGTCACCCTGGGGCTGGCGGCGCTGGCCGCAAGCATGCTCTTCATGCTTCTTCTGCGGGCCTATCCGGCCCTCCATGGTGACCGGGGCCGGCTGCCCGGCTCGCCGCTGCCGGGGACGGCGAGCAATCGAGTGGCGGGGGTCTCGTCACGGATCGGCGAGGAATACGAACTCACCACCAGGCAGATTTCGGCGTCGCGGGAAAAGCTGTTCTGGAACAATATCCAGATCCTCAGGCTCATAGCCGCCTATGGCATCGTCTACGTCCATCTCGAGCCTGTCTTCATCGCCATCGGCGCCGGGTCGACGATCGTCGATATGCTGCGCTTCGGAACCGACCTGTTCCTTGTCGTGTCGGGGTTCCTTTCGGCACATGTGCTCAGCCGTCCGGGCAGGACGGCGCCGGCCTATCTGCGCGACCGGGCCATTCGCATCCTGCCGCTCTACTGGCTGTTTACGCTGCTGGCCTTCTTCGCCAAGGACTGGGTGACGGGCTACGGCACGCCGACCGTGCGCGAGCTGGTGATGTCGATGCTGTTTATCCCGTATGGACCTTATCCGATCCTGCATCCGACGTGGACGCTGGTGATCATCGTCCAGTTCAGCCTGATCATGGCCGCCTGCCTGGCGGTGAGCCGTCGCAATGCCGCCTACCTGGCCTCGGCCTTCGTCGTCCTGCTCGTGCTGCTCGGCAGGATGTTCCAGCCGCAGAACCCGGCGCTGGCGGCCTACACCGATCCGATCCTGATCGACTTCGCCTTCGGCGTCCTGATCTACAAGGCGCTTGGAGGCGAGCAGCACTGGCCGGCGCAGGATCGCGCCGTCGGATGGGCGCTGCTGGCGCTCGGCATCGGCATGGCGGCGGTGGTGCTGAGGCCGATGTTCTGGGCGGACCTGCCCCGGCTCGTCGGGCTTGGCCTGCCGGCAGCGCTGCTGCTCTTCGGTACGGTGATCCTGGAGCGGTCGGGCCATGTCGTGCGGTCGGCGTCGGTCAATTTCGTCGCCAGATGCACCTTTGCCATCTATCTATGCCACCAGTTCGTCAATGGTGCGTCCGAGAAGATCGTGTCGCTCGACCCGACCTCGCGCATCGTTCATGTCCTCGTGCTGGTGGCCACCCCCCTGCTTGTCACCATCGTCGCCGTATTCATCTTCAGCTATGTCGAAGCGCCTGTGACACGCCATCTCAAAGGCCATTTGGGCTAGCCTCGGCCTCAGATGATGATTGTCGTCGGCATTCTACTTGGCTAAGCCACCGGTCAAGCGTGAGCGGCCAGCGCATCACAGCCCAGCGCGGTTGTGAATGTGAGGTCGTTTGCCGTCAGAGCGCCCAAACCCTGGAGCCTGCATGTCCTCCCTCCTGCCTTCCCTCCGCGCCGCCTGCCCCAACGCCACCGTCTGGGACTCCACCGAGCTCGCCTCCCGCGATCCTGGCTTCGATGCCCGCAATTTCGGCGCCACCGCGCTGGTGCGGCCGGCCGACACCGCAGGCGTCGCGGCGCTGGTCAAATTCTGCGCGGCGCGCGGTCTCAGCCTCGTTGCCCAGGGCGGGCGCACCGGCCTGACGGGGGCCGCTGCGACTGTGGAAGGCCAGATCATCTGCGACCTCGGCGGCCTGAACAGGGTGGAAGAGATCGACCCGTTCGGGCGTGTCGTCATCGTCGGAGCCGGCACGCCGCTCTCGGTGCTGCAGGAGGCGGCGGCCGCGCATGCGCTCGACCCCGGCATCGACCTTGCGGCGCGCGGCTCCTGCACCATCGGCGGCATGGTTTCCACCAATGCCGGCGGCATCATGGCCTTTCGCAACGGCACGATGCGCCATCGCGTGCTCGGCCTCGAAGCGGTGCTGCCCGACGGCAGCATATTTTCCGACCTGACGCGGGTGCTGAAGACCAGCGCCGGTTACGATCTTAAGCACCTGTTCATCGGCGCCGAGGGCACGCTCGGCATCGTCACCCGCGTAGCCTTGCGGCTCGATCCGGTGGCGGGCGCCAGCGCCACGGCGCTGGTCGGCGTGCCGGACGCGGCCAGCGCGCAGCGCATCGTGCGGCATTTCCTGGAGCGTACCCAGACGCGGCTCAACGCCGCCGAGATCCTGTGGCAGCGTTTCGCCGCCGCCATGAACCGCATGCTCGGCTTCACGCCCGGCCAGTTGCCGCTCGATGCCCCCTGCCTGCTGGTGCTCGAGCTCGGCGCCGACAGCGTCGAGGCCGCGCGAGAAGCGCTGGAGGATGGGCTGGCGGCGATCTGGGAGGAAGCCGGCATCGTCGACGGGCTGGTCGCCAGTTCGGTCGCGCAGGCGGAGGCGATCTGGCGGCTGCGCGAGGAGACCGAGATGATCGAGCGCATGCACCATCTGCCGCCTTCCTTCGACGTGTCGGTGCCGGCGGGCGGGCTCGATACCTATGTGGCGCGCATCGAGGCCGGGTTGAAGGCAATCGACGCGACTTACGCGCCCTATGTGTTCGGCCATCTCGCCGACGGCAATCTGCACATCTCGATCAACACAGACGGGCCGGTCCCGCACGCGCTGCACGAGGCGATCGAGGACGTGCTCTATGAAGGCTTGCAGGCAAGCGGCGGCTCGTTCTCGGCCGAGCACGGCGTCGGCCTCGACAAGCGCGACGCCTATGAGCGCCACGTCGACCCGGTCAAGCAGGCGCTGGCCAGGGCGATCAAGGAGATGATCGATCCGGCTAATGTGATGAATCCGGGGAAGATTATCGCCGGCTGAGGTGGTGGGCGTTGCTCTGAGGAGCCGGCGCGAGGCACCCCCTCTGGTCTGCCGACCATCTCCCCCTCAAGGGGGGAGATTACTCGCTCCATCGATTTCGCCAGTCGCCAAGGAACCTGCCGGCTGTCCCATCACCAGCCGCTTCGCGGCCTCCGCTGCCGCCGTGCAGTAGTCGCGGTCGCCGTGTACGAGGATCATCACCATGGCGCCCTCGACCAGCAGGAACAGCTCTCGCGCCCGCTCGCCGGGCGACGGCACCTTCGCCTCGGCAAGCAGGCTCGCCAGCTGCCGTTCCATCAGCGCCTTGTGCTCGCGCGCCATAGAGCGCGCGGGATGGCCGTTAAGGTCGGCGAGCTCGATCGCGAGGCGAGTGAAGCCCGATCCCGCCCAGCGCGGCTTGGCCGACCATGTGGCCAGTCCCTTGAACAGCTTGTCGATCAGCTGCTCGGCGCCGCCCGACAGGTCGATGCCGTAGGTCTGGAACTCGGCGAAGGCGCGCTCGTGCTGCGAGGCGAGCACCGCCGTCAGCAGCGCGTCCTTGCTGTCGAAATGGTAGTAGAGCGTCTTCTTGGTGACGCCGGCGGCGACCGCGATCTCGTCCATGCCGACGCGGAAGAACCCGCGGCGGCGAAACAGCTTGTAGGCCGCCTGCAGTATCGCTGGTCTGGTCTGGTCGGACGATCGGGGCACGGGGCGGGGAGCGCTCCAATGTATACTCGCTAGTGAGTTTACATCGCCGGCGACGGCGCATTCAATGGGCCTGCACTATCAGCAATGGCTAATATTCGTTGGGAGACGACGATGGACAGGCTGATCACCGCGGTACCCGAACTCCAACAATCGAGTGAAGCAGCAGTGGTTCGCGACCGGGCCAGGGCGTCACCCGCGCCGGCGCCGCTCAAGGGCATGACCTGCATCGAGGACCTCAGACAGGCTGCCCGCCGGCGCGTGCCAAAGGCCTTTTTCGACTATGTCGAGGCCGGCGCCTATTCCGAGCAGACGCTGCGCGCCAACCGCGCCGATCTCGAGCGGCTCACCTTCCGCCAACGGGTGCTGGTCGATGTCGCGCAACGCGACACCGCGACGACGATGTTGGGCGAAAAAGCCGCGCTGCCGATCGCGCTGGCGCCGATCGGCTTAGGCGGCATGCAGTGGGCCGATGGCGAAATTCTCGCCTGCCGCGCCGCGCAGACCGCCGGCGTGCCTTATACGCTCGGCACGATGTCGATCTGCTCGATCGAAGACGTCGCCGAGGCGGTCGCAAAACCATTCTGGTTCCAGCTCTATGTGATGAAGGATCGCGGCTTCGTGCGCTCGCTGGTCGAGCGCGCCATCGCCGCCCGCTGCGGCGCGCTGGTGCTCACCGTCGACCTGCAGGTGCTGGGCCAACGCCACGCCGACATCAGGAACGGGCTTGCGGTGCCGCCGTCGCTGAAGCTGCGCAACATCCTCGACATGGCGGCGAGGCCGGGCTGGGCCTGGCGCATGCTCAGCGCCAGGCGCTGGACCTTCGGCAATCTCGCCGGCCATGTGAAAGGCGAGCGGGGCGTCAAGGAACTGGCCGACTGGGTGTCGCACCAGTTCGACGCGACGCTCAACTGGAGCGACGTCGAATCGATCCGGAGCATCTGGCCGGGCAAGCTCATCATCAAGGGCATCCTCGACGCCGAGGACGCACGCACCGCCAGCAAGGCCGGCGCAAGCGCCATCGTGGTGTCCAACCATGGCGGCCGCCAGTTGGACGGCGCGCCGTCGACGATCTCCAAGCTGCCGCGGATCGTCGAGGCTGTCGGCTCAGAAACCGAGGTGCTGTTCGATGGCGGCGTGCGCTCGGGCCAGGACGTGATGCGGGCCCTCGCCCGCGGCGCCAGCGGCTGCCTGGTCGGACGGGCCTATATTTACGGCCTCGGCGCCGGCGGCGAGGCCGGTGTGGCGACGGCCATCGAGATCCTGCGCAAGGAGCTATCCGTCACCATGGCGCTGACCGGGACGAGAAGCGTCGACGAGATCGACGAGAGGGTTCTGGATTAGCGGGGCACCTACTCGCACTGCTGGCGCGGGCCGCCGTCGTAGGGCTGGTAGCTGTTGTCTTCCGGGCGGTAGGAGCGGTAGCGGCTGAAGCAATAGTCGATATGGTCGGCTGAAACCCCGGCTGACGCGCCGTCGCCCGACGTGTCGTCGCCCGGCCAGCCCTGATAGGTGGTGGCGAAGCGATCCATCGCGGCGGCCTTCATGGAAGTGTCCCGCAGCTTGACGTAACCCTGGTCGGCGGCGCCGGCGTCGAGGTAGGGCGAGACGCAGGGGCGCTGCTCGCCGCTGTAGGATCGGTAGCTATTGTCGTCGAGGCGATAGGAGCGGTAGCGGCTTTCGCACCATTCGACATGAGAGGCCGGCAGGTCCATCGTGGCCTCCGCGCCTTCCCCGGCGGCGGCCGGCGCCTCGCCCGCCTGCGGTTCGATCGAGGCGGTCACCTCGGGCCCGATCTCGGGCTTTGCGGCATCGGCGGGCTTGGGGTCGGCCGGAACCGGGCGGGCGGGAACGCGCTCGAGAGCCTGCTTGGCCGCGCCGACCGGCTCGGCGTTTCTGGTCCACAGCTCGGCCACGCTTTGGCTCGGCGCGACCACGCCTACCGGTTTGGCGGCCAGCAGCCAGGTGGCGAAGGCCAGGCCACTGGCGAAGATCGTGAGGGTCAGCACGAAGCCGCCCAGAATTCCCAACAGAGGTTTCACGCCACGCTTCCTTCAGCCCCCGCTCATAAAATGCGGAGCCGTAAGGCTGGTTCCAACGGAGGAGCCAGAGGCAAGCGCTTCTAGCGAACTTACTCCCTCACCACCTCCCTGTACGCCCTCGCCTTCCCATCCTGTCCGCGGATGCGCCAGGTCTCTCCGTCACACCCCTCGATGTGGCTCGGTCCCAGCGGCACCTTGCCGCCGCCTTCGGGCAGGTCGATGACATAGGTCGGGTTGCAGATGCCGGAGAGGCGCGCTCGCAGCGCGCTCACCAGCGCCTGGCCTTCGGCGATGGTCGTGCGGCGATGCGCCATGCCGCGCGCGAGGTCGCCGTGGTGGAGGTAGTAGGGCTTGACGCCGAGCCGGTATATCAGCTCGCGGCAGAGCTCCTCCAGCACCTCGACACTGTCGTTGACGCCTTTGAGCAGGACGCTCTGGTTGAGCAGCACGAAGCCGGCCTGCCTAAGCCGGCGGCAAGCGGCTTCGGTAGCGTCGGTGATCTCTCGCGGGTGATTGAAGTGCGTCACCACCGTCACCATCAGCCTGCCCTCCAGCGCCGCGACCAGCCCGGCGGTGATGCGCGAGGGCAGCGCGACGGGAACGCGGGTGTGGATGCGCAACAGCCGCACATTCGGGATCGCCTCGATGCGGGCGCGGATTTCGCCAAGCGCCTTGTCGGGCAGCGACAGCGGGTCGCCGCCGGTTAGGATCACCTCGCGGATCTCAGGGTGATCGGCAATATAGGCGAAGGCCTCTTCGAGTGCTTCTCGGGTGTAGCCGCGGCCGATCGAGGTCAGTGACTCCTTGCGGAAGCAGAAGCGGCAATAGACCGCGCATTGATAGGTCGGGAACAAAAGCACCCGGTCCGCATGGCGATGCGTCAGCCGCGGCACCGGGCTGTAGGCATGGTCGGCGATCGGATCGTCGAGCTCGCCTTCCGCCTCGGCCAGTTCGTCCGGCGACGGGATCACCTGCGCGCGGATCGGGTCGTTCGGGTCGTTCCAGTCGATAAGGTCGAGATAGGGTTTTGGGATGCGCACCTTGTGGTTCACCGCGGCTTCCTGCGCGGCCGCGCGCTCGGCGGGCGACAGCGGCAGCGCGGCGAGATCGCGCACATGGCGCACGCCGGCGCGGACATCGTCCTGCCAGGCGGGATCGGCGGCGCGCTGATCGCTTGCCTTCATGTCGTTGAATTTGGCGTCTGTCGTCATCGGGGAGTTGCTCGGCAGCGGTTCGCGCGCAGCTATCGAGCGTATGGCCGGCCGGGTCAACTGCCTGTCGCTGCCGTTGGTCGATCGCGGCGATCCTTCGCGCCTCTCTCCGCCCTGCGGGCATCTTCCGAGCTTGGGGTAGATTGACAGCCTGGCTGGTGTCTCCGACCCCTGGCCCATGGTGGCCGAGTCACTCCAGGCGGATGAAAATAGCCAAACCGAAACCGGCCTATCTTTTTGAGAAAAAGAATTATTTTCACACTACGCCTTGTTCGCGGACCCACAACGCTCTATGTTGCAAGTATCGATCTTGCTTGTTGAACCTTGTTCTGGCGCAATCCGCGCTCTCGGCGATCTTCCTCTCAAAATCGATCTGAAATCGTTTGCCGCGCAGGCTGTGCGGCGAGCAGTTTATCTATGGATGATTGAAAGGATATCGTCGTGAATACTGGAACCGTGAAGTTCTTCAATGCCACCAAGGGTTTTGGCTTCATCGAGGTCGGCAACGGCCAGCCCGATGTTTTCGTGCACATCTCGGCCGTCGAGCGCGCCGGCATGCGGTCCCTCGTCGAGGGACAGAAGGTCAGCTTCGAAATCGTGAAGGACAACCGCAACGGCAAGAGTTCGGCGGAGAACCTTCAGGCCGCGTAAGGAGATTGCGCTTCTGGTCGTTGACCACGGATGTACTGGCACCGATCATCGAGGCGCATAGGAGAGGCCGGGTTTCGCCCGGCCTTTTTTCTTTTCATCATTGGAGACCGTCATATGCGACAACAGCCGGTACCCGAAGGAATATTCAAGCCGAAGCCGACGGCCATCGAAACGAAGCAGGACGCCACGACCAGGGCGGCCCGCCAGATCATCGATGGTGAAGCGGCCGAACGCGAGCGAAAGACCGAACGCTTGAGGCAGGCCAGGCTTGCCATGCAAGCTGTCGAGGCAGCCAGCCCCGCGGCCAGGTCGCCGGCGAAGAAGCGAACGGGCAGGCGCAAACAGGCGTAGGCGGTACAAGTCGGGCGACGAAGCTGCCCTGCCCATAGGTATTTGAGCGAAATGGTATTAATCTGCGCAGGCTGGGCTTTCGGGGCAAGCCAATGGATTTCAGCGCAGGCCATGGCTACCTTCTCATCGGCGGCCTCATCCTGGTTGGCGCCGGGCTGCTGATCCTGTCGCTGATCGTCAATCTGCGCGTGGCGCACAGCGTGCGCGACGACGTGCGCCATCGTGAAAAGCTGCTGGAATATTACCGCAACATCTTTTCGCAGCTGGGTGTGATCCTGATCGGCATCGGCGTGTCGCTGTTCATCTTCTTCTTCCAGCAGAATTATCAGGACCAGCGCAGGCGCGAGACGGAACTGCAGCAGGTCATGGCAAAATTGGCGGCGCGCCTTGCGCGTGGCGCGCCCGTCGTCGAAACGCTTGGCGAATTCGACGAGGTGCTGGATGAAGGCGGCGCCTATGTCAGTCCCGAGCTCGGCGGCAAGAACGCCGCGATCAGCGCCGAAGGACCCGAGCTTGGCAAGCAGGTCGCCAAGATCCAGCTCGTCGAGCGCGACGTCGATGTCCGCGACTTCGACATCCTGAACCTGTCGCGCGACTTCGAGACGTCGTTCGTCGTCAACGAGCTCGATCCGACGCTGTGGTTCAACATCGTGCGCGACGAGAACGAGATCAAATACGCCACCACCCAGCTCGCCCTGGACTACAAGGACCTGCAGGATGCTATCGGCGGCGAGGCGATCGAGGCTGCCGTCGCCAATCCCGACAAGGAGCGCAAGATCAAGCATGAGATGCTCGATATCCTCTACGACGCCGACCTGCTGCGCCAGCGCAGCAGGCGATTTCTCGCCCGCGCCTGCTGGCTGTTCAGCAAGGGCAAGGGCTTTGTCGCCCTTGCCCCGGTCGAGGTTATCGAGGCCGATGCAAGGTCGCAGCAGGAATGGATCGAGCGCTCGAAACCGCTGCTGGCGCAGACGAAGTCGGGCAGCGGCGATTGCTTCAAACTGCTCCGCTACGGGCAGGCGTCGTGAGTGGACGACGGGCGGGAGCATGCTATTTTCAGTGAAGCGTCACCTGCACATGGACGCGCGAGCGAGCAGCGCCCGCCGAATGCGTGAGGAACGCCATGCGACGGCTCATCTTCTCGGCAATATGTATCGCCGCCACGACGGGCGCCAACGCGCATGACTGGTACGAAGACAAGATTGACCCGCTGACGAAATTCAAGTGCTGCGGTGGTCATGATTGCCGCGCCATACCTCAGTCCTCGGTTCAGTCAAGGACCGACGGCGGGTACACCTACCTGCCGCATGGCTTCACCATACCGCGCGAGCGTGTCCAGGAATCCCCGGACGGCCAATACCACATCTGCGAGAATACATACGTCATAACCAATCAGCCGTATCTGCGCTGTTTTTTCGCGCCTCGCATCAAGGTCTCCTCCTTGCTACTCCCACGTTGAAGCCAATACTGCGTGTCGCAGCAAGGATCGGCATCGGCAGGCAATTGGCAACCTTCCCGTCGCATCCTCTTCGTGAGGACTCAGGATCGATGAACACCTGCTGCGGTCAAGCCATCGGTGCCGCGCCGCGCCGCTCGAGCGCGGTCTTGCGGATGATCTCCGCGATCTCCGGGCTGCTGCTGCACAGCATCTGGAAATCCGCCGAGTGCAGCGACAGGAGCGAGACCGCCGTTGCGGCGCTGACGGTTGCCATACGCGGTTCGCCGCTGATCAGCGCCATCTCACCGAAGAAGGCGCCAGGGCCAAGCTCCACCGGGCTCAGCGTCGCGACGCTGACGCGCCCCTCCGCGACGAAGAACATCTGATCACCAGGCTCGCCAATGCGGCAGATCACGGCGCCCGCGGGCACCGTGCGCGGTCTTAACGCGCGCACGATCTCGATCAGCACGGCCGGGCCGAGCTTCTGAAACAACGGGACGGCGGCGACCAATCGCCAATTGCGGACGAAATCCTCGCGACGGACTTCCTGATAGAAGCCGGTGGCAAGAATGCCGGCCCAGAGCGCGAAGATACCGATGCCACTCATCATGACCAACCCGGCAAGGACGCGGCCGGCGAAGCTTTGCGGAATCTCGTCGCCGTAGCCGGTGGTGGACAGCGTAACCACCGCCCACCACATTGCCTGGGGGATGCTGCCGAACTTTTCCGGTTGGATGTCGCGCTCGATGACATAGGCCGCGAGCGCGACGCCGAACAGAACGACGCCGAAGAGCGTGGTGACGCCGATCAGATTGCGCGCTTCGTTGGCCAGCACCCTGCCCAGCACCGGGAAGAAAGTGGAGTCGCGCAGCGGTTTCAGCAGCCAAACAGCACAGTAGAGGCTGCGGTCGGGCGTACGGACGAGCAGAAATGCGGCGAGTGGAACCAAGACCGCGAGCACATCGATGGCGATTTCAGGCGTCCTGTTCCGCACGTCTCCCGCCCGGCGCTTGAGCAGCGTCCCAGCCAGTTGCAGAAGATAGGCGCCCCAAATGACAGCGAGGACGGCAGCCAGGGCCAGTCTGCTGCGTCCGGACATGTCGGGTATCGTGAGCGCAGCCACCGCCAGAAGCCCAGGCGCAGCCAGCACCGCGTTGAGCGGCGCGTAAATTCTCAGGAAAGGCAGTACCGACATTTTATGCCCACGAGCCGCTACCACCCTGCAAAATAGAATGCCTTCAAGGCAAGCGCAAAGGTGCCTGCTATCGCCGCGACGTGCATCAACACGGTGAACCAACAGTCCGCGATTGCTTCGCGACCCGGCGTGAACAGGCAGGCCGACGACCTATTTCGGCCAATCTAGTCGCCCACCCGCCGCAGCGTGCCGAGATGATTGTCGTCGAGAAACCCGATGGTGATCGCCAATGCCTTGCCATCGGGGCCGACGGCAAAGCTGACGCCCGTCGGCCTGTCCGGCATCTCGGCATCGGGGTAGGTCAGGAACAGGTCGCCGTCGAAATGCGTCAGGGAATAGGACCGGGCGCCGGCTGGCCCGACCTTGAGGACAAGGCTGTCTCCCGCGCTCGACACGTCCGCTTCGCCGATGAAGTCGTTGGCGTAGCGGCCGGCATAGGCGCTGGCCGGTCGGGCCGGCCTCGAGGGCGACGGTGCCGCGGCAAAGGTGGCCTTGGCCGCCTCGACAACCGGACCGAACATGCCGGAATAGATCGTGCCCCATGCCTTGACCCAGTCCCTGTCGACAGCACCGTCGAAGACGAGATCGGCGAAGCTGTCGGACAGCCCTTCGGGGACGCCGGTCGGAAAAGCGTTGGCGAGGATGACGATGCCAAGTTTCTCCTTCGGGAAGATCGTCACCAGGGTACGCGCCCCGACGCTGAAGGCGCCGGCATGGCCCCAGCTCAAACCGTGCCGGCCGAATTCGACGTTCCAGCCGAGGCCGTAGAAGGACTCGCCGCCGGACGCCGGGTTCTTGCCGCGCGTCATCAGCGGCACATGCGTCTGGTCCAGCGCATCGGCGGCAATCAGCGTCTTGCCGGCATAGACCCCGTCGCCCAGCAGCAGGCGCACCCATTGCGCGAGATCGCGCGCGGTGGAGCTGACGCCGCCGGCGGGCGCCTGCGCATCCGGATCGCGCCTGATCTTCGCGGCCCAGGCGCCATCGACCCTGACGTGGAGTGCGGCGCGGTTCGCGTGCTTGACGAAATCCGCATGACGCGAGCTGGTCGAGGCCATGCCGAGGGGACGGTAGAGTTTTTCCTCGGCGACCTCCTCCCAGGACTTGCCTGTCGGCATTGCGGCCGCGACGGCCCCCTCGGTCAGCCCGAAGTTGCTGTAGGAATAGCCGGCGCGAAAGCTCGACGACGGCGGCACGCAGCGCAGGCGGTGCAGGATCTCGGCGCGGTCGTAGCCGATGTCCTCGAGATCGTCGCCGGCGGTGCCCGGTAGGCCGCTGCGGTGTGAAAACAGGTCGCGGATGGTGAGCTCGCTGGTCGGATAGGGCTCGGCAAGGCGGAAAGCCGGATCGAGATCGGCGATCTTGGAGTTCCAGGACACGGCTCCATCGCTGACCAATGCCGCGACGATGGTGGCGGAGACCGGCTTGGACAGCGATGCGATCTGGAACACTGTGTCGGCGTCGACGGATTCGGGTTTGCCGGCCTCGCGATGACCGAACCCCTTGAGGAAGATCACCTCGTCGCCATGCACGACGGCGATGGCCAGACCGGGGACGGCACCGTCCGTCACGGCGGCCTCGGCCAGCGCTTCGAGCTTTGGCAAGGAAGCGGCGATGCGCTCGGGCGTGATGGGGTCGGCCGACGCTGCACAGGGCAAAAGCGCGATCACGGCGATGGCGGCCCATATCCTCAAATGACAGAGATTCCGATCAAGCCGCATCGCGCCCCTCCCTCCCTGCATTCACCGGGCCATGCTACAGGCCGGCGCTGGCGCGGCCAAGCCGCGATCGACTTTCGCCGCAATCGACCCCGGCGCGGATTTCGGGCAAGCTGCACCGAGCGACCTGCCATGGAAAGATGGCAAGCCGTTGAGGGAGGATTGCGATGACCAAGACGCCAGCGGCGCCCAGCCTGCCGCGCTACGAGGACGCCGTCGAGCGCTTCCGCATCGAGGATGAAGTCGCCCGGCTGCATGGCGATCCGGCGACTGGCATCAATGCCTATGTCGAGTGCTGCGGCCGCTACACCGGCGAAAACCGGCTGGCGCTGCGCGCCATCTCGGCGGGCGGGGAGTTGCGCGAGTTTACCTTCGACGATCTCGCCGACATGTCGGGGCGCGACGGCAATATGCTGAAGGCGCTTGGCGTCGGCCCCGGCGACGTCGTCGCTGGCATGCTGCCGCGCATTCCCGAGCTGGTGGCGCTGATCCTCGGCGCCTGGCGCATCGGCGCGGTCTACCAGCCGCTGTTCACCGCCTTCGGGCCGAAAGCGATCGAGCATCGCCTGAGCTACAGCAAGGCAAAGCTGGTGGTCACCAATCCGGCCAATCGCGGCAAACTCGACGAGGTGGAGAACCATCCGCGTATCGCCACCATCCTTGGCGCGGGCGAGGCCCTGCCCGCCGGCGACATCGATCTCCGCGCTGCCGTTGCCGCCGCCTCCCTCGATTGCCAACCAGTGATGCGCAAAGGCTCGGACCTGTTCATGATGATGTCGACCTCCGGTACGACCGGCCATCCAAAAGGCGTGCCGGTGCCGCTCGGCGCCCTGCTCGCCTTCGGCGCCTATATGCGCGACGCGATCGGGCTGCGGCCCGGGGATGTGTTCTGGAACATCGCCGATCCCGGCTGGGCCTACGGGCTCTACTACGCCATCACCGGCCCCTTGCAGCTCGGCATCGCCACCACCTTCTACGAAGGCGCCTTCAACGCCAAAAGCACCTACGACATCATCGAGCGGCTGGGCGTTACCAGCCTTGCCGGCTCGCCCACCGCCTATCGCCTGCTGATGGCGGAAGGCGCCGCGGCTGCCGCTCGCGTCAAGGGTAAGCTCCGCGTGGTGAGCAGCGCCGGCGAGCCGCTCAACCCGGAAGTGATCCGCTGGTTCGATGCCAACCTCGCCGCGCCGATCCACGACCACTACGGCCAGACCGAGAACGGCATGATGGTCAACAACCATCATGGGCTGGCGCACAGCGTGCGCGCTGGCTCGGCAGGTTTTGCCATGCCGGGCTATCGCATGGTGGTTCTGGACGAGGCGGGTAACGAGCTTGGCCCGAACCAGCCGGGCATCCTCGCCGTCGACATCGCCAAATCGCCGCTGCGCTGGTTCGAAGGCTACCACCAGGCGGAGACGCCGACGATCGCCGGCGGCTATTACCGCACCGGCGACACGGTGGAATACGAGCCGGACGGTTCGGTCTCCTTCATCGGCCGCGCTGACGACGTCATCACCTCGGCCGGCTACCGCATCGGGCCGTTCGACGTCGAGAGCGCGCTGATCGAGCACCCGGCGGTCAACGAGGCGGCGGTGGTCGGCGTGCCCGATCCGCAGCGCACCGAGATCGTCAAGGCCTTCGTCGTGCTGGCGTCGGCCTTCAAAGGCAGCGAGGCGCTGGCCGAGGAGCTTGCCCAGCATGTGAAGAAACGGCTCTCGGCGCATGCCTATCCGCGCGAGGTCGAGTTCGTGACCGAACTGCCGAAGACGCCGAGCGGCAAGATCCAGCGGTTCCTGCTCAGGAAGGCGGAAGTGGAGAAGCGGAAGGCCGGATAAAGATTTGGCGACCCGCTGATTTCCGCCACGCAAAAGCCGCCAAGTCGGGCGAAGGCTCGCAAGGGCTTTTGATCGCTAACTTGGGGGCTATGTCATGCGGTTGATCTGGACACTTCTCTTCATGCTTGCGGGCAGCGCGGCACTCGCTGCCTCGCCGGAGGACGACTATATCGCCGCGCGCGACAAGGCGATTGCCGACATCGCAGCACAGGAAAGCGCGAACGCTGCCGTGGAAACGCTCGATGCCCAGAATACGAAGGCGATGGCCGATCTCCAGACGCGTCTTTCGGCCCTGCTCGGCCCGCTGGCGGTAAAGGATTTTCCGGCAGCCGGCACGATCAATCTGCAGAGCCTCAGCGACTCCGATATCGGTTTCGGCATGCTCGACGGGCTGAGATACACTGCCAGCGACGACGGCCCGAGCCTTGTCGCGACGACGCGCGGGCTTGCCGAGCGGTGGCTCAAGTCCAGGGCCGACGAGACCGATGAGAACCTCAGGCTGCCGGCCGGCATCGACGCGGCGCTGAAGCTCGACGCCTTCTACACCCAGGCCATCGGCGCCGACGCCGCCTTCGTCAGCACGCTCGACTTTCCGCTGAAGAAACCGGAAGGCGCCGACATGGCGTTCGCGCGGCTTGGCGGCTGGACCCAGGATGTCGGGCCGATCTACGACCAGCAGGTGATCGTCACGCTGGTCAAGGGCGATCGCGTGCTGATCGCCGAGGCGCCAGCGGCACCGCCCGTCCCGAAGATCGCGGCCTGCGATGCCTTGTGGACCGCGGCCGACGCCGCCGCCCAGAAATTCCAGGAGGCCTACCAGGCTTCGGAGCTCAAGGACGAAAAGGCCTACGATGCCGCCAACGCCGCCTGGGAAAAAGGCGACGGCGACTACCGCGCCTGCATGGGCGAGCATCTGCCCGGCGACCCGGCCTTCCCTGCCCTGCTTGCCCACGCGCAGGAGCTCGCCGATCACATGGCGGGAAAGTAGGCGCGGCGCGGCTTCGGCGCCCCGCTTCCCCTTCAGCTCCTCCGGTTGCTGTGCCTGCAGCAATGGGACCAATACTGAAACTTCTGGCCCGCATGGAAGTCTAAATTTAAGCACTTTCTACTAAGTTCGACCGATGGGCCATTGTCCAGGAAAGGTATTCGGGTCGATTTGGCCGGAACGGGTTTCAGCATAGGCCGCGTCAGGCAGGCCGTTTTTTCCCTCGCCAACTTGCCGGCGGCGATAGCCTTCGTCGTGCTTTTGGTCTGCGCCGTCGTTGCCGACCAGCAGAACAGGAAGGTCTCCGATCAGCTGGCGCGCCGATGTCCTGGCCAAGGTCAACATCATCCGGGCCAAGCTCGAGGGCAACATCAACGGCAATCTTCAGCTCACCCAGGGCCTGGTATCGGCCATCGTCACCGAGCCCTATTTGGGCCAGCAGAGATTTGCCTCGCTTGCCGGCAATCTGTTCGAGCAGAAGTCGCAGTTGCGCAACATCGCCGGCGCGCCCGACCTCATCATCTCGCTGATGTACCCGATGAAGGGCAACGAGAAGGCGATCGGGCTCGATTACCGCAAGAACGAGGCGCAACGCACGGCAGCGCTGCGGGCGCGCGATCGGCGCGAGCTGGTGTTCGCCGGTCCAGTCGATCTGGCGCAAGGCGGGCGCGGCTTCATCGGCCGCATCCCGGTCTTCGTGCCGACGGCGGGCGGTGGCGACCGCTTCTGGGGCATCATTTCGGCGGTTGTCGATGTCGACCGGCTCTACGCGGCAAGCGGCCTTACCGACCCCGCCATAGACATCGATGTGGCGCTGACCGGCAAGGACGCGCTGGGTGGCAGCGGCGAACGTTTCTTCGGCGGCGACAATGTCGTCGCCGGCAATCCGGTGACAGCCGAAGTGGAGGTGCCGTCAGGCTCGTGGCGGATTTCGGCCATTCCCAAGGGCGGCTGGCCAGCGGCGCCGAAGAATGAGCGGACCCTGCTGGCCCTCATGGCGCTCGCCGGCGTGCTGGTGGTGCTGCCGATCCTGGTGGCCGGGCGGCTGTTCGGCGAAAGGCAGAAGAACTATGCCGAGTTGCGGCGCCTGTCCGGGCGGCTGGAGCTGGCGCTGGAGGCCTCAGGCATCGGCGTCTGGGAGCACGACCTCGCCACCAACGAACTGGTGTGGGACGAACGCGTCAACGAGATCTACGGCAAGGCCGCCGGCAGCGAGCCGCGCGGCTATGATGACTGGGCGGGAACGATCCACCCCGACGACATCGAGCGCGCTCGACGGGATTTCGACCTGGCTGCGGCGACCAGGGGCCTCTACTCCTCGCAATACCGCCTCATC
This sequence comes from Mesorhizobium sp. M4B.F.Ca.ET.214.01.1.1, assembly GCF_004791545.1. Lineage (NCBI taxonomy): Bacteria > Pseudomonadati > Pseudomonadota > Alphaproteobacteria > Hyphomicrobiales > Phyllobacteriaceae > Mesorhizobium > Mesorhizobium sp. M4B.F.Ca.ET.214.01.1.1. Next base: position 175,041 of record NZ_SRUX01000002.1, read on the forward strand.
CATCATGACGGCGACGTCCGCCACGTCCGCACGCGCGCCACGTTCTTCCAGGACACCGGCGGCACGCCGAAGATGATCGGCGCCGAATGGGACGTGACAAGCGACGTGCTGCTCAACGAAAATCTGGAGCGCGAGCGGCAGCTGTCGGAATCGAAGAACGCCGAGCTGGAGATCGCCAAGGCGCGCATCGAGCATGTCGCGCTTCACGACTCGCTGACCGGCCTGCCCAACCGCCGCTATCTCGACGAGATGCTGGTCGAAAGCGGTGAGAGCGGCCGGCGCACGGCGCTGCTGCATCTCGACCTCGACCGCTTCAAGCAGATCAACGACACGCTCGGCCACGCGGCTGGCGATGCCATGCTGATGCACGCCTCGAAAGTCATCAAGGCCAACGCCGGAACCGCCGATTTCGTGGCCCGCATCGGCGGTGACGAGTTTGTGGTGGTCGCCCATGGGGATGGCGACGACAAGCTTGCCGAACTGGCCAGCCGCATCATCGAGGAGATGCGCCAACCGGTCACCTACCAGGGCCACCAGTGCCGGTTCGGCGTCAGCATCGGCATCGCCGCCAATGACGGCGTCGACGCCAGGCAGTTGCTCGTCAATGCCGATCTTGCGCTTTACAGGGCGAAAAGCCATGGCCGCAATCGCTACGAGTTCTTCAACGAGGAGCTGCAGAGCGAGATCGTCCGGACCAAGCAGATCGCCGACGAAATCCTCGGCGGGCTGGAGCGGAACGAGTTCGTCGCCTATTACCAGCCGCAGTTCGACGCCAGGACGCTGGAGATCGTCGGCGTCGAGGCGTTGTCGCGCTGGAAGCATCCGCGCCGCGGCATCCTGGCGCCCGCCGCCTATCTCAAGGTGGCCGAGGAGCTGAACGTGGTGGCGCTGATCGACCGCACCACGCTCAAGCAGGCACTGGAGAATTTCGAGCGCTGGTCGCATCTCAACATCCCGCGCGTTTCGGTCAACGTTTCGGCCAGGCGCCTCGAGGACAGGGACCTGATCAAGGGTTTGCGCAAGCTCGCCATCAAGCAAGGCACGGTGTCGTTCGAGCTGGTGGAGTCGATCTTCCTCGACGAGAACGACGACTTCGTTTCCTGGAACATCGAGCAGATCAAGGAACTCGGCATCGACATCGAGATCGACGATTTCGGCACCGGCTATGCCTCGATCGTCAGCCTGCTCAAGCTGCAGCCGCGCCGGCTGAAGATCGACCGCCAGCTGATCACGCCGATCACCGGGTCAAAGGCGCAACGGCGGCTGGTGTCGTCGATCATCGAGATCGGCAAGTCGCTCGGCATCGAAGTGGTGGCCGAAGGCGTCGAAACGATGGAACATGCGCGCATCCTGAAGGAATTGGGCTGCGACATCCTGCAGGGCTACGCCTTCGGCCGCCCGATGGACGCCAAGACCTTCAAGGCCTTCGCCCAGTCGCGCAAATGGCTGGCGGTCGGCTAGCGCCCCTCGTCCACGACGGCTACGCGCCATCTGAGCCCTTTACGGGCACCTCAGCCAGTCTCCAAGCAGGCCGATCCCGGCTATGGATATTTCGTCGGGGCCTGTGGGCTTGACTCGCCCTGCAACGCCCTCGGCAGTGGAAGGCTCGAGCATTGCAAGTGCACCTCGCGGGCGAACGCCTTTCGCTGCTTCTGCTCGTGCTCCTTGACGGCTGCTATGATCCCCAACCCGTACGGGCCGAGCACGACGAACCCCCAGCCCGGGTGGTTCTTTTCGCGAGCGTCGTAATCCGAAGCGTCCGCGCGGGCTTGCTGGCATTCCGGCGACGCCCATTTCTGATCCTGCTGCGAAAGCGACGCTTCATAATCGACCGGCGAGGTCGCGCATCCGGCCACTGTCGCGGCCAACGCGACCGACATTGCAATTCTCATCCCGAAGCCTCCCCTGAAGCATTGTGGAGGGTACACGGAATTCTTCTTCCGGCAATCGCGTGCCGGATGACTGTAGCGGGTCATGGCCGCCGTCTCCCTAGCTCCTCAGCCCCGGCGCTTCCTGCCCGGTGCGTTCGACATATTCGGTATAGCCGCCGCCGTAGGTGTGGATGCCGTCGGGCGTCAACTCCAGCACGCGGTTGGACAGCGCCGCGAGGAAATGGCGGTCGTGCGAGACGAACAGCATCGTGCCTTCATATTGCGAAAGCGCGTTGATCAGCATCTCCTTGGTCGCCATGTCCAAATGGTTGGTCGGCTCGTCGAGCACCAGCAGGTTGGGCGGGTCGAACAGCATCAGCGCCATCACCAGCCGCGCCTTCTCGCCGCCGGAGAGCACGCGACACTTCTTATCGATCTCGTCGCCGGAGAAGCCGAAACATCCGGCGAGCGCGCGCAGCGGCGCCTGGCCGGCCTGCGGGAAATTGTCTTCCAGCGTCTGGAACAAGGTGCGCTCGCCCTCGAGCAGCTCCATGGCGTGCTGGGCGAAATAGCCCATCTTGACGCTCGGACCGCGCGCCACCGTGCCCTGGTCAGGCTCGGAAGCACCGGCAACCAGCTTCAGAAGCGTCGACTTGCCAGCGCCGTTGATGCCCATCACGCACCAGCGCTCGCGCCGGCGCACCTGGAAGTCGAGGCCGGCATAGATGCTGCGGCTGCCATAGCTCTTGTGGATGCCCTTCAGCGTCGCCACGTCCTCGCCGCAGCGCGGCGCCGGCTGGAAGTCGAAGGTCACCGTCTGGCGCCGCTTCGGCGGCTCGACGCGATCGATCTTGTCGAGCTTCTTCACCCGGCTCTGCACCTGAGCGGCGTGCGAAGCGCGCGCCTTGAAGCGCTCGATGAAGGCGATCTCCTTGGCCAGCATCGCCTGCTGGCGCTCGAACTGCGCCTGCAACTGCTTGTCGGCCAGCGCCCGCTGCTCCTGGTAGAACTCGTAATTGCCGGAGTAGGAGGTGAGCGAGCCGGCGTCGATCTCGACGATCTTGGTGACGATGCGGTTCATGAACTCGCGGTCGTGCGAGGTCATCAGCAGCGCGCCGTCATAATTCTTCAGGAATTGCTCCAGCCAGATCAGGCTTTCGAGGTCGAGATGGTTGCTCGGCTCGTCGAGCAGCATCACGTCGGGCCGCATCAGCAGGATGCGGGCGAGCGCGACGCGCATCTTCCAGCCGCCGGAGAGTTTCGCGACGTCGCCGTCCATCATCTCCTGGCTGAAGCCGAGGCCGTCCAGGACCTCACGGGCGCGGCCGTCCAGCGCATAGCCGTCGAGCTCCTCGAAGCGGTGCTGCAACTCGCCGTAGCGCTCGATGATGGCGTCCATTTCGTCGGCGCGGTCGGGGTCGCCCATGGCATGCTCGAGTTCGCGCATCTCGGCGGCGACCGCGCTCACCGGCCCGGCGCCCTCCATCACCTCGGCAACGGCGCTCATGCCTTCCATGTCGCCGACATCCTGGCTGAAATAGCCGATAGTGACGCCGCGATCGACCTGGACCTGGCCTTCGTCCGGCAGTTCCTGCCCGGTGATCATGCGGAAGAGCGTCGTCTTGCCGGCGCCGTTCGGGCCGACGAGGCCAACCTTCTCGCCCTTCTGCAAGGCGGCCGAGGCTTCGATGAAGACGATCTGACGGCCGTTCTGCTTGCCGATGTTTTCGAGACGGATCATAGGACGGTCCGGATAAATGCGCTGATGTGGCGGGATTTGCCCGAGCGCTTACCCGAATGAAGGCGGCGAGGGAAGAGGCAGAAGCGCCGCAGATGAGACATTGGAGATTGGCGAAGGGCGGCGGCGACAGCCGATCTCCCCCCTCGTGGGGGGAGATCAGCAGCTTCGGCGCCCCGTCTTTATTTCGCGTCGTGGAAGATGATCCCGACCGTATGCCGTTGCCCCGAGCGCAAGCGGCTGACGCCGTGGCGCAGGTTCACGCGATAGTGCCCCTTCTTGCCTTGCACCGGCCGATTGTGGACGGCGAAGATCACCGCGTCGCCTCGCCTCAGTGGTACCACCTCGGCGCGGCTCTGCATGCGCGGGCGCTGTTCGGTGAGCACGAATTCGCCGCCTTTAAAATCCTCGCCTGGCTCGGACAACAGGACCGCAACCTGCAACGGAAAGGCGAGCGCGCCGTAGAGGTCCTGGTGCAGGCAGTTGAAGTCGCCAGGGCCGTATTGCAGCAGGAGCGGCGTCGGCTTCGTTTGGCCCTCGTCATGGCAGCGCTTCAGGAAGGCGGCGTGGTCGCCGGGATAGCGCAGCGCCACCCCCATCTTCTCGTGCCAGTCGTTGGCGACGGTGGCCAGCCGCGGATAGAGCGCGGTGCGCAGGCCTTCGATCAGATCGGGGAGCGGATATCGGAAATAGCGGTACTCGCCCATGCCGAAACCGTGGCGCGCCATCACCACATGGCTGCGGAAATGCTCTTCATGCGGATAGAGCGCGGCGATTTCGGCGCATTCGTCGGCGGCGAGAAGCGCGGGCATGACGGCACAGCCATGGGCGTTCAGTTCACCGGTCAGAGTGCGCCAGTCCTGGGCTGCGACGCGCGCTTCGGCAGAGCGGATTTTACGATGCGAGCTTATCGAATGGATGGTCACTGGTGCCTCCTTTGATGGGATCAAGGTGGGGCGGGTGAAAGGTGGCGGCCACCCGATTCCTGCGGAGGTGGGCTCTCCCTTCTCTCCTGTGGGAGATCGCGCTTTCACCGCTTGCGATACCCCTCCAGCTCCGGATCGAGATCCACCCGTACCGCATTGGTGAACAGGCAGGTCGCCACCATGATGCCGGCGAAGGCGACGAGGTTGACCAAGAGCGTGTCGTCGTAGCGCGCCTTGAGCGCGGCCCAGACTTCCTCCGGAACAGCATTGGCATCGGCTGCGACCGCCTTGCCGAACTTTATCAGCAACGCCTCGTCGGCGGTCGGCTCGATCGCCTCCGGATCGAAGCCGGAATCGATCAGCGCGCGGCGGAAGAAGGTGACGGGGATCTCGGCGCGGCAGGTCTCGGAGATCGCGTGCGACAACAACCAGATGGCGCGGTCGTCGAGCGCGGGCTTGAGCAGATCGCGCAGCGTGAACCATTCGGCATAGATGCGATGGGCGGCCGGCGAATGGAGCAGGATGCGCTTCATGTTGGTCATGCGGCCGCGCAGGCTGAGCTCCCTGTCGTGCTCGGCTCGGATTTCTTGCGACGCCGTCGAATAGTCGATGGGCGGGATCATGGCCATGGGAACGGTCGCCTCACCGAAGCGTCGTGTGCAATTCTGGCGTTGCGCGCAGCGTGTTGGAGACGGTGCATATCGCCTCTGCGTCCTCGACGATGCGCTGCTTGGTCGCCGTGTCGAGATCGCCTGAAATATCGAGCCTGATGTTGAAGCGGACGACGCGGGACGGCTCGTCCGCCGCCTTCTCGCCGCCGACCTCGGCGCGCACCTCGCCGAGCTGCGCAGCCACGCCGAGACGCATGGCAGCGATGCGGGCGCTGATCACCATGCAAGCGGCGAGCGAGGCATAGACCAGGTCGAGCGGGTTGAAGCCCGGCGCGCTGACGCCGGTGACGACATCGACCGTGCCGCCGGTCGGCGTGGTGACGACCGGCAGGCTGCCCGGCTGCAGGACAGCGGTTGCGCCGGTGACGCGGGTCCTCACCTTGAGCTCACTCATCGCGGTATCCCTTTCGGCCGGCGGCACGCCAAAAATCGAGGGCGCAGCCGCCGCGGCGCACGCCCTGCCCCGCTATATGGTACGCGAGGGGCCGACGTCGCAACATCGACTGATGTCTCTGGTTCCGCTAGGCTGCAACACCTTGTTGCATTGTCCTGATGCTGCACTGTCTCGAGGTTCGGCAATGAAGCGCGGTCTCGCTTTCGCTCTGATTGCAGGCATTGCCGGCGTTGGCCTGCTCGGCGGCGGCGCGCTTTTGACTGTCGGTCAATCCGCCGTCTCGCAGGACGCTATCCAGTCGTCGGTTATCCGCACCCCGGCATTGATCGACAGCGCCTGGAAGCTGCCGGTGGCCGCCTCGTTCAAGGCCGACCTCGACTGGCAATCGAACAGCTCGCGATGCGGGCCTGCAAGCGTCGCCAACACATTCCGCTCGATCGGCGAAGAAGAGACGACCGAGGCCGAAGTGCTTGAGGGCACCGGCAAATGCTGGACAGGTTTTTGCATCATCGGGCTCACGTTGGACGAGGTTGCCGAGGTCGCTCGAACGAAAACCAGCCGGAAAGTCTCGGTGCTGCGCAACCTGAGCGCCGAAGAGTTCCGCGAGCACTTGAAGCGCGCCAACGATCCGAACCGCCGCTACATCATTAACTTCACACGCGAGAAGATTTTCGGCGCCGGCAGCGGCCATTTTTCTCCGATCGGAGGGTATCTGGAAGCCGAGGACATGGTTTTCGTGCTCGATGTCAACGAGCGCTACAAGCCCTGGCTGGTCGAGCGTGAACGCCTGTTCTCGGCCATGGACACCGTCGACAGCGATGGCGACAAAAAGCGGGGCTTGCTACTGATCGAGTAGATCGGGTCGCGCGCTGCTCCGCCCGGAAGTCGAGGAGCTTTTGCCGGCTCGCGCTACATCCAACCGAGGTCGATCGACGAACGATGGCCTCAAAGATGCTGCCAAATAGCCTTCAGCTGCGAGCCGATTGCCTGCTCGATCCTCCGCAATTGGTTGGTTTCCAACGAGGTCTCGTCGGGATTGACGACCGTAAGCGCACAACTGCCGAATGCGGCTGGCCATACATAGCGCAGATCGTTGAGCGATGTGGGCCCGTGGCAGCAAGGCGTTACGGCCGCAAGGTCTTCAAAGCCCGATGACGCCGCCCGGTCCATCGCCTCGCCCCACCAGTCCTCGAGATCGCTGCCACACAGGGGGCAGTTGATGCTTTCCGTGTTCGCGCCGGCGTCGAAGAATGTCACCCCTTTTTCAAATTCGACCCCGATATGTTCGGCCCGCGGAAACAAATCTCGCAAGATCGTCACCGCCTCCCTGGCTGCCGCCTCGCCGGGGCGCCAGCGCGGATCGTACGAAACCAATCGCAGGTAATTGTCGGACATCCCTCTTCCTGGAGCAGGAGGGGTGTTCAAAGCAAGATGTTACGGGACCGGAATCCGGCCTATCTATTTCAGCGCCCGCAACAGATGCTTCTGGATCTTGCCCGATCCCGTGCGCGGCAGGACTTCCACGGAGAAAAATTCCTTGGGCACCTTGTAGCGGGCGATGCGTGCGACGCAGTGCCTGGCGAGGGCCGCCGGGTCGAGCATGCGGCCGGGTTTCAGCACCACAAAGGCGCGGCCGACCTCGCCCCAGCGCTCGTCGGCGACACCGATCACCGCCACCTCGGCGACATCGGTATGGGCAAGCAGCGCCATCTCGACCTCGGCCGGGAAGACGTTCTCGCCGCCGGAGATGAACATGTCCTTGCGGCGGTCGACCAAAGTGACGAAGCCGTCTTCGTCGCGCTTCGCCATGTCGCCGGTGCGGAACCAGCCGTCCGCGCTGAAGGCGCGCGCCGTCTCCTCCGGTCGGTTCCAGTAGCCCGGCGTGATGTTGGGGCCGGCGAGCCAGATCTCGCCTGCCTCCCCCGGCGCGACTTCGTTGCCGGCATCATCGACGATGCGCAGCGAGACCATTGGCGCCGGCAGGCCGGCCGAGCCCGCCTTGGCGGCGATACGCTCGGCCTCCAGCGGCATGCCGAGCACGGTGCCGGCCTCGGTCATGCCAAAACCGTCGACCATCGGCACGCCCTGCTTGAGCCACCACGCTATGTCGGCGGCAGGGTTCGGCGCACCGCCGGTGAAGAGCGCCACAAGCGATGTCCAGCGCGCAGGCTCAAAGCCGGCATGTTCGCGCAGCATCCTCGCCATTTGCGGCACGCAGAAATAATGGGTGACGCCGAGCGCCGGGTCGGCGAGCCGGCCGTTGGTGACGCCGGGCTCGAAGCCGGAGGAGACCAGCACGGTGCCCCCCTTGAGCAGCACCGGGCGCAGATTGGTGATCAGGCCGATGACATGGAACATCGGCGCGTCGCAGAGCACGACGCTGTCATGGCCGACGCGGCCGATGACGCCGAAATTGACCGCGGTGGCGAAGGCATTGGCCTCGGTGACGATGACGCCCTTCGGTTGGCCCGACGTGCCTGACGTGTAGAGGATGATCGACGGCCGGTCTGCTTCCGGCAAAGGGCGACGCGGCGCTGGCTCGGCCTCATCCACGGCCGCCTGGAAGCGCGCGACGTCGAGCGGCGCGCAGCCGGTCGGCGGCGCCACATCGAGCCCGGTGTCGTGGACCAGAAGCGCGGGATCGCAATCGGCCAGGATCGCCTGCCGCTCGGGTGCGGCAAGCCGCCAGTTGACCGGCACGAAGACGGCGCCGAGGCGCATCGAAGCCTGCTGCAGGATGACGAGGTCGGCGCTGTTGCGGGCCAGCGCGGCGACCCGCTGCCCCTGCCCTACGCCATGGTTTTCGAGCACCGCGACCGCGCGCTGGATAGCGTCGTCGAGCGCGGCGTAGGTCCAGCGGCGTCCGGACGCCAGGTCGACGCAAGCAAGGCGGTCCGGCTGCGCGCGGGCATGCAGGGCAATGGGGTCCGGTGTCGTCCATGCCGGCATTGCGATCTCCTCCCGTGTCACGCGCCGTATCGGTTGCCGGCCGGCAGCGATCGCCGGCCGGTGTCAGGTCACATCGACCGGATCATCTCGCCTTGTCGTAGGCGCCGAGGCCGGGCTTGTAACTCTTTTCGTCGATGAACTGGCGGATGCCTTCCTTGCGGCCTTCATTGTCGAAGGAATTCGCCGCCTCCTGCGCCCGCACCAGATAGTCCTCGGCATTGTCGTAGGTCATCTCGGCGACGCGGCGGATGGCGTCCTTGGTGGCCTTGAGCGCGACCGGGTTCTTCTTCAACAGGATCCCGGCCACCTCGGCGACACGCGCCTTGAGACCTTCCAGCGGGTGGCTTTCATTGACCAGCTTCCAGGCCGCCGCCTTCCTGCCGTCGATCAGTTCGCCGGTCAGTGCATGATACATAGCGTCGCGCATAGACAAGAGATCGACCACCACCTTGGTGGCGCCGCCGCCGGGCAGGATGCCCCAGTTGATCTCGGAGAGCGCAAACTGCGCCTCGTCGGCGGCGAAGGCGAGATCGCAGGCAAACAGCGGGCCATAGCCGCCGCCGAAGCACCAGCCATTGACCATGGCGATGGTCGGCACGCGATACCAGCGCAGCCGCCGCCACCAGCCATAGGCCTCGGCTTGAGCCTTACGCACGGCGCCCTGGCCCTTCGCCTCGGTCTCACGGAAATATTCCTTGAGGTCCATGCCGGCCGACCAGGCGGCGCCTTCGCCGGAGAGCACGAGAACGCCGACATCGTCGCGGAATTCAAGTTCGTCGAGCACCTGCATCATGCGCCGGTTGAGCGCCGGGCTCATCGAATTGCGCTTGGCCGGCCGGTTGAAGCGGACCCAGGCGATGCCGCCCTCGACATCGAAAGCGACGGTATCTTCGATTTCCTCTGCCATGGTCAACTCCTCCGATATCGCTATGCTACATAGCTTTTATCTTCGCTATGTCGCATAGTATTTTTGTCTTGACAAGGGGCCGGATCGCGGCAATCGATCGGACATGGACGAAACCGGCAACGACCTCGCCGAGGACGCGCTCGACGCGCAGATCGGCTACAATCTGCGGCGCGCCTCGGCGCTGGCGCTCAACGATTTCGCCATCGAGATGGCGGAAGCGGAATTGCGCCCCGTCACCTACGCCATGCTGGCGCTGATCGACGAACGGCCGGGCATCCGCGCCGCCGGGCTTTGCCGGCTGCTCGCCATGAAGAGCGCCAACATGGCGCCGCTGCTGGCCGAGCTCGAGGAGCGCGGCCTGATCGAGCGCGACGACCATGCCAAGGATCGGCGCGTGCAGGAGCTTCGGCTGACCGAGGCGGCCAAGGCCGCGATGCCGGCCTGGCGGCGTCAGGTGCGCCTGCACGAGGACCGCTTCCTGCATCGGCTGACCAGCAAGGAGCGCGCAACGCTGCTGCGGCTGCTGCGGCTGATCTGGGTGGATGAGGCGGAGTGAGCGCCGGCGCGCTCCCAACTCTAGGCAAAACAATCCGATAGCTGCGCATCCTGCCGGATTGATTCATCTGTTCTGCAGGGGAAGCGGCGTAACGGGCTTCCTTCCTTCACGCCCTCAGCGCGTCAGATCGAGCGCCACTGTCACTTTTGTGACATTCTCCCCGCGAACACGGTTGCTGAGCTTCGCGACCGGTCATCAATCCGTTGCACTGGGCACCTAGCCCCGGCGCAAACCGGACCATGCCTATGCCGACAAGACGATGGAAAGGCCTGACAATCGCGATCGCCACGGCGGCGATGTTCGGCTTCGCCTTACCGGCGACCACCGCGGGCAGCACCCATCCCGGCCCGCTGTCGCGCGCGGAGGCTTTCGCGCGAGCGCAGGCGCTGACGGCGCTCGGCCGGAAAATGTTCTTCGATCCGTCGCTGTCGGCCTCGGGCAAGCAGGCCTGCTCCTCCTGCCATGATCCCAACCACGCCTTCGGGCCGGCCTCGGCGGCACCGGTCGAGATGGGCGGGCCCAATCTCGACCGGCCGGGCCTGCGCGCGGTGCCATCGCTGCGCTACCTGCAGGCGGCGCCCGCCTTCACCGAGCACTTTTACGATTCCGAGGATGAGGGCGACGAGAGCGTCGACAACGGTCCGACCGGCGGACTGACCTGGGACGGCCGCGCCGATCGCGGCCAGGAGCAGGCGAAGATCCCCCTGCTCTCGCCCTTCGAGATGGCCAACAAGGATGAGGGCGCGGTTGTGGCGGCGTTGCGCAAGGCGGCCTATGCGCAGGAGTTCCAGGCGGCGTTCGGCGACGGCGTGTTCGAGCGGCCGGGCGACGCCTTCGATGCCGCCGCCGAAGCGCTCGGCACGTTCGAGCAGAGCAGCGCCGATTTCTACCCCTATTCCAGCCGCTACGACGCTTTCCTCGCCGGCAAGGCGACACTCTCGGCGCAGGAACTGCGCGGCCGTGCCGTGTTCGAGGACGAAGCCAAGGGCAATTGCGCCAGCTGTCATCTGAGCCGGCCCAGCAACAAAGGCGAGCCGCCGCAGTTCACCGATTACGGGCTGATCGCCATCGGCGTGCCGCGCAACGCAGCGATCCCGGCCAATGCCGATCCGGCCTATGTCGATCTCGGCCTGTGCGGCCCGCTGCGCACCGACCTCAAGGGACACGCTGAATATTGCGGCCTGTTCAAGACGCCGACCCTGCGCAACGTGGCGTTGCGAAAGAGCTTCTTCCACAACGGCTGTTTCCACACGTTGCGCGATGCCGTCGCCTTCTACGCCAGCCGCGACACGGATCCGGGCCGCTGGTATCCAAAGAGCGCCGACGGCACGATCAACCAATATGACGATCTGCCAAGGGCTTACCGGGGAAACCTCAACACGGATCCGCCTTTCAACGGCAGGAAACCAGGCGACAGGCCGGCGCTAACCGACGCCGAGATCGACGACATCGTCGCCTTCCTCGGCACGCTGACGGATGCCGATCAAGCCGGGCATTGAAGGCGGGCACAGTGCATGCCGCGGACCGGCGGATTTTCCTCCGGTCAGAAAAATATCGGTGAACAGTCTTGCCTGTGTGGCCTCCGTCACAGGGTCGCCGGAAAGTTCCTGCTATATTAGCATCTTCTTCTGAGAGCGGGGGCTCGAATGAGGTTTGTAGCGGTGCAGGAGCCGCCCCATCATAGCTGGGCGGTGTTTGATACAGTCAGGGACGAGCCCGCCGCCTATGCCGGGCGCGTGCTCATCGGCCTGACGTCGCACGAGGCCCGGTGCTTCACGGCCGCGGCCAACGACGATGCGGGAAAGTGGCGGGCGAACAAGCCGTTGCGACGGCGTGCTGCCGGCCTGATTCAGGTCGCGCGCCCGGTCGGCGCGTAGCGGTTCACCACCATGCCGCAGGCATAGGCCTTCGAGCCTATGAGCTTCAGCCTGGCGAAGCCGCCCTGATCGAATATGCGGCGGCCGCTGCCCAGCACCGCCGGGTTGATGAAGAACTGGAACTCGTCGACCAGCCTGGCGGCGATCAGCGCCGAGGCGAAGCCGGCGCCGCCGAAGACGGCGATGTTGCCACCCTCGCCCACCTTCAACGCATTGACCTCGCGCGGCAGGTCGCCGCTGGCGACCCGCGTGCGCTCCCATCGCGAAGTCCTCAGCCTGTCGCTCAACACCACTTTCTGCGCTTCGACGATGCGCTGGGCGAAGGCGTAGAAACGGTCCTTCGGGAATTTCCTCGCCGCATTGCCCCAGTGGGTGAGATAGCCCTCCTCGGCCATCTTGCGGCTGAGCAGGATGGTGTCGACGGTTTCGAACACAGCGTTGAAGTCCTGCTTCAGCGCATCGTCCCAGTCGCTGTCGTCGCCCCATTCCCAAAGCTGCCAGCGATGGTCCTCATCGGCGCCGACGAAGCCGTCGACCGACATCTGCATTTGCAGGATCAGCTTTTTCATTGCGCGGTCCTCTTCGCGTTGCTCACATACGGTTTACTTTTGGAACCAGTTGACGCGAAGGAACGAATGATGTCAATTGTAAAGTGATTTACAAATGGAAGCAAATCAATGTCGACCAGGGAAAGGTCCGGCTGTCCGATCAGCCTCTCGCTCGAACTGCTAGGCGACCGCTGGACGCTGCTCATCATCCGCGACCTGGTCTTCGCCGGGAAAAAGCATTTTCGCGAGTTCCTGCAATCTGACGAGGGCATCTCGTCGCGCACGCTCGCCGAGCGGCTGCAGACGTTGCAGGACGAAGGCATCCTCACCCGCAGCGAAGACCCGACGCACGGGCTGAAGGCGATCTACCGGCTGACGGAGGCCGGCATCGACCTGCTGCCGGTGCTGGCGACGCTCGGCGCCTGGGGCAGCAAATATCGCAAGGCGGACGAGAGCCTGGCTCGAATTGCCAGGGAATTCGCGGCGGATGGCGCGCCGGCGTTGGCGCGGATGAAGGAGAGGTTACGGAAGGAGCAGGTAAGGCTCGGCGGGGCTGGGGGCGCGAAAAGTCGCGGCGCCGCCGGGATCACCCTGTAGCGCTTTCATTACTGCCGTTCCCGCTGACCCCGCCCTGCGCTAGACTGGCATTGCAACCGGATTGCCAGCCATGATCGTCCAGGCCTGCATCAATGGCGCCCGTTCCGCCGATTTCCATCCCGCACTGCCGCTCGACGCCGACGCCATGGCGCGCGACGGCGCGGCTTCGGTTGCGGCGGGTGCTGCCGACCTGCATGTCCACGCGCGCGGCGCCGACCGACTGGAGAGCCTCGCGCCGGCAGCAATGGACCGCACCGTGCTGGCGCTGCGCCGCGCCTGTCCGGGCACGCTGATCGGCGTTTCCACCGGCGCCTGGATCGAGAAGGGCGACCTGCGCACGCTGGTCGCCATCGCCGGCTGGCATGAGCTGCCGGACTATGCCTCGGTCAATCTCAGCGAGACGGCGGCGCCTGTCGTGATGGAAAGCCTGCGCCAGCGCGGCATCGGCATCGAGGCGGGCCTGGCCTCTATCGCCGACGCCGAGCGGCTGATCAGTCTCGACCATGGCGGACGCGTGCTGCGCGTGTTGATCGAGATTTCCGAGCAGGCACTGGACGAGGCTTTCGCCGTCGCCGACGGCATCGAGAAGGTGCTGGAGCGCGCCGGCATCCGACGCTCGATCCTGCTGCATGGCGAGAATGCGACGGTGTGGCCGTTCGTCGAGCGGGCGGCAGCGCGGAAGCTTTCGACCCGCGTCGGGCTGGAGGACGGGAAGGAATTGCCGGACGGCGGCATCGCGGCCGGCAATGCGGCCCTGGTGGCGGCCGCGGTGACAATTTATCGGGCAGGGCAATAGCGGCGCGAAGAACGCTCGCCAGAAGTCAGCCGATTTTCGCCAGAGGCTCGGCGCTAATCTCCACCCACTCACAGCGCCGGCTGTCGTGATAGAAGGACTGGAACGGCGGCGGGAAGGACGGGTCGGCGAAGGCGCCCACCGGAATCGCGATCACGCCGGGCTGGGTGTCGATCCGGTAGTGGACGGTGGTGCCGCAATCAGGGCAAAAGCTGTAGCTGACGCGGCCGCCCTGCTCGCCGATGCGGGTAAAGTCCGCCGCCCGTCCTTGGATCGATACGTCACCTTCCTTGAAGCGGACATTGCAGCTGAAGGCGCTGCCGGTGCGCCGTTTGCAGTCCAGGCAGTGGCAAACGGAAATGCGAACGATCTCGCCCGAGCAGACGGCTGAAAGCTGGCCGCAGGAGCATTCCGCGCGACGAGTGATCATGACCGCTCCTTTCAGCTCCGCCCCTGCCTTGTCCGGGACAGCACAGATCGGCACCTTATTGAGTTCGGCGGCGCGGCGGAAGGACGCTTGCGCCTCACCTGCCACGGAGCGCGGCGGCCCTTGTGAGGCCTGTCGGGCCGCGGTTAGCTCTTGCCAATCGTGACCCTTAGCAGCAATCTCGACCCAACAGCCGCTCATCGGCTGGATGTCGGCATGATGGGGTATTGCCATGACCCGCGATCAAATGTTTGCCCATCTGCGATCCGCCGACGCCGTCGCGCGCGAGGCGGCGGCGCATGGGCATCATCCGTTCGGCTGCGTGCTCGTGGGGCCCGATGATCGCGTGCTGATGCGGCAGGGCAATCTCAACACGGTGCGCCATGCCGAGACCGAGCTCGCGCGCCGCGCTGCCGAGGCCTACGAGCCGGAGTTCCTCTGGCAATGCACGCTGGTCTCAACCGGCGAGCCCTGCGCGATGTGCACGGGCACGCTCTATTGGGCGAACATCGGCCGGCTGGTCTACGGCTTCGAGGAGGCCGAACTCCTGGCGCTCACCGGGGATCACGCGGAGAACCCGACGATGAGCCTTTCTTCGCGCACCGTGCTCGATTCCGGCCAGAAGAAGATCGAGGTCTTTGGCCCCTTCCCCGAAATCGCCGACGAATTGATCGCGCCGCACCGCGATTTCTGGAAACGCTGACCGGTCCTTGCGACAAGGGACGACGTCCTAGCGATCCCAGGCACGAATGTTTCGACTTTCCTGCCGGCGGTGACCGGCTGTTCGACCCTCACTGCGTGTCCGCGTGCGCTCTCAGTTCGGCGCGCTTCTCGTCGGATACCACCGAGAGATCCAGCACCTTCTGCAATTCGGCGGCGTGGCGGAAGGACGGCTCGGGCTGGACGCCGCTCTTCACCGCATCGACGAAGCGCTGGTAATTGGTCGGCACCGTGCCGGCGTCGAGCGCCTCCCATCTGGCGTTCTCGACATTGTCGCCAACGCAGGCCTTGAGCAGCGAGCCGTCGAGATTGTGCACCACCTCGATGCCGCCCTTGTCGCCGTAGATGCGCAGCCTCAACTCGTTCAGATGCCCGCTCGCCCAGCGGCTGGCGTGCACCACGCCGAAGGCGCCGTTGGAGAAATCCAGCGTCATGGCGAAGCTGTCATTGGCGTCGAGCCCGTATTCGCCGATGCGATTGCCCGGCGCCTTGTCGAAGGCGCGCAGGCGGCAGAAGACATGGTCGATGTCGAGCGCCGCGCCATAGCTGGCGAAATCGAGGATGTGGATGCCGACATCGCCCAGCACGCCGTTCGAGCCGTGGCCGCGCGACAGGCGCCACAGCCATTTCGGATCGGTGCGCCAGTCGCCCCAGAATTTCGACACCAGCCAGCTCTGCAGGTAGGACGCCTCGACATGGCGCACCGTGCCGATCTCGCCGGCCTGCACCATGGCGCGCGCCTTCTGCAAGGGGGCGACATTGCGGTAGGTGAGGTTCACCATGTTGACGATGCCGGCGGCTTCAGCCGCATCCGCCATCTCGCTTGCCTTGCCGAAGTTCTCGGCCAGCGGCTTCTCGCACAGCACCGGCTTGCCGGCGGCGATCAGCGCCATGGTGGTCGGGTGGTGGATGCGGTCCGGCGTGACATTGGCGACGGCATCGAATTCGCCCCATTTCAGCGCCTCCTCCAGCGAAGTGAAGCGGGTGGGGATCTTGAAGCTGTCGGCGAATTCGCCGACGCGGGCCGGATCGACATCGACGGCGCCGACGATGTCGACGCCATCGATGGCGCTGAAACGGCGGGCATGTTCCTGCGCCATCCAGCCGGTACCGAGTATCAAAAGCCGCATTTTTTGCTCCTCCGAGCGAATTGGTTCGATTCAATGATATGGGCGACTGTGGTCTAAGCGCGATTCTTACGCAATCCCAGAAGGAAAAAACGCCGCCTTTTCCGGAACGATTTCTGTTGCGCGCGCAATTCCGGACGGAAACCCGCTGCGCACTTTTCCTGGAATTGCTTAGCGGAAGCCGGCTTCGCCCGCCGCGTGCAACTTGCCGCCGCGCTCGACGATCGGCTCAAGCGCCTTGTCGACCGGCACATTCGGCGCGTCGAGTATGGCGGGCTTTGCCCCTTGCGGGTTATGCGCCCACTTCACCGCATTGCGCAGCACCTTGTGAACGGTGGCGTCGTGATAGGTCGGATAGGTCTCGTGGCCCGGCCTGAAGTAGAAGATGCTGCCGGCGCCGCGCCGGTAGGTGAGCCCGGAACGGAACACCTCGCCGCCCTGGAACCAGGAGATGAACACCGTCTCCAGCGGCTCCGGCACGGCGAACTGCTCGCCATACATCTCCTCGTTCTCCAGTTCGAAGAATTCGCCGACGCCTTCGGCGATCGGGTGGCTGGGACTCGTCACCCAGAGCCGCTCGCGCTCGCCGGCCTCACGCCATTTCAGCGTGCAGGGCGTGCCCATCAGCCGCTTGAAGATCTTCGAGAAATGGCCGGAGTGGAGGACGATGAGCCCCATGCCCTCGAAGACGCGGCGCGCGACGCGCTCGACCACTTCGTCGGCGACGGCGCCATGGTCCTTGTGGCCCCACCAGACCAGTACGTCGGTCTCGGCCAGCCGCGTTTCGGGCAAACCGTGCTCGGGCTGCTCCAGCGTCGCGGTCGAAGCCTGTATGCCGGGGTCGGCCTTCAGCGCGTTGGCGATGGTGGTGTGCATCCCCTCGGGATAGATCGACGCGACCACCTCATTGGTGCGCTCATGGATATTCTCGCCCCAGACGACAGCGCGTATTGTCATGACATCCTCGTGGTGAAATCGGAACCGACCCGCCCCGGTCATACATAGTCCGCCCAGGCGCGAATGGAAACGTTTCGATGGTGATGTTCTGTCCCAAGGGCGCGAGGAGGCGCTGCGCGGAACGAGAACCGAGGCGAACCTTGCCGCCCCTCCAGCGTAAAGTTCCGGCCTCGAAAACCCTTCCAAACCAGCACAATAGGCGCCCCTCCTCCGACTCTGAATCAACCCGACCCGGCAACCCTTTGGCAAACGCCGCGTCTCGGTTACAATATCGGCCATGCGCGAAGCGTTGCTTGGGGTCGCGATTTTTGTCTGCCTGGCCGGAGCGTCGCTCACCAGCCTGCTGATCCATGGTCGCTTTCCGCCGCATCACCGCCAGGACGATACCAGCGCGATCGTGCGGCTCGCCGCCAACCTATTCGTGGTGATGACCTCGCTGGTGCTCGGCCTGATGATCAACTCGGCCAAGAACACATTCGAAGCCATCGACCACAATCTGCACGCCTATGCGACCGAGCTGATCCTGCTCGACCGGTCGCTGCGGCAATACGGCCCCGAGACGCAAGCCGCGCGCCAGCCGCTGATCGCCTATGTGCAGCGCGTCGTCGACGCCACCTCGCCAAGCCAGCAATCGCCGATCGTCGCCAACCGGCCGTCTGAGCTGCTGCTCAACAATGTGGGCGACCAGCTGAGCGTGCTGACGCCGCCCGACGACAGGCATGCAGACATGCTGCGGGATGCCCGCCAGCAGCTGCAAAAGGTGATCGAATTGCGCTGGGTGCTGGCCGAACAGTCGGAAGGCGCGATCCCTGGAGCGCTGATCGCGCTTCTTGTCGCCTGGCTGACGCTGATCTTCGCCAGCTTCGGCTTCAGGGCGCCATGCAACGCAACGGTCGTCGCCACCTTCGTCGTGTCGGCGGCCCTGGTCGCCGCCGCGCTCTATCTGATCATGGACATGGACATACCCTTCTCCGGCCCGATCCAGATCTCGCCAGCGCCGCTCGAAAGGGCGCTGGCGGAGCTGAAGCAATGAGGTCAGCTCCCGCCCCGGCCTAGGTCAGCGAGCAGCAGCCTGGCGGTCACCGCCGCTCCGTCGCCGCGGATCGAGCCGGCGAGCGCGACCGCCCGGGCGCGGGTTTCCGGCGCGAGCGCCGTCGCGAGGGCTGCCGACAATGTCGCCGTGGTCGGTATAGGGCCGTCATGCGCCGCCCCTATGCCAAGTTCGGCCACCCGCCGAGCCCAATAGGGCTGGTCGCCGATCTGCGGCACCACGAGCTGAGGCGCCCCTGCCCGGGCAGCGGCGACGGTCGTGCCGGCGCCGCCGTGATGGATGACGGCGGCCATCCGGCCAAACAGTGCCTGCTGGTTGACGTCGCCAACGGCGAAGCAGTCGTCGCGATCGTCGATCAGGCCGAGCTCGGCCCAGCCTTGCGCGAGCACAGTACGGCGACCGTGAGCCCGGACCGCCTCGATGGCCGCGCGGGCAGATTCGCTGGCGACCGCTATGGAGCCAAAGCCGACATAGACCGGCGGAGAGCCGGCTTCGAGGAACGCCTCCAGCCCGTCGGGCAGCGGCCGTTCGTCCGGCAGAATCAAGGCGCCGGTCTGCACGGCGTCGATCAGGTCCGACGGCTGCCACGGCCCCAACGTCGCGTCGCAGGCGAGCAGGACGGGATCGCCGTAGACATAGTCGCGGACATTCGCCACCGGCGGCAATCCGAGCGAGGCGCGGTGGCTGTTGATCGCACCGCCGAACAGTGCGTTCTTGGTCAGGATGTCCGTCTGCCACAGCAGCCGGTTGTCGGTTACCCCGGCTGGAAGAGGATGGCCCGGATATTCATGCGGCCGGTTGTGCGCCGAAGGCAGCCAGATGGGGCAGAACGTGCCAAGCATGTAGCGCATGCCCCGCTGCTCCGCGACCAACCGCGCGGCGGCGCAGGACGGAAACAGGCCGAAAGCCACCACCGCGTCGCAGCCTTCTGCGGCTGCCGCCAGCGCATCATACTGCCTGGCGACGATCTCGGCCGCCTGGCCGGAGACGAGCGCTGCCACGCCCTCGGGCGATGCCGATCTCCTGCGCCGGATCATCTCCTTGGCCCATTCGCGCACCGGCGAAAAGGCCGGCGCCAGTGGGACGCCGGCGCGGGCACACAGAGCGGCGAACTCCTCATCGCCGGGGGCACTTACCCGCACCCCGGCGCCGAGCTCCTGCAGCCGCGCGCCGAGCGCCACCACCGGTTCGACATCGCCACGCGAACCGTAAGTCGACAGTAAAATCCGCATGCAAACTCCCTTTCCTAAACTGAGGTCAAGGGCAGCGTAAATACGGCATTGCCGGGGGCTTGCCGCAAGCCCGGGCTGCGCCATATATGCTTTCTGGGAGAGGGAGTTCTCCCTTTCCTCATCCGCAATTCGATGGAACCGTCACTGCCGCTGTTGCAAGAGACGTGGCGAAGACATCAAGCGCGTGCGTCGACCGCGCCGCGCGTCAACGGCGGTGAAGACCGCAAACCGTTAAGAGATCAAAGGCAGCCTACCGGCAACTAGCTGCTGCCGGCATAGTGGCGGGCGGGTCAGCCCTGGCGGCCTTCCTGGGCGACCTGGGTGGGCGACCCGTTCAGGCGCGGCACAACGACCAGGCGCTTGATCTTCCCCTTCTTGAAGGCAGAGAGGAAGCGGCCATAATCCTTGAAGGCCACGCAGCCGCTGGATTGGGCTGGGGAGCCGCGCAGCAGATAGGTATGGGCGAGCAGACCGTTGCGGTTATATTTGTTCCTGCCGCTGGTCGGCGTCAGCCGGATCGCCTCGACGCCGTGGAAGCGCGATTCACGCATCGACAGATTGTAGGTGTCGGGCGGCGTCGGGCCGGAATTCTTGCGGTTGGCGAAGCGCGGCTGGTCGGCCATGGCGCCCTTCCCCGAATGCGCCTCCAGCTTGGAACCATCGGGCATGTAGACCGTCGCTGTCGAGATGTCATAGACGGCGACGCCGTTGCCCACGCTTGGCCTGTTGCTGAACAGGTTGCCGAACACGCCGCCCGCGCCGCGCTCCGGCATGTC
The DNA here is from genome assembly GCF_004791545.1 of Mesorhizobium sp. M4B.F.Ca.ET.214.01.1.1. Lineage (NCBI taxonomy): Bacteria > Pseudomonadati > Pseudomonadota > Alphaproteobacteria > Hyphomicrobiales > Phyllobacteriaceae > Mesorhizobium > Mesorhizobium sp. M4B.F.Ca.ET.214.01.1.1. The sequence continues at coordinate 195,158 of NZ_SRUX01000002.1, forward strand.
GGGCTTGGCGTAGGCGAGCATCTCCGCGTCCTGGGCCTTCGACCGCTTGCCCGGCTTGGCCGGCTTGCCCTGGCTGGCCTGCACGCCCGGCAGGGTCGGCACGGCCGCCTGCTCCGAGCTGCGCGGCGACAGGATCGGCGCCTTCCCGGACGGCGGCACATCGGCGGCCTTGGCCGACTGGGCCTTGCCGGTCCTTGCCGCCTGTGGCGTCTCGGTCCCAGGCGCATCAGTCCTGCTGGCCTGGCCCTTGGGAGCCAAGGCCTTGGGGGCCGGCTGATCGATCTCGGCCTGCGGCCGGCCGGTTGGCAGCGGAACTGCGTCCGGCATCTCGTCTTGCGGCGGCAGCGAGGCGAGCTGAACTTCGGCCGGCTCCTGCCCAGCGTCAGGCCCGGCCATAGCCACCGATGGCGGCGGCGCCAGCATGTCGACCTCCGGCATTGCATTGGCGAGCGCCAGGGCCAGTCGCGACGAGCGTTCGATTTCCGCCACCTGCGGCCCGAAGCGCACCGATGCCGGGCCCTGCTGGTCGGGCAGGCGAACCGATTCGGCGAAGCGGGCATCGGCCGGCAGGCTGGCCAGCAGGGCCGGCTTGTCCTGCGCGCGGGCGAAGGCCTCCGCCAGCTTCTGCGGCGACAGCTTTGCCCTGGCGACGACGCTGTCGAAGCGGTCGGTCGAGGCTGTGCGCGCCACGGTTTCCGGCGCGGCCATCTTCGGCGTGATGCTGTCGGGGTGGGCGGATGCGAGGCGGGCCATCTTGCCGGCATTGCCGGCAGCGGCGAAGCTCGAGGCCTGGCGCACGCAGCCCGCATCGCAGCGCTCGAGCAGCGCCTGCCGATGCGGGGTGCCAACCGGAAGCTGCAGCATCCAGGAACTGGCAGTCGCGCGGCGCGGATCGGCGAGCGCGATGCTGCCCGGCGCAAGCAGGCTCGGCGGCAATCGGTTGGAGGCGGCGGTGAGCGAGGTGCCCACCGAATAGAGGCCAGCCATGGTCGCCACCGACCATAGAGCGAGCGCGGCGCCGACAGCAGGCACCGCAACCCAAAGGCCACCAGATTTCTTCGAAGTTACTCCCTCTTCAGGAGCATTACCCCGGCTTTTCAAACGCAAAGACGCCATACAACCACTCTCAATCGGCATGCCGGTTCGCGGACCTGGCACCCGTCACGATCACAGTTCGCCTGGTGCCCCCTGCACCTTCACGCGTCTGTTGCCGATTGATTCAAAAGATGGACAAAGATGGTTAACCAATCCCTCCAGCGACCGCCGATTGCACTGCGGTCGACACGAAAAAAGAGCCCTCCACAGTCTCCGCTATGGTAAAAATGCTCTCCCTCACTTGCCTTGCTGCCCGTTTTTCCGGCCTGTGTCAAGAAAACGTGAAGACCGGAACCGCAACGTCTTCAGCCGGCTAGAGGCGGATTAGGGTGAAAATGCGGCGTGGCGACAGGAAGCTCCGGCCGTCCGAAAAACTGGCCAGTCAGCCAAATCCGGGAACTCGCCTTGTCTTGCCGCTCAGATGCGCGCCCAATGTCAGCGCTTGCGGAAGATTCCGGACAGCCACCCTCATCAAGGCTGGACCGCCGGGGCAAAATGCAAGTCGGGCGATGCCCGCGGCTGCGTAGACCCGGGTCGAGAACAATCCTCTCCAGGCGGCCTCGTAGCGTCTGCCGGCCGCTTCGCGGCCCGCCTGGCCCGTTGGCGCCCCGCCGAGCTCCGAAGCCAGCAGCCAGCCGGACTGAAGCGCCATAGAGATGCCTTCGGCGATGATGGGATGCGATTCCCCGGCCGCATTGCCGACCCGGAAGATATCGTGCTCGTAGCAGGCGCGGATGCCGGGCCGGATCGGTCCGGCCGCAAGCCATGGACCGTCGAGGCGGGCTCCCTCCAGGACATCGCTCACGCCCCGGCAGGATGACATAAGGTGGCGGCAGACCGCATCGGCCGCAGGTAGGTGGCCATTCTCCTTGGGACCATCCTGTTCGGGGGGATGGTTGCCGCGCAGCCGCGCGAGCACGTCGCGCCTGATGCAGCAGGAGATCGACAGCCGGCCATGGTCGGCGAAGACCATGCCGCCATAGCCGCCGGGAAATACCAACAGCGGCATCAGATCAGTTGCGAGCGACGATCCGATAAAATGCGCTTTGAAGCCGAGCAGGTCCGACGGGCGGCTGGACTTTGCAAGTTGGCTTGGCAGGGGGCCCGGTTCCCAGGAACCGTGCGCCGCGACGATCACCGGCGCCCGCAACATCGTGTGTTCGTCGCTGACATTACTGGCCTGAATACGCACCGTCTGCATGTCGCCATCCCGGTCGATGGCGACGGGCCAAAAGGGCTGGAAGATTTCGGCGCCCGCCGAGCACGCCGCCTGCAAGAGCAGAGTGTCGAGCACGTCCCGGCCCAGTGCCCGGCCGAAGCCGTCATCTGCACAGCGCCCTGCTCTTGCCCGAGGCATTGCCGCCTCGACGCGGGTATTGCCTGAGAAGAAGCCGACGCGGCGGATTTGCGGCCCTGCACTGGCGCGCCAGGCGTCGCCGATCTCCAGCCGGTCGAGAAGCGCGAGATTGCTTGCCGAGATGTATTCGCCGCAGACCTTGCGGCGCGGGAACAGCCGCTTTTCCACGATCGCTACCGCCCATCCGCGCCGGGCAAGCGTCAGCGCAACGGATGTACCCGCCGGCCCGGCGCCGATGATGATCGCATCATGTGTCGACAGACGTGTCATCGGTCCGGATCGGAAACGCTACCGGCGCCGACGAAGACGTGGGAAAACGGACCGGCACGCCGTTCCTCGAGCGGCATGCCGTTGACCTTAAGCCAGAGAGCGGAGAGCTCGTTGCCGCGAAAGCCGGCGCGTACGCTCTGGGCCGCATCGTGCCGGGTGACGTCGTTGACGCCGATCGCCGGCAGAAGGCCGGCAGCGACGAGCGCCGGCATCGATCTCAGCGGTTCGGTTGCCAGGAGCAAAGGCGCTTTGGGCGCCAGCAGTGAGAACAGACGCAGCAGCCCGGCGTCATCGAAATGATGCAGGAAGAGGTTGACGGTGATCGCGTCGTAGCGGCTGCCGCCGGCCCGTTCCGCCCAGTCGAAGACGTCGGCGGTGATGCCTGCAACTGTCCACCCCAGACGGTCGAAATCCACCGAGAGTTCGGCGGTGAGAACGTCGACACGGTCGAGCAGCGTCAGTTCTACCCGCGGCCACTGCTTGACCATGCGCCGGGCCACGGCCAGCATGAAGGTGCCGTCGCCGGCGCCGATCTCCAGGATGCGGCCCGGCGGCTTCGGCACGAATTTCCTCAGCAATGACGCCATGATCCGCGCCTGCAGCATCAGTGCGTTGATGCGGCGTAGGTCACGGCGTGAAGCGCGCGCCCGTGGATCGTCGGCGGCGAGCCCATCCAGGATTTCCGGGATAAGGCTGCGCTGCGCGAGCGCGGTCATGAGACGGTCCTGAACAGCATGGTCTCGGCCGTTAGGCCGGGTCCGAAAGACATGCCGCAGCCCAGCAGTCCGCCGGGCTTCTTCAGCATCTTCTCCATCACGAACATGACCGTCGCAGACGACATGTTGCCGTAGCCGCGCAGCACCTCGCGCGACGGCTCGAGCGCGGCCGGTTCGAGATCGAGCGCCCTTTCGACGGCGTCGAGAATGCTGCGCCCGCCGGGATGCACGGCCCAGAGGTCGATCGCCTCCGGCGGCCGGCCACCAAGGATGGCGTCCTGGCTGCTTCGCAACACTTCCTGGACCGCCCCCGGGACCTTGCCGGAAAGAAACATGTCGAAGCCGTGGTCGCGGATATCCCAGGTCATCAGGTCCCGCTGCTCGTCGGCGACGGCGCAACAGAAGGAGTCGAGCGCGATGCCGGGCGGCTCGGCGGTCACGAGCGTCGCCGCGCAGCCATCGCCCCAAAGGCAGAAAGAGAGCAGCTTTTCCAACTCGTCGGTCTCCCTGATGTGCAAGGTGCATATTTCGATATTGACCAGCAGGATCCTGGCTTGCGGGTTGGAGCGGACGATGTGGCGGGCAAGCTTGAGGCCGCTGACCGCCGCATAGCAGCCCATGAACCCGACTATCGTGCGCTCGATGCCATCCGGCAGGCCGCAGCGCTGAACCAGGTCGAGGTCGATGCCGGGCGCGGAGAAACCGGTGCAGGTAGTGACGATGAGGTGGGTGATGCGCGACGCCTCATCGCCAAGATGCAGCCCGTCGACGCCGCTTTGCGCCAGGACGGGGGCGGCTTCGCTGAACATCGCCATTCTCACGGCCGTTCCGGGAAACGCGCCGCGCCTGAAGGTCCCGGCGAAATCGGCCGACGGCCCTTCGGGTTCGAGGGCGGGCGCAAAGCATGAAAAGCGGTGCTCGATGCCGGCGAGGCCGGCCATGCGTTCGAATATTCTCCTGCGATCGGAGGCCAGCATCGAGGCTGCGTAGCGCAGGTAGAACTGGTGGACGTCGTGCTGCGGCACCGCCGTCGCGATCCGGTTGATATAGGCGTTGGCGGACACGTTTCTGCCTCCCTGGGCTCGGGCGCGATGCGCGCTGTGCCGGAGGGATTTCCGCTACTGACAGGCGCCAGGCGTTGAGCGTTGCCTATTCGATAAACGTTTCGAAAAACCAGTTTCTTCCTGGCGCGACCCAAAGATTCTGAAAGGATCACACGCAAAATCAAAGTGTTACGGTCTCAGCCGCGCGCGAAAGGCGCGCCGGCCACAAGCGCATCAAGCCGGGGTGAATCTTCGGTCAGGCAAAAGCTTCGGGCCGATTCACTCGCTGCCTTGCACCCCTCCGGGCACGATCAAGGCTCCCTGGTCGCGCTCCGAATATCTGAAGCGGATAAAGAACAAGGCGATGATGATGAGGCAGATCGCCAGCACGGTGGCGAGGATCCTTCCCGGGTGGTTTTCGGCAGGCTGTTTGTCGTCCATGGCGGTTCGCCTCGCCTATAAACCCGACCGGAGCGGAAAGGGTTCCAAGCTCCCGGGCGCAACGCCGGATTGAAGAAGCCGATCGCCGCGATCACGTGACGTCGATAACGACCATCAGCCCGCCGCCGCCCTTCCGTTGAATTTCCGACTTCAGCCCTCGATCCGGCTTGACCTTCCAGCAACTGGAACCCTTAGCGTAGAGAAATCCGGCGGCGGACTCCCTCGATATCCAGGAGCAAACGATGCATCGACGCGGTTTTCTGGCGGCAGGCCTGGCGACGGTTCTGGCGAGCCCACGCGCGCTGGCGCAGATGAAGATGGACGACATGTCCGGCATGGACATGAGCGGCCATGCCGGGCACGACATGGGCGCGATGGCCGAAGGCGCCGTCGCCCTGCCCGAGGGCGAGGTGTTGCGCGACCTGCCGCTGCTCGCCAACGCGGCCGGCCGGCCAGGCCTGTTCAAGGCACGGCTAACGGCGGAAGCGGCCGTCACGCGCTTCGCCGAAGGGCTGGACACGCCGATCCTCGCCTATAATGGCACGAGCCCCGGGCCGCTGATCGAGGCCTTCGAGGGCGACCGCGTCGAGATCACCTTCGCCAACCGGATCGAAGGCGAGGCCAGCACCATCCATTGGCACGGCATGCCGGTGCCGGCCGATCAGGACGGCAATCCGATGGACCCGGTGGAGGCGGGCACTGACCGCGTCTACGCCTTCGAGCTTCCGGAAGGGTCGGCCGGCTCCTACTGGTATCATCCGCACGCCCACGGCACGACCGCCGAGCAGGTCTATCGCGGCCTTGCCGGCGCCTTCGTCGTCAAGGCAAAGGCCGATCCGGTGCCGGCCGAATATGCTGATACGGTACTGGTGCTCACCGACCTCAGGCTCGCCGCCGACGGCTCGATGCCCGCCAACACCATGACCGACCTGATGAACGGCCGCGTCGGCGACCATGTGCTGGTCAACGGCCAGAAGAATCCCAGGCTTGCCGTAACGAAAGGCGCGGTGCGGCGCCTGCGTCTCTACAACGCCACCAATGCGCGCTTCCTGAAGCTCGCCTTCGACGGTGCGGCGATGACCGTCATCGGCACGGATGGCGGATTACTGGCGGCGCCGGTTGCGGCCGACGAGATCCTGCTCAGCCCGGGCGAGCGCATCGAACTGGTCGTCTCCTTCGGCCGGCCAGGCCTCGTCACCCTCGCCACGCTTGACTACGATCGCGGCTGGATGGGGCCCGGTCGCCCGGCAGACGGTGGGCTGACACTGCTGACCATCGACGTCTCCGAAGAGGCCGGAGGAGCGATGCCGCCGCCGCCGGCGAGCCTGCGGCCGATCGCGCCGCTGCCTGCCCCCGCCTTTAGCCGGCGCCTGGTCTTCAGCGAAACCATGGCGATGAACGCCACCGGCATGGAAATGGGCTTCCTGATCAACGGCAAGGCCTTCGACATGGCGCGCGTCGACATCGTCGGCAAGGCCGGCGAGACCGAGCTCTGGGAGATCGTCAACCAGGCCGACATGGACCATCCCTTCCATGTCCACGGCACGCAGTTCCAGGTGATCGAGCACGAGCGCGACGGCAAGATCTCCAGGCCGCCCTTCCTTGCCTGGAAAGACACCGTCAACGTGGCGCGCGGCGAGACGCTGCGGCTGCTGCTGCGCCAGGAGCAGCCTGGCCGGCGCATGTATCACTGCCACATCCTCGAGCATGAGCAACTCGGCATGATGGGCGTTCTCGACGTCACGGCATGAGGGCGGGCATCGCATCCCGGGTGGCGATGCTGGCGCTTACCGGCTCGCTCGTTATGTCCTCGCCGCTGGCCGTGGCCTCGGGCGACGCGGTCGTTGCTGCCCGCCAGGCTTCAATGAAGGCGATGGCGGCGGCGGCGAAAACCGTTGCCGAGATGTTCGACGGCAAGCGAGCCTATGACGCTGCAGACTTCCGGACGGCGGCCGATACGCTTCGTACCCGCACCGGCCCCGTCCTGATCGCCGAATTTCCGTCAGGCACGCTCGGCGCGCCCTCCGGCGCCAAGGCTGAGATCGATCAGGCGCGGCCTGAATTCGAGGCGCTCGCCCGCCATATCGGCGGGCTCGCCTCGGCCCTGGCCGCAAAGGCCGAAACGGCGCCGGCGCAAATCACCAGCGACATGCGCATGGGCGCGATGCTGCCGACGGATGGCGGCAGCCTGCTCGGCAAACGGCCGAACGCCGTGCATGTCGATCCTGCCAAGCTGCCGGCGGAGCATCTCCTGCATCTCATCCTGCAGGATTGTTCGAGCTGCCATTCGAAGTTCCGGCGGAAGGTGAAGTGACACAGGCGACCTATCTCTTCAATTCGACGTAACCTGCCAGATGGCAACGCCGGCCAGAACAAGGCCGGCAACGCCCTCGATGCCGCGCGAGAGGAGGTCGAACAGGCGCGGCCGGCTGTCGAAGAGATGCACGAGCCGCTCGCGAAACAAGATCGACAGCACGGCAACGCAGGACAGCGTCAACGCAACGCCGACCATCATGGTCAACGCAAAAAGGATGCCGGCGCCGGGGACGCCGCGCGATATGGCGAAAGTCATGACGAACAGCGTAAGCGGGCACGGGATCAGGCCGGCCATGAAACCCACGACCTCCCCTTCATGCTTGTGGCTATGCCCATGGCCAAGCGCGCGCCAGACCATCCACGCGCCGATCACGCCGAGCAGCGCGCGGCTGACATCTTCGAGCAGCGGCGCCCGACCGACGCTTCCCAATGCCAGCGACACAAGCGGCAGGGAGAGCACGGCGATCAGCACCGCTATCGTCACATGCGTGACGGAAAGCGCGATCGAGGCAAGCAGACCGCGCGACACCTTCGTATCCGAGCCGGCGAGATAGGTGGCGAGCACCGCCTTGCTGTGTCCCGGCGTCAGCGCGTGGGCGGCGCCAAAGACGACGCCCATCGGCAGGAAGGAGAAGAACGCCAGCCAACCGCCGCCTGCCGCCAGAAGCTTGATCTGGTCGGCGAGCGCCAGGTAGATCGTGCGCTGGAACTCGACAAGGGTCTGAAGCATCGGGCGAGACTATAGCCGCCGGACTCGGCGAGCGTCAGTGCCGATGTCCGGCATGGTCGCCATGGTCATGGTGGTGCTGATGCGAGTGATCGTGCCGCTCGAACCGCACATTGGCCGCTGCCAGCGCCGGCATGTGCTGGAAGAGTTCGTCCTCGAGCATAGCCGCGAGCCTGTTCGCCTCGGCAAGCGGCAGGGTCTCATCGGCGGCAATGGCGATGTCGGCATGCAGCCTGTGGCCGATCCAGCGCGCCCTGGCGTCGACGAGCCGCACTCCCGGCACATGCTCGGCCGCATGGTGAATTTCATCGACGATGCCGGGCTCGACACCGTCCAGCATGCGCGTCAGCACGGCTTTGGAAGACTGCCACACAATGGCGAAGATAGCGATCGTGATCAGCAGGCCGATGATCGGATCGGCGAGTGGAAAACCCGCCCAGACGCCGATGGCGCCGAGGACAACCGCCAGGCTGGTGAAGCCGTCGGTGCGGGCGTGGTAGCCGTCGGCGATCAGCGCCGCGCTGTTGATCTCGCGGCCGACGCGGACGCGGAACACGGCGACCGCTTCGTTGCCGATGAAGCCGATGATGCCGGCGATCGCCACCGAGCCGAGGAGTTCGATCGCCCTTGGATGGATCAACCTGTCGATCGCCTCGTAGCCGGCGACGATGGCGCTGAACAGGATGATGAGCACGATGATGATGCCGGCAAGGTCCTCGACCCGGCCGAGGCCATAGGTGAAGGTCTTCGACGGCTTGCGCCTTGCCAGCATGAACGCGATCCAGAGCGGGATGGCGGTGACCGCGTCGCCGACATTGTGGATGGTGTCGGCAAGCAGCGCCACGCTGCCCGACAGAAGGACGACGACCAGCTGCAGCGCGGCCGTGATTGCCAGCACCACGAAGGACCATTTGATCGCCCAGATGCCGCGCGTCGTGGTGGCGATGGTGGGGTCGACCACGCCATGCGTATGGCCGTGAGGGCCATGACCGTCATGATGGTGGCCATGTCCGGCGTGATCGTGCGAACCGAGGCGGAACCAGTCGAGAACGCGTGCGCCAAAACCGCTCATAGATACTTCGCCAATTGCTTGAGCTCGGCGAGCGCGTCATGCGAGCCCCCCTCGGCGCTGTCGTTCAGGCAGTGCTCGATATGATCGTGGATCAGCTCGCGCTTTGCGCTGCTGATCGCGCTCTCCACGGCGTGGAGCTGCTGGGCAAGGTCGACGCAGGGGCGTTGCGCCTCGAACATCGAGAGCACCGCGGCAAGGTGGCCCTGGGCGCGTTTCAAACGCTTGACGATGGCGGGGTGTGAGGTGTGGATGCCTTCTGACATGGGGCGGGGAATATCCCCCCGGGGAGGATAGAGTCAAGCAGGCTGGAGGGCTTTCGGAGGCTGGTGCCGCCGGGGTTTGCAAAATATTAATTTGTTCAGCCGACGCTAATATGATGACCAAGAACCTCCACAACGCCACGCGGAACTCTCCGATCCAGGAGATCAGGCCTTCGCTGCTTGGCAAGGTGGCGCCGGCGCTGTTTCCGTTGGTGGTTGTGGCGCTCGGCTATTTCGTCGGACGGCAGTTCTTCGGATTTTGAGGCCGGCGCGCCAGCCTTCCATCCCACCTTCCCAGGCCCGCCCCCTGCCCTAGCTTCTCCGTGGAAGGAGAAAGCGGCATGGCGATCTATGGTCTCAGGGTGGTGAGCTTCATCTTCGCGGCGCTGGCGTTCGTACCGGCCGGCGCGCATCTGTTCTCGATGCTCAACAAGCTGAAGCTCGACGGCACGAGCTATCTCGCCGCGCAGCGCGCCTATGACGGCTGGAGCCTGTTCGGCAGTCTCGTGCTGGGCGCCCTGCTGTCGAGCGCGGCACTTGCGGTCGTGCTCTACCGCTCGGGCGGCGCCTTCGGCCTGGTGGCGCTTGCCTTCATCGCCATCGGCGCCACGCAATTCGTGTTCTGGAGCTTCACCTTTCCGGCAAACCGGGCGACCCGCAACTGGACCATGCTGCCCGACAATTGGGAGATGCTCAGGCGGCAATGGGAATATTCGCACGCGGCCGCCGCCTGCCTCAACGCGCTGGCGCTGCTGTTGCTGTTCCTCGCGGCGCTGCGCCGCGACGCGGGGGTTTGACGGGCTCCGCCCGCGCCGCGAAGCCAAATTCCATCAGTCAGTGGTAAAACTGATTGCAATATGCAATTGGTCATGCATGCTGGCGAAGCGGAACGGAGACGCCGATGGCCAGGATCGTCTATTCCATGCTGACGTCGCTGGATGGCTGCATAGAAGGGCCGGACGGAAATATCGGCTTGCCGGTGCCGGAAGGCGAGCTGCACCGGCATTTCAACGACGAGATGAGACGTACTTCGACCGTTCTCTGCGGCCGCAGGATGTATGACGCGATGCGCTTCTGGGACAGTCCGGAGCGAGAGACCGCCGACGACGAGGTCGAGCGCGACTTTGCCCACGCCTGGCGGGAGACGCCGAAAATCGTGTTCTCGACGACGCTCGGCGAAGTCGGCCTCAACGCCCGGCTGATGCGCGGCGACGCCGAGGCCGTTGCAAGGTCGCTCAAGGCGGAGACGGGCGGCGAAATCAGCGTCGGCGGCGCCGATCTTGCCGCTCATCTGGCGCGCGCTGGCCTGATCGACGAATACCGGCTCTACATGCATCCGGTCGTGCTTGGCGGCGGCAAGCCGTACTTCCAGGTCGGGCTGTCGCTGGGGCTGGAGCCGCTCGGGACGGAAAGCCTGTCCCAGGGCGTGACGCTGCTGCGCTACGCGCCCATCAACCTCGCACCGGGCAAGGGAAGCGGCTACAAGTGAATCATCGATCTCCCGCCGACAGGCTCGCTCGCTCATGACTGACCCAGTCATCGAATGGCTCCTCGCTTCCGATCCGTCGATCCGCTGGCAGGTGATGCGCGACCTGCAGGACGCGCCGGAGCCGGTATGGATGGCGGAACGCGCCAAGGTGGAGAGCGAGGGCTGGGGCGCCCGGCTGCTTGCCTGCCAGGATGAGGACGGGCAATGGGCTGGCGGCGCCTTTGTGCCTGCCGGCTTCACCCCCGAAGAGTGGCGCGAGCACGGCCAGCCGTGGACGGCGACGTGCTTTTCGCTGTCGCAGTTGCGCGAGTTCGGCCTCGATCCCGCCTCGGACCGGGCCAGGCGCGCCGTCGATCTGGTCGGCGCCAATTCACGCTGGGACGAAGGCGGCCAGCCCTATTGGCAGGGCGAGGTCGAGGAGTGCATCAACGGCCGTACCGTTGCCGACGGCGCCTATTTCGGCGTCGACGTCTCCGCCATCGTCGAGAGGCTGGTCGGCGAGCGCCTCGACGACGGCGGCTGGAACTGCGAGCGGGCGAACGGCTCGCTCCGCTCCTCCTTCGCCAGCACGATCAATGTGCTGGAGGGCCTTCTGGAATTCGAGCGCGTCACGGGCGGCACGGACCAGTCGCGGCAGGCGCGACGGTCGGGCGAGGAATTCCTGCTCGAGCGCAAGCTGTTTCGCCGCCTCGCCACGGGCGAGCCGGCCGACGAACGGTTCCTGCGCTTCCTGCACCCGAACCGCTGGCGCTACGACATCTTGCGCGCGCTCGACCATTTCCGCTCCGCCGCGATACATGCCGGCACCGATCCCGATCCGCGGCTTGGCGAGGCCATCGGCCACCTTCGTTCGAGACGCCTGGACGACGGCACATGGCCCCTCGACTGGAGCCTGCCGGGGCGGGTGTGGTTCGAGGTCGACGAGGGCGAAGGCCAGCCCTCGCGGTGGGTAACGCTCAGGGCGATGCGGGTGCTGAAATGGTGGGAGCAGTAGCGCGGGTGGAAAGCGCCGCCAGCCTGCGCTTGCGGACCGGGGCGCCGGTACACGTTGGTCCTAGGCCCTAGGTCGCTATTGCCCAAGTATTAGCATGAGCGCATGTTCAAGCAGCCGGCGAGGTCGCAGAAGCCGGTCAGGCCCGGCGGCCAACCCATACATCACCCCCCCTCGGCGGCCGGGCCACCTAACTTCCCGAAAGTGATATGAGGTACGATCCAGGTCGCGGGAGAGTTGCGGCGGCGGAGGGATTGGCGGCGCAAATCTTCTGGCGCCGGGGGGCCAGCCGGGGGCGCGAAAGATCGATGCGGAGGCAACAAGTGCCTCAGCGCTTCGTCGAAGCAAAAGCCTTTGGCTCAGGGAGCCTTGGAAACGGTGGTCGCGGCGAGCGCCCCGAGCTTGCCCGCCTTGAGCAGTACCGGCCTGGCGTAGGTCTTCTTCACGGAATCTCTCCTTCAGCAGATGCCAAACTTTCTGCTGCTTCGCCGCTTCTGTCAACGCGGCGGGGTTTGCACGGCCGGCTCTGGCGCTTTGCCGAGAAATGCGCGAACAATTCCCTCCCTGTGAGACGGCTGGCTGCATCATGTGCAACCTCTACAACATCACCACCAGCCAGGAGGCGATCCGCCAGTGGACGCGCGCCCTGCGCGACGCCATCGGCAACCTTGAACCCTCGATCGACATCTATCCCAACCAGTTCGCCCCGGTGGTGCGCAACGCGGCGGACGGGGCGCGCGAACTTGCCAATCTGCGCTGGGGCATGCCGACGCCACCGGAGCGCATGCGCGGCAATGCGGACCCCGGCACCACCAACATCCGCAACCCGCAATACGCCCACTGGATGCCTTACCTCGGCGTCGAGAACCGATGCGTGGTGCCGGTGACGAGTTTCGCCGAGCCCTCGCCCCAGCCTGGCGACAAGGACCCCGAGACCGGGGTGCAGAAGAACTTCTGGTTTGCGCGCGGCGAGGAACGCCCGCTGTTCTTCTTCGCCGGCCTGTGGACGCCTTGGCACGGCGTGCGCAAGGTCAAGGAAGGTCCGGGCGACCATCAGCTCTACGGCTTCCTGACCACCAAGCCGAATGCGCTGATCGCGCCGATCCACGAGAAGGCGATGCCGGTGATCCTGACCACGCCGGAGGAGACCGAGACGTGGCTGACCGCGCCATGGCCGGAAGCGCGGAAGCTGCAGCGCCCGGCGCCGGACGACGCGCTGGTGATCGTCGACAAGCCGGCGACGCAGATCAAGTTTCCGGCGGAGCCACCGGCGCAGGGATCGTTGTTCTAAAAACCAAAGCTGGCAATGGCCGCCCGCCTTCTTATTGCTCATCCCGCCACACGACACGCCGCACCGTCCTTATTTCGGCAAGTCGCCTCACCCGGATGCCCTGCCTTTCCAGGGCCGACGGGCTTTGCGTCTCGGCATGCATGAATTCGTTCTTGCCGCAGCGCTCGCAGCGCATCTTGCTGCCCACGAGGCCAGGTTCAATGTCGCCGAAAATCGTCATGAGGTCGTCGGGCTGATACCAGCGCTTGACGTTGCACAACCCGCAGCGGACGAGCACGAGCTGCCCAATCTCATGGGCGTTGCTGAGCCGCCGTCCGCCGCCGCGCTTTCGTCTTCCGTCAGTATCAGGCATGCCTAATAATAGGAACGCATTCCTCTTCCGGTCAATTCGCCCTTGACAATTTTGTACCCTTTTTGTTCACTTCGCACACGATATACGAGGAGGTGTCGGGATGGACCGGATCGTGAGGCTGGACAGCCGCCAGGAAGCGGCGCTTCAGGCCGTAGCCCACAAGTTCATTGCGCTCCACAAGGGCGATGCGGTGAAGGCGCTGAAGGAGATGATCGTACTCAATGGGCATCTACAGGAGCGCCTCGATGGGCTGCAGGTTTCAAGGAGGCGGCAATGAGCATCTTGCATCTCGACGCCGAAGCGCAGGCTGAATTGCAGGCCGAGGCCGAGAAGCTGATCGCCCGCTACGCGAGCCCGCTAGAGACGGTGAAAGCGCTGATGGCCTACAATTGCGAATTGGAGACACAAATCCTCGCGCTCGCTCACCGCCACCCGGAACTGGTGACGGTGAGCTATGATGATACACCGGCGGTGATCGGCTAAGCCCCGTTGGCGCGACGACGCGGTTGCGCGCGCCGTCGCGTCGGCGGATGCCTGGCCGTCATGCCGCCCGCAGACCCTCCTTCGGACGCAGGTTCTGGTTCATGCGGAACAGGTTCTGCGGGTCGTAGCGCTGCTTGATCTCCAGCAGCCGGCGATAGTTGCCGCCATAGGCAGCTTCGACCCGGTCGATCTCGTCCTCCGGCATGAAGTTCACATAGGCCGTACCGACGGCATAGGGCCTTGTCGCCTCGTAGACACCGCGGGCCCAGTCGATGCAGGCCTTGTCCATTGCCGGTTCGCGCCAGCGGGCGTGGACGTTCATGACGAAATGCGAGCTGCGCTGCGGGAACGCCGTGGCGTCCGCCGCCACACGACCGGCCGCGCCACCGATATGGGCGAAGAACACCTCGCATTCGGGGCCTGGCAGCTTGGCTATCGCCGCCGTGGTGATCTCGATCGCGCTGTCGGAAAGCTCGGTGAAGTCATGGCTCTTCCAGTAATTGCGGGCGCCGGGCGCAAGCAGCGGGTCGAAGGCCTGCTGCCAGCCGGTGAGCGGATTGGGCCCGACGACATCGGCGATCGGCGAGCCGATGGCGCGCAGCTTCCGCGTCGCCTTTTCGCCGGCCTCGATGTCGCCGCAATAGCACATGGCCAGCACCAGCACCTCCTTGCCGTGCCATTCGGCCGGCAGGAAGGGCAGCGGCGGCGCCTGCCGCATGACGACCCAGCAGGTCAGTTCGTCGGGCGCGGTCTCCAGTGCCTCGCGATATTCGCGCAGCACTTTCTGGGCATCGGCGAAGGGATGGACGACGAGGCCCGACAGCACTTGCGGTCCGAATTGGTGAAGTTGGAACTCGAACGCCGTGACGATGCCGAAATTGCCGCCGCCGCCGCGCAGCGCCCAGAACAGCTCGGGATTTTCGCTCTGGCTGGCGCGCAGCAGCTTGCCGTCGGCGGTGACCACATCGGCGGAGACGAGATTGTCGATGGTCAGCCCGAATTTGCGGGTGGTCCAGCCAAAGCCGCCGCCCAGCGTCAGGCCGGCAATGCCTGTGGTCGAGTTGATGCCGACCGGCACCGTCAGTCCGAAGGCCTGTGTTTCCCTGTCGACATCGACGAGCGTGGCACCCGGCCCAACCCAGGCGCGGCGCGCCGCGACGTCGACTCGCACCGACTTCATCAGCGACAGATCGATCATCAGACCACCGTCGCAGACGGCGCTGCCGGCGATGTTGTGGCCGCCGCCACGCACGGAGACGAGGAGCTTGTTCTCGCGGGCGAAGTTCACGGCGGCAACGACATCGGAGGCGCCGACGCAGCACACGATCAGCGCCGGCCGCCGGTCGATCATGCTGTTCCAGATGCCGCGGGCGTCCTCGTAGGCGTCGTCGCCGTCCCGCAGCACCGTGCCGCGTATCCGTGCAGAAAGGGCTTCGAGGGCCGCAGCGTCGACGGTCGCCTTAGCGCCGTCAAGGGTGGTGAAGCTCATGGCATTCATGCTTTCCTCCCGATCTTGTTGGTGAGCCCCCCAGAATTTTAGTGTGCGCTTATGTTGGATTTCTCGCAAGTTTTCGTCGGCAACGAGCTTGCGCGGCAGAGCAATAATTCGAGCTAGATGAAGCCGGATAGCTCACGACCCGGCGACGCATCCCCTGTCCCACAGAACAAAGGATGCCAGGATTGAGCCAGCCGGCTCCTGTGACGCCGCCTCTTACGCTTTCTCGCGCTTCAGCGCCTGCGCCATGCAGTGGATGCCGCCGCCAGTCTTGGAGATCTCGCTCATGTCGATCGCCGCGACCTCGAAGCCGCGCGCCCTCAACTGGCCGATCAGCGTCTGGCTCGACGTCGGCGCGATCACCCTGTCCTTGCCGAGCGACATGAAGTTGCAGCCGAGCGCCATCGTGTCCTGGAAGGGCACGTCGATGATCTCGTGGCCCTTGCCCTTCAGCCAATCGACGATGCCGGGTTCGGTGCAGGCGAGGCACACCGCGGTGAGCTTTTCGGCGATCGGCACGACCATCAGGTCGATGTGGACATAGTACTCGTCGATGAAGGCAATGCGCGTCTCCCAGCCCTCCTTATCGAACCAGGCTTGCACCTGGCGCGCGCCCTCCTCCTGGGTGCGGGCGCCGCCGCAGCCGATCAGCACCACGCCGTCCTCGATGACGTTGAAGTCGCCGCCTTCGAAAGTGCCGGCGGTGACCATGTCGTAGATAGGGATGCCGAGCTTTTCATAGGTGCGGATCGCGGCGTAGTTCTCGCCGCGCCGCCACCAGTTGGCCATGGCGGTGATGAAGGCGCCGTAGGGAGTCATGACGCTGGAGTCGCGCGAATAGACCTGCATCGGCAGTTCCGGCGTCGGCTCGTGCCAGTGGATGTTGACGCCGAAATGCTCGTAGGCGGCGACCAGGTCCTTGTGCTGCGCCTGCGCGATCTGGACGTTGCAGGGCGCCTCGCGCAGATGTTTTCTGGACAGCGAGCTGGTCGACAGATGGCGCAGGAAGTTCGGCGAGCCGAGCAAGACGTCGGTCAGCACATCGGTCTCGTTGGCGAAGCCCCAGGCGGTCAGCGGCTTGGTGCCGCCGTTGGGGTTGCGGCGCTGCAGCGAGAACGGCTCGGCGACGATGCGGTCATGGACGGTCATGGTTGTTCTCCTCGAGGTGGTCTGCTTGAGATCATTGGCTGCTTGGTATCCACCAGTCGCGCCCACGCGCGGTGGTGACATATTCCGGCCAGCGGAAATTGATCGGCGGCTCGTAGTCGCAGAGCGGCGCGATCCAATTCGCGCCGCCGATGCCACCGTCGGTGCGGGCAACGAACTCGTCCATGGCGGCATCGCGCGCGGCCTTGTCCTCGAGCAGGCGCAGCGCCGTCAGCGCGACGGTCTTGGAAGCACAGGTCACCATCGGGTCGATCGTCGCGGCAATGCCGCCCAGCGCGTTCATCACCCAGCCTGGCCAGGCATGGCCGATTGCCGAGCGCAGCGCCGGGCGCGCGACATAGAAACGCGCCGTCGGCGTATGCCAGCTCATGTCGGTGTAATCGTCGGAGGTCGAGTTGACCTGCGAAGGCGGCAGATCGCGACGCAGGATCGCCTCGGCCTCCCGTGGCGAAATCAGCCGCTCCAGCTCGTCGATGAAAGGGTTTTCGGTCGCGACGCCGCCGGCATTGACCTGGATTTCCCGAGCGACGGCTCTCGCTTCTTCGTCCCAGCGCGGCGGACCGACCGTCGAAAGCGCCGCGTAGGTGATCTCGGCTATGGCATGGTTGGCGAGGCCTGGCCGCGACTTCGACACCCAATGGCGCTCGTGGCGACAGCCGCTCATCGTCGCCGCCGCTTCCGCGTTGCGGTCGAATACGGCGGTGACCTGCTCGGCCATGGCAATGGTCGGCACGCGGATCATGTACTGGATCTCGGCCAGTCCGGCCGGCAGATTGTCGGCGGTCGCCTGGCCGGCCGTCAGGATCGCCTCGCTGATCGACCAGCCGCCCTGGTGCGGCAGCATGGAATCACGCAGCGCCTTGGAAGCCATGTACATCAGCATCAGCGCGTCGTTGGCGCCCGGCGCCCTCACCGCCGAATGCGCCTGCGGGATGGGAGCGCCATCGCCTGCGCGAACCCAATTTTCCGGCTCGTCGCAGATGAAGCGATAGATCATCGCGTAGGCGGCGCCGCAATGGGTGTCCCAGCGCGCGGTGTTGCAGAGCGGCAGCATGTAGAAAGGATGGAAGGAGATCATGCCGGCAAGGCCGTCATAGTAGCCCTTGGCGGCATGGATCGGCTTCGAGCCCCTCACCTTCTCGGCCGGCTCGCCGGTGAAGCGCAAAGTGCCTGGAATGCCGTGGCGTTGCATCGCCGCCTTGGTGGCGAGCAGGCCGCCTAGGCTGGCGATGCCGAGCCCCGAATGCGGATCGGTGTGGCCGCCGGCCTCGACACCGAGGCCTGGGCGCGGTCGCTTCACCGGCTCCGCATCCTGGCAGTTGCCGGGCACGGCGTCGTACTCGGCATACATGCCGACGGTTGGGCCGGCGCCGTTGGTCCAGTGGGCGCAAAAGGCGGTCGGCATGCCGCCCGAGCCTTCCTCGACCGAAAAGCCTTCGCGCTTCAGGCGTTCGACATACCAGGCGGCCGACTGGTACTCGCGCCAGGCGGTCTCGCCGAAGTCGAAGATGGTGCGCGTCCATGCCGACAGTGACGGCTGGATGTCGTCGAGGCAGGCAAGCGCGGTCGCTTGCGCCGATGTCGTCGCCGGTTGCTCCATGGTGAGAAGAAAGCAGTGAAGCGGCTTTTCAAAAAGTGATATGTTTTCCCGGCTCGTGCAAATTCGGTTCACCTGAGGTCCCTTGCGCATACCTTCCACACAAGCCCTGCGTGCCCTCGACAGCTTCGCCCGTCACGGCAGCGTGTGGCGCGCCGCCGACGAACTGCACCTCACCCGCAGCGCCGTCTCGCACCAGCTCCGCCTGCTCGAACGCGACCTCGGCTTCGACCTTTTGGAGCGCATCGGCAAGGGAGTGGCGCTCACTCCGCGCGGCCAGCGCTACGCCAGCGACGTGCGCAAGGCGCTGACCGTTCTCGGCGACGCTGTGGGGCGCAACGCCGGCACCGGCGTCGGCGGCTCGTTCGCCGTCTCCTGCACGCCGGGCTTCGCCTCGCTGTTCCTCTGCACCCATATCGGCGAGTTCCGGCAGATGTACCCGGATGTCGCGCTGCACATCCTGACGCCGAGGCGGCTCGACGACGTCAGCAATCCCGACGCCGATGCCTTCATCGCCTTCGGTGTCGGCAACTGGCCGAACCGCGCGGCCGAGCTCCTGTGCGAGATCTCGTTCACGCCGCTCTGCAGCCCGACGCTGCTCAACAAGGTCGGCGGTTTTTCCAAGCCCGCCGACGTGCTGCGCGCCAACCTCCTGCATCTCGGCGATACCGAGGACTGGGCGCGCTGGCTGGCGCTGTCCAAGGTGGAGAACCCCGACACCGAAGGCGGCATCTTCTTTTCCGACATGAACCTCGTCTTCTCGGCGGCGATCGCCGGCCAGGGCATAGCCATGGGTGACGAATTGACCAGCCGCAAGGCGCTGAACGAGGGCCGGCTGGTGCGCCCTTTCGACATCGCGATCAAATCGCCGCGGTCGTATTTCCTGGTGTCGGAGCACGCCAAGGCCAACCATCCGGTGCTGCAGGCGTTCGGCGGATGGCTGCGATCGAAGCTGTCGGAGAACCGGGTCGGGCCGTATTGAGGCGGAGCGCCATTTCCGCCTAGTCGGCCCAGACGTGAATCAAATTTGCCGATCAGACGAAAACTATTCGATTGCGGTGAACGCGCGCCGTGCCTACGATTTCAACCGAGACTGAGGAAGAGGCAGGAATGCAGCAACCCGGCCGGGCAGCAGAAATCAAGGCGAACGGGATCGGCAAGAGCTTCGGCTCGTTCCGGGCGCTGGACAATCTGACGCTCGATATCGGCCGCGGCGAGTTCCTGACCCTGCTCGGGCCGTCGGGCTCCGGCAAGACCACCTTCCTGATGATCCTCGCCGGCTTCGTGCAGCCGAGCGAGGGCCGCCTGTTCAGCGACGGTGTCGACATCACTCAACGGCCGGCCGAGCAGCGCGCCGCCGGCATGGTGTTCCAGGGCTATGCGCTGTTCCCGCATATGAGCGTCGAACAGAACATCGCCTTCCCGCTCAAGGTGCGCAAGAAAACGGCCACCGAGATAAGGCAGCGCGTCGGCGAGATGGTCGAGCGCGTCGGGCTGAAGGGCCACGAGAAGAAATTGCCGGCGCAGCTTTCCGGCGGCCAGCAGCAGCGCGTGGCGCTCGCCCGCGCACTGGTGTTCGAGCCGGGCGTGCTCCTGCTCGACGAGCCGTTCTCGGCGCTGGACAAGAGCCTGCGCGGCCAGATGCAGGCCGAGATGAAGCGGCTGCACCAGGAGACCGGCACCACCTTCGTCTTCGTCACCCACGACCAGAGCGAGGCGCTGGCGCTGTCGTCGCGCGTCGCCATTTTCAACCATGGCAAGCTGTTGCAGGTCGGCGCGCCGGATGAGGTCTATGACCGGCCCGCAAACCGCTTCGTCGCCGAGTTCCTGGGCGAGATCAACATGCTGCCGGTGAAGGGCGTCAAGCCCGCCGACAATGGCGCCATCGGCCTGTGCGAAGACCGCGCGGTCAACATGCGCTGCAAGGCCGAGACGGTCAAAGGCGACGCCTTGCTGGCGATCCGACCGGAGCACATGTCGATCGCGCGCGAGGCGGCGGTGGGCGAGAACGGCATCGCGGCGACCGCGATCGCCTCCACCTATCTGGGCGCTGCGACCAGGCTTGATCTTACGACGCGCCAAGGTTCGAAAGTGACGGTGTCGGTGCCGAACGAGGTGGCCGCGGCGGCGCTAAGCAAGGGCAATTCCGTCTGGCTGACCTGGCCGGCCGAAAAAGGTTTCCTCCTTCCGGACGGAGGACAATGACCGCTGCTGCGGCCTGACCTCGCCGCACCGGCTTTCCGGATCAGATCAACGACAAAACAAGGGGAACTGACATGACCGATACCAAGAAACACGCCATCGAATCCCTTGCCGCCAGGGCAAGGAGCGGCGAGATCTCGCGCCGCCAGTTCGCGCAGCTCGCCGGCCTCGTGCTGGCCGGCACGCCGCTGCTCATGCGCTCGACCGGCGCCTTCGCCGCGGCGAAGGAACTGGTGCTGGTGAACTGGGGCGGCGACGCCATCACCGCCTATGACGCCGCCTATGGCCAGGCCTTCACCAAGGACACCGGCATCACCGTCAAGATGGACGGCTCGGGCCCGACCGAAGGCGCGATCGCGGCGCAGTTCAAGAGCGGCGCGCCGACCTGGGACCTCGTCGACGTCGATCCGTTCTCGGCGATCACGCTGGGCGCGCAAGGCATGCTGGAGCCGATCGACTACGCGGTCGTCGACAAGAAGAAGATGCGCGAGGGCTTCGGCTGGGAATACGCCGCCTCGACCTATTTCTTCTCCTATGTGATCGCCTACGATTCGGAGAAATACGGCAGCGAGGCGCCGACCGGCATGGCCGATTTCTTCGACGTGAAGAAATTCCCCGGCAAGCGCTCGCTCTACAAATGGGGCGTGTCGAGCTGGGAGGCAGCGCTTCTCGCCGACGGCATCGCACCCGCCTCGCTCTACCCGCTCGATTTGAAGCGTGCGCATGACAAGATCGCCGCCTTCAAGGAGAATGTCGTCGCCTATTGGGGTGGCGGCGCCGAAAGCCAGAGCGTGCTGCTCAACGGCGAGGCCTCGATGGCGATCGTGTGGTCGACGCGCGCCTCGCTAATCGAGCAGGACTCCGGTGGCAAGATCAAATTCATCTGGGACCAGGGCCTGATCTCGCCCGGCGCGCTGGCCGTGCTCAAGAACAACCCCGGCGGCAAGGACGCGGCGATGAAGTTCATCGCCAGCGCGCAGGATCCGCAAAAGCAGTTGGTCATGTTCGACAAGCTCGGACAGGGCCCGGCCAATCCGGCCGCCGACGCGCTGATCCCCGCCGACAAGAAGCGCATCAACCCGGTCGATCCCGAGAACATGAAGAAGCAGATCGCGCTCGATATGGAGTGGTACGCCAAGAATTACGGGCCGGCGCTCGACGAATACACCAAGATCATCTCCGCCTGAGCGGGCGCGGATTTTCTGGCTGACATGAGAGGCACCCTCTCCGACAGGACGGGCGCGGCGCTGTTGATGGCGCCGCTGCTCCTGTTCCTGATCCTTGCCTATGCCTGGCCGTTTCTCGGCGTGGTGAAGTGGAGCTTCACTCTGCCTACGCCGGGGCTCGGCCAATATGGCGCGCTCGCGACCGATCCGCTGGTGCAGTCGGTGTTTGTCCGCACGCTGCGCATCGCGCTCATCGTCACGCTGGTGTCGGTCACCGCCGCCTATGCCATCACCGTGGTGTGGGTGCGCGGCAGTCCGGCGCAGCGCGTGCTCGCCGAATTCTGCATCCTGGTGCCGTTCTGGATCTCGGTGCTGACGCGCGCCTTCGGCTGGGTGGCGCTGCTCTCCAACCGCGGCCTGATCAACACCTGGCTGCAGTCGGTGGGCTTCATTTCCGAGCCGCTCACGCTGGTGCGCAACGAATTCGGCGTCATTGTCGGCATGACGCATTTCCTCATCCCCTTCGCGGTGTTTCCGCTGGCGTCCGCCATGCGCAGCCTCGACGAGCGCGTGCTGCTCGCGGCGCGCGGGCTGGGCTCCAGCCGCATGCGTACCTTCTGGACGGTGTTCGTGCCGATGACGCGCTCCGGCATCATCGGCTCGGCGATCATCGTCTTCGTCTTCTCGCTGGGCTTCTTCGTCACGCCGGCGATCCTCGGCGGCGGCCGCAGCGTGATGATCGCCGAGCTGATTTATCTGCGCATCTTCCAGAGCCCGGACTGGGGACTGGGCGCGGCGATCAGCGTCGTGCTGGTGCTGTTCGTCGGCGCGCTGATGGCGCTCCTGTTCCGCTACGTCAAACCGAAGCAGCTGGTGTAGCGATGCCGACCTATCGTCCCGGTCCCGTCTCGCTCATCCTCGCCGTGCTGGTGGCGCTGTTCCTGCTGCTGCCGCTGCTTGCCGTCATCCCGGTGTCGCTGACGCCGAGCCGGATGCTGGCAATGCCGTCGGGCGAGCTGTCGCTGCGCCACTACCGATCGCTCTACGAGGATCCGCGCTGGATCGACGCCATCCTGCTGTCGATCCGGATCGGCGTGGTCAGCAGCGCCATCTCGACCGTGCTGGCGCTCTGTTTCAGCCTTGGGGTGTGGATGTTCCAGCCGCGCTTCACAGCCGCACTCGTCGGCTTCGTGCTGTTGCCGATGGTGGTGCCGCCGGTGGTGTCGGCGATCACGCTCTACTTCCTGCTGACCTCGATCTCGGGGGCGAGCTCGTTCTTCGGCTACGACACCTGGCTCGGCGTCGCGATGGCGCATTCGGTGATGACGGTGCCCTTCGCGACGGTGCTGATTCTGGTCTCGCTCAGCCAGCTCGACCGCCGCATCGACCTCGCCGCGCGCGGCCTCGGCGCCAGCGTGTGGGAGCGCGCGACGCGTATCATCATGCCCAACATCAAGTTCGGCATCGTCACCGCCGCGCTGCTCTCCTTCGTGCTGTCCTGGGAGGAGATCGGCGTGACGCTGTTCATCACCTCGGTCAACGCGATCACGCTGCCTCGCCTGATGTGGATGGGACTGCGCGACAACATCGATCCGGCGATCGCCGCGCTCTCGGTGATCCTGATCATCATCACCGTGCTGGTGCTTGCGGTGAGGAGCGTGGTGACCAGGCGCGCAGCGCCGTAGAGCGATTCACCGCTTCACGGAAACAGGGCAAAAGGCAGACACGACATCGGCACCGGCCTGGAAGGCCGGTGCCCTGTCACGGGATCGACAGGCTGCCGGGCGCGGCGGGAGCGCCAGGCGTGCCTATTCAGGCCGCCTGCGGCCGGCGCTGCCTTTCGGCCACGTACTGCCGGTGCTGGCCGGCGAGCGGTCGCTCGGTCGCCAGCAGGCCATCCAACAAGGCGAGCAGCTCGCGCGCCGCGGCCGACTTGCAGGAGTAATAGACCATCTGCCGGTCGCGGCGGGTTTCGACCAGGCCAAACCTGCGCAGCTTAGCAAGATGCTGCGACAGGGCAGACTGGCTGAGGTCGACCTTCTCGGCGAGAGTGCCGACCGAGAGTTCGCCCGCAGCCAGATAGTTCATGATCATAAGCCGCTTCCCGTTGCCCATCACGGTCAGAAATGCGGCCGCGGTTTCGGCGTTGGAAGTGAGTTCCTTCGAGACCATCGATTTCCCCATACTTCGTGCTCTTCCGAAGCCACGGGGGCAATGGCATCAGACATCCAGAGCGTTACCTGAGCGAACCATCCCGACGGTATCGGAACGGAGCTCTGCTTCTTGTTTGACCATGATCCTTCTCGAAGAATCGGTTGCCACCATTCGGGATCATGGCCGGGACGACCCACGCGCCTTGGAAAGCGGCGCAAGCCGGCGCAGATTCGCAAACTTCCGAACCCGCGCCGCCAAGAAGTACCAGCACGGCGCTCTTTCAGCAACAATATAACGATTTTTTGCGCGTGGTCGCAGCGCCCTCACCGCTCCGAGACGGTGAAGCAAGGGCCGGATGCATCGGCAATGGCGACCTCACGGGCTGTTGAGAAGGGCAATGAAACCTCGCGGCCGTTCCCGCGTTTTGGATGGTTGAAGGCAGTGAGGGTTCCAACATGACCCAGGGTTGGTTTTCGAGGCCGGTCACGGTTTCGGTGGGCGTCGCGGGCGCGATCAGGCACATTTCGAGCGCACAGCAGGCGGTCGAGCTGCTGGCGGGTCAGTGGCGGGACGCCGGCAGCGCGCTGCACGGCTCGGCGCTGCGCGCCTGCCGCAGGGCGATGAGTGGCGAGGTTCCGGCCGACGCCGCCCGGGACGCGTTCATCGGCGCCGCGCGCGAGGCGCATGTGCTGGTGGAGCACGCGTCGGAATGATGGTGCCCGGGCGGGATGGACAGGTCCATCCGTTCGGGCTTCAGATCCCGAACATCAGGGTCGCATAGACTATCGGGCCTGCGATCAGGCAGACAGCCATCGCGATCAGCACGGCTATAGCGAAGCGCTCCGCGCGTCTGACACGGTTCGCGACCTCATCGTCGTCGGTTGAGATGAGATCGAGGATCGAAAAAACTCGGGGGGCAGTATGGTTGTCGTTTGCGGGTCGGCCTGCTTCGTCATGCAGGTTCAGTCTGCTTGGGCTAGAGGTCACATTCGTCTCGCTATTCGAATACGCCACACCGCTTGCCGCTGGTGGCGATGCCAATCGGCGCCCGCTATGTCAAGAAGAACTTACGGACATCCGGTGACTACGACAGGCCTTGCCGCAGCCGCTCACCAACTCGCGACCGCGAAATTGGTTGCCGGTCGCGGCCCAATGCGCTCGGCGATCAGGCTTTGGTCCGACCCAGTCCGAGCGAGACTGTCACGGTGATGGAACCCTTGACGGCGGGAACCATATTCCGACGCCGGCCGTTGACCGACGCGAAGGAGAAAACCAATGGCCGAAACAGACGACCAATCCTCGACACCCAAAATGACCCAACGCGAGGCTCAGGAGGCACTCGAAAAGCAGGTCGCGCAGTTGAAGCGCGAGATCAACAAGATCAATCGAACATTGTCCGAGCGCGCCGAAGAGGCTCTGGAGGAGGCCAATGGCTGGTATGACAGCGCGACTGATCGTGCCAGCCGGACCGCTCAGGCACTTCGCAGCAGAGCGCAGTCGGTTTCCGGAGTGGTCCAGGAAAATCCGGGCACGGTCTCGACCGCCTTCGTTCTGGGCGGCATGATCGGCCTGATGCTTGGGCTCATCCTTACCGGTGCGGACGATCCCCGCCGCGGGCGCTGGCTCTAGGTCCGCCTGGATCGCGCTCGGCGCGTGGCCCTGCCGCGCATCATATTAGCAGGAAACGATATGTTAACGGCTGTCATGCAGCCTTTGCGCGTGGAGGAAGGGCAATGCCCTCCTCATCGACGTTCCAACGTGCGCCCTCGAGCGCCGGGACGTTCGACCAATGCGGAGCAAACGCATGAGTGTCGAAACAGCTCTGGAACAATTGCTGCGGTTGATTCATCGCCGGGCCATGAGACTAGCGGCTTTGCCGGATGACGAGAGGGATCTGCACTACGATCTCATCCGCCTGTCTTGTTGCAAGGCGGCCGAGCATATTGGGCAAAGTCCGGACGAGGCAGCCATCACCGCAAACGACATGGTCGAGTTCGTTCGCGCGCTGGTCGGGATCATCGAAGTGGGGCGCGGACATGACCGGCGCGAAGCGCCGATCGGTCGCCGGCCGGCACAGCAGTTCGCCGGCCTGGGGAACGGCGCCGCACGCACTTAGGCCGGCGCTTCAGCCTCGCCAGCCCCGCCAAACAGTCAACAAAATCGGAGATATTGGCGATCCCGGCAGGATTCGAACCTGCGACCATCGGCTTAGAAGGCCGGTGCTCTATCCAGCTGAGCTACGGGACCGCTGGCCGGCGATGCCGGCTTTCTGCTTCTCGGCCGGGCGCGCCGCCCGGCTTGCCGGTCAGTGCGTCCAGGGCGTCCTGCGGTCATAGCGGAAATTCTCCGCGTAGGAAATCTGCCGGCGCTTGGTCTCCTTCGGCTCCTCGACGCGGTAGGCGAGGCCTTCCTTTTCGGCATAGGCCACGGCTTCTTCCCTGGTGTCGAAGGTCAGCCTGACCTGGCTCAGCATGTCGCCCGAGGTGGTGTAGCCCATCAGCGGGTCGATCTTCTTGCGCTGCGCGGGATCGAATTCCAGAACCCAGTGACCGGTCTTGGCCTTGCCTGACTGCATCGCGGTTTTGGCTGGGCTGAAAATGCGCGCGGACATGTCCACCTCGTTGTTGCGGGCCGGCGGCAGCGCCACCTTTCGCCTGTCATTACTGTGCAACGGCGCCGACGGCAAGGCCAACGGCCGCCGGGCGGGGGCGTCAGCCGGCGCGTCGGAACCTCGCCGAGGCCTGGGCATTATCCAAAACATCAGGCGACCTGTCTCGCGAGCGGGACGAATTCCGCCGCCGGCGCCCCGCGCCGGCACCCAGGCAAACGCAGCCGTTCCAACAGCCCAGACACGCATCATGAACAATGCAGCCCAAACCCGCGCAATCCAGCTCGCCGTCATCGTCGGCAGCCTTCGCGCCCAGTCCTACAGCCGCAAGATCGCCAGGGCACTGGCCGCCCGCGCGCCTGACTCGATGCGCTGCCGCTTCATCGAGATCGGCGACCTGCCGCTCTACAACGAGGACCTCGAGGGCGAAGATCCGCCGCGCGCATGGTCGACATTCCGCGCGGAAATCCGCAGCGCCGATGCGGTGCTCTTCGTCACGCCGGAATATAACCGCTCGATCCCCGGCTGCCTGAAGAACGCGCTGGATGTGGGCTCGCGCCCGTCAGGCAAGAGCGTGTTCAAAGGCCTGCCGGCCGGGGTCGTCAGCGTCACACCGAACAAGCTTGGAGCGTTTGGCGCCAACCATGCGCTGCGCCAGACCTTCGTCTTTCTCGACATGCCGGTGATGCAGCAGCCGGAAGCCTATATCAGCACCGTCGCCGACCTGCTGGACGACAAGGGCGGGGTGAAGAGCAGCGAAACCGCTGGATCCCTGGAGAAATTCATGAGCGCCCTGGAGGACTGGATCCGAACCATCCGGCCAGACGATGCCTCCTTCGAAGCGTTCATGCGGCAGCGTGAGAAGATCGCCGAAGACTATGTCAACGGCGACGCGAAATCGCTCGAGGCGATCGTCACCCACGCGGAACCGGCGACTTTCTTCTCGCCGCGGGGCGATCATCTCCAGGGCGCCAACGCCGTCGCGAGCCGTTACGAGCGCGACGCGCGCAGCTTCCATGAAGGCGGCAGCACCGATCTCGAGGTGCTGCAATCTTCGGCGAGCGGCGGCCTGGCGTTCTGGACCGGCCTGCAGCACGCAGAGGCGCGCATGGGCAAGAATGGCGAGACCACGGCGATGACCTTGCGGGTGACCGAGGTGTTCCGCTTCGAGGACGGCGCGTTCAGGCTCGTGCACCGCCATGCCGACCCGGCGAAGGCCGGATAGACCCGCGACATAACGCCGGCGGCTTTGCAACCGCGGCATCTTCCCATTGCGCTGCAAGCGGCATATGTCGGATACAACGCCGTGTCAGACAGGGTGATGACGGCGACAAACAAGGACATGGACGCGGAAACCTTGCAGGCTCAGGCCGGCCGACCGGAGACCTTCGACGGCGCGATCGTGATCGGCGCCGGCGCGGCCGGGCTCAGCGTCGCCCTGGCGCTCATCGAGGCCGGCGTGGCAACGCAGGTGCTGGAGCGGGAGAGCCGGCTGGCCGAACCCTGGCACCGTCGGCACGAAAACCTGCACCTCAACACCCATCGCGATCTTTCTTCCCTGCCCGGCGTCGCCTACCCCGCCGGCACGCCCGCCTTTCCGCACCGCACCACGGTGATCAGCCATCTCAACGAATTCGCCGAGACGCACGGGCTGCCGGTCGAATTCGGCGTCGTCGTCGAGGAAGTGACCTTCAACGGCGATCACTGGACGGTCAGGACAACCGCCGGGCCGCGGCTTGCGCGCCATGTCGTGATCGCTACAGGTCGCGACCGGCATCCGTTCATTCCCGCCTGGAAAGGCATGAAGGACTTTGCCGGGCGCATCGTCCATTCGGCCGATTTCGGCGCGGCGAAGGACTATGAGGACAAGACGGTGCTGGTGGTGGGCGCCGGCAATTCGGGCTTCGACGCGCTCAATCACCTTTCCGGCGTCAAGGCCGGACAGATGTGGCTTGCCGCCCGCAACGGCCCCTCGCTCTTGCCCAAGCGCATCGGCCAGATCGCAGTGCACCGTTTTTCGCCTTTCATGGCGCGGCTGCCCGTGAGGCTGGCCGACTGGGCGATGGCGCTGACCCAACGCCTCGTCTTCGGTGACCTGCGCAAATTCGGCCTGCCGTCGTCACGCGTGGGCGGCGCCAGCCGACTGGGCTCCGACTACACCGCGATCGCCTCCGATGACGGCGCCGTCGATGCCATCAAGGCCGGCCGTGTCATCGTGGTTCCGCAGATCAGGGAATTCACCCGCGACGGCGTCATCCTCGACAACGGCCAGACGATCACCCCCGACATCGTCATCGCCGCAACCGGCTACCGCACCGGGCTGGAGCCGATGGTGGGCTCGCTCGGCGTGCTCGACGCCAAGGGCGTGCCGCTGTTCAACGGCGCCGACAGCGACCCGAGACTGCCGGGCCTTTGGTTCACCGGCATGCGGCCGAGCATCCGCGGCTGCTTTGCCAATGCCCGCATCCAGGGCGCCGCGATCGCCCGTGAGATCGCCAGGCGACGACGCTGAGCGCAAATCGCTCATTTCTGCATGAAGGCGGCGAAGTTCTCCCTCGTCGACGGCAGCCAGGCTTTCGTCATTCGTCAGCACTTCGTGCCCGATGAACGATACAGCGCTTCGTTTTTCTCGTTTCGTGGGTTGCCTTCGCGGGTCTGGAACCTTATACGCCGCAGGGCCTCGGAGTGTAGCGCAGCCTGGTAGCGCATCTGGTTTGGGACCAGAGGGTCGGGAGTTCGAATCTCTCCACTCCGACCATTTTTCTCCCCGTCCCTGAACACCCGAGTTCCGGCGAATGCGCGCACGGGGTGCCCCTGGCGTCTGTCACAGATACTTTTATCGGCTGCCCCGATGGACCACGTAATGATCCATATATGACGATGCAGACGATATCTCTGGAAGGCAAGCTCGCCGGGCGAGAACCCCAACCGCCTTACACCCGGCGAGCCCACAACCCGATCTGGAACGCGATCGGGGCCGGGATCAGCCGGCAAACTGGATGTTGCAAGATGGATGCCGGCGGCCTTGTCCCGAAATGGGACAGTTAAGTGGCGCTTTCCCATGGATTGACGACGGGTATGCCCGCCGCGTGAAAGGCCGACACGTCACGTGAAGCGACGCGGAAGCCTTTGGCGGCGGCGATAGCCGCTATGTAGCCGTCGGGTATAGGAAACCCCTTGCCCGCGGCTCTGGCCTTTGGGGCAAGGCCGGCATACTGCCTCGCTGCCTGCGCATCGAATGGCAGAACGCGCTGTTCGAACACCGCGCGTATGCCAGCAAAGGCCTCAGCCAGGGCATTCTTGCGGCGCCCCGCAGCCATCACCTCGATGCCGAACAGCACCTCAGCGAGAGTCACGCTGGAAATATACAATGTTTCAGCAGCCTGATCGTCCAGCCATGCCAGAACCGCCGGATGGGGCTGTGGCCTCATCACCTCCGAAACGACATTGGTGTCCAGGACGATCATTCGAATCTCAGAGGCTCGGCCGGGCTTTTATCGCGGACCTGCTCCAAGGCATCTACATCCTCACCTTTTACCCCGGCGCGGCGGGCGATGTCGGACAGCAAAGCGCCCAGCTTCACACGCCCTTCCGGCCGCACGGCGTTTTCGAGTATGGCTCGAATCTCCGCTTCCGTGCTTCGGCCGTGGACGGCGGCCTGCACGCGCAGAGCACGGTGGGTTTCTTCCGGAATATTTCTGATCGTCACAGATGGCATTGATATCATCCCGATGTCATTGACATCATATCACCAGATGTCTCTGATGTCACTGGCTCTGACGTCACCTGCTGGCTACCGGACAAGGCCTAAATCTCGAACTCGCCCTGCCCTTCGTCCATGGCGCTGACGGTTTCGGCGGCGAGCGCCCTGGTGATCGGCGTCTTGCGCTCCAGCGCTGCGCGGTCGAGGCGTTCCACCACGCGCATGGCGGTGGCCAGCGAGCGCTCGATGCGCCTGACCAGATATTGCACGACATGCGGCTCGACCTCGACCTGGCGGTCAGCGAAAAGCTTTGTGATGACGCCGGCGAGCAGCAGATCGTCGGGTTCGTGGATCTCCACGGTCGCTGCGGCCTTCAGCCGCGAGATGAGGTCGGGCAGCGCGACACCCCAGGCCGAGGGAAAGCGCCTGGCCGTCAGCAGTAGAGAGGAGCCGGCGCCACGGACGGCGTTGATGAGGTGGAACAGGCCAGTCTCGTCGACGGGGTGCTTGTCGATGTCGTCGATGAGGACGGGCATCTCCCCAAGATCGGCGATGCACTGTTCGATGCGTCCGGCATCGACCCTTAGCGCGCCGGCGCGGGCCAGCCAGATCGAGGCCAGATGCGTCTTGCCGGAGCCCGCCGGCCCGGCCAGCACCACGACCGGCGACGGCCAGTCGGGCCATCGGTCGACCAGCGCCACCGCCTGGGCGTTGGTCGAAGACACCACGAGCTCGTCGCGCGAGTAGCCGGTGCCGTGGCCGAGATCGAGCGGCAACTGGCGCGGCGGATCGGTTCTGTCAGCGGCCATGGCGTGTCAGCCGCGCGGCTTGGCGGCCCGGCGGCGGTTCGCCGGCAGCGGCGGTATGGGCTCGGTCGCGTGACCCTTGTAGAGCGGCGATTCGAGATAGCGGGCAATGGCGAAGCGCACCAGCACGGCGACCGCCGCCGAAGCTGGCACCGCGATCAGCAGGCCGACAAAGCCGAACAGCGCGCCGAAGGCGAACAGCGCGAACATCAGCCAGACCGGATGCAGGCCGACGCTTTTGCCCACCAGCCTCGGCTGCAGAATGTTGCCCTCGATGAATTGGCCGACGAAAAACACGCAAGCCACCGCAACGATCATCACCCAGTCCGGCCAGAACTGGACAAAGGCGACGCCGACCGCGAGCACCAGCCCGGTCAGCGAGCCGACATAGGGGATGAAGGAGATCAGCCCGGCGAAGAGGCCGATGAGGATCGCGAAGTTGAGGCCGGCCAAAGTCAGGCCCGTGGCGTACATGGCGCCGAGCACCAGGCAGAGCGTGCCCTGGCCGCGCACGAAGCCGGCGGTCGCGGTGTTGATGTCGCGGGCGATCGTCCGCACCGTCTCGACATAGTCGCGCGGCACCCAGCTGTCGACCTCGGCCACCATGCGGTCCCAGTCGAGCAGCATGTAGAAGGCGACGACCGGCGTCACCACGAACAGGCTGACCACCGAGACCAGCGCCACGCCGGAGCTCCAGATCGACGTGAAGACGGTGGTGAGCAGGCCAAAGCCGGAAGTGAGCAGCGAGTTCAGCCCGTCGCGCAAGCTGTTGGCGTTGACGCCAAATCTCTGCTCCAGCCATTTCGGGTCGAAGCTGGTGATCAATGCCTGCAGGCGGGTGAGATATTCCGGCAGCTTGCCGGCGAAATCGGCCATTTGCGTCGCCAGCACCGGCACCAGGATGACGAAGGCGAGCACAAGCACGACGATGAAGGCGATCAGGATGACCACCGTCGCCATCAGCCGGGAGAGGCCGAGGCGCTGCAGCCGGTCTGCGACCGGGTCGAGGAAATAGGCGAGCACCATGCCGGCGACGAAGGGCAGAAGGATGCTGGAGAAGACGTAGAGGAACAGGGCGAGCAGGACGGCGGTGCCCAGCCAGAAGAATATCTGGCGGCGGAACGCCGAGGACGCGGCTTCGCCGGCCGCCGCTGCCTCGGCGGCCGCCGCGATGGATCCTTGGTCAGGAGTCCGGTTTGGAGCCTTCGCCATAGCCGCTCATATGCCTCAACCAGGTCACGAGATAGGCCGCGGCCGAAGCCACGGTCAAGACCCCGGACAGCAATATGAGCGCCGGCCTCAGCGGGTCGAAGTGGATCGAAATAGCCAATTCGCCAAGCACCACCGCCGCCAGGATGATCTGGATGGCGGTGTTGGCCTTGGATATCAGGAGCGGTTTCATCTCGACCGGATGCGCCATTACCGTCGACAGAAGCACGGCGCAGACGATCAGCGCGTCGCGCGAGACCATGGTGACGACCAGCCACAGCGGCAACTCGCCGATGAAGCCCATGACCACGAACGCCGAGACCAGCAGCAGCTTGTCAGCCATCGGGTCGAGATAGGCGCCGAGTTTCGAAAACTGGTTGAAGCGGCGAGCGATGAAGCCGTCGACGCCATCGGAGATGCCGGCGACGAGGAAGCCGGCAAAAGCCCAGTCCCAGCGCGCCTGCAGCATGGCCAACACCACGGCGGGCACGAGAACCAGGCGCATGATCGTAATCATGTTGGGGATGGTCAAACGTCTGCCCCGTCGTGGCTTGTTGGGAGATAGATGATGGAGATGGGAGGTGGGCGCAAGGACCGAGCGCCTCATTCTCCCACACGGTCGATTGGCGAAAGCGGCGATGACGATCGAACTCCCCCCTTGCGGGGGAGATGCCTGGCAAGGCAGAGGGGGTGCTGTCCCGCCGACGTATCGGCCATTGCTCAACGGGCACCAACTGATCGTTCGAAGGTCGCGATCCTCCACACCCCCTCTGTCCTGCCGGACATCTCCGCAAGGAGGAGATCAGCTGTCGCCTCGGACTTGGCCAGTCGCCAGCGCTGTTGCAACCATTGCTGTCCACGGTTTTGTCGCCCGGGAGGGCCGTCATCCTTGCTCCCCGAAACCATTCATGCGAAGAGCCCGCAAGCACAGTGGAAACAGCGACGAGCCGGATATGACCAAGCGCGACACAGCCAAGCGCAAGAACGGGCTCACCTATGCCGAGGCGGGTGTCGATATCGATGCCGGCAATCTGATGGTGGAGAAGATCAAGCCGCTGGTGCGCGCCACGCGCCGGCCGGGCGCCGATGGCGAGATCGGCGGCTTCGGCGGGCTGTTCGACCTCAAAGCCGCCGGCTTCTCCGATCCGGTGCTGGTCGCCGCCAATGACGGCGTCGGCACCAAGCTCAAGATCGCCATCGACGCCGGCAAACACGACACGATCGGTATCGACCTCGTTGCCATGTGCGTCAACGACATCGTCGTGCAGGGCGCCGAGCCGCTGTTCTTCCTCGACTATTTCGCCACCGGCAAGCTCGACCCCGACCAGGGGGCGGCGATCGTCGGCGGCATCGCGCAAGGCTGCCGGCAGGCCGGCTGCGCCCTGATCGGCGGCGAGACGGCCGAGATGCCCGGCATGTATCACGGCAAGGATTACGACCTCGCCGGTTTCGCCGTCGGCGCCGCCGAGCGCGGCCAGCTGCTGCCCACCGACGACATCGTCGAGGGCGACGTGCTCCTGGGTCTCGCCTCGTCCGGCCTGCATTCCAACGGCTATTCCCTGGTTCGCCGTATCGTTGCCGCCAGCGGCCTCGCCTGGAGCGACCCGGCACCGTTCAACGACGAGGCGACGCTTGCCGAAGCACTGCTCGAGCCGACGCGCATCTATGTGAAGTCGATCCTGAAGGCGATCCGCAATACGCATGGCATCAAGGCGCTGGCCCATATCACCGGCGGCGGCTTTCCCGAGAACATTCCGCGCGTGCTGCCGAAGGACTTTTCCGCCGAGCTCGACCTCAACGCCATCGAGGTGCCGCCGGTGTTCGCGTGGCTGGCCAAGACCGGCGGCGTGGCGCCGGAAGAGATGATGCGCACCTTCAATTGCGGCATCGGCATGATCCTCGCCGTGGCCTCCGGCCAGGCGGCACAAGTGGCTGCTGTGCTGCAGGAGGCCGGCGAGACGGTGACGCCGATCGGCCGCATCGTGCCACGCCGCGACGCCGGCGTCATCTACCGGGGGTCGATCGGCCTATGAGCAGGAAACGCACCGTCGTT
The DNA here is from genome assembly GCF_004791545.1 of Mesorhizobium sp. M4B.F.Ca.ET.214.01.1.1. NCBI lineage: Bacteria > Pseudomonadati > Pseudomonadota > Alphaproteobacteria > Hyphomicrobiales > Phyllobacteriaceae > Mesorhizobium > Mesorhizobium sp. M4B.F.Ca.ET.214.01.1.1. Next base: position 229,221 of record NZ_SRUX01000002.1, read on the forward strand.
CTGATCTCCGGGCGCGGCTCCAACATGACGGCGCTGATCGCGGCGGCGAGCGACCCAGCCTATCCGGCCGAGATCGTCGGCGTCATCTCCGACCGGGCGAACGCTGCCGGCCTCGCCATCGCGGCCGCGCGCGGCATCGCCACCAAGGTGATCCAGCGCTCGGATTATGGCAGCAAGGAAGCGCATGACGGCGCGATCGATGCCGCCCTTGCCGGCTTCGGCGCCGAAATCGTCGCGCTGGCCGGCTACATGCGCATCCTGGGTGGCCGCTTCGTCGAGAAATGGCTGGGGCGGGTGGTCAACATCCACCCTGCCCTTTTGCCTGCCTTCAAGGGCCTGGATACGCATGCCCGCGCCCTGCGCGCCGGCGTTCGCATCCATGGCTGCTCGGTGCATTTCGTGACGCTCGACATGGATGACGGCCCGATCATCGCGCAGGCCGCCGTGCCGGTGATGGTCGGCGACAATGAGGATACGCTCGCCGCCCGCGTGCTCAAGGCCGAGCACCGGCTCTACCCGCTGGCGCTTGGGCTGGTCGCCGAAGGCAAGGCGCGCATGGAGAAGGGCCACACCGTGCTCGCCCATTTCGCCGACGATGCCGACAACGGCACCTCCGTGGTGATGGCGCCCGACCCGCTGCGCGAGGAAAGCGATCTCGAGCAGTTGGCGCGGATCACGCCGTAAGGGATTGAGGCCGGTAGCAAATATTGCCACTTTTCCGAGTCCGGACCGCGACGACCTGACGTTGGTGCCGACACCCGAGCGCCGAGCGTCGGCAACTATCTCATACTCTATCGCCTCGCCAAGGAACGGATTGAGATCGTGTGTATCGTGCATGGCGCACGCGACATCTCGACGTTATTTTGAAAGGCAGTGGCGACAGGGAATGGTGATATGGCGAAAGCAAGACAACTCCTCGTCCTGCGCCACGCCAAGTCGAGCTGGGACGATGCCAAGCTTGCCGATTTCGACCGGCCGCTCGGCCCGCGCGGGCTGAAGACGGCGCCGCTGATGGGACGGGAGCTTTCCCGGCGCGGCTGGTTGCCGGATCTGGCGCTGGTGTCTGCCGCGCTGCGCACGCGCGACACATGGCGGCTGGTCGCGGCCGAACTGCCAAGAAACGTGCCGGCGGAATTCACCGATGCGCTCTACGAGGCAGTGGCAGAGGATGTGTTGGCCGTGGTGCGCAAGGCCAGCGCGGCAAGTCTCTTGCTGCTCGGCCACAATCCCGGGCTGGAGGAGTTCGCGCGCCGGCTCGCCAGTTCGAGGTCAGATGCCCAGGCGCTGAGGAAGCTCAAGGAGAAATTCCCGACGGCGGCACTGGCCCGTTTTGTCCTCGATGGAGACTGGGCGGATCTCGGCTTCGGTGGCGCGCGGCTGACGCATTGCATCAGGCCGAAAGAGCTGAGCTAGCGGCCTCCACGGCAGCGCGACCCTTGGCGCGCGCGGAGCCCAAAGACAAAATCCGACCAAAGCGATAGCGCCGAACCTTGCCGATTTGATTCAGGCTTGCGCAAAGGCGAAGCGGGCACAAGCCCGCCGCCTCGGGGAACAATCTTGGCGAAAATCGTCGATGACGGCCAATCCCTCGACTGAGGCAGTTTCAACGCCGCAACACGTCGCGCATGTCGTATTCGCCGGGTGGCTGTCCGGCGACCCAGAGGGCGGCGGCGATGGCGCCGCGGGCGAACATCGAGCGATCGCCCGCCGAATGCGACAGCGTCAGCACCTCGCCGTCGGCGAGGAAGTTGACGCTGTGCTCGCCGACGATGCTGCCGCCGCGCATCACTGCGAAGCCGATCTCGCCGGGCGGACGCGGACCGGTGACACCGTCGCGGCCGTGTCGCGCGACGTCTTCCAGCGTAATGCCCCGCCCCTGTGCGGCCGCCTCGCCCAGCATCAGCGCCGTGCCCGAGGGCGCATCCACCTTCGCGCGATGATGCGCCTCGAAGATCTCGATGTCGCAGTCGTCGGGGCTGAGCGCGCGCGCCGCCTGCTCGACCAGCCCGGTCAGCACGTTGAGGCCAAGCGAGTAACTGCCGGAACGCACGATGGCGACCGTCTTCGCGGCGGCGGCAATGGCGGCAAGCTCGGTGGCGTCGAAGCCGGTCGAGCCGATCACCAGCGCCGGGCCGCCACGCACGGCGCAAGCCGCGGCAAGTTCAGCCGACGCAGCCGGCGTGGTGAAATCGACGATGACGTCGGCAAGCGCCAGCGCCTCGTCGCGCTCGACCAGCCCCTCCCCGGCGGAACCGGAGCGATGGAAGCGGGCCGCGAGTTCGAGGCGCGGATCGGCCGCCACGGTTTCCACCATCTGCCGGCCCATGCGGCCCAGCGCGCCGGCTATGGCGATCCTGAGCGGCTTCGGCATTGCGGCTCCAATGGGAAAGACGAGTCGGAACAAGCAGCTGGAACAACGTCTTGCAAGATTGATTTACCCAACGGGCGCGCCATTCGTCTGCAGCATCATGCCGGCGATCTCCTTCACCAGCTTGGCGGCGACCAGAGCGGTCTGGTTCGAGAGATCCTGGCTCGCATTGTATTCAACGACATCGGCGGCGACGATCGGCTGGTCTATTCCCTGGATCAGGCCGATCACCTGGCGGGTGGTGAAGCCGCCTGGTTCGCGATGGGAAATGCCGGGAGCGAAGGCCGGATCGAGAGCGTCGATATCCATCGAGACATAGACGGGCGTCTTGAGGTCAAGCCGCAGCCCTTCCTTGAAATGCCGCATCTCCACCACCTCGACATCGAAGCGCCTGAACTGGTCGCGGTGGTGGTCGTTGATGGTGCGCAGGCCGATCTGGATCAGCCGGTCGGCAAGCCGCTCCTCCATGATGCGCGCGAAGGGCGAGGTGTGCGAGCGCGGATTGTCGCCATAGGCATGGTAGATGTCGGGATGGGCATCGATATGCAGGATCGTCAGGCTGGGATGACGGCGCCGTACCGCGCGCAGCACCGGCCAGGAGATCGCATGGTCGCCGCCGAGCGAGATCAGCGGATGGCCGGCATCCAGCGCGCGGCCGACTTCGCTTTCGATCCGCTCCCACGGATCGCCGGGCTGCGTGAAATCGACGTCGCCGTGATCGATGAAGCGGTCGCTGAGGTCAAAGCCGGTTTCCGACCATGAACTGTAGGCATCGCTGGCGAGTTCGCGCCGGATCAGCGGCGGCGCTTCGGCCGCACCGCGCAGCCAGGACGAATTCCCGTCATGCGGAATGCCCAGAAGCGATATCTTGCTCACGACATCCTCCCTCGTCGCAACAGACAGGGCGTCTCTATAGACGCGGGAGCTGGCGGCCGCGACGGCAAGCGCTTGGTCCAGATCGCGGGATCAAACGCCAAGCTCTTGCGGCTTGCGCAGCCATACCTTGTTGTCGTGCAGCGCGGCACCGCCATAGGGCGCCGGCGCGTCGGCGCCGGTCAGCACGTTGATGCCCTCGCCGCGTTCATGCGCGCTGTTCGGCCAGATGCCCTCGGCGATCACCACACCGCGCCTGATGCCATCGAACAACTTGGCGTGCAGCACCAGCTCGCCGCGCTGGTTGCCGACCTCGACGCGGCTGCCATCGGCAAGCCCGAGTTCGGCGGCATCGTCGGGATGCAGCAGCAGCACCGGCCTGCCCTCCTTTTCCTTCGACACGGGCGTCTCGGCGAAGGTCGAATTGAGGAAATTGCGCGCCGGCGAAGTGGTCAGCCGGAACGGATGGGCTTCGTCCGCCACCTCGATCAGTTCGACATGGTCGGGGAATTCCGGCAGCTGTTCCACCGGTCCGAACAGCCCCATGCTCCTCGGCGGCCGGTTGGGCGCCGCCTGCCCGGACCAGTCGGGACGGAAGCGGAACTTTCCGTCCGGATGGCCAAAGCCGTCGATGAAATGCGCCGCCTCGAAATCCGGCGGCATATCGATCCACTTCTGTTCGCCCAGGCTGTCGAAGCTGCCCAGCCCGCGCTTGCCGAGGATGATGTCGATATGCTCCTTCTCGGTGAGGCCGAAGCCCGGCCTGTCGGAGACGCCGAGCCGCTTCGCCAGTTCCTCGATGACAAAATGGTTGGTGCGCGGCCCTTCCGGCGGATCGATCAGCTTCGGGCCGAGCGTGATGTGCTGGTTGCCGCCGCCCTTGTAGATGTCGTCATGCTCGAGGAACATCGTCGCCGGCAGGACGACATCGGCGAGCCTGGCGGTGTCGGTCATGAACTGCTCGTGCACGCAGGTGAACAGGTCGTCGCGCAAAAAGCCCTGCTTCACCAGCCGCTGCTCGGGCGCGACATTGACCGGATTGGTGTTCTGGATGAGCAGCGCCGTCACCAGCGGACCGCCATAGAGCGCGTCCGCGGCCCCTGTCAGCACCGGGCCGATGCGCGAATGGTCGAGATGGCGCACGTTCGGGTCGCGCAGCGCGGTGCCTTCGAGAAGATCCTGGTTCAGCTTGAAGATGCCTGAATTGGAATGGAAGGCGCCGCCGCCCTCATATTGCCAGGCGCCGGTGACGGCGGCGATCGAGGCCGCCGCGTGCATGTTGACCGAGCCGTTGCGCTGGCGCGAGAAGCCGTAGCCGAGACGGAAATAGGTCTTCTTCGTCGTGCCGACGAGATGCGCGAAGGTCTCGATCTCGGCAACGCTCAATCCTGTGATCGCGGCCGCCCAGTCCGGCGTGCGGGTGCGAAGGTGCTCCTCCAGCCCGCGCGGATCGTCGGTGTATTTGTCGAGATAGGCGTGGTCGGCGAAGCCGTCCCGGAACAGCACATGCATGACCGCGCAGGCCAGCGCGCCATCGGTGCCGGGCTTGAGCACCAGGCCGAGATCGGCCTGCTTCATCGTCGCGTTCTCATAGACGTCGATGACGACGATCTTGGCCTTGCGTTCCTTGCGGGCCTTGATCGCGTGGGTCATGACGTTGACCTGCGTCACCACGGCATTGGTGCCCCAGATCACGACGCAGTCGGACTTGGCCATCTCGCGCGGATCGGGACCGCGTAGCGCGCCTGCTCCAACCATCCAGCCGGTCCGGGCGAGGTTGGTGCAGATCGAGCCGAAGAAGCCGGAGTACTTCTTCGCGTGGCGCAGCCGGTGGATGCCGTCGCGCTGCACCAGCCCCATCGTGCCGGCATAATAGTAGGGCCAGACCGTCTCCGAGCTGTACGTCTCCTCGGCCTTGATGAACTTCTCGGCGACGAGGTCGAGCGCCGCTTCCCAGCTGGACTCCTTCCAGGTGCCGTCGCCCTTGGCGCCCGCCCTGACCAGTGGCTTCAGCAGGCGGTCGGGGTGGTGGACGCGGTCGGCATAGCGGGCGACCTTGGCGCAGATGACGCCCGCCGTGTAGCTGTTGGCCTTGGCGCCATAGACGCGGCCGATGCGGTTGCTATCGAGCAGCTCGACCTCGAGGGCGCAAGTGGACGGGCAGTCGTGCGGACAGGCCGAATGGCCGATCCTGAGCTTGGCGTGCTGGTTCATGCGGGTTGTCTAGCGGGATTCAGGCTCGGCGTGTAGGTCCAGATCGGGCGCGAGTTGGCACTGTTCTGCCAAGATGTGCTGCGCAGTGAGGTTGCGGGAGTAGGTTTTTTTGCGCGGCATTGAAACCGCCAATCTCCCCCCTCGTGGGGGAGATGTCCGGCAGGACAAAGGGGGGCGTGAAGGATCGCCAACCTCTGAGTTCATTCGGTAGCGAAACACTATGGGACTTCGCTGTTTGGCTGAGAGGCCGGCGGGACAGCGCCCCCCTCTGCCCTACCGGGCATCTCCCCCACTTGGGGGGAGATTGGCCGTCGCTGCGGGTTTCGCCAATCGCCAACCTCGGGGATTGGCGCAACGCCTCCTCACATCCCGAACCAGCGCGCGCGGCGGCTGGAGCCGAAATGCTCCTTGTCGGCTCTGAGCGCCAGCGAGGCTTCGTGGTAGGTGCCTGTCGGTTTCGGACCGGAGAAGAAGTCCACCTCGACCTTGCCGATGCGGCCGCCACCGAATTCGATATAGCAGGTGCCGAAGCCATCATATTGCTTTGCCGTGCCGCTGTTGGAGAGCTTCACGATCAGGTCGCTGGCGACGGCGCGCGCCGCGCCTTCGGCGAAGACGCCGGCCTTCGGCGTGCCGGTGTTGGCGCCGTCGCCCACGGCGTAGACGCCGGCATAGTTGGTCTCCAGCGTCCTCGGATTGACCGTGATCCAGCCATTCTCGGTCATGCCGCTGGCAATGACCACGTCGGGCACGCGATGCTTGGGCACGCCGAGGAACAGGTCGAACTGCATCTCTACCCCGTCGTCAAGGATCGCGACCTTGCGCGCATTGTCGATCGACGCGACGCGGCGGCCTGGAATGAAGCCGATGTTTCGCTCGACGAAGGCGGAGACGAGGGCGCGCGAAGTCTCCGGCGACGGCGGCACCGGACTCGGCAAAGGCAGCACGAAATTGATCTCGCAGGCTTCGCGCACGCCGCGCTTGACCAGGTAGTCGTGCAGCATCAGCGCGCATTCGCTGGGCGCCGGCGGGCATTTGTAGGGCGCGCCGCAGACCCCGACCAGCGCCCTCCCCCTGGTGAAGGTGGGCAGCACGTCGCGCAGCCGTTCGGCGCCGGCGACGGTGTAGAATTCGTTGGCGCCGGCGAGCCCTGGCGTGGCGTCGAAATCGTAATCGGCGCCGAGCGCCACGACGAGGAAATCGGCCTCGTGGACGCCGGCATCGGTGGTGACGCGCCGCCGCTCGGGGTCGATCGCGGTGACCGTCTGCCTGAGCAGGCGCACGCCGGGCTTGGCATAGTTCGAGTAAGGCAGGCGCACCTGATCCGCCGTCTTGTGGCCGAACATGACGTCGAGCTTGGAAAAGCCAAAGACGAAGCCGTCGCTCTTGTCGATCAAGGTGACGTCGATGCCGGCGCCGAAGGTCTCGGACAGCAGGCTGGTGAGCTCGAGGCCGCCAAAGCCCGCCCCAAGGACGAGGACGCGCGGCTTGCTGGAAGTGTTCATGTTACCCTCTCATTTGTTGCTTGGAATGACGCGCGTCGTAGTCAAATTTCCCTAGGACCAGTGCCTCAACGTGGCGGTGTCCTCGGCGAAGATCACGCCGAAGAAGCCGTCGATCATCTTCAGCGTGTCGGCATCGCTCATGCCGGGCAGCGCCGGGAAATCGCCCTCCAGATCCACCTTGGTCCTGCCGCCCATCGGCGTGTAGCTGTGGGTGAACCGCGCGCCGTCGAAGGCGCCGCCGGTCAGCCTGGTCTCGATGCCGCGCGGCGGATCGAGCGTATGCTCGACCTGCATGGCGAAGGTGGTTCCGTCGGGATTATAGACCTCGGCGTCCAGGGTGACGACATTGCCGGCCACGCCGGCGAGCCGGTGGCTCTTGAAGGCCAGATGCCGGTGGTTGCCGGCGCTCATATATTGGAACAGCAGCTCCGGCGTGGCGTCGAAGACGGCGATGGCGGGCTTCACGTAATGCACGGTCATGGCGGTCTGCTCCTGCGATGGTTCCTTGGGCGCGCGGCCGGAAAGGGCATCGCCGCTCACCGGCCGCGGCTCACGCGGCCGCGGCTCAGGCGTGCGGCTGCGGGACGATGCGGATGTAGGGCTTGGGCGCCTTCCATCCGTTCGGGTAGATCTTGGCCGCCTCGTCGTTCGACACCGAGCCGGCGATGACGACGTCCTCGCCCTGGCGCCAGTTGACCGGCGTCGCGACCCGGTGTTTCGCGGTGAGCTGCAGGGAATCGATGACGCGAAGGATCTCGTCGAAGTTCCGGCCGGTGGTCATCGGATAGGAGATCAGCAGCTTGACCTTCTTGTCCGGCCCGATGACGTAGACGTTGCGCACCGTCTGGTTGTCGGCCGCGGTGCGGCCCTCCGAGGAGTCGCCGACAGTCGCCGGCAGCATGTCGTAGAGCTTGGAGATCGCAAGCGTCGGGTCGCCGATCATGGGGTAGTTCGGCGCATGGCCTTGCGTCTCCTCGATGTCCATGGCCCAGCTCTGGTGCCGGTCGACGGGATCGACGCTGAGTCCGATGATCTTGACGTTGCGCTTGTCGAATTCAGGCTTGAGCTTGGCCATGTAGCCGAGTTCCGTGGTGCAGATCGGCGTGAAATCCTTGGGGTGGGAGAAAAGGACGCCCCAGGACTCGCCGAGCCAGGAATGGAAGCTGATCTGGCCTTGCGTCGTCTCGGCTTCGAAATCCGGGGCGGTGTCGTTGATGCGGATGGACATGGTGAGTTCTCCTCTGTGAATGGGTTGACGCGGCCATACTGACCGGCCGGCGTTCCTCCACCGTTCCCCGAATGCGCCTTGCCTGTGCCGGCCCTTCCAATCGGCATCGATGCCGGACTATGGTTGGCCGGGGACTTGGGAGACGAAAATGCGCGTAGAGGTGGATTTGCTTGGCCAATTCCGCGTGTCCATCGATGGACGCGCGGCGTCCGCGGCGGCGTGGCGGCGCACGAGCAGCGTGACGCTGGTCAAATTGCTGGCGCTTGCCCGGCGCCATCGGCTGCACCGCGAGCAGGTAATGGACGCACTATGGCCCGACCTCGAACCGGAGGCCGCCGCCGCCAATCTGCGCAAGGCCGTCCACTTCACCCGGCGCGCGCTCGGCGCGCATGACATCATCGCGCTCGACGGCGAAGTCGTGGCGCTGGCGCCGGGCGCTGAGCTCGCCGTCGATGCTGCCTTGTTCGAGGCCGAGGCGACGGCGGCGCTGCAGGCAAACGATCGCGGGGCCACGGAACGGGCGGCCCGGCGCTACGCCGGCGACCTGCTGCCGGACGACCGCTACGCTGAATGGGCGGAAGAGCCGCGCCAACGGCTGCGCGAGCTCTATGTGCGCGTGCTGGAGGCGGCCGGTCTGTGGGAACGCTTGCTGGCGGTCGATCCCGCCGACGAGCGCGCCGCGCGGGCCCTGATGCAGGCGGCACTCGACGCCGGCAATCGCGGCGAGGTCGTGCGGCAGTTCGAGCGGCTGCGCGAAAGCCTGCGCGTCGATCTCGGCGTCGGCCCGCAAGCGGCGACGGTCGCCATCTACGAGAAGGCACTGGCGCTCGGCGGCGCGCAGCCGACCGGGATCGCCGAACGGGTGCGCGGGCTTTTGGCCTGGGGCATCATCCAGCTCAACAGCGGCGACTTCGGCGATGCCGGGCAGAAGGGCGCCGAGGCGCGCACACTGGCGATCGCCGCCGAGCTCGGGCGCGAGGTCGGCGAGGCCAGCGCGCTGATCGGGCTCGCCGCACACATGCAGGGGCAATGGCAGGAGCTTTTCCAGTCCGAATTCGTCGACTGGGTTCGCGGCGCGCCAAGCGTTGCCTCGAACGTCTTCGACGGCCATCTGTGCCTGGCGGAATTCTGCCTCTACCGGGCCGGCGGCCATGAACACATGGCCAAGGCGGCGCGCGAGCTTTTGGGCATCGCCGAGGCCGCCGGATCGGTTCCCGGCCGCGTGCTTGCCTCGCTGATCCTCGGCGAGGCAGAGCTGTTCTCGGGGCGGCTCACAGCGGCGGAGGAGCTGTTGACCAGCGCAGCCCAGCTCAGCGCTGCAGCGCGCGCCCCTTTCGGCGAGGCGCTGGCGCTGCATCGGCTCGGCGAAATCGCGCTGGCGCGCGGCCAGAAATGGCGCGCCGGCCGGCTCCTGCAGAAGGGCTTGCGCCTTGCCGAATCGACATGGCTCGCCCCGCATCTGCTGATCCGCTTCCAGGCGCTGGCGGTCGAGGCGGCGGCGACGCAATCGCAGGCGATGGAGGCGATCCGGCAGGGCGACCGCAGGCTGGCCGAAAAATGCACCTGCCAGCCCTGCTCGATGGGCTTTCGCGTCGCGTCCTCGATCGCGCTGGCCGAGGCCGGGGAACTCGACCAGGCGAGCCGGCGCATCGACGAGGCCGAGCGACTGGCCGGCATGTGGCAAGGCGGACCGTGGGTCGCCGCCGTCTGGGAAGCGCGCGGCGTGCACCGCCAGGCGCGCGGCGAAAGCGACCAGGCCTCCGCGCTGTTGCGCGAAGCGGCCGCGCGCTACGCCGAACTCGGCCGCCCGCGCGACCAGGAGCGCTGCCTGGCGCGGGCGCAAGCGGTTGAAGTGAGGCTGGCGGGGTAGAAGCTGCCAATCTCCCCCTTGTGGGGGGAGATTAGGCTTTCATCCCTACTCCGCGATCCCTTCCTCATATTCCGCCGACATGGTCAGCCACTTGTCCTCGTTCTGCGCCAGCGTCTGAGTGAGTTGCGAGCGCTCCTTGGCGAGGCGTGTCGCGGTCGAGGGGTCCTTCTCGTAGATCGCCGGATTGGCGAGCTCGTCCTCGATCAGGTCGATGCGCTTGCGGATGCGGTCCATCAGTGCCTCAGTGGCGCGGATTTCTTTCGCCAGCGGTTCGAGCGCGGCACGGCGCTGGGCCGCCTCGCGGCGACGGTCGGCCTTGGAGGCCTTGTCGGCTTCCTTCTGTTCGCGGCGATTGGAGGAAACGCCGGTGACCAGCGTCTTGTAATCCTCGAGGTCGCCGTCATAGGGATTGACCGCGCCGTCCTTGACCAGCCACAGGCGATCGGCCGTCGCCTCGAGCAGGTGACGGTCGTGCGAGATCAGGATCACGGCGCCGGGGAAATCGTTCAGCGCATGGATCAGCGATTCACGGCTGTCGATATCGAGGTGGTTGGTCGGCTCGTCGAGGATGAACAGGTTCGGTCCGTCGAAGGCCGACAGGCCCATCAAAAGGCGCGCCTTCTCGCCGCCGGAGAGATCCTTGGCGGCAGTGTTCATTTTCTCAGTCGTTAGACCGAACTGGGCGACGCGGGCACGCACCTTCGATTCCGGCGCCTCCGGCATCAGCCGGCGTACATGCTCATAGGCGTTTTCCTCGGGGCGCAGATCGTCGAGCTGATGCTGGGCGAAGATCGCTACTTTCAGGCCCGGCGCCACCGTCATGGTGCCGGTCTCGGCCTTGAGGCGGCCGGCGAGCATCTTGGCGAAGGTCGACTTGCCGTTGCCGTTGGCGCCGAGCAGCGCGATGCGGTCGTCGGCATCGATGCGCAGCGTCATCTTCTTCAGGATCGGCGCGCCCTCGGTGTAGCCGACATTGACGCCGTTGAGGGCAACGATCGGCGAGGCCACCGTCTTCACCGGCTCGGGGAAGGAGAACGGCCGCACCGTGTCGTTCACGATGGCCGCGATCGGCTTCATCTTCTCCAGCGCCTTCAGCCGCGACTGCGCCTGCCTCGCCTTGGAGGCCTTGGCGCGAAAACGCTCGACGAAGGACTCCATGTGCTTGCGCGCCGCTTCCTGCTTGACACGGCTCTTCTCCTGCAGTTCGCGCTGCTCGGTGAGCTGGCGCTCGAACTGATCGTAGCCGCCGCGCCAGAAGGTCAGCTTCTTCTGGTCGAGATGGACGATGGAGTTGACGGCGCGGTTGAGCAGGTCGCGGTCGTGCGAGATCAAAAGCACGGTGTGCGGATATTTGGAGACGTAGTTCTCCAGCCACAGCGTGCCTTCGAGGTCGAGATAGTTGGTCGGCTCGTCGAGCAGCAGAAGGTCTGGCTCGGAGAAGAGCACGGCCGCCAGCGCGACGCGCATGCGCCAGCCGCCGGAGAACGACGAGGCCGGACGCTTCTGCGCGGCGTCGTCGAAGCCGAGGCCGGCCAGGATGGTGGCGGCTCGGGACTCCGCCGAATGCGCGTCGATGTCGGCAAGCCGCGTGTGGATCTCGGCGATGCGGTGCGGATCCGTGGCCGTCCTTTCCTCTTCGAGCAGAGCCTGGCGCTCGGTATCGGCCTTGAGCACGATGTCGATCAGCGGCTCCTCGGTGCCCGGCGCTTCCTGCGCCACCTGGCCGATGCGGGTGTTTTTGGGCAGGCTGATCGAGCCGGTCTCGGCGGGGAAATCGCCGGTGATCGCCTTGAACAAGGTGGTCTTGCCGGTGCCGTTGCGGCCGACGAGACCGGCTTTGGTGCCGGCCGGCAAGGTCAGCGAGGCATGATCGAGAAGCAGGCGCCCCGCCATGCGCAGCGAGAGGTCGTTGATGATAAGCATGGCCGCGCTTTTGCACGGGACATGAGCGCTTCGCAAGAGCCAGGGCTTTGGGACGAAGGTCACCGGCGATGGGATGGCCGGCTGGTCGCGAAATGCTCGCCGGCTGGAACCAGATGGCGGCCGGAGCGTTTGGGGCCGATGATCCGCTATTTCGCCCTCGCCGTCATCTTCTTCCAGGTCGCCACCACGGCCGCCCTGGCGACGCAGGTGGTGCTGTTTGCTGACAACACGGATGCCGCGCCGCTGCTGGGGGCCGTTGACCTGGCAGGTCAGTGAGCGCTGCCAATCTCCCTTTGACGTAGCGGCGCCTGCAACTTCACGACATGCCATATCGCGCATCGACATTCGTTCGAACACGAATGTTATCGGTACACTGGCGCTTTTCGAGCATTAAGTTGATAAATCAGACAACTTGAAGTTCCGTTCCAACATATATTAGCGCATGGCGTGCGCTTCAGATGCGTGTGGCGCAGAAAAATCTCTTGCCGCACGCGGGATGCTTTGCGAAAATTCGATTTCATTTTCGCACCGATGCTGTGATCTTGGGATCGCGCCATGAGTCGCCGTGGGCGCCAACGATAATTGTATTGGTCAGGAGCCAGGATGGACGAGGCAGCGAAGGATCTGCGCGCACTCAGATTTGTCGCCGACATGACGCGCAAATTGGCAAAGATGCTTTCGCGCACGCGCTACCACATGCTCGTCTATTTTCTCGAAATGACGGCGGTCGAAGCTGAAACCCTGGCCGACGCGCAGGATCCCAAGCTGACACGCGCCCAGAAAGCGCCCGAGCCCAAAAACTGAGTGCGCACAGGCCCGGTCCATCCCGATGATGCCGGGATGGCGCCGGGCGAGGCCAGAAAATCAAACCTTCTTGCGCTTCGCCACCTTGGCCGGCTGAGCCGCCGGCTTGCGGCCGAGGCCGGAAGATTTGGCCAGCGCCGACCGGGTCGCCGAATAGCTGGGCGCCACCATCGGATAGTCGGGCGCAAGCCCCCATTTGGCGCGGTATTCGTCCGGCGTCAGGCCATGGTCGGTGGCGAGGTGACGCTTCAGCGACTTGAACTTCTTGCCGTCCTCGAGGCAGACGATGTGGTCCGGAAACACCGAGCGCTTCGGATTGACGGCCGGGTTGAGCACCGGCGCCTCCTTGGCGGCGGCAACCGAGCTCAGCTTGCGCACCGAGGCGCTGACGCTGGCGATCAGATCCGGCAGACCGGAAGCCGGAAGCGGATTGTTGCCGACATAGGCCGAAACAATGTCGGCGGTTAGTTCAATCGCGGTCTTGTCGTCGATATTGTGCAATTTTTTTCCCTCTGCCGATGATCAAGTCACCAGCTCTAGTTGTAGACTTTTGATGATGTATCGATTTTGACCGTGCTCCCCAACGGACCCATAGAGTCAATAAACCCTGCAGACTCAATACGGGGCGATATTTTCATGGGCGACGGCAGCCGCGCAATTTAGAAAATCTAATACTTGGAAGCAGCAGACTTGGATAGGCCGGTATCAGCCAAAATTTCGAGAATACGCTTCCAACGGGCACAACGACCGAAATCTTTCTGCTCAATCGCCTTTTCCGCCTTCATCGCGGCGTAAAGCGGCGCCTCGGCGCCGAATTCCTTCACCAGCCAATGCGCTTCCTGTCTGGCGCGGCGTTCGTCCTCGTCAAGCATGGTTCCCGGCCTCCGGACCTTCGATGCCCACCGCAATGCAACTGCCGATGACAAGGACGGCGCCGGCGATGGCCGTCATCGTCAGCGTTTCGCCCGACAGCGCCAGAAGGAGAGTCGAGGCGATCGGCGTGAGATAGGCGGCAACCGCAACCTTGCCGCCCCGGTCGAGCTTCAGCGCCCGCGACCAGAAGTAGTAACCGAGCCCCATCGGGCCGGCGCCGAGATAAAGCCCGGCAATGAGATAGGTTCCGGCCTGCCAGGCGACGCCGTCATGCAGGCACCAGGCAAAGGTGAGGACCACGCCGGCCACGGCCGACGGCAGCAGGAACCGGTCCGGCGGGGTGGCCACGCGACCGACGAAGATCGAATAGAAGGCCATGCACAGCGCCGAACCGAAGGCGGCGAGATAACCGACAAGATTGCCCTGGAACAAGGACTGCTCGCGGCCTCCGGAAATCACCAGGGCCACGCCGACAAAGCCGAGCGCGGCGGTGACGCCGAGCAGCGCGGGGCGACGCGGGCTGTCCAACACGATCAGCGCGGCCGCCACCATCAGCGGCCAAGTATAGGCGACAAGATTTGCCTCGATGACCGGCATCGAGGCGAAGGCGATGTATTGCAGGACCATGGTGCCGACGAGGCCGATGAAGCCGACGGCAAAGGCAGCGAGGTTGGTTGTCTCCCCCTTCTCCCCTTGTGGAAGAAGGTGGATTGGCGCGCGGCGCTTCAGCCTGATCAGCGCAAAGACCAAGGCGGCGCCGGTGAATTGCAGGAATTGCACCAGCGATACCGGATGATTTTCAAGCAGCGACTTGCCGACCAGCGCATTGGTCGACCACAGCGCCACCGCGCCGGCGGCGAAGGCCAGCGCGGCCGCGGGGGCCGCTCCATCCCGCAGGACCCGGGATGGGGTCCTGTCTTCCTGCCTGGCCATGACCTGTTCCGAATGCTGGATCAGCGAAGCAAGCCGGTTTCCGCCCATGGCTTCACTACCATGATTCCCTGGCGCCGCCGGCGACGGTTTCCGCGGCCGGCTGCGGGGCGGGATGCTCCTCGGCAAAACGGCGGTAGGCCGGCAGCTGGTTGTTCCAGACGTCGTCGGCAAGCTCATTCACCCATGCACGATCGTGGTCGTTGTCGGCGGCGAGGTAGAACATGCGGTTATCGTCGACATAGGGCTTTGCGACCGAGCGCTGGTTGAGCACCAGGGTGACGCGCGAGCCGAGCTGGATGGGCGCGGTGCGATGCAGCACGCCGAGGAACTGGCCGAGCGTGGCGTAGTTCATCTTGTGGTCGATGCGCATGATGCGGTTGCGCGGGATCTCGCGTCCGGATTCCAGGATCGCCCGTCCGGTCTCGGAATCATCGCAATAGATCTCCAGATGACCGCCGATCAGCGGATCGCTGATCGACAGCGGGATGAGCTCGGTGACCGGCACGCCGTCGCAATGCCATTCGACGGCGCCGTCCTTGGGATTCATGAAGGTGACCGTCGAGCCGACGATCGACAGCGGATAGGGCTCGAGCTTGGTGCCCATCATGTCGGAGAGCCGCTCCAGGCGCAGCTTGTCGTTCAGCAGTTCCTTGATCTCGGGAATGTAGCGGTCGGCGCCGGTGATGAAGGTGAGATCCAGATGCTTGTGCACGGCATGGCTGGACTTCAGCTTCAAGGCAGCCTCCTCGATCGCGGCAAGCAGCGCCGGGTCGTAGCCGTGCAGATACTGGGCGACGCCGAAACTCGACACTTTCCAGGCGGTGTCGTGGCCGATGATGGCTTCACGGCTCATCGCACAACGCAGTTCGGGGATGGTGTGGGCGTTCATTCTACTTCTCCAGCGTGGGGGCAACACTTGGTAAACAGTCGATTAATCCGCCCACCCCTGTAAATTTAGGAATGCTGGTGCTACCCTAAGCCCAGCTTAAGGTCGAAAACGGTGCGTCTGCTCAGTCAGGTCAACCTCAATTCGCTGAAAATCGTCGAGAGTGCTGCCCGGCACGGGAACTTCACGCGTGCCGGTGAAGAACAGTTCATCACCGCTTCCGCCGTCAGCCAGCGCGTCAAGAGCCTTGAGGACCAGCTGCGCTTCAAGATTTTCCAGCGCGGCGGCAACGCGGTGTCGCTGACGCCGGAAGGCGAGACCTATGTGTCGCGGGTGCGCGAAGCTCTGGAGCGGATCGTGGCGGCCAGCATGGAAGCGACCGGGCAATCACAGGCGCATGTGCTGAAGATCTCGGTGCTGCCGACCTTCGCTGCGCGCTGGCTCTTTCCGCGCCTGCCGCTGTTCCAGCGGCAATATCCCGATATCGAAATGCGGGTGTCGACCTCGTACGCCACGCATGAGTTCGCGACCTCGGAATACGACCTGGAGATCCGTTACGGCGACGGCAGCTTCCCCGGCCTGCAGGCGGACCTGCTGTTCAAGGAAGATTTGACGCCGGTGTGCAGTCGCAAACTCTTCCACGAGATCCTCGGCGACAAGCCGCTGTCGAAGGTCACGCCGGACGATCTCAGGCATTTCACGCTGCTCCACTCCGACACCTGCACCCAGAATTGGCAGTCGTGGCTGGGCTTTGCTGGGGCGAGCTTCGTGCTCGGCGAGACCAAAAGCATCTATTTCGATTCCTGCATGATGTCCTACGAAGCGGCCAATGCCGGCATGGGTTTTGCCGTCGCCAACCGCGCCTATATGGCCAGCGACATCCGCGCCGAGCGGCTGGTGGCCCCGTTCGCGGTCCACCACCCCAACACCGCTGGCTGGTACTTCGTCAGTCCCGACACCCAGCACGCGGCACGCAAGGTTGTGCTGTTCAAGCAATGGGTGATGGCCGAAGCGGCGATGACCCAGCGCCAGCTGGATCAGGAGATCGAAGGCGTGCCGGTGAAGCGCGTCGCGGCGATGGCTTGAGGCACTCGCACAGGCTTCTTCGATAAGCCATGTGCCCGATCAGGTACAAATGACGACCTCCCGCCGCAACTCTGGGTTTTTGTTGTAGATTTCACACAATAGGCGGAATTTCCGCCGGATTTCCCCCACTTCCAGCAGTCTTCCCCAACCTGCCCCCCTGACCTAGCGGCAAGACTCAGCTATGATCTTTCTTGCGGCGGGCCTGACTTTCCCGCTTGGCCGGCGCTTTTCAGCTTCCTCCCAAGCAGCGCCGGCCTTCTTCTGTGCAACAGCTGGCCAGATTTGCCTGAACTGCGCCGTGCCTCACTGTGCCGGCTGCGTTCCCTGCTGGTCACCGCCGGTGGTCGACTTCGGCACCGGGTTCTTGTCGACCTGCGGGTTCTGGTCGACGGGCGCCTTTGTCGGCTGGACGCTGTTGTCGCAGGCGGCGAGCGCGAGCCCCAAGGCCAGCAGCATCGGAAGCTTCATCATGACAACCTCCTCTCGTTCGCCCCTGAGGGCAAACGAGACGATGGCGGTTTGGTTGCACCGCGAGCCAGGTCGGATGAGGCGCCGGCGGAACAAAATGCCCCTCTCCCCGGTTGGTCCGCTGGAAGGAGCTTTTGATCATGATCCGTCTGCTGATTGTTGGCCTGTTCGCCTATGTGACCTATCGCTTCGCCAAGAAAGTCATCGACGAGGTGCCCGACGGCTTCGAGCCACTTCCATTGCAGGATGATGATGAACGCCGGTCGCTGCGACGTCAGTCGGTGGCGATGGGTGCCGAGCCACGGCGGTAGGCAAACTGCCACTTTTGGCGGAGATTGGCAGCGTCGCCACCATTGCGAACAAAGCGGAAACGATGCTTGATGGGCGATGAACCTCGCCCTCCGTGATTCGCCCTTGCGGCCAGCCTATCTCGACAAGCTCAATGCCGAACAGCGGCTGGCGGTCGAGCATGGCGACGGCCAGGTCGCGGCGCCGCTGCTGGTCATCGCCGGCGCGGGGTCGGGAAAGACCAGCACGCTGGCGCATCGCGTGGCGCATCTGATCGTCAAAGGCGCCGATCCGCGCCGCATCCTGTTGATGACGTTCTCGCGCCGAGCCGCCTCTGAAATGGCCAAGCGCGTCGAGCGCATCGCCGGCGAGGTGCTGGGGCGCGACGCTTCCGTCATCGCTGACGCGCTCTCCTGGGCCGGTACCTTCCACGGCATTGGCGCCCGGCTGCTGC
This sequence comes from Mesorhizobium sp. M4B.F.Ca.ET.214.01.1.1, assembly GCF_004791545.1. Taxonomy (NCBI): domain Bacteria; kingdom Pseudomonadati; phylum Pseudomonadota; class Alphaproteobacteria; order Hyphomicrobiales; family Phyllobacteriaceae; genus Mesorhizobium; species Mesorhizobium sp. M4B.F.Ca.ET.214.01.1.1. The sequence continues at coordinate 246,994 of NZ_SRUX01000002.1, forward strand.
GCGACTATGCACTGGAGATCGGCCTCGATCCCGCCTTCACCATCCATGACCGCGAGGATTCCGCCGACCTGATGAACCTTGCCCGGCACGAGCTTGGCTTCTCCAAGACGGAGAGCCGTTTCCCGACCAAGGGCACCTGCCTGCAGATCTATTCGCGCGCCGTCAACGCGCAGGCGCCGCTCGGCGAGGTGCTGGGCGGTGTGTTCCCATGGTGCGCCGGCTGGGCAGAGCAGTTGAAGGACCTGTTCGCGGCCTATGTCGAGGCCAAGCAGGCGCAGAACGTACTCGATTACGACGACCTCCTGCTCTACTGGGCGCAGATGGCGGCCGAGCCGGAGATCGCGGCGCATCTCGGCGGCCGCTTCGACCATGTGCTGGTCGACGAATACCAGGACACCAACCGGCTGCAGGCCTCGATCCTGACGGCACTGAAACCCGACGGCGCCGGCCTGACGGTGGTGGGCGACGACGCGCAGTCGATCTATTCGTTCCGCGCCGCGGAAGTGCGCAACATCCTCGACTTCCCCACGCAGTTCGCCCGGGCAGCGGCAATCGTCACGCTGGAGCGCAACTACCGCTCGACCGAGACGATCCTGGCGGCGGCCAACGCGGTGATCGGGGAGGCCGCCGAGCGCTTCACCAAGAACCTCTGGAGCGAGCGCAGATCGTCCGAAAAGCCGCTTCTGGTCACCGTACGCGACGAGGCCGAGCAGGCAAGCTATGCCTGCCACGCGATCCTCGCCGAGCGCGAGGCCGGCACGGCGCTGAAGTCGCAGGCCGTGCTGTTCCGCGCCTCGCATCACAGCGGGCCGCTGGAGATCGAGTTGACCCGCCGCAACATCCCCTTCGTCAAGTTCGGCGGGCTGAAGTTCCTCGATGCCGCCCATGTCAAGGACATGCTGGCGGTGCTGCGCTTCGCCGAAAATCCGCGCGACCGCGTCGCCGGCTTCCGCGTGCTGCAGCTTATGCCGGGCATCGGGCCGTCGGCGGCCGCGCAGATCGTCGAGACGATGGCGACGTCGCTCGACGAGGCGATGGGGCTCGCCCGCTACCGGCCGCCGCAGCGAGCGGCCGAGGATTGGCCTTCCTTCCTGGCGCTCTACGAAGGCCTGCGCGCCGGCGCGAAATGGCCGGCCGACCTTGAGCGGATCCGGCTCTGGTACGAACCGCATCTCGAGCGCATGCACGAGGATGCAACGATGCGCCGGGCCGACCTCCTGCAGCTCGAGCAGATCGCGTCCGGCTACCCGTCGCGTGAGCGCTTCCTCACCGAACTGACGCTCGACCCGCCGGACGCCACCAGCGACGAGGCAGGCCCGCCGCACCGCGACGAAGACTATCTGATCCTGTCGACCATCCATTCCGCCAAGGGCCAGGAGTGGAAGAACGTCTTCGTGCTCAACACCGTCGACGGCTGCATCCCCATCGACCTCGGTGTCGGCAGCAAGGAAGACATCGAGGAGGAACGGCGCCTGCTCTATGTGGCGATGACGCGGGCCAAGGACAGGCTGCACCTGGTCATGCCGCAGCGCTTCTTCGTGCACGGCCAGGCGGCGCGCGGCGACCGCCATGTTTATGCCGCGCGCACCCGCTTCATCCCGGCCTCGTTGCTCTCCGCCTTCGAGCAGACGTCCTGGGCGAGCGTGCAGGCGAAGGACGATCCGCGCCGGCGGCCTGAGGTCAAGGTCGACCTCGGCGCGCGCATGCGCGGCATGTGGAAATAGGCCCGCCGCCCGCGGCCGTTTCCTTTGCCGGCAACCAAAGCCCGGACCTGGCGTTAACCCGCATTGACGTGGAGCGCGACGATGGACCCTGTAGCGGCGGCGGCAATGATCCTGCTTTCCTGCAGCCCGGACATGGCATCCTGCCATCCGGGAGAGGCACGGCCAGTCGTGTACCGGGACATGGCTCAGTGCTCCGCCGCTCTGCCCGACAGGCTACGCGGAAACGGCATGATAGGCAGGTGCCGGCCTATTGATGCGGCGACAGCCAGAAGCGGTGCCAACGGCAACCAGTTGGCGACCGTGCGCGTCACGCGAGGAACCGGCGCCAACGCCGTTTCGACGGACTACCTCGTCCTCCATGCCCCGGACTGACCAGCCTTCATCGTCGCTGGCCTCCTCACGAAACGTATCAGCACGCCCCTCCATCGCGATGGAACCATCAGCCAGCGGGCGGGTTTCCGTAAGCAAGACCTAATGCAAAGGAGACGGATATGAAGAACGTTGTTCTCGCCGCCATGCTTGGCATGGCCACGCTGGCGCCGGTGACGGCTCCGGTGCAAGCGGCAAGCCTGACCATCACCACCGACAACGGCACGCGCTATAGCGATGATTACTCCTGGCGCCGCCATCATCGCCACTATGCGATGCGCGATTATGACCGTGACAATCGGCGCCACTGGCGTCGCGACCGCGACCGCTGCCATGTCAGGGTGCACAAGCGCTGGCACCACCACCGCCTGGTGATCAAGCGGGTGTGGAGCTGCGGCTACCACCGAGGCTGGTAACGTCATGGGCGTGGCGCGAACCGTGGCTCCAGGGCGAGCTTCGGTGAGCGCCTGTCCGACGTTTTGTCGGACTCTGCTTTAGCGGGAGGGTGTAAATGCGTTTCGTTCCCGCCACCATGAGCCGGCGACAACGGCTTGGCCAGTTAGCCGGGCGGCTGTTCGTCAATGTCGTCGCAGCGCTTATCGCCGGCGTCGCCATTCTCTTGCTCGTGCTTTCGACCCACCATCCGGGGTCGCCTAGCGCGCCGCCCCAGATCCTCACGACCACGGCGCCGTAGCAGCGGCCCGGCTTGCGCCTATCGAAGGCAACGCCCTGGTGCCCCTGGTGCCCCGCCTTATTCTCCCTAACCCCCAAAATCATGGAACCTCCCGCCCCTTCCCGCGTTCTCTGGCGTTCGACCCCCGATCGGAAACCGGCGCCCGCCGACCTCCGCCCAACCCAAGAGGCCAGAATGCACGACAGGATGTTCTTCACCCCGGTCGCCCTTACCGTTGGCGCCGGCCACAAGCGCATGATCGCGTCGCTGTTCGACATGCATGAATTCCTGACCGAATTCCCGCCGTCGCGGCGGCGGCTGAGCTATGGCGCCGCGGTGAAGGCGTGCGAAGCGGCGCGAGCCGGCGAGATCTCGCCCGAGGCGGCGCGCGATGCGCTGATCACCTTCGCGGTGACGGCAGGCATCCTCTGGCCCGCCGCCCAGCCCGCCGTCTCGGTCAAGCCGGTGGCGCGCAGCTTCGGCGGCTATGCTGCGTAAAGTGAATAGCGAATAGGGAATAGCGAGTAGGGAAGGCAATGCATGCGCCAGCCGGCGCAACGCTATTTGCTACTCACTATTCGCTACTCGTCTCAATGGACCGTCGCGGCGTCATCGGTCAGCGGGCCAAGCAGCGCGACCGTTGCGAAGCTGACCTGGTCGCGGCCGTTCGACTTTGCCTTGTAAAGGTGACTGTCCGCCGTCCGGTACATGTCGGCAAATGTAGCGGGACCGTTGAAGGCGACGCCGCCGATGCTGACCGAAAGCGGGCAAGGCCGGCCGTCGGGGGAGAACTCCACCTCGCGGATGCGCCGCCTGATCCCTTCGGCGACCAGCCAGGACTGCGAGGCGTCGGCGCCGGGAAGAAAGACCGCGAATTCCTCGCCGCCGATGCGCCCGACAATGTCGGCGCCGCGCAACTGGCCCTGGATCGTCTTGGCGATCAGCTTCAGCGCCTGGTCACCGCAATCGTGTCCGAGGCGATCGTTGATGGTCTTGAAATGGTCGGCGTCGACGATGAGGAAGGCGCCGGCATCGACGACCGCCTGGCTGCGCGCCTGATCGAGGTAGGCCTCGACCAGCATCGAGAAGGCGCCGCGATTGAACACCGCCGTCAGGCTGTCGGTGGCCGCGACGATGCTCAGCTCCTTCTGGGCGACGGCAAGCTGGCGCATCTTGAACATCAGGAAGAAGAAGAACGACCCCGCCAGCACGAGCGGCAGCAAGAGGTCCGTCATCTGCGCGCGCCACAGGGCGTCCGGCGACAGCAAGGGGAAATTGTAGGAATCGACGAAGAAGGCCGCGGCGATGCAGACCGCCGTGCCGACCACCGTGACTGCAATGACCCTGCCCCAGCTCGTCGGGGACAAATCGATGCGCATTCTATTGCTCCCGCTGCGTCAGGCCATCCTGCGTCGGGAAGGCAAACGAAATCCTAATATTAGCTTCGCCTTTCTTGAACGTGGTTAACCGCCCTCGAAAGGTCCTCGGCGGTCGGCACCCAAAAGCCCGCCACCGGGATGGCAAGGGGTGGCGGGCTTCCGACTGCTGGCCGTCGTAAAGTCTCGCGGCCGGTTCAGGCGCCGGACTTGTCAGCGGCGGGCGATCAGCAGGCAGAGCTGGCGCAGGTCGCGGTCATAGGTGCCTTCGCTGCTCAGCACGTCGACGCAGCGCTTCTTCATCCGCGCAAGCTGGCCGCTCGACATGCTGGCGACGACGCTCGACAGGCCCAGCGTGCCGGCAGTCGCCGAAGTGCCGGGGATGCCAGGAACCCCTGACGTTCCAACCCCGATACCTGTGTTGGCGCTGGTACCGCCGAACGTCGTCCCTATGGCGGCGTCGACACCGTTGCCGGTGCCCAGGGACGCGTCAGCGCCCGCACCGCTGGTGCCGCCCAGGGACACCGTAGCCGCTCCGCCGCCTCCGCCGATCAAGGCATTGCCATTGGCGCCATTGGTGCCGCCGATCGAAGCGTTGGCGCTGGTGCTGCTGCCGCCAAAGGATGCATTGCCATTGGCCCCGCTGGGGCCGCCCGCATTGGCGCTGGCTGCATTGCCGCCGACCGAAACGCCGCCTAGGCCACCAAGGCCAACTTCGGCCGCACTCGCAGGAAAGGCGAGAATAACGACGATCGTTCCGCCCGCAAATGCTCTGGAGATTTTCCGAACGATACTGGACATGACACTCTCCCTTGTTGCCCTTCTGGTTCCTGCGCTGCAACGTTGTGGCAAAAATCGACAATGTTGCTCGCGCATCAAGGGCTACGCTTGGAGATGCATTCCAGTTTCAACGCTCGTTCTGCCGTCGCGAGTCTTAGTTTTTGAACATTTCACAAAAAGTAGCGCTTTATTCTAAATATTTAGACATTTCTAATATAGAAACCCCAGCCGCGGAATCAGGCATAGGCGCGGCCTTCCTCGCTGCGCTGGAACCGCACCAGATCGAGCGGCACGGAAGGTCGGCCAAGCACGGTCAGGATCATGTGCGCATGGCCGCGATGGTGGGTCTGGTGGTTGAAGAAGTGGCTGAGCGCCGGCGCCAGCCGCTGCGAGACGGTGCGCATGTCGGAAAGGGTCATGTAGGAGAAGCGGCCGGCGAGCGCCTTGTCGCTCATGCCTTCGATCCAGCCGATGATCCTCTTGTCCTCCGCCTCGCGCGCCAGCCAGAGCACAGGCAAGGCGCGGTGGAGGATCGCGTCGGTCCTCGAAGGAGCATCGCCCTCGCCGGTGAAGCGCTTCATCCAGATGCGGTCAGCGGCCAATAAATGGTTGAGCGTCCCCGCCATCGAGCCGAAGAAGGCGCCGACATCCCTTTCGAATTCTTCGTCCACGAGGTCGGCGGCAGCCTCGTAGATGCGGCCGTTGGCCCATTGGTTGTAGGCCGCAAACATCATGAAATGCTGTTTCATCTCTCCGGCCCCGCTGCGTTAGGTTCAGGCCTACCTAAACCCTCGAAGGATTCGATTCTAGGGGAGTAAGGCAGCATGGCAGTAAGGCAGTATGCTGGGCCGCTGAGGTCGCCCCCGGGAAACGCTGCCCTGCAGCCCTCCCCCGAAATGCGACAAAGTGGACCCGCCTGCGTCGTTTCGCGCGCCTCATGGCCGCCTTGATCGGGGCAAAGAAGAAGCAGCCGGCAGACCCGGCTAACACAATGAAGGCAGCACGGCGGCATGGTACCAGCCCCGGATTTTTCCGACGAATTTCGTCTCGGGCTTGTCAGCCTGATGCAGTGGCGCCGCGATGTCAGGCGCTTCAGGTCGACGCCGCTGCCCGACGGCACGCTGGAGCGGCTGCTGGCGCTGGCCGCTGTCGCGCCGTCCGTCGGCCTCAGCCAGCCCTGGCGCTTCGTCGTGGTCGACAGTTCCGAGCGGCGCGAAGCGGTGAGAGGCACGTTCGAGCGCTGCAACGCGGAAGCGCTGCGCTGCTTTTCCGGCGAGCGCGCCGCGCTCTACGCCCGCATGAAGCTCGCCGGGCTTGCCGAGGCGCCTTGTCAGTTCGCGGTCTTCGCCGACCGCACGACGGCGCAGGGCCATGGGCTCGGCCGCCTGACCATGCCCGCCACCATCGACTATTCGGCGGTCATGGCGGTGCATACGCTGTGGCTGGCGGCGCGGGCGGAAGGCATCGGCATGGGCTGGGTGTCGATTCTCGATCCGGCCGAAATCGCCGCCCTTCTCGACACGCCGCCGGAATGGACATTGATCGGCTATTTCTGTCTCGGCTATCCCAGCGAACAGGACTGCGTGCCGACGCTGGAGCGCGAGGGCTGGGAGCAGCGGCGCGCGCCGGTGGTCCTCAAGCGGTAATCACTTCGCTCCGTCCCTGTCGACGAGCTTGACGCAGATCGGGTCGCCCTGCTCCATGCGGGCGCATTGCCATTCCGGGCCGAAACCGAAATTCTCCCTTGGCCCCAGCCCAGGAAAGACCAGCAGGACAAAGAGGGCGACGCCGACAAACACCGCCACGAACAGGATGCCGGCGATATCCCCGCGTCTGAGGTAAGGCCAGTTCATCGTGTGCCGTGCCCGGCTCCTTCGCTCTTGACCGCACGCCGCCATTGTCGCGCAAAGCGCCGTCCTTGGCCAGAACGCCAGCGGGTGGGCGCCTCCCCTTGGCAAGGCGCCATGCGGCTTGTATAGAGCCCGCCACCTCCAATTCCATTCTCACCACAAGGACGACCCAATGGCGATCGAACGCACCTTTTCCATGATCAAGCCGGACGCGACCCGGCGCAACCTGACCGGCGCCATCACCCAGATGCTGGAAGATGCCGGCCTGCGCGTCGTCGCCTCCCGCCGGGTGTGGATGAGCCGCCGTGAGGCCGAGGGCTTCTACGCCGTGCACAAGGAACGCCCGTTCTTCGGCGAGCTGGTGGAATTCATGTCCTCGGCGCCGACCATCGTGCAGGTGCTGGAAGGCGAGAACGCGATCGCCAAGAACCGCGAAGTGATGGGCGCCACCAACCCGGCCAACGCCGCCGAGGGCACCATCCGCAAGGTGCATGCGCTGTCGATCGGCGAGAATTCGGTGCACGGCTCCGACGCGCCGGAAACCGCCGCGCAGGAAATCAAGTACTGGTTCTCGGACACCGAGATCGTCGGCTGAACCGTTCAGCACGACGCAGGAATGAAGGCGGCAGCCGGCCGGTCCGGCGCCGCCTTTTCGATTCCAAGGTAGACAGGCCCATCTGGAGCGCTAACTTGATGTCATCGGCGATAACTGACCAAGGGCATCGCCGGCTGTGAGCGAGTATCGCGCTTCCGCCCTTCCACCAGGAAGCGGGCGATGATCGATCCCAAGGTTTCCACGAGCGGCATTGCCTACCCTGACGACCTTGCCTTGCTGAAGCGGGTCTATGACCGCATCTGCCAGGAGCGGGGCATCGGCGCCGGCAGTGCCGAAGCCGCGGATCTGGCGGCGCAAGCGATGGCGCTGTTTGCTGCCGGCGTCTTCGACGAAGACGAGATCAACCGCAGCCTGTCCTAAGACGAGTAGCGCCCGCCTGGATGCCCCGCCGCCCCTCGCGGCGGGTTCCCGTCACTTCGGTTGGCGGTCCTTCAGATTCGCATGCTCGTTGGCCGCCTCCGTGTCCGCCGCAGGCGTCCGCGTGTCGGCGCCTACAAACGGACGGCCCTGCCCGGGGGCGAGGTCGCCGCCAGGATGGCGCAGAACCAAGCTGAAAAACCTGTGATGCTTCGCGCGCCCTCTGTCACCCCAGTCCCATACGAAACTGTCGAGGACTAACTCGCCGCGTTGAAGCGCAGTATGACGCGGTCGTCCTTGTCGGCGATGATGAGCTTGCCGGCGTCGATATGGTAGGAGGCGGCCTTGGCGAGCGCCTCGAACAGCGCCTTCTCCTGCGCCATCACCTCCGGGGCGCAGGCCATGTAGGTCGAGCCGATGTCGCTGATGGCGATCTTTTCGCCGTCCACCTTGGCGGTGGCGAAATAGGCGTTGCAAGGACCCTTGCCGCCGGCCTTGCCGGCCTCGCCGACGCGGAACGTCGCCTGCGGCTGCGAAATCACGCCGATGCCGTCGATATATTCGATCAGCCAGCTCTGGCCGAGCAGCGCGTCGGCCGGCGCATCGCTCGACGCCACCATCTTCAGCATGATGCTTTGCGGCCTGTCGCTCAGCGGATCGACCCGGTGGCGCGTGTCGGTGGTGAAGAGCAGCTTGTCGTCGACGGTGATGCGCGCCTGCAGCGCATAGGTCATGTTCGGCCGGATCACCTGCGGGTCGAAGCCGATCTCGAACCTGATCGGCACCTGACCGGCGGGCGCAACCTTGCGCTCGCCGATGATGGCTGCCGGCGCATCGGCCAGCGACACGTCCGCAAGCTGGACGGAGAGCACGGCATTGGGCGGCAGCGCGATGCGCTCGCGGTACGTCGCCTCGCCCTGCAGTGTCTTCTCGGCGGCATCGGGAAGTTCCGGCACTGCAAGCACGCCGACGACCAAGGGCACCAGGCCGAAGATGAAGAATTCCGCGATCCTGTCCAGCATGACCCAGCTCCCCTAGGTTGCGCCAGCAAGGGGAAGAATCCTTCAGGATTGCGGTCAATGCATGGCCACGGGGCGGATTTAATCGGCCGGCTTGGTCGTCCAGCGGCTGGCCGCCTCGTCGTCGGCCTCCTTGGCCTCGACCCAGCCGCCCTCGGAGCCGTCGGCATGATGCTCCTTCTTCCAGAAGGGAGCGCGCGACTTGAGGTAATCCATGAGGAAATTCGCCGCCTCGAATGCCGCATGGCGGTGGGCTGAGGCAGCCACCACCAGCACAATGTTCTCGCCGGGCGCGATCCTGCCGTGACGATGGATGACGGTCAGCCCCTGCAACGGCCAACGTTCGATCGCCTCGGCGGCGATGCGGCCGATCTCGGCCTCGGCCATGCCGGGATAGTGCTCGAGCTCGAGCGCCGAAAGCGCCCCCTGCTCGTCGCGGCAAAGGCCGGAGAAGGTGACCACGGCGCCGATGTCGGCACGCCCCTTGGTCAGTCCGGCAATCTCGGCGGCGACGTCGAAATCCTGCGCCTCGATGCGCACGGTCGGCCGCACGGCGCCGGGCACGGTTTCAGCCCCCGGTCATCGGCGGGAACAGCGCGATCTCGCGCGCGCCCGCGATCTTCTCGCGGTGGCCGACATGTTCCTGGTTGATGGCGACGCGGATGACGTCGGGAAACTGCAGCGCGTTCTCGTACTCCTCGCCGCGCGACTTCAGCCAACGCAGCAGGTCGGCCACCGTCTCGATGCCGGCTGGAAGTTCGACATCCTCCTCCGGCTTGCCGATCCGTTCGCGCACCCAGGCGAAATAGATGAGCTTGGTGGCCATCTCACTCGTCCATGATGTGCTTGAGGCCGGCGCGGAAATAATCGTAACCGGTGTAGAGCGTCACCAGCGCCGCGATCCATAGCAGCACCAGCCCGGTCTGGGTGGTCAGCGGGAAGATCTTGTCGCCGGCGGGACCCGCGAGCAGGAAGGCGATGGCGACCATCTGGATGGTGGTCTTCCATTTGGCGAGCTGGGTGACGGGCACCGAGACCTTGAGGGCCGCCAGATATTCGCGCAGGCCCGAGACCAGGATCTCGCGGCACAGTATGATGATCGCCGCCCACAGCGACCAGCCGGCGATGCCGGCATGGCGGTCGGTATCGGCGGCAAGCAGCAGCAGGCAGGTCGAGACCAAAAGCTTGTCGGCAATCGGGTCGAGCATCTTGCCGATGTTGGAGGTCTGCTGCCAGGCACGCGCCAGATAGCCGTCGAAATAATCGGTGATGGAAGCGAGCAGGAAGATGGCCAGCGCCGACCAGCGGGCGAAGTCGGAAGACTTCAGATGGCCCTCGAGGAAAAAGCACAGCACCACCAGCGGCACCGCGATGATGCGGGCGTAGGTGAGGATATTCGGCAGGTTGAACGCGCGCTGGGCCATCTTCTCGGGAACTCTTTCTGCCTGCGTACTCAAATCAGAAGGGAATGTGGGGGGTCAACAGGGCAGATTCGATTGGTCAGCCGAAAATAGGCGCAAGAATGGTCAGCTGTCATGAAAATGGTTGTAAACCAGCTTCGCCATCTGCTCGGAGATGCCGTCGACCTTGACCAGATCCTCGACCGCGGCACGGCTGACCGCCTTGGCGGTGCCGAAATGCAAAAGCAGCGCTCGCTTGCGGCCGGGGCCGATGCCGGCGATCTCGTCGAGCGGGCTCTTGACCATCTCCTTCTTGCGGCGGGCGCGGTGGGAGCCGATGGCGAAGCGGTGCACCTCGTCGCGCAGGCGCTGGACGAAATAGAGCACGGGATCGCGCACCGGCAGGGTGAAGGAGTCCCTGCCCCGGACGAAGAAGCGCTCGCGGCCGGCGTCGCGATCCTGGCCCTTGGCGATGCCGATCGCGGCGACGCGGTCCTCGATGCCGAGATCGGCGAGGATCTTGCGCACCGCCGTCATCTGGCCCTGGCCGCCGTCGATCAGGATGACGTCGGGCCAGGCCGGGAAGGCTCCATTGCCGCCGACAAGATCGTCGGCCGTTTCGTCCTCGACTTCGGCAGCCGCCACCTCGCTTGAGGGCTGGACATCGCCATGCTCCTTCAGCAAGCGCGAAAAACGCCGCTCCATCACCTCGCGCATCATGCCGAAATCGTCGCCAGGCGTGATCTCGGTCGAGCGGATGTTGAATTTGCGGTATTGGTTCTTCACGAAACCTTCGGGCCCGGCAACGACCATGGCGCCGACGGCGTTGGTGCCCATGATGTGCGAGTTGTCGTAGACCTCGATGCGCACCGGCCGCTTGGCCAGGCCGAAGGTCTCGGCAAAACCGGTAAGCAGGCGCGCCTGCGTCGAGGTTTCGGCCAGCCGTCGGCCGAGCGCCTCGCGCGCGTTCTGCAGCGCGTTGTCGGTCAGGTCCTTCTTCTCGCCGCGCTGCGGCACCGAGATCGACACCTTGCGGCCGGCGCGGGTCGAGAGCGCCTCGGCGAGCAGATCCTGCTCCTCGACGGCAAGCGAGAGCAGGATGGCACGCGGCGTCGGCTTGTCGTCATAGAACTGCGCCAGGAACGAGCCCAGCACTTCCGATCCCTCCAGCGCCGGGTCGGCCTTGGGGAAATAGGCTCGGTTGCCCCAGTTCTGGCCGGTGCGGAAGAAGAACACCTGGATGCAGGTCTGGCCGCCCTCCTGGTGGATGGCGAAAACGTCGGCCTCCTCGACGGTTTGCGGGTTGATGCCCTGATGCGCCTGCACATGCGAGAGCGCGGCCAGCCGGTCGCGATAGATGGCGGCACGCTCGAAATCGAGCTCCTCGGACGCCTGCTGCATGGCGGTCGAGATCTCGGTCTTCACCTTGAGGCTGCGACCGGAGAGGAAATCCTTCGCCTCGGCGACCAGCCCGGCATAATCCTCATGCGAGATCTCGCCGGTGCACGGACCGGCGCAGCGCTTGATCTGGTAGAGCAGGCACGGCCGGGTGCGGTTCTCGTAGAAGGAATTGGTGCAGCTTCTCAAAAGAAAGGCGCGCTGCAGCGAGTTGATGGTGCGGCCGACCGCGCCGGCCGAGGCAAAGGGGCCGAAATAGTCGCCTTTGCGCGAGCGCGCGCCGCGATGCTTGTAGATGCCGGGCGAGACATGGTCGCCGGTCAAGAGGATGTAGGGGAACGATTTGTCGTCCCGCATCAGCACGTTGAAACGGGGTCGCAGCCGCTTGATGAGGTTCGCCTCGAGCAGCAGCGCCTCGATCTCGGTGCGGGTGACGACGAACTCCATCGTCGCCGTCTCGCGCACCATGCGGCCGATGCGCAGCGTGTGGAAGCGCCCTTGCGCGTAGTTGGTGACGCGCTTCTTCAGGCTGCGCGCCTTGCCGACATAGAGCACATCGCCGGCAGAGTTCATCATGCGATAGACGCCGGGCGCGTTAGGCAGCCGCTTGACCAGCGTCTGGATCACCTCGGCGCCGACCATGCCGTCGGCGTCTCCGGCATGCGGCGTCCAGTCTATGGCGGTGAAGGCGACGTCCGGTCCGGCCGGGACGGCTTCCGGCTCCACGATCTCCTCGGCCGCATCGTCCTCGAGATCGATCTCGGGGGGCAGGTCGTCGGCAGCGCCGCGCGTCTTGTGTTTTTGCTCTGCGGGACTCATTCCACCATGCCTGTCACATCGGGCGTCTGCCACGCAAGATGCTGGCCGCCGTCGAGCGCGATCATCTGGCCGGTGACCGAGCGCGCTTGCCAGAGATAGCGGATGGTAGCGCCGAATTCGGTCAAATCCGGGCCACGCTTGAGGATCAGCCCGTCGAGCTGCGCGGCGAAATCATCATCGTCCTGGCGGACGCTCTTCAGCGTCGGGCCGGGGCCGATGGCGTTGACGCGGATGCGAGGCCCGAGCGCCTGCGCCAGCATCTCGGTTTGCGTCCACAGCGCCGACTTCGACAGCGCATAGGAAAAATAGCGCGGCGTCGGGCGCCAGACGCGCTGGTCGATGATGTTGACGATCAGCCCCTCCTCGCCTTCCGGCAGGGCGCGGGCGAAATTCTGCGCCAGCAGCGCCGGCGTCTTCACATGGATGGCGAAGTGGCGGTCCCAAGCCTGCCAATCGAAATCCTCGACACTGTCGTCGACGAAAAGCGAGGCATTGTTGACGAGCAGCGTGACGGGGCCAAGCGCCGCCTCGGCGCGGCCGACGAGATCGCCGACCGCATCCATGTCGGTGAGGTCGGCGGCGACGACCGCGGCGCGGCCGCCCTTGCCCCTTATCTGTTCCGCCAGCGCCTCGGCCTCGGCGCCCGAACGGTTGGCGTGGATGGCGACCGCGAAGCCGTGTGCCGCCAGATCCTCGACGATCGCCTTGCCGATCCGTTTTGCGCCACCGGTCACCAGCGCCGTCGCGGTCTTGGTCATCTGTCAATCCTCAATCGGCGCCTCGATTCCACCAGCCGGCACATTATGACCGGCTGAGGGGTTAAACGCCGTTTCCACCTGGGGCGGGAATGTGGCGAAGCGGCCTCGCCGCAACCTTTGCGTGATCCGGATTCGCGCCGGCAGGATCGCAATATAGGATGCTCGACTCCTTGTACCAAGCCGCGTGCAGCGCAGCATGAAAGCGCTGCTGACATTTCGCTGTTGCGAAGATGCAACGTCACGGTTCAGCCTCATTCGCGCCGGGGAATGACCCAAGTTCAGGTTCGCTTCAGCCGCATTTCGACACGACATTCGGAACCGTTGAGCGCCGGGTCCGTTTATCCCCCCGGACGGGTCTTGGGGTGCTCATGAACAACAAGCCTACGTGTCCTGTGGCTTAAGGAGTAAAGAACAATGCAAGCCAATCTCAAATTCGCACGGCCGCTGGCTGTTGCCCTCGGGCTCTTCGCCCTCGGCGGTACCGCTTACGCAGCCGACGTCGTCTCTGAAGAGCCGCCGGCGCCCGCCCCGGTTGCCGAACTCCCCGTCGCTTCCTGGGCCGGTCCGTATCTCGGTCTGAGCGCCGGCTACGGCTTCAGCGGCCATGCCGACGTTTCCGGCGGCCCCGACATCAAGACCAAGGGCTTTGTCGGCGGCGTCTTCGGCGGCTACCAGTGGCAGCAGGAGAACTTCGTGTACGGTGCTGAAGCCGATCTCGGCTACAACGGCGTCAAGGGTTCCAGCGCCGGCGTCGAAGCCAAGGGCGGCCTGGACGGCTCGCTGCGCGCTCGCCTCGGTTATTCCGTGACTCCGGAAATCCTGCTCTACGGCACCGGCGGTCTTGCGGCCAAGAACCAGAAGATCGACGACGGCGTCTCCAGCGACAGCAAGGCGATGCTCGGCTGGACGGCCGGTGTCGGCACCGACATCAAGATCACGGACAACGTGTTCGGCCGTGTCGAGTACCGCTACACCGACTACGGCGACAAGGACTTCGACAATGTCGGCAACGTCAAGTCGAAGGACAACCGCGTCACCTTCGGCGTCGGTATGAAGTTCTAAGTCGTCGAAGCCACGACACGAAAAAGCCGGGCCTCGCGCCCGGCTTTTTTTGTGCCTGCACTTGAACGGATGCCCCCGCACCTATCAGCTTGTCAGGTGCCTGGTCGATCGGCTGGCTTTTCCTGGAAGCCGTCATGGGCGGGTATCGATGGCAGCCGATCGAGCCATTTCATCCGCGATCGCGTCAAGACCTGCGCATCGGGCTGGTAGTCGTCCGGATTGGTCATGGTGGCGGCGTGTACGTGGATCTCGCGAGGCCATGTGTCGGAGCGGAAATAGAGCCTCGTACCGCAGGCCGGACAGAACCCGCGAAAGGTGTTCGGGCTGCTTTCAAAGTGCCTGATCTCGCCGGTCCAACTCACCTGCTCCGGCCGCATGCCGAGGAAGGCCGTCAGCGGGGCGGACGTGGCGCGCCGACAATCGGCGCAATGACAGACCAGATTGCGGGTGATGTCCCCGGAATAGGTCCAGGTGACCGCTTCGCACATGCAACGTCCCGTCAGAAACGCCATCGCAATCCTCCCGCCGGCCGCGTTGCCGAGCCGGTTCACGACACCAGTCGATGCAGCCCAAGATAGGCTGCTCCATCAACTCACATTCGCTTCTTTGCGACCTTGGCTGGCTTCGATTTCGTCGGCAGCGTCTCGACGAAGGCCAGCGCGAGATCGAGCCAGCTGGCGAGATCGGCTGCGCTCGCGGTGCCTTCCGGCGCGACGTGGACGTAACCCTCCATCCCGCGCCCTCCCATTTCCATCGGGCGCGCATGCGGACGGGCGACCGCCGCTTCATGCGCCGCCTTGCCGACGCGAACCAGCAGCCCGCGTTTCGAGGTGCCAATCAGCATGTTGCCGTTGAGCATGAAGCAGGTGCCGCCGAACATCTTCTGTTCGGTGAAGGCGCGCCGGCCAAGGGCTGCACGCAGGCGCTCGACCATGGGATCTGGCGCGACGCTGGTTTTGGTGACTGACTTCGCCATGCTCAGCCCTCCGCGAAATGCGCGGCGTCAAGCAAGCATGAAAGCAGGAGGAGATTCAAGCCGGAAGCAAGGGCGGAATTCTCGATCCACCCGGCGACGGAAGGCGTTTCCAAAGGCTGCAATTATTCTTGACTTAAATAATCATCTTAATCTAAGGCGAGCCACCAAGCCAACGGCGCGTCCCCTCCTGGGCGGCCTCAGCCAAAGTCATTCAACAAAAGAGACGTTCCCGGTCGGCGGGCACGCGCGAATGTAATTTGGCGGGCAACATGAACGGTCCTGAAATCTTCACCGTCTCACCGGTCACACTGGCCTCTTACGCCCGAACCTGCCTCAGGCTGGTTCATTTTGCGGGTCTGACTTTGGGGTTCGGAGGGGCCGTCTTCCTCGATCTCATGTTTTCACGCTACCGAAAGACCCCCGTGACGACCGAACTCGCCGACAATGTGGAGTGGGTCAGCAAGTTCGTGGCTCTGGGACTCGGTCTGCTTTGGGTCTCGGGGCTGGGATTCCTCGTGCTGTATCACTTCGCCGAGCCGGAAAAACTGACGAACCCGAAGATCTGGGCAAAGGTCGTGATCGTTGCGATCCTTACCCTCAATGGCGTCGCCATCCACAAACTGGTCATACCTTTTGTGCGTCGGCGGATCGGCAGCCAACTCCTTGTCGGCATGACACCCCGCATGCACGGCACTTTGGTTGGTTGCGGCGTCGTCTCCCTTGTGTCCTGGACGATGCCCGTAGTGCTCGGCACGGCGCCGCAACTGAACTTCGTCGTTCCGTGCGCGCTTATCCTGGCCGGATACGCGGCAGTTCTCGGACAGGCGTTTCTGATCGCAAACTTCTTGCTACGTCGCGCCTCGGGGAACATCTCGGTCCCGGCGTCGTCAACGCCGGGCGAGCCTGATCCAGGTCTTGCCCCTTCCTGAAAAGGCTCGCAACGCAAGGCAGTTCAGGGGAGGCGTGTCGCAGAGCGACCATGACGGTCACTCTCCACACAAGCGTCCCCCGGGGAGATCGCAGTTCTCAGCCTGGCACTGCCGGCTTCAGTTCCGGGAACTTCTCGTCGAAGCGCGCCGCCCAGCGGGTCAGCCGGCCGCGGCCCTTTTCCCATTTGCCGGCGAAGCGCAGCGCCAGATAGCCGAGCGTGGCGCGCAGCGCCATCTGGCCGGCGGTGATCTTCTTGGGCAGCTTCGGCGGGTTGGCGTTGAGCAGGTCGAGCGCGGTGGTGATCTTCGCCCACTGGCGATCGAGCCACGGCTGATAGACCATCTCTTCCGGCCGCGTGCGCCGCTCGTAGACCATCGACAGCGCGCAGTCGCAGATGCCGTCGGCAAGCGCCTCCAGCACCTCGGCCTCGAGCCGCTTGTCGGGATTGCGCGGGAACAGCGCGTTCTTCGATACGCGATTGAAATGCTGGGTGATGGCGCGGCTGTCGTAGATCGAGCGGCCGTCGTCGAGGACCAGCACGGGGATCTTGCCGAGCGGATTGGCGCCGATCAATTCGGCCGGCTTCTCCTCGGTCTTGACCGGCACTAGGTCGATGGCGATGCCGGCATAGAGCGCGGCCATGCGGACCTTCGAGCTGTAGGGAGAGGTGGAGGCGTAGAGCAGCTTCGGCATGGTCGGGTTCCTGATTGTCTGCGCGCACTGTTGACCGATCATGGCCGGCAAGACAACGGCCAGTGTCGCGAAACCGGACAGCCAATGCGCCGGAAACGAATTGCTGGCGAAGCCGGACAACAAAAAAGCTCCCGGAAGTTTGCCGACGGCAAAGTCCCGGGAGCTTTAGGGGGAGCGTGCGCTCCAGCTTCGCCAGCGACGCCGAACCGGCGAGAGGGGCACCGACGGCACCCGCCCTCACCTGTCCTTGTAGCGAGCGAAGCTACGCGATCACTTCTTGGCGGCCGGCTTCTTTGCCGGAGCTGCCTTCTTCACTGCAGACGCCGACTTGGCGGCGGCCGCCTTCATCGGTGCCTTGGCGGCGGGCTTGGCCGCTGCCTTGGCTGCAGGCTTCTTGGCGGCAGGCTTCGCTGCCTTGGCGGCAGGCTTCGCTGCTGCCTTGGCTGCGGGCTTCGCCGCTGCCTTGGCGGCGGGCTTGGCCGCGGCCTTGGCGACCGGCTTCTTGGCGGCGGGTTTCGCCGCTGCCTTCGCCGGAGCCTTGGCGGCTGCCTTCGGCGCTGCCTTCTTCACTGCGGGTTTCGCGGCAGCCTTCGGTGCCGCTTTCTTTGCCGGCGCTTTCGCCGCCGGCGCCTTGCTTGTCGTCTTTGCCATGCGATGCCCCTTGCGTTTTGCCGGCGATCGTCAGTGATCCGGCATGCTCATGCATATCTGACTCGCGGCTTTCTAGCCAGCGAAGCATTACACTGAATTTCGCAGATTAAATTTCGGTTACGGCGAAAGCATGCTCGCAATGATCGGCACTAACGTGCGCAGAGATTCTTCCCAGCCCGCCGCGAACTTCCGCGAGAGAAATTTGAAGCCTCGCGACTCATGCGATCTTCTCGTCAAGCATGGGAACTCCTAGCTATGGCGGCGGTCGTGCGCGTTCACCCGAAGAGCTGTCGTATCGGCTTGCTTGATAGAGCGACTGCAGAACAACTTAAAACTTAATGCGAGCTTTTAGCTCGTATATGTTCTGCCCGAACTAAGTGGCGGTGAAGCAGCATTCACTGCAGGACAACGCCACTCTCTGTGCCACCGACTTTCGTCACTCGGCAAGCCAAACCGTTGGCTTTCCGTTCGCGACACGGACCGCTCCTCAACTCCTCACTTGGGGGAAATTGGACGCCGCGTCGGCTTTCGCCAGTTGCCCATGCTGCAGGATTGAATGGGGCGCGAAGGAATGGTCTTATCCGCCACCTCGCGCAGCCGCTTTTCCCTTGAAATGCAAGGCTTTCGGGCCGTCACAGCCCGGCCGGCTCGCACACCTTCTGCAGCCTTCGCGAAGGCTCGGTCCGATGGAGATGGACGGCAAATGTGTCCCAGGGCGGAGTGACGCCGATTTGCGCGACGATGCGGCCGATCTCGCCGCGATGATAGCCGCCGTGGATGACGACATGGGTCAGCATTTCCTGGCGCGACATCATCGCCTTGTCGCCATCAGTGAAGGCGAACGGCATCGGCTCCGAGAGTAGATTGGGCGAGACGGTTTCCAGATAGTCGCGATACCAGCGATCCA
Organism: Mesorhizobium sp. M4B.F.Ca.ET.214.01.1.1; assembly: GCF_004791545.1. Classification (NCBI taxonomy): domain Bacteria; kingdom Pseudomonadati; phylum Pseudomonadota; class Alphaproteobacteria; order Hyphomicrobiales; family Phyllobacteriaceae; genus Mesorhizobium; species Mesorhizobium sp. M4B.F.Ca.ET.214.01.1.1. The sequence goes on from NZ_SRUX01000002.1 coordinate 265,352, forward strand.
TCGCCGCGACATCGCCGTGCAACGTGTCGAGCGACGGCGTCTTCTCGGTGTTGTCGGAGGCAAAGCCGTGTTGCGTGCCGGAAAGATGCGCGGCGAATATCTTCGAGACGACAAGGTTGTGGTTGAGGAGACGGATCGCTGCGTGGCGCTCCTTCGCGTGCGCATCCGGGTCGAGGTGTGCGAGCTTCTCCAGCAGTTCGTCGTTGGCCCAGGCTTGATAGGCGAAGAGGCTGCGAAGCAAGTCAAGCGCGCTCATGGCCGGTGTTCCTTTTTTCGAAATGTGAGTATGTTGTTTATATTTTCGCGACGTGGAGCAAACATGTCTACTCGCATTGCAAAGCCGCGCATGCGCATGCGTAAGGTGCCGCGCCAGGCGCGTTCGCGGGCAACCGTCGAGGCGATCATCGAGGCGGGTGCTCATGTTCTGAGCGAGCTCGGATGGGCCGGCTTCACCACCAACAAGGTGGCCGAGGCGGCCGGCGTCAGCATCGGCTCGCTCTACCAATATTTTCCCGACAAGCTGTCGCTGCTCGAAGCGATCCGGCGCCGCCATTTCGATCAGGTGCTGTCGGTGATCGCCGAATCAGCCGAAGGCGGCAAACCGCTCAGGCGATTCGCGCAGGAGCTGGTGCGCGGCATGATCGAGGCGCACAGCATCCATCCGACGCTGCATCAGGTGCTGCTCGACGAAGCCCCAGGCGACCGCGGCTCGCGCGCCGCGCATGCCTCGTTCCAGGCCCGCTATCTCGAACACTACACGGCCGCCGTGGCGCAGTATCGCCGACGCCGGAAAGACGTCGAGACGATCGCGCGCGTGCTGTCGTCGGCGGTCGAGGGCGTGATCCACAATGCAGCGCGACGCGACATGCTGGACGCGCCGGAGCTGCGCAAGCAGCTGGTCGAGCTGATCTGCGCTTACCTCTCCGCCACGCGTACGGGATGATACGGTCGAACCCCTTCGCCGCTCACGCCTGGTAGCCGAGGCAGATGGCGCCGAGCGCGACGACGGCGCAGGCGCCGACGCGGCGCGGCGTCAGTTGCTCGCCGAGGAAGAACCGGCCGATGAAGGCGGCGAAGACGACGCTGGTTTCGCGGATGGCGGTGATCGGGCCGGCGGGGCCGAGCGCGAAGGCGGCGACCACCACGCCGTAGGCAAGCAGCGCGAACAGGCCGCCGGCCAGCGCCTTGCGGGTTTCCGGCGCGCTGAAGTCGACGATGAGCCTGCCGCGCAGCATGACGAAGGTGGCCGGCAGCAGGGCGCCGTAGATCAGCAGCACCCAGGCAGTGTAGGCGCCGCTGTCGCCGGCGGCGCGGACGCCGATCGCATCGACGGTCGCGTAGGCGGCGATGATCGCGCCCGTCGCCAGCGCGTAGAGGATCGACGTCGTCGATGCCCTTCCCTTGCCGAGCGACAGTCCCATGATGCCGCAGGCGACCAGCGCGACGCCGGCGATCTCCGGCGTGGTGAGCCGCTGGCCGGCCATGAGGAAGCTGCCAAGCGTAACCAGCAACGGCACGCTGCCGCGCACGATCGGATAGACCTGCCCCAGCTCGCCATAGCGGTAGGCGGCGACAAGGAACACGCTGTAGCCGACCTGCAGGCCGGCCGAGAGCACGACATAGGGCCAGGCGGCCGCGGCCGGAAGCGCGTGAAAAAGCGCCATGGGAATGGCGATGAACGTGCTGGAAAAGCTCATGACCGTGATCGTCCACAGCCTGTCGGCCCCCGTCCGCAGGAAGGCGTTCCAGCTGGCATGCAGGATGGCGGCGAACAGCGCCAGCCCGATGACCGCCGCGCTCATTGCCGCCCCCACGCGCCCGCGATGATGGCGGCCGCTGCCTTGCGGGCATTGCCGATGGCGGCGTCAGCCTCGCCCATCTGCGCCAGCAGCGTCGCCCCCTCGATCAGCATCAGCAGCGCCGCCGCGGCGCCCTCCGCCCGCTCCGGCGGCATCGTCTGCTCGAGGATCGCCTGCATGCGCGACCTCAGGCCATTCTTCTGGCGGGCGACGGCCTTGAACACCGGGTGGGCGGGATCGCCGAACTCGGCCAGCGCATGCGCGAACAGACAGCCATGGAAATCGGCGCTGCGGAACCAGCGCTCGTGCCAGTCGAGGATCGTCGCGATTTTTTGCCCGGGCGTCGCGGCTGCCGTCGCGAGCCGGTCGAGCTGGCGCTCGAAACGGCGGGCGCGATGATCCAGCACCGCGACGATCAACTCGTCCTTGCTCGGGAAATTCCGGTACATCGTCATCTTCGCGATGTCAGCCTCGGCGATGATCCGGTCGATGCCGGTGGCATGGAAGCCGTCGCGCTTGAACAGCGCATAGGCGGTGTCGACAACGTGCTGGCGTTTGGCCGAGGTGCGTGCGGGTGCCATGGCATCGCCCCGTGATGAGACAGGTCTGTCTCTTTTCTAGGACGTGAGCGTGCCTATGTCAACTGGCGAGTCGGCGCGATGGCTCGGAGACACAGACTATGGACTCACAGTTCGGGTCCGCGATGGCCAATCGCAGGCGAGCACCCGCCTTCCTGGGCCGGGAGCCGGCGGTCAGCGCTCCCCTTAGCGCGTGGCGACCACGGCCACGCCGGCGCCGATCATCGCGCCACCGGCGGCGCGGTTCACGCGGCGCACGACGGCGGGCGTCCGCAGCAGGCCGCGGGCGCGGCCGGCGAGAAGCACATGCCCGCCGATGACCACCGCCTCGACGACCAGGATCACCATTGCCAGCACGCCGAGATGACCGGGTGCGAGCGATGCGCCGACCACGTTCGGCAGCAGCGCCACATAGAACAACGGCATCTTCGGATTGCCGAGATTGAGCGCGACGCCGGTGGCGAAGGTCGCCAGCAGGCCCCGCCGGCCGGAGACGGGCTGCAGGTCAGGCACCACTGGCACGGCAGTCCACAGCCTGATGCCCATCCAGATCAGATAGGCCGCGCCGCCATAGCGCAGCATGGTCATGACGATCGCCATCTTGGCGGCGATGATCGACAGGCCGAAGGCGGCGAGCGCCAGGAAGATGAGGATGCCGACCACCGTGCCCGCGCCGTAGGCGATGCCCGACGCGGCGCCATTGGAGAGGGTGCGGGCGACGATCGTCATATTGTCCGGACCTGGGCTCGCGGCAAAGACGAAGAAGGCTGCCGCGAAGGCAAGCAGGGTCGCAATGTCCATGAAAACTCCCGAGTGTGATCAATCGCTCTCGGGAGATCAGGTTAGCCGATTTGCCACGCGGCGAAAGCCGGCAAAGCCGGAATCTTCGCTACGACAACCGCGCTTGCGCCTGGCTCAGCGCAGCACGCGGCAGCGGCCGTTATAGACCATCCAGCGGTCGAAGCCCGAAACGCAGAATTCGACATTGTCGCCGATCGAGGCAAAGCCCTGGCCTTCCTCGATCAGGTACCAGATGGTGCGGGCGCGACCGTCGGACAGGCTGACCGTGGCGCCGCAATAGCGGCGGCCGATCGGCCATTCCTCGCTGGCCGGCAGGTAGCGGTGCTGGTGGATGCGGCTGAAATCGGTGATTGCGACATCGGGCAGATGCGGCACGTGGCGCACCTGATAGGCGAAGCGGTTGGTGATCTTGTTCAGCACCCAGGCCTCGCCGCAGATGCCGCCGTCCTCCTCGGAATAGACGGCGAGGTCGGCGGCATGCGCCGCCTGGGTGAAGCCGAGCGACGTGGCCAGCGGCGTGCAGAGCGAAATCAGGGCGGCAAGAGCGGAACGAGCGAAGCGAGTCATGGCAGCCTCTCAAGGTCGATTGCGCGCACTGTGCGGATTCGCCGCTCAACGGTCAAGCGGTTGCGCTGGCAATGGTTTCCAAGGCATGGCCAGCGGCATCGACGGTCGATCGTCAATCCTCACAAGGCACCGCGCGGCCGAAGCCGGCGACACTTTCCCGCTTGGCTAGCGCCCCGGCCTGAAGTGGGCGGGCTACTCGCCCGCCAGCCAGTCAACCGTCCAGCGCGACGGCTGCGCGAGCGCCATCGCCTTGTGCAGGGCCGGCAGCATCAGGCGCAACTCGCCTTCCAGCGTGAAGGGCGGGTTGACCACCACCATGCCGGTGCCGTCGAGGCTGGGCTCGGCTGATGCCGGCCGGATCTCGAAGCCGATGTCGAGCAGCTTGGGGATGCCGGCATTCCTCAGCGCCGCCCTGAAGGCAGCGACCGCCTTGCGGTCCTTGATCGGATACCAGAGCGCGTAGATGCCGCCCGGCCAGCGCCTGTGCGCCTTCGACAGCCCGTCGACGAGGCGGGCGAACTCCCCCTCCTCCTCGAAAGGCGGATCGACGAGCACCAGGCCGCGTTTCTCCTTCGGCGGCAGATGCGCGCCGAGCGCCAGCCAGCCGTCGAGTTCGATCACCCTGGTCTGGAAATCGCCGGCGAAGACTGCTTTGAGCCGCTCCGCGTCCTGCGGATGCAGTTCGATCGCCGTCAGCCGGTCCTGCTTGCGCAGCAGGTGCCTGGCGATCAGAGGCGAGCCGGGATAGTTCTTCACCCCGCCTTCGGGGTTCACGGCGCGAACGGCCTCGAGGTAGGGCGCCAGCAGGGCGGCGACCCTGGTATCCAGATCCGCGCCGACCAGCCGGCCGATGCCGCCCAGCCATTCGCCGGTCTTCTGCGCTTCAACCGACGACAGGTCGTAGCGGCCGATGCCGGCATGGGTGTCGATGACGCGAAACGCCTTGTCCTTCTGCTTCAGATAGTCGAGCAGCCGCGTCAGCACGGCATGCTTGACGACATCGGCGAAATTGCCGGCGTGGTAGGCGTGGCGGTAGTTCATGCCGGGCTCAATTCGACGAGCCGCCGCGGCCCCAGCGCGGTGGTGGAGGCTGCGAGTTCGGGTTCGGCGGCCGGCCGCCGCGACCGCCGAACGCGAAGGAAAGCACCAGTCCGATCAGACCGGCTGCCATCAGCGCATAGCCGGCCGGCCGCGCCCGCCCGTCGATCGCGCCGGCCTCGGCGCGCAGCACGAGATCCACCGCGCGGATCGGGATGTCCTCGGCATCGCCCGGACCGACGGTGAAGAGATAGGGGCCGGCGCTGACCGTCTGGATCACGCCCGCCTCGTCGCGGAAGATCTTGTCCGGCAGTTGCGGGCTTGCCTGGCGCGGATTGTCGGAGTGGTTGAACTGGAGCGTCGAGGCGAGTTCGGTGCGACCGCCCGTGGCGGCGGTGAGCGTTAGCACGGTGCGCTGCTGCGAGACGATGCGTTCGGCCCGAGCGGTGAGATCCACCAGCACCCGCAGCGGCGCGTCGCGCGCGGCAAGCGGGATCGTCACCGGCCGGAAGCGGCCTTGCTCGTAGACCCGCCAGGTGCCGATCTCGTGGCCGGAGAAATTGCTCATCGCCCAGGGATAGAGGACGCCGATGGCGACGCCGGCGAGGAGAACAAGAACGAAGAGAAAGCGCATCGAGGGCCTTGGCTAGCTAATTGCTGTGGCCGCGATCGCTTCCAGCTTTTGCGGTCGCGGCCCGGGCACCATCGCGAATCCGCTCCATCTCGTCCAGCAGCATCTCCAGGCCGAGATCGAAGGTCTTGTCGAAACCGGTGGTGCCGAAATAGGCCCCGGCCGCCACGACGCTGGGAAAATCCCGCGCCATCTCCTCGCTGCTGACGGTGGTGACGGCCGACGGGCCCTTGGCATAGCCGGCGGTCTCGTCGAGGATCGCCCCCATCAGGTAATAGCCAGCGGCACGGAACAGCCGGGCGCTGAGCTCGGGCCCGAAGCCGCCCGCCTCGAACAGGCCGATGATGCTGTTCAGCTTGGCCAGACATGGCGGCGAGTTCATGCGGTAGACGACGATGAACGGCGCGAAGGCCGGATGCTCGGTCGCGACGCGGCGGAACTCCTGCATGCCGATGCGGACCCGTTCGCGCCAGGGCAGGCCGTCGCCGGGGATCACCAGCGCGTTCATCTGCCGGTCGACCAGCGCCTCATAGAGATGCGCCTGCGAAGGATAGTGATGATAGATGCTCATCGCCTCGCAGCCGAGCGCCGCGGCGAGTTTTCGCATCGAAAAGCCGGAAAGGCCCTCCCGTTCGATCACCTCGAAGGCGGCGTCCTCGATCATCTCGCGGGACAGCCGGCCGCGCGCTCGCTTTTTTTTGATCGATGAGTCCATGGCGTCGCTTGACAGCTTACACTGTAAGGTTCATTTTCTGCCCTACCTTACATCGTAAGGCTAACAAACACCAGAGGAGAAAAACATGTCGGCCCGTCGCACGCTTTCGATCACACAGTCCTCCCTTCGCCTTGCCTCCGCATCCATGCTGGCTACCGCTTGCGCGCTGACCCTGACCCTGGCCTCGGCGCCCGCCCAGGCCGACGACTACGACGCCACCATCAAGGACATCCAGTCGACCATGGGCGGCGTGCCAAGCTTCGTGAAGCAGTTCCCGAAGGCCGGTCTGCCCGGCGCCTGGGCCGAGGTCAAGGCCATCGAGCTCAGCGACAAGACGGCGCTGCCGCCCAAGGTCAAGTCGCTGATCTCGCTGGCGGTCGCCGCCCAGATCCCGTGCAACTACTGTATATGGTCGGACACGCAGGACGCCAAGCGCGCCGGCGCCACCGACGAGGAGATCCAGGAGGCTGTGGCGATGGCTGCGCTAACCCGCCACTGGAGCACCATCTTCAACGGCATGCAGGTCGATTTCGAGCAGTTCAAGAAGGAAATGGGCGGCGAATAGGAGAGGAATGGGGCGGCGGGCAGCCCGCCGGCAGCAAGGATCTGGTTGATCGACAAGGCCCGTCATCGGCGGGCCTTGCTTGCTGCCGCCGATGGCTACCGCGCTCTTCCTCCAACTCGCGCGGCGCGGCATGCTGCGCCCTTCGGTCGCCGGATCAAGCCCGGCCGTTCAATGCATCCCAGAGTGGCAGACCTCACGCCGTTCCGGTTGAAACCGGGCCGCGGCGCCCGGATGACGGGCACGCCCGCCTGCCCGGCGAGATATGCGGCAGTCGCCGTCCGGCGCCGTCGCGCCTGTTTGCGATCCGGGCGAGTGCTGACAGAAATCGCGCCAACTCTTTACCGACATAGAACGGAGCCTGGTCAAGAAAACCTGTATTTCCCAAGATTGAGCAAAGCACATCCGCAGCGCACGGAAAGACAGACACCCGCTGCATTTGCCGGTTCGATAAGTCGACACCTTCAAGTCCGCTGGCCCCTTCGCCAACAAGCTTTGCGAGGCTCCCAGAGAGCCTGCCTCGCCGGGGGCCGCAGCCGATTTCGCCCACCATTCCGGACCGGCAGGCAGCCCGATTCGTAAGGTGCATGATTAACCAATCACCAATGTATGAGGTTAACGGATCGCTAATTTAGTTGACTACAATCGCCATAGGTATATTTTTATATGCGTTGGGTGTGCAATTTGGGCGAGCAAGATCGGCGATGGTGGCAACCAGACGCGTGATCGCGATTCACGGGGCATAGCGGGCTGAGCGGCAACCAATAAGCCGTACGGCACTGCTCCCGCAAACTCAGACGTTTTTACGCACATCATGGGTGATGGCGCCTCGGCTTACGCTGAGGGTCGCTACTGTTTCGGGACTTGGTCGAGCAACGCTCTTGCTTGGCCGGGGTGGTGGTGCGCGTGCTGCGTAAGGGGGAGTCATGAGCAGGGTGATGAAGGTCGTGAAGCTCGACCCAAGGGGTGGTCGCAAGGGTGCCAATACCGATCGCGGCCGGGCGCTGGTCGCTGGCGGCGCCGGGTTCCTGGGTTCGCATCTGTGCGAGAGGCTGCTGCATGACGGATACGAAGTCGTCGTCCTCGACAACTTCCACACCGGAAAGCGCTACAACCTCAACGGCATGCATCGCGATCCGTTCTTCACCTGCATCAAGCACGACATCGTCGACGCCTTGCCGATGGATCTCGCCGTCGACGAGATATACAACCTCGCCTGCCCCGCCTCTCCGCCGCACTATCAGGCCGATCCGATCCATACATTCAAGACGAGCGTGCTGGGCTCCATCAACCTTCTGGAACTCGCCCGGCGGCACAATGCCAAGATCTTCCAGGCTTCGACGTCGGAGATCTATGGCGACCCGCTGGTGCACCCGCAGCCCGAAAGCTATTTCGGCAACGTCAACACGCATGGCCCGCGCTCCTGCTATGACGAGGGCAAGCGCTCGGCCGAGACGCTGTTCTTCGACTATTCGAGGACATACGGTATCGACGTGCGCGTCGCGCGCATCTTCAACACCTATGGCCGCCGCATGCAGCCCGATGACGGGCGGGTGGTGTCGAACTTCATCGTCCAGGCGCTGCGCGGCGAAGACATAACCGTCTACGGCAGCGGCATGCAGACGCGCTCGTTCTGCTACGTCGACGACCTCATCGAAGGCTTCATCCGGCTGATGAACGCCCCAACTTCGCCCGCCCATCCGGTCAATCTCGGCAACCCCGTCGAATTCACCATCATGGAACTGGCAGAGCTGGTCATCGACTATACGAATTCGCGCTCGCGGATCGTGCACCGGCCGCTGCCGGTCGACGACCCCAAGCAACGCAAGCCGGACATCTCCTTCGCCAGGCAGCATCTCGACTGGGAGCCGAAGATCAGCCTGAGAGAAGGGCTCGCCCATACCACGCAGTATTTCGACGCCTTGCTCGGCAGTCGCCGGCCCGTCAAGGAGGCTGTCACGTCATGAAACGCCGCCCGATCCTGGTGACAGGTGGGGCCGGATACATCGGCAGCCACACCTGCAAACTCCTGTCGGAGGCGGGCTACCTGCCGGTGGCGTACGACAATCTGAGCCGCGGCAATGAGGGGTCCGTAGCCTGGGGTCCTTTGATCGTCGGCGACGTCCGCGATCGTCGGACGCTCGAGCGGGCGATCACGACCCGCCGGCCGCAGGCGATCATCCATTTCGCAGCGCTGGCCTATGTCGGGGAGTCGGTCAGCGAACCGGCCGACTATTATTCGACCAACGTGGCGGGAACGATCGCGGTGCTCGACGCGGCGCGGGCAAACGGCATCGACAACATCATCTTTTCCTCGAGCTGCGCGACCTACGGCGTGCCGGCGTCGCTGCCGGTCAGCGAGACCTCGCCGCAGCGCCCGATCAGCCCCTATGGCCGCACCAAGCTGATGGGCGAAGAGATCATCCGCGACTATGCCTCGGCCTATGGCATGAAGTACGCGATCCTGCGCTATTTCAACGCCTGCGGCGCCGACCCGGACGGCGAGCTCGGTGAATGGCACACCCCCGAAACCCATCTCCTGCCCAGGGTGCTGATGGCTGCGTCCGGCATGATCGATGCGATCGAGGTCTTCGGCACCGACTACGACACGGCGGACGGCACCTGCGTGCGCGACTATATCCACGTCAGCGATCTTGCCCGTGCCCACCTGAAGGCGCTCATTCATCTGGAAGCGGGCGGCGACAGCCTGTCGGTCAATCTCGGCACCGGCCGCGGCGTTTCCATCAGGGAGATCCTGGAAACGGTCGCCCGGATGACGGCGCGACCGGTTCCGGTCGTCTACCGGCCGCGGCGTCCCGGCGATCCGGCCGAGCTCTATGCCGATCCGAGCCTGGCGCGCGAGCAACTGGGCTTCGTGGCGGAACTGTCCGACATCGACACCATCGTCAGGACGGCCGCGCCCTTCTTCGGTCTCGGCCCGGCAATGCCGGCGCCCGCAATTTCCGCTCCGGATCCCGTGACAGCGCCGCGCACTGCTGCGCGGGCACCGGTAAACACCAGCCCACAAGGCTGGCAGTCGTCCCTGTGAGTAATGTGTCGGGGCGTGGGCTCGCTGAGTTGGGTTGAAAACTCGCTCAGCGGGCCTCTTCTTTTTGCTGATTGCTGCGGTGGGCCGACCAGTGCCTGACGGTCACGGTTTCCACCGAAACGGAGAACCGCTCTATCTCTTGTTTTGTCGCAATTCCGGACGGAAAACCGCCTCACGCGTTTCCTGCAATTGCTTAGCCCTTGGGATCCACCAGCTTGCGGGCCGTTTCGAACTCTATGTTCTTGGCGTCGCCTTCCTGGAACTTCCGGTGCTCCCCGGAAGCATCGTCCGAAGCGTGCTTGAAGCTGTACCAGCCGCCGTCCGGATCCTTGCGCTGCTCGACGTTGCCGTCCTGGATGCGATGGCTGAAGCAGGTGCGGATCGGCGTCGCGGCATAGGCCGTGGACCGCCAGACGAGCTCCATGCACATCTTGCCGTTGCTGGTCAGCAGCCATCTGCCTTCGGCGATGGAGGTCGAATCCGGTCCGGCGGTCCAGGCACGCAAACGCCTGTCCTGCGCGAAATAGGCGGCTCCATCCTGCCAGTTCCACGTGCGGTCCGCGTAGAACAGCTGCATCTCGAACGCCGTCGGAACGGTGGCGGTCTGGGTAGGCGCTCGATCCTTCGCGGCGGCCGTGTGCGCAACGCCGGCAAGCGCCATTTCGCTGCAGGCGACGAGGGCGATCAGCAAGGCGTGCCGCGCAAGCGGCCGGCCCCTTCCGGCTCGTTGAATTGTCGGCATGATAGACGGTCGCATGTCGGTGTTCGCCTCCCCCATCCGGCGCCAACACGCACACGCAAGCCTTCGCCCCAAAGGCATCGCGGTTGCCGCCCCCGCCTGCTATTAACCGCGAGGCAAGGAGCGGTGTCAATCGCTGTTGCCCACGGATCCACGACACCGTCTCGACGGGCGGGACCAAGCTTGTGGATTCGAACAGGCTGCTGGTCTATAGGAGCAGCCGCCACCACAAGGAGCCGCGACCTTTGGGCTTAGGGGCCGCGGACAATCGGCAAGGAACCCGATGCCGGGCATCTCGGATCTTCCCGATGAGCCCACCGGAACGCGGCGGCGAAAGCCTGCGGAGAATTGGTTGAAACGAGCAATCTCGATAGTCGTTACCCTGGCGCTGCTGGCCTGGCTTGCCAGCGACGCGCGCTGGAAGATGGTGGGCGATGCCTTCGACCGCGTCACGCCAGCCACCTTCGTGGCTGTCGCCCTTACTCTGTTCGTTACCTATGGGCTGCGGGCGCTGCGCGTCTGCGACGAATTCCGCGACGAGGTGCATGGTCGTTTCGGCGCCTGCCTGCGCGTCATCCTGATCCACAATGCGATGATCAACGTCGTGCCCTTCCGCGGCGGCGAGACCGCCTTTCCGCTGCTTTTGCGCCAGGTCTTCGGCATCTCGATCATGCGCGCCAGCGCCTCGCTTTTGTGGTTCAGGCTGCAGGACGCCTTCGTCGTCGGCATCCTCGCTTGCCTGGTCTGGCCAGGGTTGCACCCAGCGCTGAGAGCCGCGGGGATCGCGGCGCTGATCGCCGCCGCCTGGTACCTGCCGCGCTGGGCGCGCGCGCCGCATGACTGGGACGGGCGGGGCCGGCTGGTGGCCAAGCTCGGCCGCATTCGCGACATCTTCACCGAAGCGACCGGACGCTCGCGCTATGGCTGGTGGTGGACGGTCGCCAACTGGGCGCTGAAGCTTTCCGTTCAGGCCTGGCTGCTGGCGCTGATGCTGGGGACATCCTTCACGACCGCCTTTCCGGGCGTGGTCGGCGCCGAGGGCGCCGCCATCTTGCCGGTGCAGGGCGTTGCCGGCTTCGGCACCTATGAGGCGGGCGCGGCGGCGGCGCTGCTCACCTCCGGCATCGCCATGAAGAGCGGCCTGCAGGCGGCGCTGGCGCTGCACCTGTTCATCTTCGGCTCGGCGATCGCCACCGGCGCGATCGCCTGGCTGTTCCCCTCCAAATCGACGCTGCCGGAAAGCCCGGCGGCGGAACCTGCAAGGAAGCCCTCGCTATGAGCCTGCTGCCCATCCCTGCGTCAGGTTTGCCCGACGGCGCGGTCATGCCGGAACATATGCTGTCGATCGTCGTGCCCATGTACAACGAGGCCGAGAATGTCGAGCCGCTGCTGGCGCGCATTCACCAGGCGATGGAGCACTATAGCCAGCCCTGGGAGGTCGTGCTCGTCGATGACGGCAGCACCGACGCGACGGCAAACGAAATCCGCCGCCTGGCGGCGCATTACGGGGCGCATGTGCATGCGGTCGAGCTGGTGCGCAACTACAAGCAGACCGCTGCCATGCAGGCAGGGCTCGATGCCGCGCGCGGCGACGTCATCGCCACCCTCGACGGCGACCTGCAGAACGATCCTTTCGACATACCGCGCATGGTCTATCGCCTGCTGACCGAGGACCTCGATCTCGTGGCCGGCTGGCGCAAGGACCGCCAGGAGGGCTTTTGGATGCGCCGGCTGCCCTCGCGCATCGCCAACAGGCTGATCGGGCGCGTCACCGGCGTGCGGCTGAAGGATTATGGCTGCAGCCTGAAGGTCTTCCGCGGCAGCGTCATCCGCAGCGTCCGGCTCTATGGCGAAATGCACCGCTTCATCCCGGCCTGGCTGGCGACGGTGACGACGCCGCGGCGCATCGCGCAGGAAGTGGTGACGCATCATGCGCGCATCTACGGCCAGTCCAAATACGGCATCTCGCGCACCTTCAGGGTCGTGCTCGACCTGGTGTTCATGTACTTCTTCATGCGTTACCGCACCCGGCCCGGACATTTCTTCGGCGGCATCGGCATCGTGCTCGGCGCGCTGGGTTCGCTGGTGCTTGCCTATCTCTTCTGCGTGAAACTGTTCCTCGGCCAGGACATCGGCACGCGCCCGATGCTGTTCGCCGGCTTCTTCCTGCTCATCGCCGGAGTGCAGATGGTGACGTCCGGCGTGCTGGCGGAAATGCTGGCGCGCGTCTATCACGAGGCGAACGGGGCGTCGGCCTATGTTGCGCGGCCGCGGCCGGATGAACAGGAAAGTGACGGCTGGCGTCGCCCGGCGTCATGATTTGACCGGACTTCCATGGAACTTGCGCCGCCCTGGCGGCAGCGCTGGGCAAGCGGCCGGTGCGCGGCATCGTGCATCTGGCGGCGCAGGCGGGCGTGCGCTATTCGCTCGAAAATCCGCGCGCCTATATCCACGCCAACATCGCCGGGCAGCTCGAAATCCTGGAGCTCTGCCGGGCCTCCTCCGGGCTCGAGCATCTGGTCTATGCCTCGTCGAGCTCGGTCTATGGCGGCAACACGAAAGTGCCGTTCGCCGAGAGCGACCGCGTCGACGACCCGGTGTCGATTTACGCGGCGACGAAGAAGGCGGACGAGCTGATGAGCTCGACCTACGCGCATCTGTTCGGCCTGCCGCAGACGGGCCTGCGCTTCTTCACCGTCTATGGCCCGTGGGGCCGGCCAGACATGGCGAGCTGGATCTTCACCGAGGCGATGCTCGCCGGCAAGCCGATCCGCGTCTTCAACCATGGCGAGATGTGGCGTGACTTCACCTATATCGACGACATTGTCGAGGGCGTCGTCGCCGTCCTCGACAAGCCGCCCGCGTCCGACGGCCCGCGGCACAGGCTCTACAACATCGGCAACAGCCAGCCGGTGCATCTCGGCCGCTTCATCGACACGCTGGAGAGCCTGCTCGGCGTCAAGGCGATACGCGACAACCTGCCCCTGCAGCCCGGCGAGGTCGAAAAAACCTATGCCGACACCAGCGCGCTGGAGCGGGATTTCGGTTTCAGGCCGAAGGTGCGGATCGAGGAAGGCCTGCGGAAATTCGTCGACTGGTACCGGCAGGAATGGCGGCCGGAGGGCAAGAGGTAAGGCGCAAGGCCTGCGCCAGCCTCTCGCCCTCGGCTCGCGCCCCCCGGCGAAGGATCAGTGTCGCGAGCGGCGGCTTGAACGCCAGCCGCTCTTTTCCACTGCCCTTCCATATTAGTCGACGCTGATTAAAATTCGGGCAAGCGGCGTGGTGAGCACCGTCTTTCGCCATTGCGCCAGATATTGTTAAAATGCCACCTATTGGCTTTGCTGCCCGCCCTCGGAAGGCGGCGCGTCAACGCGGTACGCAGATCCTCGCTCCTACACGCATCCGTCGACGAAGGGACCGCCGACCCATAGCGAGCCGTTGTTGTACATGCTGGTGCCGCTGCCATCGGTGTAGCCGGTGGCCCGGTTGTCGATATGCAGCCTGCTGTTTGGGACCAGCTGGCCGTTCACCTTAATGCTCTTGATGAACAGGTTGCGATCGCCTGGCTTGCCCTGCCCGGCCCACAGATCATTGGCAAAGCGAAGCTCGATCAAATGCGGACTGGCCACGGCGCTGAGGTCGACGAAGAATGGCTTCGCATCGGCCGACGCCGCCTGCAGCTCGGCGCCGATCTGGTCGGGCGTTATGGCCTTGCTTTGCACGCCCGAAACGTTGATCTGGGCGACGGGCTTGCCATCCACCAGGACATCCAGGCGCGGCGGTCCTTCGAACTCCGTGCCGGTGGCGTCGATCTCCAGGTTGGTGACGGTGCAGCGCGCAGTGTCTTTGGCCTCGGCAGCGACCAGATCGGCGACGCGCCGCCGCTGCGACTGCACCCATCCGGCGATTGGCTGCAGCAGCGCGTTGCGATCGCTGGCGTCGTTGAAGAGATTTGTCCGCTCGTCGGGATCGGCCTTGAGGTCGTACTGCTCGACCTTGCCGGTGGTCGCGTTGAAGACGACCTTGCGGTCGTCCTCGCGGTAGCCGAACAGGAAGCCAGCCCAGGGATTGAAGAAGAAGGTCTTGTTCGGCCGCTGCTCGCTGAACAGGCTGCGCCCCTGCCACTGCTTGGGCAGCGGAAGACCGAGTATGTCGAGGATGGTCGGGGCGATGTCGACGATGCCGCCGACGGAATGTACGACCTGATCGTGGAAGAGATGCTTGTTGATCATGATCAGCGGGATGTGGACGTTCTCCTCATAGATCGCGCTGGCATGGACATAGTCGTCATGCTCGCCGAACGCCTCGCCATGATCGCCAAGGATCACGACCAACGTTGAATCGAGCTTGCCCGACTGCTTCAGCGACTCGAGGATTTCGCCAAGCGCCGTATCGCCGACCTTGAGGGCATTGAGGTAGGCATTGAATTTTTCGTCGTCCGAGTAGTGGACCAGCCCGGTGTGGGAGGACGGCGCCATCTTCGAGAACATCGGGCTGTCGGTGATGTAGGGATAATGGGTCATCGCCGTGAACATGATGGCGAAGAAAGGATTGCCCTCGTCCTTGTTCATCCAGTCGATGGTCGACTGCGCCGTGCACAGATCACTGTTGTAATCCATATTCTTCCACTGCTCGGAACTGAGCTTGAAGGTGGGAGTGGCGCATTTCTGCCCGCGATAATCCTGGATCGTATCAAGCCCCTTGTTGAGCAGGAATTCGTCGACGCGCTGGAACCGGGAATCCGCGCTCCAGAAGAAGCCGGTGCGAAAGCTGTGCGCGGAAAGGATGTTGGAGATCGAGTCCAGCGGCAGATACGGGTGCTGCATCGTCATGCCGTAGTATGAGATGTCGTTGTACATCGAGGTAAACAGAGAAAATAGCGAGTAGTGCGTGGAAGGGGCATGCGCATAGATGTTGTCAAAGCGCACGGAATCCGCCGCATAGCTTTTTATGTTTGGCGTGACGGGGTATTTACCGCCAAAGGTCTCGATATATTTGGATGGCACCGACTCCATCATGAAAATCAGCACGTTCTTGATCGGGTTCGGTACTGGCGCCTTGAAGCTCGAGGTTTCCGGCGGCCGCTCCGCGACGCTGGCGGTGTCGGGGTCATTGGCGCTGGCGTTCATCGTCAGGACCACCGGCGTCGGACTGAGCAGGGCCGATTCGACGAAATGCACGATCGGATTGTCGATCTTCGCCGCTGGCAGCGCTTCCGCATGCACGTGATAGGCCGTGCCGGCCAAGGCGCCGGCGACGCCCAGCACGAGCGTGGCCAGAAGGACCCTGTGACCGACGACACCGAGCCGCAGCCACAGTCTGGCCGCCGCGTAGCCTAGGACAAGCACCAGAAGGATGGACAACGACACGATGGCGACGTCCCTGGTGTTGAGCGCGTCGCCCATGGCGTTCCGGGCGTCGGCATTCTGCAGGAAGTCGCCATAGACCAGCCATTGGAAGGTGAACGGTTCGCCCAGCATCTTGACGAGATTTATGTTGGCAAAGCCCCAGCCCAGCGACACCAGGACGGCGAGGTAGAAAATGAAGCCGACAACAGCGCAGCCAAGCCGGCTGGCCTTGACCGGAAAAAGAAGGATCAAGGCCGTCACGGTCAGGGACGCCATGACGATCAGGTCGTAGTAGCTCGATGCCAGTCCCTTGGGCATGGACGCGACAAGGCCGCCAAGCGTCGTTTGCGGATCGACGATGACGCCCCGGTAGACGCCCAGAAGCAGCCACGACAACAAGCCTGTGCAAATGATCTGCAGGCTCATGCGCCGGAAGCGCGTGTCCCGCGACGACGCTGGCGGCTCGTTCGACACCATACGGCCGCTCACGGCAATGCCCTGCCCGGCGTGCCGGAACGGCTCGCCCAGCCCGTGCCGCCAATGACGCCGGCAATCGCGAAAACACTCATAGGACTATCCGCCGCCAGTTTGCGCTTCGGCCCAGCCACGGCCGAAAGCCTTCAAACCCCCATGACAGAATCGGTCCGAGCTAAAAAAGAGTCAACAAAATCAAGTATTCGTTAACCAAACTTGTCGTGAACTGGTTAACCGGACGCGTTGACCTCACCCGAAAGCGTAGAGGGCTTCCGTGGAAATGGCCCTGAAGTAGGCGGTGAATTCCCAGTAATTCTCGATGCGCTCGGCGAACGGGCGCGATGGCGGCTTCAGGATGTCGGTCTCGAAACGGTCGAGGCGCTGAGAGCCGCCGAGATAGGCTATGATCGCGTTGCCGACCAGCGGATCGGCGATGTCGCTGTAGTGGATCGGGAAATAGGGCTGCCCGGTTTCGAACAGTACGGATTTGATCTTGGCCCGAAACAGGTTCAGTTCGTGGAGATAGGCATTGAAGCGGTCGATGTCGAAACGCACCTTTTTCCGGTAGTCGCCGGCGGGCAGCGGATCCGAGGCATGAACCGCCCAGACTCCGGACGCCTCCGCCTCGAGCAATGAAACGTACGACGCGACCGGGTTCCTGACGAGCCAGAGTTTCTTGACGCTCTGGTCTTCCAGAACCGGAAGAATGGCGGGGCGCGTCTGTTCGGGGAATATGTGGAAGCCGACAAAGCGGGCCGCCGGGTCGTCGAAAATCCGCGCTATGAATTGTTCTGGGTCGGCGTCGCGCATCTCGACGCCTTCACGCGGCAGGCTCAGCTTCTCGTGGTAGTCGCTGCGCAAGCCGACAAAGCCCGCGTTGAAGATCTCGCCATGCATCACCATCCCCTCATACTGGTTGAGATGGCGGTTGAGCGCTTGCGATCCTGTCCTTTGCGAGGCGAGAAGCACGAACTTTTGGCAAGACTGCATTCGCACCAGGCCCGTGACGAATAAGACGGCTTCGAAAATACACCAATGACTTCTTGGATCAAATGCGGGCAGCCGCGGGCATGAATCGGCTGTGGCGGGCCTGCGCCCGCCACCCGTCAATGCCTTTCAGTACTGGTTCGCAGGATCAGCCGCCACGCAGGCGCGTCGGGCCGAAGCTGGCAATGGTCGTGCCGCGCTGCTCGGAAGGACATGTCGGCAGAAAGCGGCTGGCATCCGCATATGTCATGGTCGCGATCGAACCCTTCAGTCCGCCGCGCTTGGCGATCCAGCCGCGAACCCAGCCCGGATAGTTCTTCATCATGAAATTGGCGGCGACCTGGTTGCCCCGCGCCCCTGCGCCATAGGGCAGGTGGAAGCCGAAAGACGCGCGCTGCGTGACGCACACCTTGCTCTTGGGCATCGACAGATAGAGCGTGCAGGCCGAGTCGCACGCACCGTTGAAACGCACGAAGGTGCCGCTGCGGCGCATCTTCAGCGCACGGATAGCATAGTCGATCACATAGCCGCCGCGGTCGCCGCTGATCGTCTTGACGTTGGCACTGCCGAGGTTGATGCGCGGCCGCAAAAGTTGGTCGGCGGAGCTCGCCGAGACCGTTGCGCCCATTACGACGAGCGCACCGAGAAACTTCATTGTCGTTTTCATTTGCGCCTCCTGATATGCCGTCATGACTAGCCAGGAGCCGTAAAGATTGCTTATGCCGGGTCGCTAAAGTTGTAACAGTCGATTGTTTGCACAGTCATTTTAGCACCTGCTTGACGAGTTGGTTTACCGATGGCGCAAAAGCATGATCACCGAAAAGTAAACCTGACGCGGGCATAATGGCGGGTGGACCGCGTCGCGAAGGGCGCTGTCGGCGGGACCGAACAGGGAATTTCGATGGTCGTTGGTGGCAAGGAGCTGGGGCCGGTGGAGCCGGAAGGCAAGCCTCGCCGCGTCTGCGTCGTGACGAGCGTGATCGGCCGTCGCGGCGAGGACGATGCTGCCATGCCCGAGCTGGCCAGGCTCTTCGCCGGAGACGGCGACGACGTCACCCTGGTTTGGGTGCCGGGCCCGGACGCGCCGTCTTCCGAGGTGGTGGCGACACACCGCGGCGAGTTGGAGGCGGCCTCCATCCGGCTGCAGGTCCTCGACCGATCGGATCAGCTGCTTCCTTGGCTGGCGACGCCCGAGAGCCGGTCGGCCGCCCTGCTGCACTACCTGGAGCGGTCCGGCCATGACCTGGTCTATGCGCCGCTCGAGGGCGGATTGCCCTACTTCACCTTGCTCGCGGCCGAGACGGCGGCGTTCGCCGCACCGCCCATCGTGGCCGTCGCCCATGCCCCCAGCGAGTGGGCCGATGAAGCCGACAAGGCGTTCATGGACAGTACCGAGGCGATTGCCGTCGCCCATATGGAAAAATACTGCGCCGAGATGGCCGACAGCACGGTCTGTGCGTCGGCCGCCCTGCGAAAATGGATGTTGTCGCGGGGCTGGAAGGTCAGGAAGGCGACAGTGGCGCCGCTGCTGCGCGATCCGCGCGACGCGGCCGGCGCACGCACGCCGATTGCCAGGAAAAGCGCGAGCGAACTCGTCGTCCTCGCCGGGTGGCGGGTTCGCGATGGCCTGACGCTGCTCTGCGATGCGCTGGACACCCTCGCGCCGACCGCGCCCGAAGGCCTTACGGTCACCGCGTTCGGCCCGTTCGGAAGGATCATGGGCGAGCATAGCGGCGGACTGCTTCTGCGGCGCGCCGAGCGATGGCCGTTCAAGCTCAACCTTTTGCCGGACGCCGACCTGAACGCAAGGCTCGACCACGCCGCGCGGACCGGGGGGCTCGCTGTCGTTCCCGCGCGGGCGGCATCGACCGGCGGGGTCGTCGCTGCCTGCATCGCGGCGGGGTTGCCGGTCGTTGCGACCAATGTTGGCGCGAACGCCGAGGCCTGGATCGCCGAGGCCGGTCAGCCCGGGCTGGTCGATCCCGATCCCGCCGCGCTGGCGCGGGCGATTTCGGCCGCGCTCGACAGCCCGCCACGCCCCCAGCGGATCGTGCGCCAAAATCGCCAGGCCTGGTTGGATACGCGCGAAGCGCCGCGCAAGCGGACCCGCAGGGGCGCCGGCCCATCGCCGCTGGTTTCGATCGTCATGGCCCATCGCAATCGGCCGCTCTATCTGAAACAGGCGATCGCGGCGATCGAAGCGCAGACTTACCGGGATCTCGAGCTGGTGCTGGTCGACGATGGCAGCGACCAGGACGGGGCCAGGCGATTGCTGGATGCGCTGGAACCGGACTTCCGCCGGCGCGGATGGAAGATCCTGCGCCGGCCGCACCGGCATCTCGGCGCGGCGCGAAACGCCGGCGTTCGCGCCGCCAAGGGCGAGTTGATCCTGTTCGCGGACGACGACAACGCATTGTTCCCGGAGGCGGTGGACCATTTCGTGCGCGCCATGGCAGCAACGGGCGCGGACATCTGCACGGCGTTCCAGCTGATTTTCTACGAGGACGTCGTGCCGGAGAAGCGGGCCGACGGGCTGATCCAGTATCTGCCGCTCGGCGGCCCCGACGCGCTCGGCCTGATCCACAACGTCTATGGCGACGCCAATGCGATGGTGCGCCGGTCGGTCTTCTCGCGGATCGGATTCCTGGTCGAAGAGCCTGGCTACGCCGTGCACGACTGGGAATTCTTTGCGCGAGCCTCGCTTGCCGGGCTGAAGATCAGGCCGATCCCGAAGCCGCTCTACTGGTACCGCTCGAAACCGGATAGCATGTTCCGGACATCGAACTGGTACGATAATCGCCGCCCTGTCCTGGAGACATTTGGCTCCGGCCAGTTCGATGGCGCCGGGCCGCTCTACCAGCTCGCCATCGCCCAGAACACGACGCGATCCGAACTGGAAAGCGCGCGCGAAAACCTGAGGTACACACCCGCCTATCGAGACTATCTGGAGCTCTGCGATCTCGAGCCGAACAGCGATGTGGCCCTGAAGAAACTGGCGGGCATTGCCGGCTCGATCGGCCGTCCCGAGACCGTGGCCGGCCTGCTTGGACGGCCTGCCACCATGGCCGTTGATGCCCCCGGTCGTCCGCGCGACGGCGGCGGTTCAACCACCCTCGCCTACGAAGTGCTGCGGAGCGCCAGGTTGCTGACGCCACGCGCCTCGGCCCTGCCACTGTTGCTTGTCGCGCCGGATGGTGGCGGCGTGTTCCTGCGCCCGCACGCGGACGGCGTCGTCGCGGCCTCGCTTGATCTCCATTTTCCGCCCTTCTTTCGAAGGGTGGAGGCAACGGTCGAGATCGCGCATGCCGACGCGTCGGCATTGGACTTCGCGCTTGCGCTTGCCCGCCCCGATCAAACCATAGACTGGCAGGGGGATATCGCCTCCCAGACCTTTGCCTTCTCAGGCTGGACGACCGTCGAGGAAAAATTCGTGCGCCACTCGCTGGTGGCGGCGCTTCGCGCGCGGCGCAAAATGCCGCTCTCGATCGCGCTTGCGGTTCGTTTCGCGGGAAGGCCGAATGGTTCGCCGACCAATGCCTTCTTTCGGCAGCTTGTATTGTTCAGCGACTAGCGCCTTCGCGGCGGATTCGGACGTTAACCTTGCGCCAGGATGGGGCACGGCACACCCGCAGTTATGGTTGACAAAATGCTAACAAAACAATAAATTCAATATGGTGCGTGGTGAAAGGGGTTAGTTATGCGTAAGATCCAATCGCTACTGTTGGGTGGGCTTAGTATTCTTGGTGTAAGCGTCGCTTTCTCGGGCGCGGCGCAGGCGCAATTCGAAGTCGGGGTCAAGGAGGCCGAGCTCGCATGTGAGCAGGCCCTCAGGATCGGCACGATCGAGGCGCTCGAGGACTATCTGCATCGCTATCCGAATGCTCCGACGGCATGCAAAGCGCTTGCTTTGAACAGCCTGGCGCAGTTCGGTCCGGATGGCGACGGCGGAGATCATGGAGAGGGTGGCGGCGGCTACGGCGGATAAGTCCCGCCGCAGTTTCCAGTTCGCTATGTCAGGTGGCCGTGCCTTGGCGCGGCCCGACGGCGTTTGCGACGAACTCGGCGTAGCGATCCGAGGTTTTCATCCAGCCGAGGTCCACAAGCTGCGCGGCGTCGTGATAGCGAACGGAGCGATGGTTCCGGAGCGACAGTTTCGGATTGCGCTCCAGCGCCTCCATGTAGGCGGCGCGCTCCTCGAGCGTCTTTTCCTTAAGCTGCGTGTTCTCGCTCAGCGACGACGCTGATTTCTGGCGGAAGCCCCAGACGAATTTGAAGTGCAGCAGCGCGACGCGGAGTTCGCTGAACCGGACCTTGCTGATCGTGTGCTGCGCCACGTGATAGTGCCTGCCCCGCTCCCATCGCACGATCGGAACCTTGCTCAGGCACGGTGGAAAAGTCTGCTTGAACCGGCCGTGCCAGAAGACGCGCTCCCGCACGCCGCCGAACATCTGCTGCGGCGGATACAAGCCGTCACGCGCACGCAGCCAACCCGGCTCCGGATCGAAATAGGGTGAGGCCTCGATAAGCGGGATCTTGCCGTCATAGCTGCACTCGGCCAATGGGCCGTCGGCGTACATGTCGATCATGGAGCCAATCACCGCTTCCGAGCCGGTCGCGTCGAGATAATCGCAAAGCCGATGCAGATCCACCCGCTCGAAATCCGGGTAGACGAGCAGTTCGTCGGCGTCGATCGACAGACACCAATGGCCGGTGCCGAAGACGTTCATCAGCGTGTTGATCCACCGCGGTGGATCGATGTTTTCGGCGAAATGCGATCCCTCGGTGTGGAAGCAGTGGCTGTCCGCCTGCTCCAATATCAGTTCGCGCGTACCGTCGGTGGAGCCGTTGTCCAGGAAGAAAAACCGATCGACGCCGAGGCCGCGATAGTGATCGAGAAGCTTGGGCAGCAACGTCGCTTCGTTGCGCAGTCCGACAAAGCACAGGATCTCGCCAGCGGCCATGTCGATCGGCCGCTCGTCCAGTCGCGCGAGGTGTTTTGGGGATTGCAGGCCAACCATCGGAACGTCATCAATCCGGTTACGCGAACGCGTGGGAGCGCTATTGTGAGCCGCAAAACAATTATCAAAGTATTATCCAACTGTTGGCAAGACTGTTTCGAGCGCGGCGGCAGGCTGACAGTGGACCGATAGGGGGACCGATTGAGCGTTGGTTCGAAGGCAGGCACGGCGCCCAAAGGCAAGCGGCAGGCAAGCCGGAAGCCGCGCAATGTATGCATCGTTTCGGAGGTCGAGTTCGGCTCAACGGTGACCGCCGATCCCGGGTCGGCGACCTACGCGCTGGCGCAGCATCTGGCGGCGACCGGCGATACGGTGACGCTGCTCTGGGTGCCGAGCCCCACAGGCACCCAGCCGAACGAGCAGGAGATCGCCAGGCTCGGCAAATGGTGTTTCGACAATTTCCTGGTTCGGCTCGAATTGTTGCCGCCATCGCCCGAATTGCTGCGTGGGTACGATTCGAGCGACAAGCACTCCGTGGCCGTCTACCACTATCTCAAGCAGAACGCGTTCGATGTCGTCTATTTCGCGCTCGAAGGCGGACTGGCGCATTTCCCGACCGTTGCCAAGCGCACCGGCGTCTTTCCCGATCCTCCCGCCATCGTCGTGCTCGCCCACGAACCGCTGATGTGGAAGCTGCAGGCGAACGGTCGGGCGGTCGAGCGCAAGGAGCAGATGACCGTCGCGCATATGGAACGGATTTCGGCCGAGACCTGCGACCATCTCGTCGTCAGCGGCCAGTCACTGCTCGACTGGATGACCAAGGCGGGGTGGAAGCTGCCGGCCAGCCGCCATGTTGCCGCTCCGCTGGTGCCGGAGGAATGGCGTTCGAACTTCCACTCCGATCATTATCGGCCGCGACAGCGGCTGACCACGGAAGTGGTTCATTTCTCGGGGACCGAAGCGCGCGGCGGCCTGACGCTGTTTTGCGATGCGCTCGACCGTCTGGCCGACAGCGGCATCACCGATCTGGCGGTGACTGTCGTGGGCGCCTTCGGGCATGTGCTTGGCGAGCATTCGGGCGGCATGATCGTGCGGCGCGCGCAGCAATGGCCGTTCAAGCTCAAGCTGCTGCCGATTCGCGACGAGCCGGACATTTTCAGGTATCTGCGGCAGAGCCATGCGCTGGTGGCGATCACCCATGCGGCGGCACAGCTGCCGATGGATGTGGTGGCCTGCATCGATGAGGAGATCCCGTTCGTCGCCACCGATGTCGGCAGCGTACGCGACATGCTGCAGCCAAAGTCGGCCGATGCCGTCCTGATGGCGCCTGCCGCTTCCGCCATCGCGGCCAAAATCGCGACGGTGCTGGAAAACCGCTCGATCGTCGCGGCGAAGCCGCTGCATGGGCGCGAGGCCCGCGCCAAGGCCTGGAGCCGGCTGCACGAGAAATTCGGCCGCGAACCGCGCAAGACCGCGAGCCCGCGCCGCAGCCGGCCGCCGCTGGTTTCGATCATCACCGCGCACTACAACCGGGCGCCGCTGTTGCCGCAGGCGATCGCCTCGGTTCGCCGCCAGGACTATCCGAACATCGAATTGGTCGTTGTCGACGACGGCAGCACCGATCCGGACGCGGTTCGGCTGCTGGCGGAACTCGAACCGGAGTTCGAGCAGCGCGGCTGGCGGATCATTAGGCAAAAGAACGGCTTCCTCGGCAAGGCGCGCAACACCGGCATCCGCGCCGCCAAAGGCTCGCTGATCCTGTTCCTGGACGACGACAATGCGCTGTTCCCGAACGCCGTCAGCACGCTTGTCGCCGGCATGCAGAACTCCGGCGCCGATATATGCACGACCTTTGCCAAGTGGCTCAACGAGCCCTTCGTGCCGCCGGATACCAAGAGCGGCTACATGCTCTATTTCCCGGTCGGCGGCCCCACCGACATCGCCCTGATCACCAATCCCTATGGCGATGCCAATGCGATGTTCCGGCGCGAGGTGTTCGACAAGATCGGCTATCTCAACGAAGAGCGCGGCTTTTCCGCGAGCGATTGGGAATTCTTCCTGCGCGCCGACCTCGCCGGCCTGGAGGTCGTTACCGTGCCAGAGCCGCTCTATTGGTACCGGTCGGCGCCGACAGGCATGAACCGGAATGCCGAGTGGCTGAGGAACCGCAGGCCGATCATCGAGGTCTTCCGCAAGCACAAATTCGCGCGAACGGACATGTTCGTGCAGCTCGGCATCAGCTCGAACACGGCCAGCCACGAGAAGGACCTCAACCTCTGGAATCTGGAACTGCGGGTCAAGGACGAGCGGTATCTGAGGCTGAGCGCGGGTTCCGCCAATGCCCCGGACGCGATGCAGCTGCTGGCCGAGATCGCGGCCCGTGAAGGCCGGGCGGACACCGCGATTTCGCTGCTCGCCCATGCGGGGCGATCCGACTTTACGCTTGGCGTGGTCGACATGCTCAAGGCAGCCGCCGACGAAACCGTGCCGGAACTGCATTCCTCGCTCTATCGCGAGCACTACCTTTCCGTCGAGCCGCTGCGCCTGGCGCATGTCGGTTCACATCCGGATGCCGATGCCAATCCGCTGAGCTATGTCGAACAATCGCCGGATCAGCTGTTTCTCGAAGCCAAGGGCGGCAACATCACCATGGCCTTGCTGAAGGGCGTCTGCCCGCCGGGCGCCATCGGCGCGAGCTGCTGGGTCTATCTCGACGAGGACCTGACCGAGCCCGCGCAGTTCCAGCTGGCGATCGTCGACGCGGAAAACCAGACCTTCGGCGACCTCGCCAAGGTGCTGGAGAGCAATGGCGGGAGCGGCTGGGCGGATGTCAGCCGGGCGCACGAGGCGCGCGAGATCCAGGCGGCCGTCAGCTCGCCGTCGTTTGCCAGGCGCGACCTGCTGCTCGCGGTACGGACTGCCGGCAGCCGCGTGCTGGGAGGCTTTTCGAGCATCCAGGTTCGCCATGCGGTTTCGAACGGCGCGAGACACCCGCGTCTCAACGCGCCGCAACAGCGCCAGCGCATGCGCCGGATAACCAATGACGAGCTCAAGCATGCGGCGCTCGTCACCAACCATCCCTCCGACCTGCCGACGCTGCTCGTCGCCGGCGACAGTGGCGGCATATTCCTGCGGCCGAACACGCATGGCCCGGTCGTCGCCGCGCTCAATTCAGCCTTCCCGGCCTTTGCCAGAAGCGTCGTGGCAACGGTAGAGATCGCTCATGAGGAGGCGTCTCCTTTCGAGTTCGCCATGGCGCTGGGCAAGCCGGAGGAAAAGCTCTCCTGGAAAGGCGATGCCCCGACCGGCGCCCTCGCCTTCTCCGGATGGACACGGGTTTCGAGACCTTTCGAGCTGCAAGACTTGAAAGTCTCGATCCGCGAGATAGATCGCAAATGGCTGACGATCTATCTGGCCATCCGCCTGCCGCGCGGCTCCAAGTCGATGCCGTCCAATGCCTTCTGGCGCAAGCTGCTGCTCGTGTGGGACTGACGAACGCCGGCCGCGGTTTGCCCACCTTGCCGCAGTAAAGAGCGGGGCGTTAGACTAAGCCGCAGCAGGAGGCGCCAAGAAAATGAAGAAATCATTCATTCTTGTTCTGGCCTTTATTAGCGCTGTCGCAAGTACGGTAACTTTCAGCGCAGTCGCCCAGGAACGCGACGTTGGCCCGAACTGCACGCAGTGGAACTCCTATCGCGTCCTCTTCAAGAAGGGCGACGGCAAGATAGCGGAGGATTCCGCCAACGCGTTGAAGGCTTTCATCAAGGACGCCGGGAAGGATTGCGGCTACAGGCTCTATGCGACGGCGAGCAAAGAAGGTGGCTACGACAAGGCTGACGGCATTGCCGGCCGCAGGCTGAACGCGACCAGCGACTTCCTCAAGGTACAAGGCGTCAAGCCGGAAATGGTGCTGGCGCTCTCGCATTGGGTCGACGACAGCGCCACAAACACGAACACGGCGCGGAGCGCGATCGTGTACACCTTGCCGAAGCAAGGCATATCGTGCCGGCAATATGAGAGACGCGCAGCTGTCCAGGTCCATCTGTTTTTCGACAGCCAGTCCTCTGTGATTTCATCGCGGATCAAGAATGACCTCGAGAAGTTCGCCGCGAGCATCAAGGACTCGCGCTGCAACGTCGAACTGACGGCCTTGGCGGCCAAGGAATTCAAAGGCGCCAATGCCGCAAAGACAAACAAGGCACTGGCCAGGCAGCGTGCGAAGGCGATCGTGGACATCCTGACCGCGGCTGGGATCGACGGTGACCGGCTCATCGACACGAACGTCGAATATGTTGGCGACAGCAAGCCGAACGTCGCCAGGAATCGCCTGGCGATCGCCTCGTTGATGTAGCAAAAACATGACTGGCAACCTGAGCAGGATCGTGCGTTTGGTGGCGATCCTGAACCTTGCCTATTTCGGGATAGAATTTGCCATTGCCGTCCGGATCGGGTCCGTATCGCTATTTGCCGACAGCATCGATTTTCTGGAGGATGCGTCGATCAATCTCCTGATCCTGGTCGGGCTGGGTTGGGCGGCCCGCAATCGGGCGCGGCTTGGAATGCTGCTCGCCGGCGTACTCCTGGTCCCGGCTTTGGCCACGCTATGGACCGCATGGCAAAAGCTCCATCTTCCGGTTCCGCCCTCGCCCGTACCACTCACTCTCACGGCGATGGGTGCGATCCTCGTGAACCTGTCATGCGCACTCATGCTCGCGCGTTATCGCCATCATGGAGGAAGCCTCTCCCGCGCCGCGTTCCTGTCGGCGCGCAACGATGTCCTTGCCAACGTAGCGATCATCGCTGCCGGTCTGGTCACGGCATTCCTGTGGAATTCGGCCTGGCCCGATATCATCGTCGGGCTTGCCATCGCTGTCTTGAACGCCGATGCCGCCCGCGAGGTTTTCAGTGCCGCGAGGCGCGAGCAGGCCGAAAGTTGAATCCGACATGACACATTCAGGCGGCCTGGTTGTGATGCCTCTTCCCCGAAGATCGTGCCGGGCACGGCAATGGAACTCAGAACGTATCGAAGCGACGCTCCACCTCGCGCGCGAACATTTCCCGCTTTTCGTCCGATATGCTGTGAACGGAGTATCGCGACAGGTACAGATGCCGCACGTCCCGGCCGCACATGGTCTTCAGGCCGCGCAGCAGCACCTTCTTTCCGGGGTTCTGCATATAGAGTTGGGTGTACCACCACGGCGACCCGCATGTGGTGACCACGCCCATGCGGCGGATATTGAGCAGCGAAGGCTTGATCAGGCCGTCATCGGGCGGCACCTCGTAAGCGATGCCTGGGCGCCATACGCGATCGAAATAGCCTTTCAGTATGGCGGGCATGCCCGACCACCAGGTCGGAAAGCAGAAGACGCATGCCTCTGCCCATAACAGCGCATCGACATAGACCTGCAGATCCTTCGGCACCTGGGAGGGATCGTAATGGCCACGCCATTCCTCGGGCAGCATCGCCGGATTGAAACCCATCTTGTACAGGTCGAAGTCGATGACTTCGTCGCCTCTCGCCTTGAGCGTCTTGACGATGCGCTGGTGAAGCGACGCCAAATAGCTGTCAGCCGCCGGGTGCGCGTAGAGTACGTTGACCTTCATCGGATGACGCCCTCAAGCCTTCCACCTCCGAAGGTACTAGTCGAAGCTAATAGGCTTGCCTAGCTGCCGAGGCACGCCCTTGCGTTTGGCGTCATCCTTGCCGCTTCGGCTAGGCCACGCAGATCCCCGGCACCGCGACCTTCTCGAACAGATGCGGCGACGCGACGGCCGAGGACGGATAGGCCGAGATCTTCGCCCTGAACTGCG
This sequence comes from Mesorhizobium sp. M4B.F.Ca.ET.214.01.1.1, assembly GCF_004791545.1. Lineage (NCBI taxonomy): Bacteria > Pseudomonadati > Pseudomonadota > Alphaproteobacteria > Hyphomicrobiales > Phyllobacteriaceae > Mesorhizobium > Mesorhizobium sp. M4B.F.Ca.ET.214.01.1.1. The sequence goes on from NZ_SRUX01000002.1 coordinate 293,409, forward strand.
GATGCGTGAAGGCGGCACGGAAGGCGGCGGTCGATTCCCACACGGCATAGTTCAGGTAGGTCGGGCTGTCGCCGATCGCGCGGTGAAGCTGGGTCGAGATGAAGCCCGGCTGCTGCTTCATGAACACGGCGTCGTCCTGCCAGACGTCGAGGAAGGTCTGCTCGTCGGCCTTGTCGAGCGTGAAGACGTTCACCAGCACGACGGCGGTGGCATCGATGGCGACCTGGCGGTCGATCGGGAAAGCGGGGTCGAGGGGGCGCATATGGGTCATGAGGGTTTCCTTCAATTGGTGTTATGATGTCAATCTGTTACGATGCCTACATATGCATTTGACAACATGATGTCAATATCGATACAAGGTGACAAATGTCCAGCACGAAACGAACACCGCCCGGCAAGGCCTTGAGCGACCTCATCCTTGACCTGTTCAGGTTGAACAGCCGCATCAGCGCGGCCGGCGACAGGCTGGTCGCAGATCTCGGCCTGACCAGCGCTCGCTGGCAGGTGCTGGGCGCCATCGTCGCCGCCGCGCATCCGCAGCCGGTGGCGTGGCTGGCGCGGGATCTCGGCGCAAACCGCCAGAACGTGCAGCGCATCGTCAACGATCTCGAAAGCGAAGGGCTGGTCGCCTTCAGGGTAAACCCGCATCACCGGCGGGCGCAGCTTGTCGTGCTGGCCGACAAGGGGCGTGCAGCCTACGACGCGGCCATGCGCCTGCAGGCCCCCTGGATCAACAACCTCGCCGACGGGCTTTCGGTCGAGGACATCAACACCATGCACGGCGTGATCACGGCGCTGCGCAAAAAACTGGAAGGCAACGACGACGCTGAAGAGCAGAGCTGACCGCTGCGGAACGGTGGCTGTTCCATCCACTTGCTGAGCGCCGTCCCGATCCTGGCGCTGCTCGGTTCGCAGGATCGCCGGCTTTGGACCGCCCGAGCCGGCTGACGATGGCGCGGCTCCGTTGCCAAGCGCGCCGATTTCGCGCAACGGTTCCGCCAACCGCAATCACCGCCGTGGGCTTGCCGATGCCAATGTCCCGTGCCCGATAGCACTGTCCTCGTTACCGGAGCGCGCGCGCCGGTGGCGCTGCATCTGGCGCGGCTGCTGCATGGCGCCGGGCGACGCGTGATCCTGGCCGACACCCCTGCCCGGCCGATCGCCGCCGCCAGCATAGCCTGCGCGCTCTATCGCCGCCTGCCGCCGCCGCGCTTCGAGCCGGCGGCCTATGCCGAGGCCGTCGAGGCGCTGGTGCGCGCCGAAGGGATTGGCCTGGTCATCCCGACCTGCGAGGAGGTTTTTCATCTGGCGCTCGCCTGGCGCGGCCGCGCGATCTCGGCGCGCCTGTTCGCCCCCGGAATCGAGCTGCTTGCCGAGGTCCACAACAAGCATGCCTTCATCCGGCTGGCCGAACGGCTTGGCCTCGCCGTGCCGCAAACGACGCTGCTGCAATCCAGAGCCGATCTGGAAGCGGTGCGCGGCCGCGCGCGCGAACTGGTGTTCAAACCGGTATGGTCGCGCTTCGCCAGCCAGGTGCTTTTGCGCCCCTCGCCCGACGAACTCGATGCCGTCAACCCCTCGCCCGCCATGAAGTGGGTAGCGCAGCGTTTCGTGACGGGCGAGGAGATCAGCGCCTATGCGGTGGCGCGCGCGGGCAAGCTCAAGGCGTTCGCGCTCTATCGCTCGCTCTACCGTGCCGGCAAGGGCGCCGGAATCTTCTTCGAACGGATCGAGGATGTCTGGGCGCGCGAGCTGGTCGAGCGCATCGCCGGTGGCACGTCATGGACCGGGCAAATCTCCTTCGACCTGATGCGGCAGGCGGACGGAACAGTGCTGCCGCTGGAGTGCAACCCGCGCGCCGTCAGCGGCCTGCATTTCTTCCGCGATCCGGCGCGCTTCGCGGACGCCGTGCTGGGAGACGGGCCCGAGGTCAGACCCGATGTCACCGCGCCCCAGACAGTGCGGCTCGCCATGTGGATCTACGGGCTGCCGGCGGCCTTGCGCTCCGGTGGCCTCGGCCGCTTCAGCAAGGCGATGCGCGGTGCGGAGGAACTGCTCGACTGGCCCGGCGATCCTGCACCGGTCAAGGCGCAGTGGCCGGCGCTGGCCGAGATCGCCGGCATCGCGCTTCGAGGACGCATCGGCCTGCAGGCGGCGTCAACGCGCGACATCGAATGGAACGGGCCTGAGGAGCTCTTCTGAGGTCCGGCCCGAAGGAACGACACGCCGAGTTCTCCAATGCACCGTCTAAAGCTCGATCTGGTGCACGCGCGGCTCTTCCGCTGCCGGGGGCAGCTCGCCCGCGATGATCGCGGCGATGTCTCGGCGCAGGAAATCGAGCGGCCCGATCACCGGCAGCGCTGGCGGGGCAAAACGGGCGTTGTCGCTCGCCGATTTCAGCACGCGGCGATCCTGCTGCAACGCGATGTTGAACAGCGGTTTGAAGGCAAGCGCCTTGATCCCGCCGAACCAGCCCTGGCGCGGGCCGATCAGCCAGTCGACGCCCTCGACGGTGCGCTCGTCGGCCTGGCGCAGATGGAAGGTGGTGGCGAGCGCAAGCCCATCCTTGCCCCAATATTCGAGTTCGGCGATGCCGGGGTAACGGAAGCGGCCGATGGTTTTCGCGCGCTCGCCTTCCAATAGCCGGCTGATCAGCCCCTGCTGTCGATCCTCGCCGGTGTAGCAAGCCTCGACCCAGCCCTCGCCGCCGGTCACTTCGACGCGCACGAGATGGCGCTTCGAACCCAGGCCACGCAGCAGGCCCTTGTGGGTGAAGTGGGTGTGGGTGGCATCGAGGATGTTTTCGGCCGCGTCGATCACCGTCGATTGCGTCGAGCTGCGCACCCGCCGCACGACGACGTTCTTGCCCTGCATGCAATGGAGATAGGGTTCGGCCTCGGGCGTGCCCGACGAGACGAAGACGACGCCGTCGCGCTCGATGGCGCCAAAGCGGCGCACCCGGTAATGCGGCATCTCGCCGACATGACCGGGGATGGCGGTGCAGCGCCCTTCCCCGTCATAGCGCCAGCCGTGATAGGGGCACTCGATCTCGCCGCCGACGAGCTTGCCGGTCGACAGTTCGACCAGCCGGTGCGGGCAGCGGTCGAACAGCGCCGCAATGCCTTGCGCCGAGCGGAACAGCACCAGCGGCTGGCCGTCGAACAGGATGCGCTTCGGCTTGCCCCTGATGTCGCCCGACAGCGCCACGGCCTGCCAGTGATCCTTCCGCTTTTGGCGCTCGCTCAAAGTTCGAACCTCCTGAGCAGGGGAATGCCTACCCGCGCCAGCACGGTTTCCATGACGCGGATCGCCACGCGTCGGCGACGCGGCAAATGACCGGCATAGACGGCGTTGTATTCGATCGCCGCGACGGCGCCGCGCCGTCGCTTGAAGCTTGCGGCCCCGGCGCTCATGTTGAAGAACAGGCCGCGCGCCGTGGCATGGTCCTGCGCCATCGCCATCACCATGCGATAGAGGCCCTCCTCTATCGGCAGCCCGGTGTCGTAGCCGACGATCGGCTGGGTCAGCGTGCCGCCGTTCTCGAACAGGCCGGTGACGGCGACGAGTTCGCCGCCCGGCCGACGCAGGCCGACCAGGCTGAGAACGCCGCGCCGGTGCATCTCGGCGATGTAGCGAGCGGTGTAGTGCGGGTTGAGCGGCGTGTATTTTTCCAGATAGAGCATGCTGTAGAGCTGTTCCGCGCGCGCATAGTCGGGATCGCTGAAATCGGCATCGCCGACGCGCTTGAAGGGCGTGCTGCCGAGCCGCTTGCGGTCGCGCTTCATGTCGTTGCTCATGGCCGGCGCCGAACCGCGGTCGGCGAAGATGTAGATCTGGCGCGCCGCCAGCATGCGAAAGCCTTCCGCTTTCAGCGCCGCGATGGTGGCCGGGTCGGCGATCTCGTTCAGCGAACGGATGACGATGGCGCGGTCCGGGAAGCGCGCCGCAAGGTCGGCGCGCAAGGCGGCGATTGCGGCACGGTCGAGCAGCGGCACCGGGTTGGTCGAGTAGAGCCAGTTGTTGAGCTGAACCTGATGGTCGAGGCCGCTCGCCCGCACCAGCGGCGCGCAGGCGCCGATCAGCGCCTTGAGCGAGCGCCGCAGCGACGGGTGCGCGATGAAGTTGCGCGTCTCGTCGACGGCATAGTCGATATAGGCGCCGGACGGGCAGCAGATGTAGCAGTTGGGCGCGTCGCTGGTGTCGTTCAGCGTCAGCGGGAAGGTGCGGCCGGCGACCTCCACGCTTTCGACCGACGTGGTAAGGTTGGCAACGAGATCGCGTACCGGCACGTCGTTGAAGAGCCGGACGAAAGCCTCGACCTTGCCGGGGCTGTTCTGGACCCGGTCCGCCTGCTGAAGCGGCCTCTCCATCATGGCGGCCGGGCTCACGGCGCCACTCCCAGCCGGCATTCGACGCGGCGCAATTTGCGGTCGGTCTCCAGCGGCAGCGGCGCCCGCACCAGATCGACCGTCGCCATCGCCTTGCGCGCCGCGAGCAGCGCGAGCACCGCCTGATGCGCGGCAGTCGCCGCCTCGTCGGCGAGATCCGGCGCGAGCCTCAGCTCAATGGCATCGGTCGCCGACTGCACCAGCCGGAAATCGTCGATGCGACGGTCGGCCTTGAGCACCGCATTGCGCAGTATGTCGGGGGTGAGCAGGACCTGGCCGGCGGCCGATTCCAGCCGGAAGACGTCGTCCATGCGGCCAACGATCTCGTCGACGCAGCGCAGCGGCGAACCGCATTTGCAAGGCTGCTCAGAGAGCCGCAACAGGTCGTTCATCCGGTATCGCGCCATGATCTGGGTCTGACGACGGAAGGCCGTGACCAGCGGCGTCACCAGCCCGTCGCCGGCCGGCTCGAATTCGAAGAACACCGAATCCTCGGCGAGATGCAGGCCGCCCTGCCGGCAGGTCACCGCGAACAGGCCCTCCGTCGCCATGTAGATCTGGTCGAGGGGCAGCCGGAAGAAATTCTCGATAACCGGACGGTCGACCGGATCGAGCGTCTCGGCGGCCGAGAGGACGCGTTGCGGCGAGAGCCGAAAGCCCGACGCCGCGAAATGCCGCAACATCTTCGGCGGCGCGATGATCACCGTTGGCTGAAAGTCCTCGAGCGTCGCGCGCCAATGTTCCGGGCCGAGCGTCAGGCCGAAGAAGCGCAGGTCGATGCGCCGCGATTTGCGGGCGCTGTCGTACAGTCCCGTGTTCTGCGGCAGGATGACGGCGACGCGCATTCCGCGCCACAGAAGATCGGGTGCCGCCTTGGCGAGGAGCGTACCCAGCCAGCGGTATTTTTCCGCCTCGGAGATGACGAACAGGCCGCGATTGCCGGATGTACCGGTACTCGCGCCAACCGTCAGGTCGCCGAGGCGGCAGTCGGCGGAAGCGGCGGCCCAGGCATCGCGGGCCGACACGCCGCCGATATTGAAGCGCTCGAAATTCGCCATCAGCAGCGCCTTGTCGGTCACAGGCAGGTCGCCGAGCTGTCGCGGCGCCTGGCCATAGAACGGCGCCAGCGGCAGGTCGTGGTCGAGCCAACGACGCAGGGTGGCCGCTTGCCAGCGCTCGAAGGCCGGCCGGCTTTTGCGCGAAACCCAGCGCGTCAGCACGAAGGAACCGATGGCTTCCGTGAGCCCGTTCATCCGGCCCCCGCCGCCAGTTCGTGCGCAGTCAGGTCGTACTGCGTCATAGCAGGGTCGTGGCAGAGCATCACCTGTCCACCCGCCGCCTGGAAGCGACGCAGCGTCTCGCAGGTCGGGCCGATGACGGCAACATCCTCGGCGATGAGGCTGGAGGGAAAGCCGGGGGCGCGCTTCGGATCGAGTGCGGCGAGCAGCCATTGCGCGTCGACGGCATAGAGCAGCGGCCGCTCCAGCCCGGCGAACAAAAGGCCGAACTGGCCGTCGGCATGGCCGGGCAGATCGACCGCCACGACGCTCCCGTCGCCGAAGAGATCGGCTCCGCCTGGCACGCCGCCGCGCGTGTCGATCCGCCGCTTCATGGACAGCCCGTCGAGCCTTGCCTCGAAGTCGGCCGGGAAGAGTTCGGTGAAGACGCCGTGGCGGAGGTTCTGCCTCGGCGTGCGCGCCTTGACGCGAGCCCAGGCGGAGCCGCTGGCGATGAAACGGGCGTTGGGAAACAGCGACAGACCCGAGATGTGGTCGGCGTGGAAATGGCTAACGATGACGGCGCGGACATCGCCGGGCGCAAGGCCGAAGCGCTGGAGCACCGTCAGCACCTGCTCGGTCGCGTTGAGTTCAGGCCTGAGCACCGCTCCGTAGAGGCGCAGCATCCAGCCGCGCCCCTCGCCCGTGACAGACTCCGGCGTGTAGCCGGTGTCGACCAGCACCGGCCCGGCCTGCGGATGCAGGATCAAGCCGTAGCGGACGCGCAGCCGCACACTGTGCCAGCCGCCGCCGCGCAGGATCAGCCGTTCGGCGGCACTGACCCAGGCACTGTTGGCAAAGTGGACCTTCATGCCGGGCCTCCGCCGGCGAAGGTGCGGTCGAGCCCCTGCGCGAAGGGGATTTTCGGCGCCCAGCCGAGCAGGCGGCGCGCCTTGGCGAGGTCGAGACTTTGCGCGTAGGCGAAGAGGCCGAGCCCATAGCGCGTCACCGGCGGCTCGGGACGGCCGGGAAGAGCGAGCGCTACCGCCTCCATGGCGCCGGCGGCCAGCATCGCCGGCCAGAGCGGCATCCGCCGCCAGCGCGCTGTGATACCGGCGCGGGCGCAGGCCTCGTCGGCGATGCGGCGCACCGGCAGCGGCTCGCCGCCCGAGACGTTGAAGACCTCGCCTTCCGCCTCCGGCGGCGCCGCAAGCGCCACCATCACCGCATCGACGACATCGTCGACATGGGTGAGATCGATGCGGGCGCGGCCGTCGCGGAAGACCGGCAGCGGGCGGTTCTTCGCCGCCTTGATGAGGCGCGGCAGCAACGCGCGGTCGCCGGCGCCGTAGATGCCGCGCGGCCGCAACACTACCGGGTGGATGGCGGGCGCCGCCAGCACCAGCCGCTCAGCCTCGCGTTTGGTGCGGGCATAATGGTTGACCGGATCGGGCAAGGCGGCGTCCTCGGTGAGACCGAGCTGGTCGCGAAAGGCGAAGCACACGGACGGGCTTGAAATGTGGACGAAGCGGCTCACACCTTGCCGGGCCGCGAAATCGAGCAGGTTTTTCGTCGCCGTGACATTGGCCGCCTCGAAATCCGCCAGGCGCCCGAAAGGCGCGGAGAGTGCCGCGCAATGGATGATCCGCTCGACCCTGCCCAGTCTCGGATCGAGCGCGCTTTCGAGCGGCCGCGACAAGTCATGGCGGATGATCCGATGGCCGGCGGCCTCCAGCGCAGCACAACATGCCGCATCGCGGCCGAGCCCGAGCGCCAGCGTGCCGGACGCGGCCAGCCTTGCCAGCACATGGGAGCCCAGAAAGCCGCTGGCGCCGGTGACGAGCACGGCCATCGTCAAACCTCCAGCGCCATGCCGCCGAAGGACACGCCGGCCGAGGTGCCGAGGAACAGCAGCCTGGCGCCCGACGCGATCCGGTCCCCGCGCCGCGCGACATCGAGCGCGAACGGAATGGAGGCGGCGATCTGGTTGCCGTAGCGGGCGGAGATGTCGACGAGTTTTTCCGGCGCGAAGCCGGTCTGGCGCGCCATATGCGCCAGCGCGAACGGGCTTGCCTGATGCGGCACGACGAGGTCGACATCCGCGTGCCGCCAGCCGGCGCGCTGCAAAAGCTCGGTTACGAAGCCGCCGAAATGGCGCGCTGTGACGCGGAACAGTTCCTTGCCGTCCATGTGGAACAGGCTGTGGCGGGCGAATTCCTCCGGCTGGCGATGGAAGTCGAAACGCGTGCCGCCCGAGCCGATGCCGCAGGCCTCGTAGGCCGAAGGATAGGTGCGCATCAGATTGGCCACCACCCTGCCCCCGCCCGGCCCTGCCTTCTGCAACACCGCCGCCGCCGCGCCGTCGCCGAAGAGAGCGGCGACCTCCGGCTGGTCGCGCCACGGCAGCGCGCGCGAGGCGACCTCCGAGGAGAACACCAGCGCCGTGCTGAATTGCCCGGCCTCGATCAGGCGCGAAGCGGTCTCGAAGGCGGTGAGGAAGCCGAGGCAGGTGCTGTTGACGTCGAAGGCGGCGGCCGAACCGTCTGGCAGGCCAAGGCGCTGCATGACGAGTGGCGCGGTCGCCGGCAGCGGCTGATACGGCACGCCGCAGCCGCCGATGATCAGATCGACCTCACAGGCTTCCAGCCCGGCATCGGTCAGCGCCAGACTGGCCGCCGCGCAGGCCAGATCGATCTGCGATTCGCCTTCGCAGACGTAGCGCTCGACGACACCGGTGGCGGCTTCGAGCCGACCTTGGGCAAGGCCAAGCCGTTCCTCCAGCGCGCGCGAGGTCACGCACTGGGCCGGCACCGCCCCACCGGTTCCGATGATCTTGATACGCATTCTCAACCCGCCGAATGAGTTCGCGTCTATCTAATCCATAAAGCGGATCAGGGGCGATGGCCATGATGGTGGCCCAAGGGTGGGAGCTATCCGGGGGGCTCGCATCGCCCCAGAAATCGTCTATCGGCGCCGCGCCGACGTTTCCTATCTAATGATTGGCGCCCATCAGTATGGAACCTACGCCTTGCGCTCCCAGCGCCGATCCGGCGTCTGCTGCCAGTAGGTCACCGTGTGGCCGGCCTCCTTCATCGTTTTCCAATGGCTGCGCGCCCCATCCAATTGCGCGGCGTCATGGCCGTCGAACAGGAAGACGGCGCGCTCGTAGCCCGAGAGGTCGGCAGGCGCCGCGCCGTCGACCAGGAAACGGATCTGCGCGGCATTCGGGTTGCCCTCGCCGGTGGTGAGCAGGATCGGCTGCTCGCCCGGATAGGCTTCACGGTCGGTGGCATGCGCCAGGAAGGAATCGTCGCGGAACGTCCACAGATGCTGGTCGAGCGCGTCGCGCCGCTCCTCGGTGCCGGTCTGCACGACGGCGCGCCAGCCGCGGTCGACGCTGCGCTCGAGCAGGCCGGGCAGCGCCTCCTCGAGCGTCGATTCGGTCAGGTGGTAGAACAGGATCTCGGCCATGATCGCGCCTCGAACGGCCTTACCCCTCGTAGTGGTCGCGCACGAGACGGTCGAGCAGCCGCACGCCGAAGCCCGAGCCCCAGGACTGGTTGATCTCGCTCGGCGGCGAGCCCATCGCCGTGCCGGCGATGTCGAGATGCGCCCACGGCGTCTCCTTGACGAAGCGCTGCAGGAACTGCGCGGCGATGATGGCGCCGCCGTAGCGTCCGCCGATGTTCTTCATGTCGGCGTTCTTGGAATCGATCAGCTTGTCGTATTCGGCGCCGAGCGGCATGCGCCACAGCCGCTCCTGCGTCGCCTGCCCGGCGCCGGAGAGCCGGTCCGCCAGCTCGTCATTGTTGGAGAACAGGCCGGCATAGTGCTGGCCGAGCGCGACCATGATGGCGCCGGTCAGCGTCGCCAGATTGACCATGAATCTCGGCTTGAAGCGGTCATTGGTGTACCAGAGCGCGTCGGCCAGCACGAGGCGGCCTTCGGCATCGGTGTTCAGAACCTCGATGGTCTGGCCCGACATCGAGGTGACGATATCGCCGGGGCGCTGGGCGTGGCCGTCGACGGCATTCTCGACCAGGCCGATGACGCCGATGACATTGGCCTTGGCCTTGCGGGCGGCAAGGGCGTGGATGAGCCCGGTGACGGCGGCGGCACCGCCCATGTCGCCCTTCATCTCCTCCATGCCTGAGGCCGGCTTCATCGAATTGCCGCCGGTGTCGAAGGTGACGCCCTTGCCGATGAAGGCGACCGGCGCGTCCTTGGCCTTGCCGCCCTTCCAGTGCATGACCGCCATGCGGGCGCCGCGCGGCGAACCCTGCGCGACGCCGAGCAGCGAGCCCATGCCGAGCTTCTTCATCTCCTTCTCGGTCAGAATCTCGACCTCGACGCCGAGCGCCTCCAGGTCCTTGGCGCGCGCGGCGAACTCCACCGGGCCCAGCGTGTTGGCGGGCTCGTTCACAAGATCGCGCGCGAGAAGCACGCCGTCGATCACCGCCGCCTCGTCGGTGAAAGCCTTCTTTGCCGCGGCGGGATCGGCGCAGTGGATGGTCACCTTGACCGGCTTCTTCGGCTCGTCCTTGTCCTTCTTGGTCTTGTACTTGTCGAAGGAATAGCTGCGCAAAAGGATGCCAGCGGCGAGGTTCGCGGCCTGCCTGCCGCCGGCCTCGGCGCCCGGAACATCGAGCACGACGGCGACTTCCGTCGCCTTGCGCAGCAAGGCCGCGATGGTGCCGCCCAGCCTCAGCCAGGCCTGGTCGTCGAGGGCGGCGGCCTTGCCGGCGCCGACCGCCACCAGGCGGTCGAGCGAAGTCCCCTCCGGCGCCAGCACCTCGGCGACGGTGCCGAACTTGCCGGAAAAGTCGGCCACCGGGAACGCGCGCGCGAGCGCGCCGGCCGGATCGCAAGCCTTGCCGGCTTCGCCAACGGCGCCATCGTCGGCCGCCAGCACGAAGGCGCTGCCCTTTTTCGGCGCGGCAAATTTGGCGAAGGCAATCGAAGGTGTCGAAGTCATCAGAACCTGCTTTCGGGGATAGGCGCCGCACAACGGCTTTCAAGAGTGCGCGACATTTGGTCGTTTTCCATCATTTGGCAAGACTTTGGCCGAAATCGCAGCCTATATCGCCGCCGCAACCATCAGTGGATTCGTCGCGGCATGGCCCCGCATTCCTGCCGTAACCTCTTGTTAACCACCAATGTTTTGCATTTCTTATGCATTGCCTTGGACACTCCGGCCAGCCGGGGCGCGTGATGTGGAACGGGAACCAGATCGAGCCGCCAATGCAGCCAGTTGTACTGCCGTCGCCGGATGACTACCTTGTCGGCGGGCATGATGCCGTTCGGCAAAATCGAGAAAGCCTTCATGAAGGTCGTTGAACGCTACATCATGCGTCGCGCAGCGACGGTCTTCGTGGCCGCGCTGACCTGGACGCTGGCGATCGTGTGGACGACGCAGGTGCTCGCCAAGATCGATCTCGTCACCGACAGCGGCCAATCGGCGCTGACCTTCTTCGAGGTCGCGGCGCTGATCATCCCGTCGATCATCCCGATCGTGATGCCGTTCGCGCTGGTGGTGGCGGTGGCGCAGACGCTCAGCGTCATGAACACCGATTCGGAACTGGCCGTCATCAATGCTGCCGGCGCCTCGCGCTGGACCATCGCGCGGCCGATCCTCCTGCTGGCGCTCGCGGCCAGCGTCTTTTCCTTTGCCGTCGACAATGGCGTCGACCCCTATGCCAGGCAGAAGAACCGGCAGCTGGTGGCGTCGTCGCGCGCCGACCTTCTGTCGCTGATCATCCAGGAAGGAACGTTCCGCAAGATCGACGACGGCCTGTTCCTGCAGATCGGCGAACGCCTGCCGGACAACAGGCTCGGCGGCATCTTCGTGGCCGATTCGCGCGAGGAAGGCGCCAACCTGATCTACTACGCCAAGTCCGGCAGCATCGTCGAAAAGGGCGACGAGAAGGTGCTGATGATGAATGACGGCGTCATCAACCGCAAATCGCTGACCGGCGACCTGTCGGTGATCCGCTTCACCTCCTATGCCTTCGACCTCTCGGCCTTCATGTCGGCGGCGAACGAGATCACGCTGCTGCCCAAGGACCGCACGACGCAGTACCTGCTCAACCCGGATCCCAACGACAAGATGTTCCAGCGCAAGCCGGGCAGCTACACCGCCGAGCTCGACCAGCGCTTCTCCGAATGGTCCTACCCGCTGGTGTTCGCGCTGATCGCGCTGGCGGTGGCGGGCGACGCGCGCTCGCACCGGGAAGCGCGGATCCATCCGCTGATCACGGCCATCGCGATCGCGCTGTTCGTGCGCTGGCTCGGCTTCTTCGCCGCCGGCAAGGCCGACAAGGTGCCGCTCTATGCCTATATGGTCTACGGCGTGCCGATCGTGGCCTCGGCTGTCGCCACCTGGTTCATCGTCTCGTCGAGGTCGATGGAACTGCCGGCGGCCTGGGCGGACTGGATGACCAATCTCGCCGGCCGCGTCAGCGAGACCTGGACGGCCATCAAGCTGCGTCTCTCCCGGCGCGCCTCCGGCCAGGGGGCATGACGATGGGCTGGACGCTGGGCCGCTACTTCTTCTTCCGCTACGTGTCGATCACCATCTGGTTCTTCCTAGGCCTGCTGGCGCTGGTGTTCCTGATCGACTTCACCGAACTGTCCGGCCGGACCACCGGCCTGCCCGGCTTCACCTACGGCACCGCCTTCGCCATTTCGGCGCTGAGGATGCCGATGATCATGCTGCAGACCGTGCCGTTCGTCGGCCTGTTCTCGGCGATGGCGACGCTGGTCTCGCTCAACCGCAAATACGAGCTGGTCATCGCGCGCTCGGCCGGCGTTTCCGCCTGGCAATTCCTGCTGCCCTGCTGCATCGGCGCGCTCATGTTCGGCGTGCTGTCGGTCGGCGTGCTCAATCCGATCGCGGCGCACGGCTTCTCCTGGTCCGAGCAGATGGAAAACCAGCTGCGCGCCGGCAATTCGAACGCGGTGCCGGCCGACACGACGCCTTGGATCCGGCAAAAGACCGCTTCCGGCGACACCATCATCGGCGCCCGGGCGATTCTCAACCAGGGCCTGGAAATGGCCGACGCGGTGTTCTTCGTGCTCGACCAGCAAGGCAACATCGTCGAGCGCAAGGACGCGGCGCACGCCTTCCTGCGCGACGGCTATTGGGAGTTGCAGGACGTCAAGGTGTTCAAGGACGGCACTATCCGGCCCGCGACATCCGACCGGGTCCAGACGAACCTCAAGCCTGAATTCGTGCAAGAGCGGCTGGCGCGCCCGGAAACCATTCCCTTTTACGACCTGCCCGGCAAGATCGAGGTTGCCCGTTCCTTCGGGCTGAAGGCAAATGCCTTCGCCATGCAGTTTGATTCGCTGGTGGCGCTGCCGTTCCTCCTCGTCGCCATGACGCTAATTGCGGCAACAGTTTCAATGCGATTTGCGCGTATGGGGCAGTCGGCGACGATGATTCTGGGTGGCGTCCTCGCCGGCTTTCTGCTTTATGTCGTTTCGGTATTGGTCAAGGCATTCGGCGTGGCGGGATTCGTCCCTACGGCGGTGGCCGCATGGGTTCCGGTTGTCGTGGCTATGTTCTTCGGGGTGACGTTTCTGCTATACAAGGAAGACGGCTAGTGAGGGAGGCGGTTTTGCGCAGCCATAGGCACGCCGGTTTGGCACGCCTCTATGGGGCGACCGCCTTGGCATGTCTGTTCGCCTGCGCGGTGCCGACGGTACCGGCGCTGGCGCAGGACATTACGGCGAATCCCGTTCCGTCCGGCACGCAGATGCTGCTTGCCGCAGATACGCTCGTCTACAACAACGACAACAACACGGTGACCGCTGTCGGCGGCGTGCAGATCGACTACGGCGGCAACAAGCTGGTCGCCCAGCGCGTCGAATACAACCGCAACACCAAGCGCCTGGTCGCGAGCGGTGCGGTCGAGCTGATCAACAGCGACGGCACCAAGATCAATTCGGACCATATCGACATCACCGACGACTTCGCCGACGGCTTCGTCAACGCGCTGCGTGTCGAGACCGTCAACAAGGCCTATTTCGCCTCCGAGAGCGCCGAGCGCATGGGCGGCGTTCTGACCACCTTCCACAACGGCGTCTACACGGCCTGCGAACCCTGCGAGGACAAGCCGGACAGCGCGCCGACATGGCGCGTCAAGGCGCGCAAGATCATCTGGAACGGCGAGAAGAAGACGGTCCGCTTCGAGAATGCAAATTTCGAGTTCTTCGGCTTCCCGCTCGCTTATCTGCCGGCTTTCGAGATCGCCGACCCGACGGTGAAGCGCAAGAGCGGCTTCCTGATCCCCGGTATCGTCTACAAGAGCGACCTCGGCGTCGGCGTCAAGATCCCCTATTACTTCGCCCTGTCGCCGACCTATGACCTCACCGTCACCGGCACCGGCTACACCAAGCAAGGCTTCCTCGGCGAAGCCGAATGGCGCCAGCGCTTCAACAATGGCGAATACAGCCTGAAGATCGCCGGCATCCATCAGCAGGATCCCGACGCCTTCATCGACAACGGCGTGCGCAATGTCGATTCGGGCGCGGCGGGCGATCCGAACAAGTTCCGCGGCATGATGGGCACCAAGGGCCAGTTCGCCATCAACGACCGCTGGAACTTCGGCTGGGACGTGCTGCTGCAGACCGACAAGAACTTCTCGCGCACCTATGCCATCGACGGCTACAGCGACACCGTCCACCAGTCGTCGATCTACCTGACCGGCCTCAACGACCGCAACTATTTCGATGTCCGCGCCATGCGGTTCGAGGTCCAGGAAAACACGCTCTCCAGCGACGCGACGGCGCGCGCCGGTGAACAGCCCTGGGTGCTGCCGTCGCTCGACTACGCCTACATCCCCGATATGGCCGTGGCCGGCGGGCAATTGTCGCTCAACGTCAATGCGCGCGTTATCAGCCGCGACCGGCTCGACGTGGCGCTGGCGGATCCTCTCGATGACACCTCGATCAACAATGTGCGCGGCATCGAAGGCCAGTCCAGCCGGCTGACAACCGAGGCTGAGTGGAAGCGTACCTTCACCACCGATGGCGGCCTGCAACTGACGCCGCTGCTGGCGCTGCGTGGCGACGCCGGCTATGTCAACGCCAATACCGCCTCGCTGAACGCGATCAACCAGATGGCGACCAATCTGGGCGAACAGGACGACATGCGCACCTCGCTGGCCCGCTACATGGCGACGCTAGGCCTCGAAATGCGGTGGCCGGTGCTGTTCTCGATGGCGAGTTCCAGCCATATCGTCGAGCCGATGGCGCAGGTATTCGTGCGTCCGAACGAGCAGTATGTCGGCGGCCTCGCTGTTCCCAACGAGGATGCGCAGAGCTTCGTCTTCGATGCCACGACGCTGTTCGAGCGCGACAAGTTCTCCGGCTACGACCGCATGGAAGGCGGCACGCGCGCCAATGTCGGCTTCCGCTATTCCGGCGCCTATGAGGGTGGCTGGAGCACCAACGCCATCTTCGGCCAATCCTACCAGCTGGCCGGCCAGAATTCGTACACCGCGCCCGACCTGGTCAATGTCGGCGCCTATTCGGGCCTCGACAAACCGACTTCGGACTATGTCGGGCTGATCGGCTTCAACAGCCCGAGCGGCTTCTCCGGCTCGCTCAGCGGCCGCTTCGACGAGCAGACCTTCGACGTCAGGCGCGCCGAGGTGAAGGCCGCCTATTCCGGCCTGCCGGTTTCGCTCACTGCCAAATATGCCTTCATCCAGGCGCAGCCACTCTACGGCTTCGAAACCGATCGCCACGAGGTCACGCTCGGCGCTTCGACCCACCTTGCCGAGAACTGGCGCGTCTTCGGCACCGGCACCTACGACATCAAGCAGAGCGTTCTGGTCAAGGACGGCGTCGGCTTTGCCTATAATGATTCCTGCTTCACCTATTTGATGACGTTCTCGGAATCGCGCGACCTTGTGACCAAGGAAGTGTCGCAGAATGTCGGCTTCAACCTGTCGTTCCGCACGCTTGGCGATTTCGGGTCGTCGACCAGCGCCATCGACACCATCCAGTGACGGCTGGCTGACGACATGGTTTCGCCGCATAGGGCTGGCAGGGGTTTCGGTCACATTGCGCATGACCCCGAAACCGGAAGACATTTGCCGAAGGATCATGCGCCAGATCAATTGCCATAGCGTCTGCCGCGGGTCCGAGGGGACGCTCGGCGCTGTAGAAGCGGGACAGAATTGGGATACGTGAGATGAGGAAATACCTGTTTTCAGCAGGCTTCGCGCTGCTGGTGGCGGCGACCTCGGTTTCGATCACGGCGATGACGCCGCCTGCCTTCGCCAGCACGATCAAATATGTCGTCAACAACGTACCGATCACCACCGGCGACATCGCGCACCGGGCCGCATTCCTGAAACTGCAGCGCAAGAAGGGCGATGCTGGGCAGGAAATGATCGACCAGACGCTGCGCATGGCCGAGGCCCGGCGGCTCGGCATCCGCATCACCGATGCCCAGGTCGATGCGGCGTATCAGCGCTTTGCCACCAACAACAAGATGCAGCTCAAGCAGCTCGACGGCATCATGGCGCAGTCCGGCGTCACCAAGGAGCACTTCAAGGACTTCATCCGCGCCCAGATGGCCTGGAACCAGGCGTTGGGTGCCCGCTATCGTTCCGGCGAGGGCGGCGCGGTGACAGAGCAGGACGCGGTGCGGCGCATGCTGGACAAGGGCGGCGCCAAGCCGACCGCCATGGAATACATGCTGCAGCAGGTGATCTTCGTGGTGCCGGCCTCCGAGCGCAGCGCGACACTGGCCAAGCGCAAGCGCGAGGCCGATGCCATGCGCGCGCGCTTCAACGGCTGCGACAGCACGCGCCAGTTCGCCAAGGGGCTGCTCGACGTCACCGTGCGCGATCTCGGCCGGGTCCTGGCGCCTCAGCTGCCGGCTGACTGGGCCGACCAAATCAAGGCGACCAAGGTCGGCGGCGCCACCGCCACCCGCGAGACCGAGCGCGGCATCGAATTCATCGGCATCTGCTCGTCGCGCGAAGTGTCCGACGACAAGGCGGCGCAGATGGTGTTCCAGAGCGAGGGCGGCAACGACAAGGACGCCGACGAGCTCTCGAAGAAATATGTCGACGAGCTGCGGAAGAAGGCCAAAATCGTCGAGCGCTAGATTGGCAGGGTTTTGGGCGTGAGTGAACGAGACGACAGAGCCACCTCCTGTCCATACCCGGGCAGATCGCCCCGCAAGACGGCCTAGACATGCGCAAGACCGATGCCCCGCTGGCAGTGAGCGTCGGCGATCCATCCGGCGTCGGCCCGGAGATCGCCATCGCCGCCTGGCTCGCCGGTGAAAGCGCCGGGGTGCCGCCCTTCTACCTGCTTGCCGATCCGACACTGATCGAGGCGCGCGCGCACCACATCGGCGCCAGGATAGCCATCGCCGAAACGCTGCCGGCGCAAGCAGCGCGGATGTTTTCGCGGGCGCTGCCGATCGTGCCGCTCGATGCCGGCCATGTCGACAATCCCGGGCGGCCCGACATCGCCAATGCCGCAGGCACCCTCGAAGCCATCGATCGGGCCGTGGCCGATTGTCTTGCCGACCGCGCCGCGGCCGTGGTCACCTGCCCCATCGCCAAGAAGCCGCTCTACGATGCCGGCTTCCGCTTTCCCGGCCACACCGAATATCTGGCGCATCTGGCGGGACTGCACACGGGCGCCGGGGTGACGCCGGTAATGCTGCTTGCCGGCCCGGAACTGCGCACCGTCCCGGTCACCATCCACATCCCGCTCGTCGACGTGCCGAAGGCGCTGACGAGCGAGCTGATCGTCACCACCGCACGCATCACCGCCGCCGACCTGAAAACCCGCTTCGGCATCGCCAGGCCGAGGCTCGCGGTCGCCGGCCTCAACCCGCATGCCGGCGAAGGCGGTGCAATGGGGGTGGAGGACAGGCGGGTCATCCAGCCGGCGATCGAGCAACTGAGGGCGGAGGGCATCGACGCCTTCGGACCGCTGCCGGCCGACACCATGTTCCATGCACGGGCGCGAGCCGGCTACGACGCGGCACTTTGCATGTACCACGACCAGGCGCTGATCCCGGCCAAGACGCTGGCCTTCGACGAGGCGGTCAACGTCACGCTCGGCCTGCCCTTCATCCGCACCTCGCCCGACCACGGCACCGCTTTCGACATTGCGGGCCAGGGCATCGCGCGCGCCGACAGCCTGATCGCGGCCCTGAGGCTCGCCCGCCGGCTTGCCGACAGCGGGACCGAGGCCGTGGCCGCATGAGCGCATTGCCGTGAGCCTGACCGCATGACGATCGACGGGTTGCCGCCGCTGCGCGAGGTGATCGAACGCCATGGGCTGCAGGCGAAGAAGTCGCTCGGCCAGAATTTCCTGCTCGACCTCAATTTGACCGGCAAGATCGCGCGCTCCGCCGGCGACCTCGCTGACGCCACCGTGATCGAGGTCGGCCCCGGCCCCGGCGGATTGACGCGGGCGCTGTTGTTCAACGGCGCCAGGCGGGTCGTCGCCATCGAACGCGACGAGCGCTGCCTGGAAGCGCTGGCGGAGGTCTCCAATCACTATCCCGGCCGTTTGCACGTCATTCCCGGCGATGCGCTGAAGACGGACTTCGCCGCGCTTGCCGGGGAAGCCGGCGGACCGGTGAAGATCGTCGCCAACCTGCCCTACAATATCGGTACCGAACTCCTGATCCGCTGGCTGACGATTGCCGAATGGCCGCCCTTCTACCAATCGATGACGCTGATGTTCCAGCGCGAGGTAGCCGAGCGCATCACCGCCGCCCCAGGCAGCGATGCCTATGGCCGGCTCGGCGTGCTCGCCGGCTGGCGCACGCAAGCCAGGATCGCCTTCGACGTGCCACCGCAGGCCTTCACCCCGCCGCCGAAGGTGACGTCATCGGTGGTGCATCTGGTGCCGCGCACGGCCCCCTTGCCGGTAGAAGCGAAAAAGCTCGGCCGCGTCACCGAGGCCGCCTTCGGCCAGCGCCGGAAAATGCTGCGGCAAAGCGTCAAGAGCCTCGGCGGCGAGGCCTTGCTGGTCCGCGCCGGCATCGACCCGACGCGGCGGGCGGAGACGCTCAGCGTGGACGAGTTCGTAAGGTTGACGAACGCGGTGTAGTGCTGCGGCCTCTCCTTCTCCCCTTGTGGGAGAAGGTGGCCTCGCGAAGCGAGGTCGGATGAGGGGTGTTGGACGGATCGCTACGCAGAAGGGCGTAAGCGCAGAAAAGCCTTCTGCTTTTCACGCCTCATTTCTTCCAGCACCCCTCATCCGTCTCGGCGCTGCGCGCCGATCCACCTTCTCCCACAAGGGGAGAAGGAGAGGCGCACCGCCTCACTCCGTCTTCTCGTCCAGCAACCCCGAAACGAAATCGAACAGGCCCGGCCGCCTGTCGCGCCGCAGCCGCTCGGCGGTGACGATGCCGCGCACCTCGGCGAAGGCGCGGTCGAGATCGTCGTTGACGATGACGAAGTCGTATTCCTTCCAGTGCTCGATCTCGAGGCGGGCGTTCTTCAGCCTGGTCTCGATCACCGATTCCTGGTCCTCGGCGCGGCGTTTCAGCCGCGCCTTCAATTCCTTCATCGACGGCGGCAGGATGAAGATCGAGACGATGTCGGCGCGCATCTTCTCCTTGAGCTGCTGGGCGCCCTGCCAGTCGATGTCGAACAGCATGTCGCGGCCCTGCGCCAGCGCCAGCTCCGCCGGCTCGCGCGGCGTGGCGTAGCAATTGCCGTGCACCTCCGCCCATTCGAGCAGGGCGTCAGAATCGCGCAGCCGCTCGAACTCGCGCATGGTGCGGAAGTGATAGTGCACGCCTTCGATCTCCGAGCCCCGGCGCGGTCTGGTGGTGACCGAGACCGACAGCTCGAGACTGGAATCGCTTTCGAGAAGATTGCGCGCGATCGTTGACTTGCCGGCGCCCGACGGCGACGACAGAACCAGCATCAGCCCGCGGCGGCGGATGCGGGACCCCAGATCCCTGGCAACCATCGGCTCCTTGGCAACCATCCGGGTCACTCCAGATTCTGAACCTGTTCGCGAAACTGGTCGACGACCGCCTTCAGCTCCAGCCCGATGGCGGTGACCGCGGCAGCGTTCGACTTCGAGCACAACGTATTCGATTCGCGGTTGAATTCCTGTGCCAGAAAATCGAGCTTGCGGCCGATGGCGCCGCCATTGGCGAGCAGCACACGCGCGGAAGCGACATGGGTCTTCAGCCGGTCGATCTCCTCGCGGATATCGGCCTTGGTGGCGAGGAAGGCCGCCTCCTGGTGAAGCCTGCTGGCGTCGAGATTGGCCGAAGCATCCAGCAACAGGCGGACCTGCTCGGCGATGCGTTCGCGGATCGCCGCCGGCTCGCGCGACGGATCCGCCTCGGCCTTCAGCGTCAGCGCCTCGATGGCGTCGATGTGGCCGGCAAGCAGCGAGCGCAGGGCGGCGCCCTCGCCCTGACGGGCCATTTCCAGGCCTACCAGCACCGTTTCGAGCGAGGCCAGGATGGCGCCGTCGAGCGCCGCCCGCGCCTCCTCGGTTTCGATCGTCTCGGGAATGTCGAGCACGCCGCGCAACGCGAGCAGCCCGTCGGCGGTGGCGGGGGCGGCGCCGAATTGCTCCTGCAGGCGCTTGGCCAGCCCGGCCAGATCCTTGAGGAAGGACTCGTTGACCACCGGCTGCACCTGCTGGCCGGCGGCGCGGCCGACCGTCAGCGTCGCCTGGAAATTGCCGCGCGAAAAACGCTTCTGGATCGTCTGCCGGACCGCCGGCTCGAGCCGCTCGAAGCCTTGCGGCAGCCGCAGCCTCACCTCGACGCTCTTGCCGTTGACCGATTTCACCTCCCAGGCGATCGAGGTGCCGTCATGTTCGGCGACCGCCCGTGCAAAACCGGTCATGCTCTGCAGATTCATAATGCCCTTGCGCCCCCTTGCGCGCGGTCGCGGACGTTGCGCGACCCTGAGCGGTTGATGGCATCGCCGAACCGCTCTAACTATTTGTTTCTACGCAATTCCGAACGGAAAGCGTTGCACACTTTTCCTGGAATTGCTCCAAAAAACCACGGCGCCCCCTCGAAGCGTACGCCGCCGTCAAAATATCAACGCCCCCTTGCAGCCGGGCGCAAGTTCAAAAGCGTTTGTCTATTGGGCGGCGCCCGCATCGCCACCGGCGTCACCGCTATCGTCGCCGGTGGCCGGCGCGTCGGTCTGGCCCTCGACCTTGGCGGCGCCAGCCTTGGCGGCGTCCTCGGCCTGCTTCTTCTGTAGTGCCCGGTAGCGGGCGACGTTCTGGTTGTGCTCTTCGAGCGTCGCGGCAAAGACATGGCCGCCAGTGCCGTCGGCGACGAAATAGAGATCGTCGGTCTTTGATGGATTGGCGACGGCCTCAAGGGCCGCACGGCCGGGATTGGCGATCGGCGTCGGCGGCAGGCCGTTGATCAAATAGGTGTTGTAGGGAGTCTGCTTGTCGATGTCCGACTGGTAGATCGGACGGTCGGCGGGTTTGCCCTTGCCGCCGAACAGGCCGTAGATGATGGTCGGATCGGACTGCAGGCGCATGCCCTTGGCGAGACGGTTGAGGAACACGGAGGCCACGCGCGAACGCTCGTCCCCCCTGCCCGTCTCCTTCTCGACGATCGAGGCCAGTGTGACGAAGTCCTCGACATTGGCGATCGGAAGGTCCGGCGCGCGCCGCTCCCAGACATCGTCCACCAGCTTCTTCTGGTCGGCAAGGAGCTTGTCGATCATCTGCTGGCGCGTGGCGCCGCGGGTGAAGCGCAGTGTGTCGGTGGCGAGGCTGCCCTCCGGCGGCATGGCCGCCGGCATGTCGCCGGTCAGCGCATCCTGCTCGGAGATGCGCTGCAGCGCCTGCTCGACTGTCAGCCCCTCGGGGATGGTCAGCGAATACATCACCGACTTGCCGCTCTTCAGCATTTCCATGATGTCGAGCATCGAGGCGCGCGGCTTGATCTCGTATTCGCCGGCCTTGAGCGCGGAATCATTGCCGGTGGCACGCACGCCGAGGCGGAAGATGCGCGCGTCGCTGATCAAGCCGCGCCGCTCGAGCTGGTCGGCGATGTCCTGAACGCCGGTGTTCGGCTTGACCAGGAAGGTGTCGCCATTGGCCGACGGGCCGGGTTCGGTGAACGCCTGCTTGCCGAAATAGAGCGCGGCGCCGGCCGCCAGGATCATCAGCATCACCAGCGAGATGACGAAATTCATGAACACGACGACCTGGCTGCGCGAGGCGCGCGAGCGTCGCGGCGGCGGCGTGCCGGCCTCGGGACGCAGCGCCTCGGCCGCCGTCTTCGGGACGATCGGACCAGTTGCGGCCTGCTGCTTGCCGAAATCTCCGCTGCCGCCCGGATTTGTGTTCATAGCGCCCTACCATCTGATCTCTTGGAGAGGCGCACGTCCCAGCGGACGCGCGGACCACGCTCCAACATTTCAACCCTGCGCCTCGTGCCTTGCGAAAACCGGCCGCGGTTTTCTGTCCGACGCGCGAATCCCCAAGGGCAGAGTAGGGGCGAATATGGCAAAATTGACGACAGGCCGCGCGAGCGGCCGCCGGCCCCACACTCAGCCATTGTAACGCTGGAAGACGAGCGAGGCGTTGGTGCCGCCGAAGCCGAAGGAGTTGGACAGCGCCACGTCGATCTGGCGGGCGCGCGGCTTGTTCGGCACGAGATCGATCGCCGTCTCGCGCTCCGGATTGTCGAGGTTGATGGTGGCGGGGGCCGTGTTGTCGCGGATGGCGAGGATCGAGAAGATCGCCTCCGCCGCGCCCGCCGCGCCCAGGAGATGGCCGATCGACGACTTGGTCGACGACATCGAGATCTTCGAGGCGGCATTGCCGACAAGGCGCTCGACGGCGCCGAGCTCGATCGTGTCGGCCATGGTCGAGGTGCCATGGGCGTTGATGTAGTCGATGTCGGCGGGCGAGAGCTTCGCCCGCTTCAGCGCCGCCGTCATGCAGCGGAAGGCGCCGTCGCCGTCCTCGGCCGGCGCGGTGATGTGGTAGGCATCGCCGGTGAGCCCATAGCCGGTGACCTCGGCATAGATCTTGGCGCCGCGCGCCTTGGCGTGTTCGAGTTCTTCCAGAACCACGACGCCAGCACCCTCGCCCATGACGAAGCCGTCGCGGTCGCGGTCATAGGGACGGGAAGCCTTTTGCGGCGTCTCGTTACGCTCGGTTGACAGCGCGCGGCAGGCGGCGAAGCCGGCCAGCGAAAGCCGGGTCACCGGCGCCTCGGCACCGCCTGCCAGCATCACGTCGGCATCGCCGAAGATGATCAGGCGGGCGGCATCGCCGATGGCGTGCGCGCCGGTCGAGCAAGCGGTGACGACGGCGTGGTTCGGGCCTTTCAGCCCGTGCCGGATCGACACCTGCCCGGAGACCAGGTTGATGATGTTGCCGGGGATGAAGAACGGGCTGATACGGCGAGGCCCGCGCTCGTGCAGGATCAGCGCATTCTCGGCGATGCCCTCGAGCCCGCCGATGCCGGAACCGATCATGACGCCGGTGGCGCAGCGCTCCTCCTCGGTGCCCGGCTGCCAGCCGGAATCCTTCAGCGCCTCGTCGGCGGCCGCGATCCCGTACAGGATGAAGTCGCCAATCTTGCGCAGTTCCTTCGGCTCGAGCACGGCTTCGGGATTGAGCGTGCCGTTGGAGCCGTCACCGCGCGGAATGACGTGGGCGATCTTGCAGGCAAGATCCTCCACTTCGAACTCGGTGACGCGCTTGGCTGCGCTGCGGCCGGTCAGCAGTTCCTTCCAGCTGTGCTCGAAGCCCATGCCAAACGGCGAAACCAGGCCAAGGCCCGTGACGACGACACGCCTCATCGCAGGTCCTCCCCGGTGATGCCCGCGAAAAGCCTCAGGCCGAGGCCTTGTCGATGTACTTCACCGCGTCGCCGACGGTCAGGATGGTCTCGGCGGCATCGTCCGGAATCTCGACGCCGAATTCTTCTTCGAACGCCATGACGAGTTCGACCGTGTCGAGGCTGTCAGCGCCCAGATCGTCGATGAAGCTCGCCTGCTCCGTCACCTTGTCGGCATCGACGCCCAGGTGCTCGATGACGATCTTCTTGACGCGCTCTGCGGTGTCACTCATTTGGGGCATCCTCGTCTTATGTTGAGTTGTCTTCGTTAGCGGGCGGAATGCCGCTAATCAAGCTGAAATATGGTCTTGCGGGTAACGCAACGCCACAGGACCGGTTTTTGCCCGAACCGCCGGGTTGCCGGCCGCATTACACGAAAAATGCGGGAGGTCCAAGCCGAAATGGCGCTTTTCACAACCGCCGGACCATAGTCGGAACAAGGCTGCTCAGATCATCGCCATGCCGCCATTCACATGAATGGTCTGGCCGGTGACATAGGCCGCTTCGTTGGAGGCGAGATAGGCGACCGCGGAGGCGACTTCGGCACTGGTGCCCATGCGCCGGGTCGGGATCGCCGCCATGATCGTCTCCTTCTGCTTGTCGTTGAGCTTGTCGGTCATGGCCGATTCGATGAAGCCCGGGGCGACGCAGTTGACGGTGATGTTGCGGGTGGCGATCTCCTGCGCCAGCGACTTGGAAAAGCCGATCATGCCGGCCTTGGAGGCGCAGTAATTGGTCTGGCCGGGATTGCCGGTGACGCCGACCACCGAGGTGATGTTGATGATGCGGCCATGGCGGCGGCGCATCATCGGATGGGTCAGCTCGCGCGTCAGCCGGAACACGGCGGTGAGGTTGACCTCCAGCACGCTGTCCCAATCGGCATCCGACATGCGCACGAACAGGCCGTCCTTGGTGATGCCGGCATTGTTGACGAGGATGTCGACGCCTTCGAGATCGGCTTCCGCCTTCTGGCCGAGCGCCTTGACCTCGTCGCGGTCGGACAGGTTGGCCGGGAATAGTTTCACGCGGTCGCCGAGTTCGGCGGCCAGCGCCTCGAGCTTCTCGAGGCGGGTGCCGTGCAGGCCGACGATGGCGCCCTGGCTGTGCAGCACGCGGGCGATCGCCTCGCCGATGCCACCCGATGCGCCGGTGACGAGCGCCTTGCGGCCGGTCAGTTCGAACATGTTGGTCTCCTGATCTCAGAGAGCACCCTTCACACGGGTGCGTTCAAATCGCCAGTGGATTATGCGAGCGCGGCCAGCGCCGCCTCGACATCGGCCGCCGTGCCGACGGCGCCCGTGGCAACGTCGCGGTTGATCCGCCGCGCCAGGCCCGACAGCACCTTGCCGGCGCCGACTTCGTAGAGCGTGGCAACTCCGTTGGCGGCGAACCACTCCACCGTCTCGCGCCAGCGCACGCGGCCCGTCACCTGCGCGACAAGGCGCCGGGCGATCTCGTCGGGATCGCTGGTCGGGGTGACCGTGACGTTGGAGACGACGGGAACCACCGGCGAATTCTTTGCCACGCCGGCCAGCGCCTCGCGCATGATTTCGGCGGCAGGCTGCATCAGCGCCGAGTGGAAGGGGGCGGAGACCTGCAGCATCAGCGCCCGCTTGGCGCCCTTTTCCGTGCACAGCTTTGCCGCCAGCTCGACCGCCGGCTTGGCGCCGGAGATCACCAGCTGGCCGCCGCCATTGTCATTGGCAACCTGGCAGATGGAGCCTTTTGCAGCCTCGGCGCAGGCTGCCTCGACATCGGCCTGCTCGAGCCCGATGATTGCCGCCATGGCGCCCTCGCCCGCCGGCACCGCCGCCTGCATGGCATTGCCGCGCACGCGCAGCAGGCGCGCGGCGTCCGCCACCGAAACGAAGCCGGCGGCGGCAAGCGCCGAATATTCGCCCAGCGAATGCCCCGCCACGTAAGCGACCTTGTCCTTCAGCGAAAAGCCGCGCGCTTCCAGCGCGCGGATCGCCGCCAGCGACACTGCCATCAGCGCCGGCTGGGCGTTGGCGGTCAGCGTCAGCGTCTCTTCCGGCCCTTCCCAGATCAGCTTCGACAGTTTCTCGCCGAGAGCGTCGTCCACTTCCTCGAACACTCTGCGCGCCTCGGGAAAGGCGTCCGCCAGGTCCTTGCCCATGCCGACGGCCTGGCTGCCCTGTCCCGGAAAGGTGAATGCGACGGCCATATCGAGGCTCTCCAATGGCTGATTTTACCTGCCTGTGGCGCAAGGCGGACGGGCAAGTCAAGCCCGCGCCACCCTGTCCGGGCGCGAAATCACCACCCGAGTGCCTGTTCCAAAAGGCTTTTTGGCGATCACTGATGATGAAAACCGCTCACGATTCGTTTGCTGGCTCTTCTTATTTTCGCCACAGGCGCTAGCTTTGCGTGACAGTTCAATGACAATTCAATGACGCCGATCGGATTGGCGCGCAGCGTGGGCCGGGGAATATCGAAGTGGCACGGATCAGGAAAGGCGCCGGGAAGGTGGCGCCGCAGTTCTTGGAAGACGATCCATCCACCGGCTATCTGCCGGGGCGGAGATGGCCGATCGTCCGCTACGGCCTCGTTACCCTGCTCGCCTCCGCCATACTGGTGTTCGCCATCGAATGGATCGTGCGCGGCGATTTTTCCGGCACCGTCGCCTTCTTCCTGCAGCCCTTCAAGCCGGGCTGGACCACCATCATCGTCTTCGCGCTGGTGCTGATCGGGCTGGACGCCGTGCTCGGCCGCAGCCACCAGAGCCTGATGATCGTGGCGCCGCTGACCCTTGCGCTGGCCTTTGTCGGCCACCAGAAGTCGCACTATCTCGGCGATCCGCTCTACCCGACCGATTTCCTCTACTCCCGCCAGATCATGGCGCTGATGCCGCTTCTGGTGCGCGAGCGGCCGCTGACCGCCGTCGCCATCGCCATCGCCATCGTGGCCGGCCTGTCGCTGCTCGTCTATGGCTGGCGCCTGTGGCGCCGCAAGGTGCCGATCCTCAGCCGCAAGGGTCGGCTGGCGCGGCTGACGCTGACGGTGCCGCTGCTTGCCTTCTTCGTGTCGATCATGGACTACGCCACCTTCTCGTGGACCCGCGACCGGCTGCAGATCATCCCGATCATGTGGGACCAGAAGGAGAACTACGCCTCCAACGGCTTTGCGCTTGCTTTCGCGCTCAACGTGCCGATGGCCCATGTCTCGGCGCCGGCCGGCTATTCCGACAAGGCGATCGCGGCGATCGCGAGACCTGACGTGACGGCCTCGGTGCCGGACGAGAAGCCCGACATCATCATCGTCATGAGCGAATCCTTCTGGGATCCGACCAAGCTGCCCGGCGTCACCATAACGCCGGACCCGATCCCCAATGTGCGGGCGCTGCGCTCCGGCTATATGTTCTCGCCGGAATTCGGCGGCATGACCGCCAATATCGAATTCGAGGCGCTGACCGGCTTCTCCAATGCCTTCCTGCCGGCCGGCTCCATCCCCTACCAGCAGTATGTGCGCACGCCGACGCCGTCGCTGGCGACCTTCCTGAAGAGCGAGGGCTACAGGGCGCGCGCCATCCACCCCGGCACCAACTGGTTCTGGAACCGCGGCGCCGTCTATGCCGATTTCGGCTTCAGCGACTTCCGCTCGGAGGAGACGCTGCCGCCGATGCAGAAGCGCGGGCCGCTGGCCTCCGACGCGGCGATGACCGACGAGATCATCCGCGAGGCGGACGCAAGCGAGGACCCGGTCTTCCTGTTCGCCGTCAGCCTGCAGAACCACGGGCCCTACGAGCCGTACCGCTATTACAATCCATCCCACAAGGTCGCGGCGCCGATCAGTTCCTGGGCGCGTGAATCGCTGCTGAGCTATGCCGAAGGCTCGGCCGACGCCGACCGCGGCCTGGAACGGCTGGTCGAATGGGCAAAGAAGCGCCAGCGGCCGACGGTGATCGCCTTCTTCGGCGACCATCTGCCGCCGCTCGGGCCGGTCTATGTCGAGACCGGCTTCCTCAAGGACAACGTCGCGCCGCGCAAGGAGCCCTCGCCCGAAGCGGCACTCGAGCACCACCAGACGCCGCTGATCATCTGGTCCAACCGCACCGGCCCGGCCGAGGAGATGGGCGCCGTCAGCCCCGCCTTCCTGCCCTACCATATCCTGACCACTGCCGGGATCACGCACCCCTACTATACCGGCTTCCTCGGCGCCCTGCGCGAGCGCTACCGCGTCGTCGACCGCAACCTTCTGCTGTCGCCGGCCGGCGAGGCGACGCCCGACTGGGCGCGGCAGAAGAAGATCGACCCGGCGATCAACGATTTCCGGCTGATCCAGTACGACATGATGTTCGGCAAGCGAAGCGCCGCACCGGACTTCTTCCCCGAAACGGTCGACAAGGTCGTCGCCCACACAAGCTGAGCCGGCGGGCGAACCCGCCGTTCAGTTCGTCAGCTGCAGCTTCGAAAATTTGCTGGCGATGGTCTGGAAGACGTTCGGCAGCTTGCTTGGATCATTGACGGCGTAATAGTCGCTCGGATCGGAGGCGCAGGCGCTGTAGAGCGCGCGGTTGGCCGCCGTATCGGCCTGCAGCACCATGGTGTAGACCTGCACGCCCTGGCTCTTCAGCTGCGTGCAGACATCCTTTGTCCAGCCATCGACATTGCGCGCAGCCGCCGTCTGGTTGTCGGAGCCGAAACGGCCGCCTCCAAGATAGCCGTAGGAGGTATAGTCCGACTTGGTCGGCTGGCCGCTGGCGCCGTAGACGACGTTTTCGCCGTCGGTCAGCAGCATCACGACCTTGCTGACGCCCGAGGTCTTCCAAGGCGTGGCGTCGGTATAGGGCGGCTGCGGCGACAGCACCCGCATGCCCCAGGCCAGCCCTTCCGAGACATTGGTGCCCGAACCGTTCCATTCGCTCATCTGGGCTGCGGCGGCGCGCAAGCTGTCGAAATCGTTGGTCAGCGGGACGATCGGGGTCGGGCAGGCGCGATTCGGACCGACGGTGATGGTGTTGCCGGTCTCGGTCACGATCTTGTTGGTCGAGGCAACATAACGCGCGACCTTGCTGACATTGGCGTCGAGAACGCCACTAAGGTCGATGCCGAGGACGTTGGCGCCCGGCAGCGCCAGCTTGATCTTGTCGATTGTGTCGTCAAGATAGGAGTTGTTGTAGCCGGTCGACGAATTGCCGTAGGAAGCGGACGGCTTGCGGGCGACGTCGGGATCGTCCGGCGCGAGGTAGGGGACGAACAGCGTGTCCGGGTTGGACGGATCGGGTGGCGTGTCGGAGATGTTGTAGGCGCCCGGCCGCGCCTCGACGCAGCCTTTCCAGCCGGTCCCCTTCCAGCCGGTGTGCTTCAAGGCCGGAACGTCCTGCTGAAGCTGCTTGAACAGCGACATATGATCTGGACGTTTGCCTTTTACTGCCGGGAAATTGATGCCGTTGGTGGACGACTTGCCGTTCAGGTCGATCCAGGACGGGTCGAAATCGGGGCCATTGACGTTGACGGCGGTGACAAACGGCACCAGCGAGGCGCGCACCTGGCGAGTCGGCGACTTGGCCGCCTCGAGATAGTCGATCAGCGACTTGGTCGCCTGCCTGAGCGCGCTGATGCGCGCGCCGGCCATGGAGCCGGTGTTGTCGAGCACCAGCACGACTTCGAGCTGGTTGTTCGATTCCATCGCCGAGGCATCGACAGTGATGTGCCTGTCGTCGCCGAACAGGAAAGCGAAGTTCAGATTGACGTCGGCCGAAGCGACTGCCTTGGTCTTGATGTAGGTGACGCCCTTGTCGACGCTGAGCGTGGCCTGGGCATTGGACAGTTCGCGGTGGGTCGCGACATTGGCCTGGAAATAGCGGTTGAAGGCATCGCTGCGCGAGATGTCGATGTCGCCGAGATGCGAAGAGGCCAGGTTGGCCGCGTCAAGCGCGTTCTGCAGATTGCTCCTGGCCTTCATCAGTGTCGAGACATCGGTGGCGAAGGCCACGGCGGTGAGGATCGCCGGCACGCCGAGCGCCAGCACCAGCGCGAAGTTGCCGCGCTTCGAGCGCCAGAAATTCTTGAGAAGCATCCTACCCCCGGATCGCCAAGCAGACCGCCCCCGCGCGGTCACCCGATTTCGTGCGCTTCTCGTCGTGAATTTGAGGTTACAACACAAAACAACCGCTTATGGTGGTTAAAGCCCGATTACCGGAAAATCGATAAAATAGCTTGCTCCCGAATGTTGGCGTTTTTTCCTGACTGCGACGGCAAGGACCGACGTCCTCCCTTGCCTTCCCCGGGAATTGCTGTATAGACCCCCGCAATCTGCCGGTCCTTGCTGGGGGCTGTACGGAGGGCCGCAGGCTTATCGAAAGCCTGCGTGTGAAGCCAGAAGCGCTTCCGCCTCCCGTGTCTCCGCTCTCGACCGTCTCGTCATGCTCCTTTCTTCCCCGCTTCGCGGGTCAGAGAAGTTGCAGAGGCTTTAGCCGCGAGGAACCGGGAGAGAAACGAAGAAAGGCACCGATACACTATGGCTCTATACGAACATGTGTTCCTTGCCCGGCAGGACCTCTCGCAGCAGCAGGTCGATGCGCTTGTCGAACAGTACAAGGGCGTCATCACCGCGAATGGCGGGTCCGTCGGCCGGGTCGAGAACTGGGGATTGAAGTCCCTCACCTACCGGGTCAACAAGAACCGGAAGGCTTACTACACGCTGATGGACCTGACCTGCCCGCCGGCCGCGCTCAACGAGATGGAGCGCCAGATGGGCCTGTCCGAGGACGTGCTGCGCTTCCTGACCATCAAGGTCGAGGCGCATGAGGAAGGTGCGTCGGCGATGATGCAGAAGCGCGAAGAGCGCTCCGAGCGCGGCGGCTTCGGCGACCGCGACCGTGGCGACCGCGGCCCGCGTTCGTTCGGCGACCGCGATCGTGGCGACCGTGGCGATCGTCCGCCGCGCAGCTTCGACGGCGAGCGCGGTCCGCGCCGCCCGCGTGAAGGCGCTGAAGGGGGTGCAGAATAATGGTCGACATCAACCAGATCCCGACCCGGCGCCCGTTCCACCGTCGCCGCAAGACCTGCCCGTTCTCCGGCGCCAACGCGCCAAAGATCGACTACAAGGACGTGCGTCTGCTGCAGCGCTACATTTCCGAGCGCGGCAAGATCGTGCCGTCGCGCATCACCGCCGTCAGCCAGAAGAAGCAGCGCGAGCTCGCCAAGGCGATCAAGCGCGCCCGCTTCCTCGGCCTGCTGCCCTACGTGGTTCGCTAAGACTTCCGAAGCGGGCGGCCAGCCGCCCGCTTCTTTCCCCACGGCGACGGGCGCCGCAGGGTTGGACATCAAATCCCGGGTTGAGGCCGAAAGCCTCTAACTGCCGCGACAGGCAGGACAGCGACACGGCGGCAACGCCCCCTTTGCTTCCTGACCTGTTCCAGATCAATCCTGCGCCGATCCCCGCGATCGACGCCAAGACGAAGGAACAAAACCATGGAAGTCATTCTTCTCGAACGCGTTTCCCGCCTCGGCCAGATGGGCGACACCGTCAAGGTCAAGGATGGGTTCGCCCGCAATTTCCTGCTGCCGCAGGGCAAGGCGCTGCGCGCCAACGAAGCCAACAAGAAGAAGTTCGAAGGCCAGCGGACCCAGCTCGAAGCGCGTAACCTCGAGCGCAAGTCGGAAGCCTCGCAGGTTGCCGAAAAGCTCGACGGCAAGAGCTTCGTGGCCGTGCGTTCGGCCGGCGAGACCGGCCAGCTCTACGGTTCGGTGTCGACCCGCGACATCGCCGACCTGCTGACGGCGGAAGGCTTCTCGGTCAACCGCAACCAGATTCAGCTCAACCACCCGATCAAGACCATCGGCCTGACCAATGTGGCCATCGCGCTGCATCCGGAAGTCGAAGTCACGATCACGCTCAACATCGCCCGCACCGCCGACGAGGCCGAGCGCCAGGCCAAGGGCGAGACGCTGACGACGGCCGAAGCCATCTACGGCGACGACATCAACGACAATGCGCGGCCGGAAAACTTCTTCGACCCGAACGCCGAGTTCGAAGGCGGCGAAGACAACGCCTGACCAGGCACGATCGAGCGCCACAGCGGCGCTCGAAACGCCTTGACTGCCACCGGTTTCGACTGGACCAACGCCCGGGCCTCGCGCCCGGGCTTTTTTGTGCCAAATGGAACTTTTCGAACCCCTATATCTTGATGCAGACTACAGCGTCGCGCGTCCTTTGGACGCACAAAGGACGTCGTAGTCCTTTGACTTGGCGCATGATCCCGCCGCGAAATCGATAGCGATTTCGGGACCCTGCGTCAGGCCATCCTGTCTGACGTTGGGGACATTTGGTCATGAATATTCTCTTGAAGCGCCTTCTCGACCGCCTGGTGCGCACCGGCAATCTCAAAGTGACCGGGCCGAAGGGCTCGACGGTCACCTTCGGCGACGGCAGCGGCGAGCCGGTGCACATGCACATCAAGACAAAGCACGCCGAACGCGCCATCAGCTTCGATCCGATGCTGGCGGTACCCGAAGCCTATATGGACGGCGAACTCGATATCCTCGAAGGCGGCGTGCTTGGGGTGATGCGCATCGCCTTCCAGAACATGGGCAGCGGCGGCATCGATGCGACCTGGTCGAAGGCGATCGAAGGCCTGCGCCACGCCTTCCGCCGGCTGCAGCAGATCAACACCGCCGCGCGCGCGCGGCGCAACGTGCAGCGCCACTATGATCTCTCAGGCGACCTCTACCGGCTCTTCCTCGACGAGGACATGCAGTATTCCTGCGCCTATTTCGAGCAGCCCGACATGACGCTGGACGAGGCGCAGGCGGCCAAGAGGCGGCACATCGCCGCCAAGCTGCGGCTGAAAGCCGGGCAGACGGTGCTCGATATCGGCTCCGGCTGGGGCGGGCTCGGCCTCTATCTCGCCAAGGCCTTCGACGTCGACGTGCAAGGTGTGACGCTGTCGATCGAGCAGCACGGCGTCGCCACAGACCGGGCCCATGTGCAAGGGCTGCAGGACAGGGTGCATTTCGACCTCAAGGATTATCGCTCGCTCAACGAACGCTTCGATCGCATCGTCTCTGTCGGCATGTTCGAACATGTCGGCGTCAACCACTACCGCACCTTTTTCGAGAAGTCGGCGACATTGCTCAAGCCCGACGGGGTCATGCTGCTGCACACGATCGGCCGCTCCGGCGTGCCGTGGGCGACCAGCGCCTTCGTCCGCAAATATATCTTCCCGGGCGGCTACATCCCGGCGCTTTCCGAGGTGATGCCGGCGATCGAGAAGTCGGGCCTCGTCGTCACCGACATCGAAATGCTCAGGCTGCACTATGCAGACACGCTGAAGCATTGGGGCATGCGCTTCGCCGCCAACCGCGACAAGGCCAAGGCGATCTACGACGAGCGCTTCTGCCGCATGTGGGAATTCTACCTCGCCGCCTCGGAAGCCGCCTTCCGCTGGCAGGACCTGGTGATCTTCCAGATCCAGCTCGCCAAGAGGAACGACACGCTGCCGGTCACCCGCGACTACATGGCCAAATGCGAGAAGGCGTTGGAAATGCGCGACATCGGCCACCGGCCCGAGCCGACCGTCGCCAAGCCCGCCCGCCGCCGGAAGGTGGCGGACGGGGAGTAGGAAGCCGGCGGCATCGCGGCCAATCGGCCCATTATCCTTGCCATAGCCGGCCCAAGCATGAAAAAGGTCTCGTTATCGCGAGACCTTTTTTCATGACCTATCTCATCTACATCGCCGCCGCGCTTGCCGAGATCGCCGGCTGCTTCTCGTTCTGGGCCTGGTGGCGGCTGGAGAAGTCGCCGCTGTGGCTGGCGCCGGGGCTCGTCTCGCTCGCTTTGTTCGGTTTCCTGCTGGCGCTGGTCGACACATCGGCCGCCGGCCGCGCCTACGCCGCCTATGGCGGTATCTACATCGCGGCATCGCTCGGCTGGCTGCGGCTGGTCGAAGGCGTGCGCCCCGACCGCTGGGACCTTGCCGGTGCGGCGATCTGCATCGCCGGCGCTTCGGTCATCCTTCTCGCACCCCGGGGAGCGTGACGCGTGGAACTCCCCGCCCCGCTCCGGCAAGGCGTCGAGCGCCTGCTCGAAAATGTGCCCTTGCCGGCGCTCAAGCAGGCGGCGCGGACGCTGTCCGACCGCTACCGCGCGGAGCTGCGCGACGGCCGCCTGCACATGGCCGAGGACATGGCGGTCAAAGCCTATCTGGCGACGCGGCTGCCGGCGACCTATGCCGCCGTCCGCGCCAGCCTCGACGCGCTGGCCGAGGCAAGGCCCGAGTTCCAGCCGAGGACCTTGCTCGATATCGGCGCCGGGCCTGGCACCATGCTTTGGGCCACGATCGACCTGTGGTCCGACCTCGAGGCGGCGGTGATGCTCGAGGCGAGCGCGGCGGTGCGCAAGATCGGCCAGACGCTGGCCGCCGAGACGGTCGCCGCCAGGACGGAATGGCTCGCCGGCGACGCCACGATCGATCTCACGGATCTTCAACCCGCCGATCTGGTCACCGCCGCCTATGTGCTGGACGAGATCGTGCCGGCCTCGCTGCCCAAACTGGTTGGCCGACTCTGGCAGTTGACCGCCGACACGCTGCTGATCGTCGAGCCGGGAACGCCGGCCGGCTGGCAGCGCATCCTTGCCGTCCGCCGGCAATTGATCGAGGCCGGCGCGCATGTGCTGGCACCCTGCCCGCACGAGGCGCCCTGCCCGCTCGTCCCGCCCGACTGGTGCCATTTCTCGCGCCGCGTCGCGCGCTCGCGCCTGCATCGCCTCGCCAAGGACGCCGACGTCCCCTGGGAGGACGAGAAATTCATCTACATCGCCGCCTCGCGGCAGCCGGCGCCGGCGCGCCCGGCGCGCGTGATCGCGCCGCCGAAAGCCGGCTCCGGCAAGGTGCTGCTCAAGCTTTGCGTGCCCGACGGCAGTGCCGGCGAGACACTGTTCAGCAAGCGCGACGGCGACGCGTTCAGGATCTCGCGACGGCTGGACTGGGGCGACACGCTGGATATTTGAATGACAATTTGTTCTTTATTTGTTCTACAGCTTCGCGTAGAATCGCGGCCTTGCCGAGTCAACCGGAATCGGGGCACGGGAATTCTGTCCTGTGGACGGTTTGCCGTTCCTGTGAACAGCGGGCATCAAGGCTGATTGGCCTTCGGGTGATGCAGAAAGGTCAGCACCGACTCATCTCGTTCTTGCTATCGAGAGGTCGGGATCGAAATCGGGGATATCATGGCTGAGGCAGCGCGCAAATTCGGCGTGGCGGAGCAACCGCTCTATCGCGAGGCACCGAACAATATCGAGGCCGAGCAGGCGCTGCTCGGCGCCATCCTCGTCAACAACGACGCCTTCTACCGGGTCTCCGACTTCCTCAAGCCGGCGCATTTCCACGAGCCGCTGCATCGCCGGATATTCGAGGTGGCGGCCGAGCTCATCCGCATGGGCAAGATCGCGACCCCGATCACGCTGAAGACCTTCCTGCCGGCGGACGAAAAGGTCGGCGACATGACGGTGGCGCAATATGTCGTGCGGCTCGCCGTCGAGGCCGTCACCGTCGTCAACGCCACCGACTATGGCCGCGCCATCTACGACCTCGCCACGCGCCGCGCGCTGATCACCGTCGGCGAGGACATGGTCAACATCGCCTATGACGCCCCGGTCGACATGTCGCCGTCCGACCAGATCGAGGACGCCGAGCGGCGCCTGTTCGAGCTGGCCGAGACCGGCCGCTACGACGGCGGCTTCGAGAGCTTCACCGACGCGGTCAAAACCGCCGTCGACATGGCCAACGCCGCCTATATGCGCGACGGCGGCCTGTCCGGCATCGCCACCGGCCTGCGCGACCTCGACCGCCGCATGGGCGGCCTGCAGCCTTCCGACCTGATCGTGCTTGCCGGCCGCCCAGGCATGGGCAAGACGTCGCTCGCCACCAACATCGCCTTCAACATCGCCGAGGCCTATGTGCCTGCGCAGCAGGCCGACGGCTCGTTCAAGGCCGCCAATGGCGGCGTCGTCGGCTTCTTCTCGCTCGAAATGTCGTCGGAGCAGCTCGCCACCCGCATCATCTCCGAGCAGACCGAGATCTCGTCGTCGAAGATCCGCCGCGGCGAGATCTCGGAGATGGATTTCGAAAAGCTGGTCGCCTGCTCGCAGACCATGCAGAAGATCCCGCTGTTCATCGACCAGACCGGCGGCATCTCGATCGCCCAGCTTTCCGCCCGCGCGCGCCGCCTGAAGCGCCAGCGCGGCCTCGACCTCATCGTCATCGACTATATCCAGCTGATGCAGGGCTCCAGCGCCAAGGCCTCGCAGAACCGTGTGCAGGAAATCACCGAGATCACCACCGGCCTCAAGGCGCTGGCCAAGGAGCTCGGCGTGCCGATCATCGCGCTGTCGCAGCTGTCGCGTCAGGTCGAAAGCCGCGACGACAAGCGTCCGCAGCTCTCGGACCTGCGCGAATCCGGCTCCATCGAGCAGGACGCCGACGTGGTGCTGTTCGTCTATCGCGAGGAGTACTACCTCAAGAACCGCGAGCCGAAGCTCGGCACCGACGAGTACATCAAGTGGGAAGCCGAGATGAACGAGATGCGCGGCAAGGCCGAGGTGATCGTGGCCAAGCAGCGCCACGGCCCGACCGGCTCGGTCAGCCTCGCCTTCCACGGCGAATTCACCCGCTTCTCCGACCTCGCGGAAGAGCATCATTTGCCGGACAGGTTTGAGTAGTTTTTTGACCCGCAGTCGCGCTCCGTCACACCCCCCTCTGGCCTGCCGGCCATCTCCCCCGCAAGGGGGGAGATCGACAGCTTTGGCGGCGGTCCCTGTCCTGCAACGTCGGCGATTGGCGAAAACGGTGGCGACATCCAATCTCCCCCCTTGCGGGGGAGATGTCCGGCAGGACAGAGGGGGGTGGGCGGGAACGCCAGCCTTCCGCCATCTGCGAACGGCGCAACTGCATGGCTAAATCGCGCGTCCAGTTCATCTGCCAGAATTGCGGATCGGTGCACCAGCGCTGGGCAGGCAAGTGCGATGCCTGCGGCGAGTGGAACACGCTGGTCGAGGAAGGCACCTCCGGCGGCATCGGCTCGGGACCGGCCAACACCCGCAACGCCCGCAAGGGGCGCGCCGTGGTGCTGACCAGCCTGTCGGGCGACATCGAGGACGCGCCGCGCATCGTCTCCGGCATCGGCGAGCTCGACCGCGCCACCGGCGGCGGCTTCGTGCGCGGCTCGGCGCTGCTGGTGGGCGGCGATCCCGGCATCGGCAAGTCGACGCTGCTGACGCAAGCCGCCGCCGCGCTTGCCTCGAGGGGACACCGCATCGTCTATGTCTCCGGCGAGGAAGCCGTTGCCCAGATCCGGCTGCGCGCCCAGCGCCTCGGCGTCGCCTCGACGCCGGTCGAGCTCGCCGCCGAGACCAATGTTGAGGACATCCTGGCAACCATCGCCGACGGCAAGCGGCCCGACCTCGTCATCCTCGATTCCATCCAGACGCTGTGGACCGACCTCGCCGATTCGGCGCCCGGCACCGTCACCCAGGTGCGCGCGGCAGCGCAGGCGATGATCCGCTACGCCAAATCCACCGGTGCTGCGATCGTGCTGGTCGGCCATGTCACCAAGGAAGGCCAGATCGCCGGCCCGCGCGTCGTCGAGCACATGGTCGACGGCGTGCTTTATTTCGAGGGCGAAGGCGGCCACCACTACCGCATCCTGCGCACGGTGAAGAACCGCTTCGGCCCGACCGACGAGATCGGCGTGTTCGAGATGTCGGACAAGGGCCTGCGCGAGGTCGCCAACCCGTCAGAACTCTTTCTCGGCGAGCGTCATGCGAAGTCGCCGGGTGCCGCCGTTTTCGCCGGCATGGAGGGCACGCGCCCGGTGCTGGTCGAAATCCAGGCGCTGGTGGCGCCGTCTTCGCTGGGCACGCCGCGCCGCGCCGTGGTCGGCTGGGACGGCGCGCGGCTGTCGATGGTGCTCGCCGTGCTCGAAGCCCATTGCGGCGTGCGCTTCGGCCAGCATGATGTCTATCTCAACGTCGCCGGCGGCTACCGGATCAGCGAGCCGGCTGCCGATCTGGCGGTCGCCGCCGCCCTGGTTTCCTCGCTCACCGGTCTTGCCCTTCCCGCCGATTGCGTCTATTTCGGCGAGATCAGCCTGTCGGGTGCGGTGAGGCCGGTTGCGCATGCGCAGCAGCGCCTCAAAGAGGCCGAAAAGCTGGGTTTCGGTAGTGCGGTCCTGCCCTTGGGCAGCGAGGAACTTGTCGGTGGCAATGGCGCTGGGGGGATCGGGGCCGGCGCTTTCCAGCCCACCGAGCTTGCCGACCTCGTGGCGCGTATAGCCGGCTCACGGCGCAACCGCGCCGAGGAGCAAGAATGACGCGGCTCGTCGAGCGGTAAAGACATCGAGCGCTGAAGACATGGAGTGGGGCGAAGGACATGCCGATTACGCTGCTTGACGGAATTCTCGTCGGCTTCACCCTGGTCTCGGCGATGCTTGCCATGGTGCGCGGCTTCTCGCGCGAGGTGCTGTCCATCGTCTCCTGGGTGGCGGCGGCCGCGGCGGCCTTCTTCTTCTACAAGCCGGTGCTGCCCTACGTTCAGCCCTATGTCGACAATGACAAGATCGCCATGGCGGCGGCCGCCGGCGTCGTCTTCGTCATCGCGCTGATCGTCGTTTCGGTCATCACCATGAAGCTCGCCGACTGGATCATCGATTCCCGTATCGGCGCCCTCGATCGCACACTCGGCTTCCTCTACGGCGCGGCGCGCGGCGTCCTGGTGGTCGCGGTGGCGCTCTTGTTCTTCAACTGGCTGGCCGGCGCCAAGGCGCCCGGCTGGGTCGCCAACGCCAAGTCGCGGCCGCTGCTGGAGACGATCGGCGCCAAGCTCGAAAGCCTGCTTCCCGAGAACACGGAAGACCTCGTCAACAAATACACGCACAAGGGTGCGCCCGCGACCGAGACGCCGGTGGCACCCGGCGCGACGACCGATCAGCCGGCGGCCGAACCGCCGGCAAACGGCGACGATGCCGATGCGCCGGCCGACGACAGCGAAGGCGAAGCGCCGGCCGACAACGCGCCGGCTCCGGCTCCCGCCAGCCCGGCGCCGGCAAACTGATCCCGGTCAAACGGGCGCCCGCGGCAAGGCGGGCGCTTCCCCGGGATTGACGTTGGTGTGAACGCCGCAAGGCATGCGTTGCTTTCGACGAGCGATCGCCTTATATGGCGATTTTAGCGGAGCTTGAGCCCCCATGGCAGTTTCGAAGGCAGACGCAGGCGACGTGCTTTCCGCCGAGGCCGACGACCATTTCCACGACGAGTGCGGCGTGTTCGGCATTTTCGGCCGGCAGGATGCGGCGGCGATCGTCACACTCGGCTTGCACGCGCTGCAGCATCGCGGCCAGGAAGCCGCCGGCATCGTCTCTTATGACGGCAGTCAGTTCCATGTCGAGCGCCATGTCGGCCTGATCGGCGACACCTTCACCAAGCAGCGCGTCATCGACAGCCTGCAGGGCAATCGCGCCATCGGCCACACCCGCTACGCCACCACCGGCGGCGCCGGCCTGCGCAACATCCAGCCCTTCTTCGCCGAGCTCGCCGAGGGCGGCCTCGCCGTCGCCCACAACGGCAACCTCACCAATGCGCTGACCGTGCAGCGCGCGCTGCAGAAGCAGGGCTCGATCTTTTCCTCGACCTCCGACACCGAGACGCTGCTGCACCTGGTCGCCACCAGCAAGGAGCGTGACCTGAATTCGCGCTTCATCGACGCGGTGCGCCAGGTCGAAGGCGCCTTCTCGCTTGTCGCCATGACGGCCAAGAAAATGATCGGCTGCCGCGACCCGCTGGGCATCCGCCCGCTCGTGCTGGGCGACCTCGA
Source organism: Mesorhizobium sp. M4B.F.Ca.ET.214.01.1.1 (assembly GCF_004791545.1). Lineage (NCBI taxonomy): Bacteria > Pseudomonadati > Pseudomonadota > Alphaproteobacteria > Hyphomicrobiales > Phyllobacteriaceae > Mesorhizobium > Mesorhizobium sp. M4B.F.Ca.ET.214.01.1.1. The sequence continues at coordinate 332,691 of NZ_SRUX01000002.1, forward strand.
TGGCGCCTGGATCCTCGCCTCCGAGACCTGCGCGCTCGACATCATCGGCGCCCGCTTCGTGCGCGACCTGAAGCCCGGCGAGATGGTCGTCATCACCTCCAAGGGCATCGAGAGCCTGTTCCCGTTCGAACCGCAGAAGACCCGCTTCTGCATCTTCGAATATGTCTACTTCGCGCGGCCGGATTCCTCGGTCGAAGGCCGCAACGTCTATGAGGTGCGCAAGCGCATCGGCGCCGAACTGGCGCAGGAAAACCCGGTCGAGGCCGACATCGTGGTGCCCGTGCCGGATTCCGGCACGCCGGCCGCGATCGGTTTCTCCCAGGCCGCCGGCATCCCCTTCGAGCTTGGCATCATCCGCAACCACTATGTCGGCCGCACCTTCATCCAGCCCGGCGATTCGATCCGCCATATGGGCGTCAAGCTCAAGCACAACGCCAACCGCCGCATGATCGAGGGCAAGCGCGTGGTTCTGGTCGACGATTCGATAGTGCGCGGCACCACCAGCCAGAAGATCGTGCAGATGGTGCGCGACGCCGGCGCCAAGGAAGTGCATATGCGCATCGCCTCGCCGCCGACCAGCGCGTCGTGCTTCTATGGCGTCGACACGCCGGAGAAGTCGAAGCTGCTCGCCTCGCGCATGTCGGTCGAGGAGATGGCCGAATTCATCCGTGTCGATTCCCTCGGCTTCCTGTCGATCGACGGGCTCTACCGCGCCGTCGGCGAGGCCGGGCGCGACAACGACCAGCCGCAGTTCTGCGACGCCTGCTTCACCGGCCAGTACCCGACGCGCCTGCTCGACTTCGAAGGCCACGACAATGTGCGCACGCTGTCGCTGCTGGCGACAAGCGGAGCGTAGGCCGGACCACCTCACGGAAGCTCTCGCATGACCCTCGACCTCTCCGGCCGCCTGGCGGTCGTCACCGGCGCTTCGCGCGGCATCGGCTATTTCATGGCCAAGGAACTGGCTGCCGCCGGCGCGCATGTGATCGCGGTCGCACGCACAGTCGGCGGGCTCGAGGAGCTCGACGATGCGATCAAGGCCGAGCACGCCAGGACCGGCAAGGGCGAGGCCACGCTGGTGCCGCTCGACCTTGCCGACATGGCCGGCATCGACCGGCTGGGCGGCGCCATCCACGAGCGCTGGGGCAAGCTCGACATCCTCGTGGCGAACGCCGCCGTGCTCGGCGTCATCACGCCGATCGGCCATGTCGAAGCCAAGACCTTCGAGAAGGTGATGACCATCAACGTCACCTCGACCTGGCGGTTGATCCGTTCGGTCGATCCGCTGCTGCGTCTTTCCGACGCCGGCCGCGCCATCATCATGTCCTCCAACGCGGCACACTCGGCGCGCGCCTTCTGGGCGCCTTACGCTGCTTCAAAGGCGGCGGTCGAGACGATGATGCGCTCCTGGGCGCATGAGACGCAGGGCCTGCCGCTCAGGGTCAACGCGGCCGATCCCGGCGCCACCCGCACCGCCATGCGCGCGCAGGTCGCGCCGGGCGAGGATCCGGAGACCTTGCCGCATCCGTCCGAGATCGCCAGGCGCATCGTGCCGCTGGCCAGCCCGGAACTGAAGGAAACCGGCCTGATCTTCCAGGCCAAGCACAACCGCTTCGTCACCTACCGGCAACCGGAATAAACCGAGCTCGAGACGGATTAAATACGCCTGCGGCAACGTTCTTCGAATGTAGAACATTCGAAACCGGAGGACCGCCATGCGTAGACTTATTCTCGTTGCCGCCGCCGCACTTACCGCCGCTACCGCCGGCACGGCGCTGTCGCAAGACGCAAAGATGAGTTTCTTCGTCACCAGTGTCGGCTCCGGCAAGGGCGCCGATCTCGGTGGGCTGAAGGGCGCCGACGCGCACTGCGCGTCGCTGGCGGAGGCAGCCGGCGTCAAGGGCAAGACCTGGCATGCCTACCTGTCGACCGGCGCCGAGGATGCGCGCGACCGCATCGGCAAGGGTCCGTGGGTCAACGCCAAGGGCGTCAAGATCGCCGACGATGTCGCCTCGCTGCATGGCGATGCAAACGCCATCAGCAAGGAGACGGCGCTCAACGAGAAGGGCGAGGTGGTCAACGGCCGCGGCGACAAGCCGAACCGCCATGACGTGCTGACCGGCTCGAAACCCGACGGCACGAAGATCGCCGACCAGACCTGCGGCGACTGGACGATGAGCGGCGCGGAGGGGGTGGCCATGATGGGCCATCACGACCGCACCGGGCTCGACGATTCGGCAGCCGCCAAGTCATGGAATTCCTCGCATGCCTCGCGTGGCGGCTGCAGCCAGGAGGCGCTGAAGGGCACCGGCGGCGACGGCCTGTTCTATTGCTTCGCCGTCGAATGACCGCTGGAGAGCGGGGCTGACATCACGCGGCTGTGATGTCGCGCGCATGCACCGCAGGCCGGGCGAGCTTTCACCGCTCGCCCGGAGTTGCTAGGATCGGCCGACTCTCCCACACCAACATAGTGAGGAATTCCCATGGCTGCTCCCAGCGTAGCATTGGTCTGGTATCTGGTGATCGCCGGCCCACAGGGCGGCATGGTGGTGCTGCCCAGCACCTTCGACACCCGCGAACAGTGCACCAACGCCGTCACCGAATACCAGAAGCAGCCGACCCCTCAGGGATGGGCGGTGCAGTGCGTGCCGAGCGCCTCGCCGTTCACCGACGAAGGGGATGCCGAAGAGCCTTCGGCACAGTAGCTTCAGCGCCGTGCGCTGACCGTCAGTTGCGGCTTGTTGCTGATGGTCTGGAACACCACACAATAGCGTTCGGTGAGTTTGAGCAGCGAATCGATACGCTCCTGCGGCTCGTCGGTGTCGAGATCGAAACTGAGCCGGATTTCGCGGAAGCCGACCGGTGCGTCCCTGGCGACGCCCAGCGTGCCGCGAAAGTCGAGATCCCCCTCCGCCTGCACGGTGGCATTGCCAAGCTTGAACTCCAGCGCCGTCGCCACCGCCTTCAGGGTAACGCCGGCGCAAGCGACCAGCGCCTCCAGCAGCATGTCGCCGGAGCAGAGCTCGAGCCCGGAGCCGCCGGTCGCCGGATGAAGGCCGGCGATGGCCAGCGCCCTGCCCGTCTCGACCTTGCAGGCGATCGACTGGTCGTCGACCGAGCCCCTTGCCCTAAGCGTGATCAGCGCGCGCGAGGCATCCTCTCGATAGGCGTCCTTCAGCGGCGCCTGCATGGCCTTGAGTGCGGTCGCGTCCATTTGCGCTCCTTTCGATATTCTTTGGTGGTTGATAGCACATTATTCCAGCTTGGGTTCCTTTCCCCCGCCCTAGGCGAGGCGAGGAACCCAAGTGTCGAGACGCCCCCTTTGACTTCGACAGGCTCAGCCATACCTATGCGGAAGTCGTTCCCGCGGAGGCGTCATGCGGTTCAAGCTGAAACTCGTTCCCCTCGCCCTGCTGTTGCTTGCCGCGTTCGCGCCGGCTGGTCTCGCCGAAACGCCGGAACGGCCGGCGCCCGCGGGCGGCGTGCTGTCGCTCCTGCCACAGCCGCAGACGACGAACCACTCGATCACCATCGCCGGGCGCAAGCTGGACTATCAGGCTAAGGCCGCCACCCTGTCGCTGCTCTCCGGCAAGGGCGATGTCACAGCCGAGATCTTCTACGTCGCCTACACGCTGCGGCCATCGGAGGGCGAGGCGAAGGCTGCCCCTCGCCCCATCACCTTCGTGTTCAACGGCGGGCCGGGCGCGGCCTCCGCCTATCTGCATCTCGGCGCGCTCGGGCCGCGCGTCGTCATGACCGGTGCAGCTGGAGAATTCCTGCCCTCACCGCAAAAGCTCATCGACAATCCCGACAGCTGGCTCGACATGACCGACCTCGTCTTCGTCGATCCGGTCGGGACCGGCTACAGCCGCGAGGCGCCCGGCCAGGACACGCACGATTTCTGGGGCGTCAGCCAGGACGCCAGCTCGATCGGCGCCTTCATCCGGCTCTATCTCGCCCAGAACGGCCGCACCGGGTCGCCGCTTTTCCTTGCCGGGGAAAGCTATGGCGGGTTCCGTGCGGCGCTGCTTGCCCGCACGCTGCAGGAGGATGTCGGCATCAGCCCGAACGGCATCGTGCTGATCTCTCCGGCGCTGGAGTTCATGCTAGTGCAGCCGGACGAATTCGAGCCGCTGCACTGGGCGCTCGAACTGCCCTCGCTGGCGGCGGTGCGCCTCAGCAGCGAAGGCGTCAGCGGGGATGCGTTGCGGGAAAGGCTCGCCGAGGTCGAGCATTATGCCATGGGCGACTACCTCACCGCTTTGACCAGCGGGCTGGAACAAGGCGGAAAGCTGGCGAGCCAGCGCGTGGCTGATATCACCGGACTGCCGCTCGAGCTCGTCCAGCACAATTTCGCCCGCGTCCCGACCGGCCTGTTCGCGCGAGAATTCGCCCGCGCCAAAGGCAAGGTGCTGAGCCCGTATGACGGCATGATCGGCACGGCCGACATCGCGCCAGAGAGCGGACGCATCGCAGGACCCGATCCCGTGCTCGACCGCAGTGTGCCGGCGCTGACCTCGGCCTTCGTCGGCTATGTCCGCGACGAGCTCAATTTCCACGCCGACATCAGCTACCGGCTGCTCAATGGCGAGGTCACCCACAATTGGGACTACGGCACCTCGCGGCAAGGCTATGCCGGCGTGATGGATGATCTGCAGCGGGCGCGTTCACTCAACCCCGCGCTCGGCGTCGTCATCGTCAACGGCTACACCGACCTCGTCACGCCCTATCTCGCCTCGCGTTATCTGGTGAATCAGGTTCCGCCGCTTTCCGACGCAAAGCCTATCCGCCTCGATGTCGTCGAGGGCGGCCACATGATGTATTTCAGGGCGGACGGAAGGCGAGCGCTGAAGGAGGCGGCCGCGGAGCTTTATCAGGCAACGCAGTGAGGCCTGCGGCTCACGAACAGGTTTCGCTGCCGGCCGTTGACGGACGGCGCCCGGAAAGGGCTTCGACCGCGTCTTCGATGCCGACAGGCTGCCTCTCGACGTCCTCCAGATACAGTCGCCCGCTTACGATCCGATCGTCGACGATCTCGAACAGGGTGACCCCGCGCACCTCGAAGGGTTTTCCGTCGCGGCGAGTGCCGGACCAATGCCATTCGGTCCAGGTCGTGTCGCCGTCCCGGACCGAGCGCATGACCGTCGCATGGAAGTCAGGTATCCCTGCGAACATGGCCTCCCAGTTGGCGCGCATCTGGTCGCGGCCAACGAAGGCTCTGCCCGGGTGCGTCGGCTGTTCGCTTCGATAGTTCTCGTGGATGAGAGCGGCGACAGCGTCGAGCTGATGCGCGTTCATCGCCCTCACCAGTCGATCGATCACGTCAGTCATCGAAGCTTCCGGACCTATGCAGCGCACGCATTGGCGCGCCTCTCCATAGTCCACTGCCGGGGTCAGCCGCGCCGATCAATCCGCGAGTTGCAAAATTACCTGAACGGGCGATGACCGTCCAGCATTGCAAGACGTCGAACATCCGTGTGCCGCAAGCGTCAGGTGAATGCAGGCCGCCAGGCCTGTGCCCCAACGCAAGGCCGGAGCTGGCGTAGCGCCGTGCGGGCCATCGCCCGTATAGGCTGATCCTGTTGGGCCAAGGGGTTTGGCTCAATGCAAGCAACGTCCGCAAAGCGGTGCCGCATGGCCGATGTCGCCATTCTCGATAGCCGCGAAAGGGTGCTGGCCGGCATCCTCCTGACCGGCGGCGCCTATTTCCTGTTTTCGGCGCAGGACGCAGCGATCAAGCTGCTGGTCGTCGGCATCAGCGTCTGGCAGATCATGTTCTTCCGCTCGGTCACCATCCTTGCCGCCTGCGCGGCGATCGGCGGGCGGCGCCTGTTCACCGATACTGCGCGCTCGCCCATCGTGCGGCCGATGCTGGTGCGCAGCGCCTTCACGCTGGCGGCCTGGCTTTGCTACTACAATGCCGCCCGCACCCTGCAGCTCGCCGAGCTCACCACCATCTACTATGCCGCTCCGATCATCGTCACCGTGCTGTCGGTGTTCATGCTTGGCGAGAAGGTGCCGCTGCTGCGCTGGCTGGCGGTGCTGATCGGCTTTGCCGGCGTATTCGTCGCCTGCGATCCGACCCATCTCGGCATCTCGCTGCCGATGGTCCTGGTGCTGGCCGCGGCCCTGCTTTGGGGCATCGCCGTCGTGCTTTTGCGCAAGATAGCGATGCAGGAGCGCACGACGATCCAGCTCGTGCTCAACAATTTCTACTTCCTGCTCTTCTCCGTGGCGCCGGCGCTGATCTGGTGGCGGACGCCCGACGGCGGCCAGTTGCTGCTTCTGGCCAGCGTCGGTGCGCTCGGCGGCATGGCGCAGTATCTTCTGTTCGAAGGCATGAAAAGGGCGCCGGTGTCGATCGTGGCGCCGTTCGAGTACACGTCGCTGGTCTGGGCCTTCGCGCTCGGCTTCGCCATCTGGGGCGACGTGCCGCGCCGCGAGGTGTTCCTTGGGGCGGCGCTGATCGTCGCCGCCGGCCTGCTCGTCATCGGCAACGAGCATTTCCGCAAACGGCTCTAGCATGACAACTGACGGAACCATGCCGGTAGGGCGACGTAGACTGAGGACATGACCGATTCCCTCGAGATGACTGATACATTGGCCGATGGCGCGACGAGCGCCGCCGAGCGAACCTTGGGCATCGTCCTGGTGTCGGCTTCCGCCGTCGTGTTCGGCCTCACCGGCGTGCTGACAAAATCGATCCACGCCGATCCGCTGACGATCACCTGCTGGCGCGGTTTCGTCGGCTCGATCCTGATCACGCTTTATGTGCTGTGGCGGCGGCGCCGCTCCGGCGGGCGCGAAAGCCTGCGGCTCGGCTGGCGCGGCTGGCTGCTGGCGCTGGAAGGCGCAGCCGCCAGCATCGCCTTCATCGCGGCGTTCAAATTCACCTATGTCGCCAATGTCGCCGTCATCTACGCGACCTCGCCTTTCATCGCCGCATTGCTCGCCTTCCTGCTGGTGCGGGAAAAATTCCGGCTGCAGACGATGCTTGCCGCCGCCGTGTCGCTGTGCGGCGTCGGCATCATGGTGTGGTCGGGCTTCGGCACCGGCCATCTCTTCGGCGATGGGCTGGCGCTGCTGATGACAACCGGCAGCGCGCTCTACATGATCATGGTGCGCGCCTTCCGCGACACGCCTGTTGTGTGGGCTGGCGCGGTGTCGGCCTTCCTTCTGTTCGTCCTCGGCTGGTTCGTCACAGATCCGCTGGCGGTCTCGGCACGGGATGCGCTGCTGCTGGCCACGTTCGGCGGCTCCTTCGCGCTGGCGTCGATCCTGTGGACGGAAGGTTCGCGGCTGATCCCGGCGTCCGAATCAGGCCTGCTCGGCTCGGCCGAAGTGCCGTTCGCGATCGCGTTCGCTTTCCTGTTCCTCGGCGAGATCCCGCCGGCCGCCAGCATAATCGGTGGCGCGATCGTGCTTTGCGCGGTGTTTGCCCATGCCGGGCGCGACTGGCTGGCGGCAGGGCGCGCGGCCAACTGAAAAATATTTTTCGGGTCATGGAACCATCATCGGGCCCGCGCATTGTTGCTGTGGCGGATCACCCCCAAGTCCCCCCAAACCCCTCGATCCGCCCTCCTTAGAAGCCGACCGCAAGGTCGGCTTTTTCTTTGCGCGGCGATCAGGCTGCGGACGATGCCAGACCGGCGCTCAAAAGCGTCGCCAGATCGCGCGCCGGCCGCCCGGCGTTCTGACCCAGCCGGATGGCGAACTCGGCGGTCGGAACCGGCGGCAGCGCAAACTCGCGCGGGGCTTCGACGATGCCGGAATGGGCAAAGCGCGCCGTGCGCAAGGTCAGCGCGATGCCGGCATTGACCGCCGTGCGCACTCCGGCAAGGCTGGCGCTGCCGGCGGCGATGCGGTAGCGGCGGCCCGCCGCGTCGAGGGCGGCGAGCGCCGCTTCGCGAAAGCCGCACTGCGGGTCGAGCAGCGCCAGCGGCAAGACGTCTTCGCGCGCGGCGAGCCCCTTCTGCGAGCAGAGCCAGAGCATCGGCTCGCCGATCACGGCAACCTCGTCGGGGCCCGGTGACTGGCGCATGGTGATCGCCAGATCGAGATCGCCGGCCTGCAGCGCCTGTCCGAGCTCGATGGAGCGGCCGACGCGCAATTCGATCCGGACGCGCGGATGGCTGACGGCGAAGGCGCGCAGCAGTTCCGGCAGGCCGCGATCAGCGAAATCCTGCGTCGTGCCGACGGCGAGGCGGCCGTCGGCACGCGCGCCCTTCAGCGCCAGCAAGGCCTCGGTGTGGACGGCGAGGATGCGCCTGGCATGGCCGACCAGATCCTCGCCGGCCGGCGTCAAGCCGCGCCCCCTGCCCTGGGGAGCAAGCAGCGGTTCGCCGACGATCTCCTCCAACCGCTGCATCTGCGCCGTCACCGCCGGAGGCGAGCGGCCGACGGTGGAAGCCGCCTTCGCCAGCGAACCGCCATCGACGAAAGCAAGGAAGGTTTTGAGAAGGTCTGGGTCGAGCGTTTGCATAGTTCGATGATATCGAATCTTTTCTTCAAAACAATTCGATTTTTTTGATTCGAGGCTCGTGACATGGTTTCTTCCAAGGGCGAGGAAGCGCCGCTCACAACGAGGAGAAAGAAAATGCCGATCATCAATGTCAGCGTCACCGGCAAGCCCGACGCCGCACTCTCTGCCGCCATCGCCAGGGAGGTGACCGAGCTCACCGCGACACATCTGCGCAAGGATCCGACCATCACCGCGGTCGCGATCAGCTATTTCGATCCCCAGCACTGGTTCGCCGGCGGCAAGTCGCTCGCAGAGCACGGCACCAACACCTTCTGGCTCGACATCAAGGTGGTCGACGGCACCAACACCAAGCTGGAGCTCGAGGCCTATCTCAAGGCGATCTTCGCCGCCTTCGGCCGCCTGCTGGGTGGCGTCCACGAAGAAAGCTATGCCTTCGTGCACGAAGTGCCGGCAGCCGCCTATGGCTATGGCGGCAAGACGCAGGAGTTCCGCTTCATCAGCGGCAGGTTGAACGCGGCGTAAAGAGCGCTCCCCCTTCTCCCCCTTGCGGGAGAAGGTGGCTCGGCGCGTAGCGCCGAGACGGATGAGGGGTGTTGGAAGAAACTCGACCTCGAAAACTCCAATGTTTTTAGGCACCTACGTCTTCAAAACAGTGATCCGTCCAACACATCTCATCCGACCGACCTTCGCTCGGCCACCTTCTCCCACAAGGAGAGAAGGCCAGAGGGCACTCAGTCCACATTGACGTCGCCCCCACTTCCGCTACCCTCTGGCGCCGAAGCGGCCACTCAAGAGCCGCGACGTGGAGGACGTTGGGAGAGCGCGGCAATGATCCTGACCCTGGCGCTGCTTGCAGGCCTCGTCGCGGCCTGGCTTTTGATCGGCGTGCTGGAATCGGTGCGCCTCGGCCTGCGTTTCACGCAGGCGCTGCTCTATGTGCCGTTCAAGCTCGCCTACCGCATCGCCGACGAGCGCATCCGCATCGCCCGCAATGCCAAGGCGCCGATCATCTACGTGATTTCGCACCAGTCGCGCATCGAGCCGGCGCTGATGCTGTCGCTGCTGCCGGACGACACGCTGCACATCCTCGACGACGCTTCGGCGCGCTCACCCTGGCTGGAGCCATGGCGCGAGCTTGGCCGCACCATCGCCTTCAACGCCGAGCATGTCTTCGTCAGCCGCCGGCTGGTGCGGGTCCTGAAAGGCAAGGGCAAGCTCGCCGTCTACCTGCCCGATGCGGTCGAGCCTGATATCAAGTCGTTCCGCCTGTTTCGCGCCATTACCCGCATCGCCATGCAGGCCGACGCCAGCATCGTGCCGATCTTCGTCGCCCGCGCCCGCGACCTGCCGGCATCGCTGACCCCGGCCGACAGGGCGCCGCGCCACTGGTTTCCGCGCCTTTCGGTGAGCGTGCTGGAGCCGATGACGATTGCCGAGCTGGCGGCGCGCAATCCCGACCAGGCCTCCAACACCAACGCGCTGTTCGACCGCTTCGCGGAAGCCAGGCTCTTCGGCACCAATCTCGACCGTGGCCTGTTCCTCGCCATTCGCGACGCCGCAACCAGGGTCGGCGCCTCGCATCCGATCATCGAGGACGTCATCTCGGGCGCGCTGAGCTACCGCAAGATGTTCATCGGCGCGCGCGTCCTGGGGCGCCGCTTCGAAGCGGTGACGGCGCCGGGCGAGGCGGTCGGCCTGCTGCTGCCCAACGCCAATGGCGTGGTGCTGTCTTTCGTCGGCCTGATCTCGGCCGGCCGGGTGGCGGCGATGATCAACTACACGGCGGGACCGGCGAGCGTCACCGCCGCCGTGCGCACCGCCGTCATCAGAACGGTCGTGTCGTCCCGCGCCTTCATCGAGAAGGCCGGGCTCGCCGACATAGTCGAGGCGGTCGAGGCAGGCGGCGCCAGGATGCTGTGGCTCGAGGATGTGCGCCAGAGCATGACGATGCTGGACAAGCTCGCCGCCGCCCTCTTGTGGCGCTTTCCGCTGCGGCCACAGGATGCGGCGAAGCCGGCGGTGATCCTGTTCACCTCAGGCTCGGAGGGCACGCCCAAGGCGGTCGTCCTGTCGCACAAGAGCCTCTACGCCAACGCCATGCAGGCCGAGGCCCGCATCACCATCTCGCCCGCCGACATCCTGCTCAACGTGCTGCCGGTGTTCCACTCGTTCGGACTGACCGGCGGCACCATCCTGCCGCTGGTCACCGGCGTGAAGCTGTTCCTCTACCCGTCCCCTCTCCACTACAAGATCATCCCCGAGATCGCGCGCAAGGTCAGGCCGACCATCATGTTCGGCACCGACACCTTCCTCGCCAACTATGCGCGCACCGCCAAGGATGGCGATTTCTCCAGCCTGCGCTTCGTCGTCGCCGGCGCCGAGGCGGTGAAGCCGGAGACGCGCCGTGTCTACCGCGAGCGCTTCGACGCATCGATCATCGAGGGCTTCGGCCTGACCGAGGCCGCTCCGGTCGTCGCCGTCAACACCGCCATCCATGGCCGCGACGGCACGGTCGGGCGGGCCCTGCCAGCCATCCGCATGAAGCTCGAGCCGGTCGAAGGCATCGACGACGCCGGCCGGCTGTGGCTCGACGGGCCGAACATGATGATGGGCTACATGACCGCCGACCGGCCGGGCGAGTTGCAGCCGCTCGACGGCTGGCACGATACCGGCGACATCGTCTCGATCGACCGCGACGGCTTCATCACCATTCGCGGGCGCGCCAAGCGCTTCGCCAAGATCGCCGGCGAAATGGTGTCGCTGGGCGCCGTCGAGATGCTGGTGCAGTCGCTGTGGCCGGAAGAGCGCCACGCCGCCGTGGCGGTGCCGGACAAGAGACGCGGCGAGCGCATCGTGCTGGTGACCACGGCCGATGACGCCAGCGCGGAGGAACTGCGTGCCTTCGGCAAGAAGGCGGGCGCGGCCGAACTGATGGTGCCCAACGACATCGTCAAGGTGGAGGAGATCCCGGTGCTGGGCTCGGGCAAGACAGACTATGTCTCGACCCGCAGGCTGGCGATCGACCGGCTGGGGCTGAGCGCGGCGGCGTAGCGTGCTAGAGCGGTTCAGCGTTTCATGGAACCGCCGACCCGCTCTAACTATTTGTTTCTACGCGATTCCGGACGGAAAACCGTTACACACTTTTCCTGGAATTGCTCTAGCCGATGTCCGACGGCGGCACCTTCTCGCCTTCGCGCATGGCGCGCTTGGAATAGGCCCGCACGGAAAACGGCAGGAAGACGAGATAGCCGGCGACCGAGGCGGTCAGCGTGTACCAGGGATAGGTCATCAAAAGCAGGACGTAGAGCACGACGGCAAGGATCACCGGAAGCACCTTGTCGCCCGGCACCTTGATGCTCTTGCCAGAATGGACCGGCAGCCGGCTGACCAGCAGGAAGGCGACGAGTACGGTGAAGCCGGTGGCGACAAAGGCGGCGAGACGGGTCGGCTCGAGTCCCAGCCGCAGGAAATAGAGGTAGAGCGGCAGCATCACCAGCACCGCGCCCGCCGGCGCCGGCACGCCGACGAAATATTCGCTCTGCCACAGCGGCCGGTCGGCCTTCTCATCATCCAGCACATTGAAGCGGGCGAGCCGCAGGCCGCAGGCGATGGTGAACAGAAGTGCCGCGATCCAGCCGAACGAGCCGGCCTGGTCGAGCAGGAAGGCATAGAGCACCAGCGCCGGCGCCACGCCGAAATTGACGATGTCGGCCAGCGAATCCATCTGTGCGCCGAATTTCGAGGTCGCCTTCAGCATTCGCGCCAGGCGGCCGTCGATGCCGTCCAGGAAGGCGGCGAGCAGCACCATCACCACCGCCGGCTCGAAGCGGTCCTGGAAGCCGAAGCGAATGCCGGAGAGGCCGGCGCAGATGGCAAGCACGGTGACCAGGTTGGGCAGCACCATGCGCATCGGGATTTCACGGATGCGCGGACCGCCGCTGGCATGCGCCTCGAATTTCTTGAAGGGCGCGCCCACGGCTCAGGAAATCCTGACCAGCGGCGTCACCGCCGCGCCGCCGAATTCGGCAAGCACCGTCTCGCCGCCGACGGCCGTCTGGCCGACGGCGACGCGCGGCACGGCGTTCAGCGGCAGGAAGACGTCGACGCGCGAGCCGAAGCGGATCAGGCCGAAGCGCTCGCCGATGGCGATCGATCCGCCGGCCTCGGCCCAGCAGACGATGCGCCGCGCCACCAGGCCGGCGATCTGCACGGCGGCGACGGTGCCGTTGGGGCTATCGATGACCAGCCCGTTGCGCTCGTTCTCCGAGCTTGCCTTGTCGAGCTCGGCGTTGAGGAATTTTCCGGGCCGGTGCTCGATCCTGGCGATCCGGCCACGCACCGGGGCGCGGTTCACATGGCAGGAAAAGACGTTCATGAACACCGATATGCGGGTCATCTCGCCGGAGCCGAGACCCAGCTCGCGCGGCGGCACGGCGGGACCGACCGCCGAGATGACGCCATCGGCCGGGCTCACCACCAGCCGGTCGTCGACCGGGGTGACGCGCTCGGGATCGCGGTAGAAATAGATGCACCAGGCGGTGAGGATCAGCCCGGTCCAGAACAGGATCGAGGAGAAATAACCCAGAAAAAGCGTGCCCGCGGCAAAAGCGGCAATAAAGGGATAGCCCTCGCGATGGATCGGAACGAGCGTATTCTTGATCGTATCGACGATGCTCATGGGATGGGGGCAGTCCCTGTTTCAGGTCCGGCCTCAATAGCCGAAAGCCCCCCTGCCCGCAACGCAACAATGGGCGAGGCTGGGCGGGTCACCGGAGACATGCATTTTTTTGCCTATGCTGTCGGAACTCGACCATGCCACTCGTCCTTGGCTAGACAACTCGCCCAGGGAGCCCGCCAAATGCCATCGCCGAAATCGTCTGCAATTGATGCCAATCTCATCATCGAGGGTCTCGCCTTCGGCGAGTCGCCGCGCTGGCATGACGGACGGCTGTGGGTCTGCAACTGGGGCACGGGCGAGATCGTCGCGGTGGATGCGGACGGCAACAGCGAAATCATGCTCGCAATACCGGCCACCCTGCCCTATTCGATCGACTGGCTGCCGGATGGGCGATTGCTCGTCGTCTCCGGCCGGGAAGGCCTTCTGCTGCGGCAGGAGGCTGATGGAACGCTCGCCACCCATGCCGATCTCAGGCCGCTGTCGAAAAGCCCGTGGAACGAGATCGTCGTCGACGGGCGCGGCAACATCTACATCAATGGCGGCGGGCCGGCACCGGCGCCGGGCGAACATTTCGGGCCGGGGACGATCGTGCTGATCCGGCCGGACGGCACGATCCGCCAGGTGGCCGAAAACGTCGCCTTCGCCAACGGCATGGCGGTGACGCCGGACAACAGGACGCTGATCGTTGCGGAGTCGCACGCCAACCGGCTGACCGCCTTCGACATCGCCGAAGACGGCAGCCTTGCCCGCCGCCGCGTCTGGGCGGACCTCGGCGGCGACTATCCCGACGGCATATGCATCGATGCCGAGGGCTGCGTCTGGTACGCCGACGTGCCCAACCGACACTGCATCAGGGTGCGCGAAGGCGGCATGAAGCTCGACAGGGTCGAGGCCGATCGCGGCTGCTTTGCCTGCATGCTGGGCGGGCCTGACGGCAGGACGCTCTATATCGCCGCCGCCGAATGGCGCGGCTTCGAGCACATGATCAGCGATGCCCGTACCGGCCAGGTGCTGAGCGTCGAAGCGCCGGCACCTAGCGCGGGTTGGCCTGCCTACTGTTCCGGCAAACGCTGATAGTTGGCGATATCGGCCCTGACGCCGAGCCGGGCGATCGTCTCCTGCGGGCTGAACGCGATGCGCTCGTGCGCGGCCTTGACGATCGGCACCACCTTGTCGACCGCTGCCTGGCTTTCCCATTCGACGATGGTGACGAGGTTGAACTCGCCCGGCCCGGAGAACTGCTCGAGCAGGAAGTCCTGCACGAAGCCGCTCTGCTGGCGCAGCAGTTCGTGGGTCATCCGGACCTTGCCAATGATCTCCTCGCGAGCCGCCGCCGGAACGACAAACTTGTCGACCCGGAACACGCTGCCATTGCCTTGATTTCTCTCGCTCATTTCAATCTGTCTCCGTTCTGGAAAGGCTCGTTTCGCAGGGGCTCGGAGACGGTTTGCAAGCTCAAGGTAAGTTGAGGTCAAGGGGATTTTTTGCGCCGACTTCCCCTTCTCGGCTGCAGCGATTTCAACATATCGCCAAGCTGGAACACTCCTCATCCGTCGCCTTCGGCGACACCTTCTCCCGCAAGGGGAGAAGGAAGAGGCGCTAACTAACCTCCGACGTCCTTCTCCGCACGATGACACCCAGCTCGTCGCTCTCGCGGGCGACGCGCAGCCTCTCCTCGGCCTCGGTCGCCTCGCGCTGGCGGTCCCACATCGAGGCGTAGAGGCCATCCTTTCGCAGCAGCGCGGCATGGGTGCCGCGTTCGGCGATCTGGCCGTCCTTGAGCACGATGATCTCGTCGGCCGAGATCACCGTCGACAGGCGGTGGGCAATGACGATGGTGGTGCGGCCCTTGCTGACGAGGTCGAGGGCTGCCTGGATCTCCTGCTCGGTCTGGGTGTCCAGCGCCGAGGTCGCCTCGTCGAGCATCAGGATCGGCGGCGCCTTCAAAATCGTGCGGGCGATCGCCACGCGCTGCTTCTCGCCACCGGAGAGCTTCAGCCCGCGCTCGCCGACCATCGAGCGGTAGCCCTCAGGCAGCTTCTGGATGAAGGGGCCGATCTGGGCGAGCTCGGCCGCCTTGCGCACTTCCTCCTCGCTGGCGCCGACGCGGCCATAGCGGATGTTGTAGGCGATGGTGTCGTTGAACAGCACGGTGTCCTGCGGCACCATGCCGAGCACCGCGCGCAGGCTCTCCTGGGTGACGTCCCTGATGTCCTGGCCGTCGATCAGCACCTGCCCGCCCTGCACGTCATAGAAGCGGAACAGCAGCCTGGAGATGGTCGACTTGCCGGCGCCGGATGGGCCGACGATGGCGACCGTCTTACCGGCCGGCACTTCGAAGGAGACGCCCTTCAGAATCTTGCGGTTCGGATCGTAGGAGAAATGCACGTCGCGGAACTCGACCTTGCCCGCGCCGACCAGCAAAGGCCTGGCGTCCGGCTTGTCGACGATTTCCTGCGGCACGTCGAGCAGGTCGAACATGTGCTCGATGTCGGTCAGCCCCTGGCGGATCTCGCGATAGATGAAGCCGATGAAGTTGAGCGGGACGGACAGCTGCATCAGCATGGCGTTGATGAAGACGAAGTCGCCGACACTCTGCGTGCCGGCCTGCACTTCCAGCGCCGACATGCACATGACGATGACGGTGCCGAGGCCGAAGATGACGCCCTGGCCGAAATTCAGCCAGCCGAGCGAGGTCCAGGTGCGGGTGGCGGCGATCTCGTAGCGCGCCATCGAGCGGTCGAAACGCTCCGCTTCCATGGCCTCATTGGTGAAATACTTGACCGTCTCGAAATTGAGCAGCGAGTCGATCGCCTTGGTGTTGGCGTCGGTGTCGCTGTCATTCATGTCGCGACGGATCGAGATGCGCCAGTCACTGGCCTTGACCGTGAACCAGACATAGACCCAGACGGTGACAGCGACCACGGCCACATATTTCCAGCCATAGGTGAAGGCGAAGATGCCGGCGGTCAGCGCGAATTCGAGGATGGTCGGCGCCGTGTTCAGCATGATGAAGCGCACAATCGTCTCGATGCCCTTGGTGCCGCGCTCGATGATGCGCGACAGGCCGCCGGTGCGGCGCTCGAGATGGAAGCGCAGCGACAGCTGATGCATGTGTACGAAGGTGCGGAAGGCGAGCTGGCGCACCGCATACTGGCCGACACGGGCAAACAGCGCGTCGCGCAGCTGGTTGAAGCCGAGCTGCACCAGCCTCAGCACGTTGTAGGCGACGACCAGCATAACCGGCGCAAGCAGGAAGGACGGCAGTGGCGGCGGCGTCTTCGCGGCGCCGGCCAGCGCGTCGGTCGCCCATTTGAAAAAATACGGGCCGGCGACCAGCGTCACCTTGGCGACGACCAGCAGCAGCGTTGCCCAGGTGACGCGCGCCCTCAGATCGGCGCGGTCCGCCGGCCACATATAGGGCCACAGATTGCGTAAGGTCGCGAGGGTCGATGAATCGGAGACGGTTTTTCCGGCCATTCTTTTTGCCTTCTTGTTCTAGCCGACGGAGCAGCAGGATTTGACCAGCGCCGAGAGCGATGCCGAGACATCGGCGAGCGCCGCGTGGTCGACTTCGTAGCGCGAGCGCTGGCGGTCGGGCTCGAAACGGACCAGTCCGGCCTCGACCAGGATCTTCAGATGTTGCGAGACGGTGGACTGGGCGAGGTCGAGATGGTCGACCACCTCGCGACAGCAGCAGGAACGGCTTGCGGCGAGATGCCTGAGGATCTCGATGCGCGCCGGATGCGAAAGCGCCGCGAACCGCGCTGCGACGGCGCGGCTGTCGGGGGCGCAGGCGGGATGAGCGCTGTTCGCAGGAGCGGATTCAACCAGGGATTCTGTCATCGTTCATCGTCGATAGACGATGAACGATGACAGGGCAAGCTAGGCTGGTGGGTAGTAGGGTCATCGCCCCAGCAAGGGGGAGATTGGCCAATCGCCGAACTCCTACTCCGTCTTCGTCGGCGCCGTCGTCATCTGGTCGCCCATCGCCTTCATGTCGGCGGCCTCGCCTTCCTTCGACTTGCCGGGAACCTTGAACACCTGGCCGGGCCAGATGCGATCGGGATCCCTGATCTGGTCCTGGTTGGCGAGATAGATGGTGGAGTAGCGCACGCCGTGGCCATAGACGCGCCGCGAAATGCGCCACAGCGTGTCTTTGCGGCGGATGATGACGGCGCCGTCGGCGTGTTCGAGCTTGGGTGCCACCGTCTCCGGCACGTCCGGCGTCGCCGCCGCGACCTTGGCCGGCGCTTCGGCCGCAGGAGCAGCGGGCGCCTCGGCGGTCGTTGCGGGCGCGGCGGGTTCGGCCGCCGGGGCAGCAGGCGCCTCGGCCGCTGTCGCCGGCGCGGCGGGCTTCGTCTCGGCGGGCTTTGCCTCAGCAGGCTTGGTTTCGGCGGGCGCCACGGCGGCGACCGACTCGCCAGGCTCGCGCTCGAACGGCACGGCGGCGCGGGCCACCACCTTCACGCCGTCGTCGCCCAGGCCATCGACATGGATGGTGTAGCTGCCGACCGGAATGTCGCGGGTGGCCTCGATCAGGAAATGACCGTCGGGCGAGGTCTGGGCGTCGCCGAGCAGGATATCGTTGGCATAGGCGCGCACCTTGAGGCCGGGATCGGCCGTGCCGGCGACGAAGATTTTGTTGCCGTCGATCTCGACCGCTTCGACGACGATCTTGGGTTCGGCCGCCGGCGCTGCGGGCGCCGTTGCCGGAGCAGCGGGTGCAGGTGCCGCTTCCACGGCCGCCGGCGCGGCCGGAGCCGGTGTTGCCGGCGCTGGCGTGGTGGCTGCGGGCGCTTCCGCCGCAGGGGCGGCCGCCTGGTCGCCGGTGGCGGGCGCCGCGGGCTTGGTCTCCGGCGCCGGGACGGTGAGCAGTTCGGATGGCTTGCCCGGCTCCTCGACCATCGCCAGCACCTGGCCGGCCGGATTCTGCGGGATCGAAACGACAGCGGTCTGCACCGAAGCGGTCACGACATCGCCGGCCGTCGAGCGCAGCGTGATGGTGTAATCGCCGGGCTTCAGCGGATCGTCGAGAACGATGGCGAAGGCGCCGTCGGGACCGGCGACGGTCGAGCCAATCACGGTCGCGCCGTTGAGGATTTCGACCTTGGAATTGGGCGCCGCGTTGCCGGCGACGACGATCGAACCATTGCTTTCGACGCGCACGACATCGAAGGTCGGCGCGACCGAACCGGCCGTGGCGGGCGGCGTGGCAGGCGCCGCGGGAGCCTCAGACGCAGGCGCAGCAGGAGCGGATGGCGCGGCCGGAGCCATAGCGTCGGTGGCCGGCGCCGGCGCGGCCGGAAGGCGGCCCTCGGTGCCAGGATCTGACGGCTTGGTTTCCGCCGGCTTGGTCTCGCCCGGCGCCAGCGCCGCGATCTCGGCCGGCGGCGTGCGATTGAGATACGGATCGAGCGCGCCCGACACATAGGCGGTTCCCGCCGCGGCGACGACGCCGCCCGCGGTAAACAACAACGCCTTCAATGGATTAATTGCCATTTTTGACTGCCCCTTAGCCACCTAACGCCGGTCTAGCGTGTTTTAGCGAGTCCCACAAGAAAAACGGCCGGCCAAGAAAAAGCCTGTCCCGGGCTTGACCATGCCTGCCGTCCCTATCACCAATCATCGGCATGAACACGATTCGATCCGTCTGCGTCTATTGCGGTTCGTCTCCGGGCCGCGATGCAACCTACGTCAAGGCCGGCCACCTGCTCGGCCGCTCGCTCGCCAAATCCGGCCTCAGGCTGGTCTATGGTGGCGGCACCAAGGGCATCATGGGCGCCGTCGCCGAGGGCGCGCTCAAGGCCGGCGGCAAGGTGACGGGCATCATTCCCCGCTTCCTCATCAACAGGGAAGCAACCGAGACCGCGCTTGACCGGCTCGACGAGCTCGTGATCACCGACAACATGCACGAGCGCAAGCACAGGATGTTCGAAAAATCCGACGCCTTTGTGGCGCTGCCGGGCGGCATCGGCACGGTCGAGGAGATCGTCGAGATCATGACCTGGGGCCAGCTCGGCCATCATCGCAAGCCGATCGTCTTTGCCAACATCAAAGGCTTCTGGGACCCGATGCTGGCGCTGCTCGACCATATGAGCAGCGAAGGCTTCATCCACACCGCGCACCGGGTGAAGCCGCTGGTGGTCGAGGATCCCGAAGCGATCGTCGCCGCCATCATGGTGGCCGGCTCGTCCGTCGACGCGCCGACGGAAGGTGTGCAATCGGTGATAGACAAGATGTAAGGCGGTAGGGGAAAACAGTGCCTACTGCCTAGTTCCTACTACCCATTGCCTACTGCCTTCCTCAAATCCCCGATCACCGCCCGCCGATCCTGCCGACGCCAGGCGAGGTGGATCGACACGCTGCGCTCGAACCAGGGCAGATCGCGGAAGACGATCCCCCGCGGCGCCGCGCTGCGCAGGCTCTCCTGCACCGTCGCCAGGCCGAGGCCGGCGCCGACGAGGCCGAGCGAGGTCAGCGGATCGGCCGTTTCATAGGCGATGTCGGGCACGAATCCGGCCTCGATGCAGGCGGCGAGGAACTGGCCGCGGTTGGTGTCGGCCGGCTGGCGCACCACGGTGATCCAGGTGCGGCCGTCGAGATGATGCGGGCGAATGTCGAGAACGGCGGCAAGCGCGTCGCCCTCGGGAATCGCCAGCACCAGCGGCTCGCGCCGGACGAGCATCGAGGCGATTTCGGGATAGTCGGCCGGCGGCGGCGAATAAACCAGGCCGAGATCGAGCGTGCGCTGGCGCAGCCCCTCCAGTTGCGCGGCCGAGCGCAGGCTCATCAGGCTGAGGTTCAGTTGCGGCCGGTCGCGGCGGAACTGTCTCAGCATGCCGGCGACGATCCCCGCATGCACCGCGCCCTCGACATAGCCGATGGCAAGGCGGCCGGCAGTTCCCGCCGCAAGATCCCGGCCGAACGTCTCCAGCCGCTTTGCACCCGCCAGCAGCGCCCTCGCCTCGACAAGGAAAGCCTGGCCCTCGGCATTGAGATGCACCCGCTGCTTTGCACGCTCGAACAGGGCGACGCCGAGCTGCTCCTCTAGCTGGATGATCTGCCTGCTGAGCGGCGACTGCGAGATGTGCAGCAATTCGGCGGCGCGGCCGACATTGCCCGTCTCGGCAACCGTCACGAAATAGCGGAGCTGGCGCAGATCGAACATTTTCGCTCCTGGTGGCTAGTCCCTCAGGTCTCAACTTCAGCCTAATCAGTCTTGGACTGTCTGACCAGCGGCGGCGACAATTCCGCCATCCCAATCAGGATCTTTAGGAGACAGCCATGCAGTTCTTTGCCCTTCTCACCCGCAACACCCAGAAGTTCAGCGACGCCGATTTCGCGCCGCTGCTGCCCGGCGAGGCCGAGCAGCGGCGAGCGCTCTATGCAGATGGCGCTGTGCGCCAGGTGTGGAACCGCGGCGACATTCCCGGCAGCGGCATGATGTTCGAGGCGGCCGACGACGCCGAAGTGCGCGGCCATCTCGCTACGCTGCCGCTGGTCAAGGCCGGCATGATGGATATCGCGGCGATCGTACCGCTCAACCCTTATCCGGGCTTCGGCCCGAAGCGCTGAGGCGGCCGAGAGCTGGAGATGAGTGCCGCCGTGAAATCGGCGGCGCTCATGAACCTCCACGACCAAACATGCGACGGAAAATGCTTGCTCGAGGTGCGGTGTATCGCTCGGGCAAAGGGTTGGTGAGCAGGAACTGCTCGTGCCCCTCGACCGTTTCGGTGCCGCGATAGCTGCATTGCAGCGACCGGGCCAGGGGAACAATCTCCTTCAGCACCGACCCGAATCCCTCACCATCGATCGGCACATCCTTGACCATGTGCAATTCGCGCGCGAAAGCCTCGACACCGAGGAAGCGATAGCCGCGCTTTTCGAGTTCGGCGCGGAGCTTTGCCAGGGAAGTCTCCGCACCCCAGAACTCGTAGCGCGTCGGCCGGATGCGGGCGCTCGCGGCGATTTCCAGATTGAGGTCGCCAATCGCCTCGGCAGGAAGAATAAGCGCCGCCACCGCGCCAAGCGAATGCTGTTCGACGGCGAGCGGAAAGGCCGACGCCTCGGCGGTGGCGCGGGCTATCCGCTGGAAGCCGACGACATCCTCGGCCGCAAAGTAGAAGTCCCGGCGCCCATCGCCATGCTGCTCCGCGATGTAGCATGCGGGGCAGCTCGCGGTGATCAGTTCCTCGCACAGTCTTTCGAAAAACGCGTAGTTCCGGCTCGACCCCTTGGGTGTCAGCAGGGCATCACGCGGCGTCAATTCGTTTGCCCGCGGGGTGAGCTTCAGGAGCAGGACAGGCAGCGAAGCAGCAGCCCGCAGAAGCGCCATGTTCACCCTCACTCGGACGAACAACGCACTGCCGCCGGGGCGGTAGCGTATCAGGTCGCGATGCGGCTCCGCCTTGCGGATGACCTCTTCCGTTTCATCGTCCGAGACTTGTTCGCCGGTGACATCGAACTGAAGCAAAGTCATCGCCTGGCCCTCGCCTCCCGGATCGCGTCCGGTAGGAATGGTCCATCTTGCCAGTTCACATCGCCCCAGCCCAGACCTCACGGCCAGGCATTCTTCATTGCGTTTACGGAAAGCCAGGCAATAGAAGGCAGCGCGATGAGCAGCGCCAGCCGCAGCCCGGCCGATCGCGCCGCGTCCGGGTTCTGCTGCTGCAGCCGTCGCCATATCTGGAAGGCCGCGGCAAGGACGAGCAGCCCGTAGAGACCGCCCAGCGCCCACAGAACCGCCGTGCCGCTCACCGGCATGCCGGCCTTTTCCAGTGCCTGGCCGATCAGCATCGTCGGCCCGGCAATGAAGAAGGCAACCGCGACCCCGAAGAAAAAGCCGATCATCGCGCCCGGAAACGGCGTTGCCGAGAGCGCCACAAACAGCGCCAGCAGGATGAGCAAAGTGATGAATGCGCGCTGGCCCATGGCTGCCCCCATTTTGTCATGGCCGGTCGGACACAGCCTGGAGTGGCAGGCTGGAATTTATGGCCCGTAACGAGAGAGAGACTGGTCCGCGGCGTTGTGATCGCCCCAACGCGCCCTTGCCGCGACCGGCGACAGGGACAAGGCAGGCTCTGTCATCAGCCCGCCCGCAGCGACAGCACGAACCCCACGATCAGACCAAGGACGAAGCCGAGCGGGCCGGTGACGAAGATGCCGAGCAACGGACCTTGATTGGCTTCGGGCGTGAAGATGACCGGGCCAACGAAGCCGCCAAGAAAGCCGATCACGCCCAGGATTGCGCCCCATTTGAGCATCGGTTCCCCCCGCCTGCCGAGCCACTGCACCAGATTTACGTCTCGGAACCAAGCCGCAGCGTTAGCGTTGGCTCAGACAACAGCAATTCAGGAGATCGTCATGCTGCGAGGCGCATTGCTCTGGCTCATCGGAATACCATTGCCCATCATCCTCATTCTGTGGCTGCTTGGCTATCTGCACTGACTACCGCAGGCGGCATATGCAACGCATGCCAGGCGGGGATGGCTGGCCAACCATCACAGGGATCGCGGTTCCGTGCACAGCTTCCAGCGTCACGGAACCGTCACACGCAACGGCGGCGGCCATGCTAGAAACCTGGCTTGGCCGCCCCAGCGACCTGGACCGTTACAAGATCCGGCAAAGCCGCCATGAACATCGCCCTCGCCTCGGAAGACAAGAGCCTGTCGCCCTATCTGCCCGACGAGCACGGGCTGTTCTTCCTCTATCATTTCACCGCCGAGGGCATGCGCACCAAGGATGCCGCCGACGCGCACTGGACCTGGCGCAGCTATCAGATCTCCGACATACGCGCGCGCCAGGAGATCGCCGGCGAGCAGGCGCTGCCGCCTCCCGTGCGCGAAGCCTTCCTTAGCGCCAGCCACGGCTGCCACATCGACCTCGAGGACGATTGGCTCTATGGCGATCTGCCGGACCTGCGCCACGACTATTCGGCCGAGGCGCGCGGGCTTGGCCATTTCCGCTTCGCGCTCAACGACAGGATGCTGATCGGCGCCCGCAAGCAGCCGCTGCAGTCGGTCGACACCATCCGCAAGGCGGTGGAGAACGGCACGCGAAAATTCCGCTCGCCGGCCGAGCTGATCGAGGCGGTGATGGGCCAGTCTCTGGACGGCATGGCGGCCGAACTCGGCGGCCTTTCCGAGACGCTCGACGGCATCGAGGACCGCATCGTTTGCGACGCATGGCACAGCGAGCGGCAGGCGCTGGTCGACGCGCGCCGGCAGCTCGTGGTGATCCACCGGCAGATGGCGACGCTGACCAGCCTGTTTCGGCATCTCGACCATTCGCACCGCAACGATCTGCCCGATGCGGTCAACGACATGGCCGCAAGACTCTCGCACCGGGCGCACACGCTCTATCACGACGGCGAGCAGCTGCAGGCACGTACAAGGCTGCTGCAGGACGAGCTTATGGCCAAGCTGACGATGCAGTCCAACCAGTTGCTCTACATCTTGTCGGTGATGACGGCGGTGCTTTTGCCGATGACCATTATTTCAGGTCTGTTCGGCATGAATGTCGGCGGCCTGCCGCTGCTGGATTCGCCGATGGGCTTTTGGGTGGTGACGGCGCTGTCGCTGCTGGTCGCCGGCGCCGTCTATCTGTTCGTCAGGCGGCTCGGGCGGGTATAGGCGCGACCTACGCCGTCGCCCGCAGATCCTCGACGATGGCGCCGGCGGCGCGGACTTCCGCTTCGTGCTCGGGCTCGCGCCATGTCTCGGCAAGGCCCGCCGCGTACCATTCGCGCATCGCAGGCAGGTCGAGCAGCCGCTTCGGATAGGCGGCCGCAGCGCCCTCGAATTCGAGCCCATAGGACTGCGCCCGGAACGCCACCGGCGCAAAGAAGGCATCGGCGGCGGTGAAGCGGTCGCCGGCCAGGAACGGGCCGCCGAAGCGGGCGAGGCCGTCATTCCAAAGATCGCTCAGACGGAAGAGATCCTGCTTCAGCGCATCGGACATCGGGAACGGCTCGACGCGCACGCCGCAGCTCATCGGGCAGAGGTTGCGGAGCGCGGTGAAGCTCGAATGCATTTCGGCTGCGGCCGAGCGCGCCCAGGCACGCGCCCTGGCGTCCGCCGGCCACACGTCCTGATGGCGCTCGGCCAGATATTCGACGATGCTGAGCGAATCCCAGACCGCCCAGCCATCATCGACCAGGCACGGCACTCGGCCATTGGGCGAGAACGACCGAAAAAGGCTGAAACTGGATCCGGTCGGAAACGGCGTCAGTCGCTCCTCGAAGGGAATGTCGAGAGTGCGCATCAGCACCCATGGCCGCAGCGACCAGGAGGAATAGTTCTTGTTGCCAATGTGCAGAACGTACATCGGGCGCGCCCCTCCTCGTTTCATGCAGTTCCGGACGGAAAACCGCTTCTATCTTGCCGCCGGCGCCGGTTGGCGAACCTCGCGGCCCCTGAACATC
Source organism: Mesorhizobium sp. M4B.F.Ca.ET.214.01.1.1 (assembly GCF_004791545.1). Lineage (NCBI taxonomy): Bacteria > Pseudomonadati > Pseudomonadota > Alphaproteobacteria > Hyphomicrobiales > Phyllobacteriaceae > Mesorhizobium > Mesorhizobium sp. M4B.F.Ca.ET.214.01.1.1. Next base: position 357,276 of record NZ_SRUX01000002.1, read on the forward strand.
GACCAGCTGTACATCGCCAGTGCCGTCCAGATCAGCCCGAAGGCGACGGCCTGCGTTGTGCCGAACGGCTCGTTGAAGGCCAGCACGGCGATCAGGAAGACCATGGTCGGCGCGATGTACTGCATGATGCCGATGGTCGAGAGGCGCAGCAGCCTGGCGCCGAAGGCGAAGAGCAGAAGCGGCACGGCGGTGACCGGGCCGCAGCCGATCAGCAGCGCGGTATCGGTGCCGTTGCCCGAGACAAAATGGTCCTGTCCGGTGGCGATCAGGTAGGCGATGTAGCAAAGCGCCGGCACCGACAGCAAAAGCACTTCGAGCAAAAAGCCCTGGCTCGGGCCGATCGGCAGCGTCTTGCGGAAGAAGCCGTAGGCGGCGAACGAGAAGGCCAGCGCCAGCGACACCCAGGGCAGCTTGCCGGCCTCGATTGTGAGCACCATCACCGCGATCGCGGCCAGCGCGACCGCCGCGATCTGCAGCCGGTCGAGCCGCTCGCCGAGCAGCACCGCGCCGACGACGACCACCACCAGCGGGTTGATGTAATAGCCAAGCGCGGTCTCGACGGTGCGGTCGACAGCGATCGCCCAGACGTAGATGCCCCAGTTGACCGAGATCAGCGTCGCCGTCAGCGCCGCCATGGCGATGCTTTTCGGCGAACGGATCGCCGCCTTGAAATCGGCTGTGCGGCCGGCCCAGACCAGCACGCATGCCGCGATCGGCACCGACCAGACGATGCGATGCGAGATGACCTCGATCAGCGGCAGATGCGCGACAGCCTTCATGTAGAAGGGCAGCAGCCCCCACAGCAGATAGGCGCCCAGCGCCAGGAGGAAGCCGCGGCGGGCCTTGGCGTCTGCATCGAGCTGATCGGGTTCGGTAGCCATGGCCCAACGCTATGCGCCAGACGCCCGCCCAAGACCATCGCAAATTGCTGATGGATCAATGGACTTCCGCTGATGGGTCAACCTACTCCGCCGCCACCAGCCCGGCCATGTCGCGGTTCTTCATCAGCTTGTAGACGATCGAATCCATCAGCGCCTGGAAGGAGGCGTCGATGATGTTTTCCGAGACGCCGACCGTCCACCAGCGGGCGCCTCTGGAATCGTGCGATTCGATCAGCACGCGCGTGATGGCCTCGGTGCCGCCGTTGAGGATACGCACCTTGAAGTCGGCAAGCTCGAGGTCGCCGATCTCGTTCTGGTATTTGCCGAGATCCTTGCGGAGCGCGATGTCGAGCGCGTTGACCGGGCCGTGGCCTTCGGCCACCGACATCTTCTCCTCGCCATCGACCATCACCTTGACGATCGCCTCCGACACCGTCTTCAGCTGGCCGTTGGCGTCGAAGCGGCGCTCGACCATGCAGCGGAACGAGGTGACGTTGAAGAACTCCGGCAGGCCGTGCAGCATCTTGCGGGCGAGCAGCTCGAAGGAGGCGTCGGCACCCTCATAGGCATAGCCCGAGGCCTCTCGTTCCTTGACCACCGCGATCAGCGCATCGAGCCGATGATCGTCCTTCGGCACGTCGATGCCGCGGCGCTTCAGCTCGGCGAGGAAATTCGCCTTGCCGCCCTGGTCGGAGACCATGACGCGGCGGCGGTTGCCGACGGCTTCCGGCGGCACATGCTCGTAGGTCGCCGGCTCCTTGGCCAGCGCCGAGGCATGGATGCCGGCCTTGGTGGCGAAAGCGGAAGCGCCGACATAGGGCGCCTGGGCTTCCGGCGCGCGGTTCAGCAATTCGTCGAAGGCGCGCGACAGGCGCGAGATGCCGGTCAGCGCCTCGGCCGAAATGCTCGTTTCGAAGCGGTCGGCGAAGGCCGGTTTCAGCGAAAGCGTCGGCACGATCGAGATCAAATTGGCGTTGCCGCAGCGCTCGCCGATGCCGTTCAGCGTGCCCTGGATCTGGCGCACGCCGGCCTCGACGGCGGCCAGCGAATTGGCTACCGCCTGGCCGGTGTCGTCATGGGCGTGGATGCCGAGATGCTCGCCCGGAATGCCTGCGGCGGTCACTGTCTCGACGATGGCGCGCACTTCCGAAGGTTGCGTGCCGCCATTGGTGTCGCACAGCACCACCCAGCGCGCGCCGGCATCGTAGGCGGTCCTGGCGCAGGCAAGCGCGTAGGCGGGATTGGCCTTGAAGCCGTCGAAGAAATGCTCGCAGTCGACCATGGCTTCCTTGCCGGCGGCGACCGCCGTCTCGACCGACACCTTGATCGAGTCGAGGTTTTCCTCGTTGGTGCAACCGAGCGCGACACGCACATGATAGTCCCAGCTCTTGGCGACGAAGCAGATTGCATCCGATGTCGACTGCACGAGCGCCGCCAGCCCCGGATCATTGGAGGCCGACACGCCTGCCCGCTTGGTCATGCCGAAGGCGACGAATTTTGCCCGCACCGTTCGCTTCTGCTGGAAGAAGGCGGTGTCGGTCGGGTTGGCGCCAGGGTAGCCGCCCTCGACATAGTCGATGCCGAACTCGTCCAGCAGCTTGGCGATGGCGATCTTGTCCTCCACGGAAAAGTCGATGCCCGGCGTCTGCTGGCCGTCGCGAAGGGTGGTGTCGAAGAGATAGAGGCGTTGCTTTGTCATCGTTCTGTGGGCGCTTGAACACCCCCCTCTGCCCTGCCGGGCATCTCCCCCTCAAGGGGGGAGATCAGCAGTTCGAATGCCGCGCCACAACCTGCAGCGTTGAAAATTTGCGAAAGCCGCGACGAAAGCCAATCTCCCCCCTTGAGGGGGAGATGTCCGGCAGGACAGAGGGGGGTGCCGCGGGCTGTCATTTCTTCCCCGCAAACCCATCCGTCGCCCGGATCAGGCGATCCAAGATCCCGGGCTCCGAATAGGCATGGCCGGCGCCTTCAATGAGATGGAAATTCGCCTTCGGCCAGGCCTTGTGCAGCGCCCAGGCGTAGCGCGCCGGGCACGGCATGTCGTAGCGGCCGTGGACGATGGTGCCGGGGATGTCCTTCAGCTTCCAGGCGTCGCGCAGCAACTGCCCCTCCTCGAGCCAGCCGGCATGGACGAAGTAATGGTTCTCGATGCGGGCGAAGGCGACGGCATAGTCGTCCTCGCCGAACTTGCCGCTGGTTTCCGGCTCCGGCAAGAGCGTGATCGTCTCGCCTTCCCACAGGCTCCAGGCAAGCGCGGCCTCGACCTGTGCCTTGCGGTCGGAGCCGACCAGCCGCTTGCGATAGGCGGCCATCATGTCGCCGCGCTCGGCTTCCGGGATCGGCGCCAGGAAACGCTCCCATTTGTCGGGGAACATCTCGGAGACGCCGAACTGATAGTACCATTCGAGCTCGGCGCGCGTCAGCGTGTAGATGCCGCGCACGACGAGTTCGCTCACCCGCTCAGGATGCGTCTCGGCATAGGCGAGCGCCAGCGTCGAACCCCAGGAGCCGCCGAACACCAGCCATTTGTCGAAGCCCGCCATTTCGCGCAGGCGCTCGATATCGGCGACGAGATGCCAGGTGGTGTTGGCCTCCAGCGAGGCGTTTGGCGTCGATTTCCCGCAGCCGCGCTGGTCGAAGAGGATGACGTCGTAGAGCTTGGGATCGAACAGCCGCCGATGCTTTGGCGATATGGTGCCGCCCGGGCCGCCGTGCAGGAAGACTGCCGGCTTGGCACCCTTGGTGCCGGAGCGCTCCCAGTAGACGGTGTGGCCATTGCCGACATCGAGCATGCCCGACTCGAACGGTTCGATCTCCGGATAGAGGGTACGCATGGAGCCGCCGGCGATCGTCATAGTTTCAAGCCCTGCTGCGGCCAGTTGGCCGTCTCGTGATCGGGATGCTGGAAGGAGATGATCTGCTCCTGCCGTCGATAGAAGTCGGAGTCCTCATGGATCGGCGCTTCGAAGATCTTTTCCACCCAGGGCAGCCGCACCGCGTAGTTGACCTGGATCTGCGGCGCGAGGTCGGAGCGGTCGTCAAAGGCGCCGATGGCGATCTCCAATTGGCCCTGCTGGCGGTAGGTCATCGGCGTGCCGCAACGGGCGCAGAAGCCGCGATCGATGTTGACGGAGGACTGGAAGTAGCTCGGCTCCTCATGGGTCCATTCGACGCCATCCTTCGGCACCGTCACCAGCGCCCCGAAGAAGGAGCCGAACTGCTTCTGGCACATGCGGCAATGGCAGATGGACGGGCGCCCGAGCGCGCCCTTGATGCGAAAGCGCACGGCGCCGCATTGGCAGCCGCCGGTTCGAACGGTGTCGGTCATGATCTTTCCTCCGGCGGCCATTGGTCGGTGTCGTGGTCGGGGTGCTGATAGGAGACGAGCTCGGCCAGATAAGGCGCCGAGCCGATGTCGGCCATCGTGTCCTCGCCCGGCAATTTCGGGATCGTATCGACGTAAGGCAGCTTCGCTTCGGTGCCCCACTGGATGGTGGGCGCGATGCCGGCCGGATCGTCGAAGGCGGCGATCGCCAGCGCCATGCCGTCGGGCGCCTCGAAGGTCAGCGGCGTGCCGCACTCGGCGCAGAAGCCGCGCCATGCTGCGCTGGAAGAACGAAAGCGCTTGGGCTCGCCGCGCGTCCATTCGACCCTGGCGCCGCGCACCGAGACCAGCGGCAGATAGAAATTGCCGCTCGCCTTCTGGCACATGCGGCAATGGCAGATCGAGGCATCGCCCAGCGCGCCCTCGACGCGGAAGCGCACCGCGCCGCATTGGCAGCCGCCTGTATAGACCGGCCGGTTGTCGAGGCTCATGACTCACTCCAATTCATGGCCGATCACTCCGGATCATGGCAGACCGCCTCGACGTTGTTGCCGTCGGGATCGAAGACGAAGGCGCCATAGTAGTTCGGATGATAGTGCGGGCGGAGCCCCGGGCCGCCATTGTCCCTGCCGCCGGCGGCAAGGGCTGCGGCATGGAAGGCATCGACCTCGGCGCGGCTGCGCGCGGTGAAGGCCACAGGCTGGTGATCCTTCGGCTTGTCCTTGCCCGAGCTCAGCCAGAACACCGGCCGGTCGCGGCCATAACCGCCGACCTTGGCGCCGCCGGTGTATTCGGTGGGCACCATGTAAAGCAGCGAAGCGCCGAGCGGCGCCATCGCCTTGTCGTAAAAGGCCTTCGAGGCGTCGAAATCGGAAACGGTGATGCCGAGATGGTCGATCATGGAACTGCCTCCCTTGTCGGTTCGCGCGCCGGCCTATCGGCGCCGGCGAGGCCAGCCTCGATCACGATGTGCTGGCAGACATTGTCGATATCGCGGATGACGTCGTCGTTCCAGAAGCGCAGGATGGTCCAGCCGAGCGCTTCAAGCTTCGCGGTTCGCGCAGCATCGGATGCGGAGACGTCAGGCGACGCATGCTGAGAGCCGTCCAGTTCAACGATCAGCTTCTTGCTGGGGCAGGCAAAATCCACGATGTAGCCAGCTATCGGCATCTGACGTCGGAACGCCATTCCCATCAGCCTATCAGCACGCACCTCATTCCAAAGCTTCAGCTCGGCATCGGTCATCGCCTTGCGCATCTTGCGCGCATTGCCGCGTTTGGCGGGAGATACCCGATGATGGGTCATCGCGAGGCCCCCCTCTCTGCCCTGCCGGGCATCTCCCCCTCAAGGGGGGAGATCGGCAGCTTCGCCGACGGCGCTCCACTTTCCACCTCGGTGATTGGCGAAAGCCAAGCCAACGTCCAATCTCCCCCCTTGAGGGGGAGATGTCCGGCAGGGCAGAGAGGGGGGCCTCGCTCCAACCTCTCCAATCCTGCTATCCGAGCGCCCAACCTCACCTTTTGATCTCCCACGTAGTCACACGCTCGCCGGTGACAGGATCCTTACCGTCCTTCAGCTGCACGCCCTGCGCCAGAAGCTCGTCGCGGATGCGGTCGGCCTCGGCCCAGTTCTTCCCGGCGATCAGCGCCAGGCGTTTGGCGATGGCCTTGGCGATGGCCGCCTCGTCCACCTCGGCCGTGCCGACATCGAAGCCGAGGAAGGCGAGCGCGGCCTTCAGCGACGCGGCGGCATCGTTGCCTTCCGCCGCCTCGCCGGCAAGCTGCGTCAACTGCTGGAAGGCGGCATAGGTCGCGAGATCGTCGGACAGCGCCGCCACGACCTCCGCCGGCAATTGCCCGGCCGCCGGCGCCAAATCCGAGGCGCGCTTCCACTTGCGCAACGTGTTCTCCGCTTCCTCCAGCTTGCGCACGGAGAAGTCGATCGGCTCACGGTAATGCGTCATCAGCATCGCCAACCGCAGCACTTCGCCCGGCCATTTGCGGCCGCCGAAGGTCTCGGTCTCCAGCAGCTCATGGATCGAGTAGAAATTGCCGAGGCTCTTCGACATCTTCTGGCCCTCGACCTGAAGGAAGCCGTTGTGCATCCAGACATTGGCCATCACCTCGGTGCCGTGGGCGCAGCGCGACTGGGCGATCTCGTTTTCATGGTGCGGGAAGATCAGGTCGAGGCCGCCGCCATGGATGTCGAAGACCTCGCCGAGATAGGCGGCCGACATCGCCGAGCACTCGATGTGCCAACCGGGCCGGCCCCTGCCCCACGGGCTTTCCCAGCCGGGTTCCTCCGGCGAGGACAGTTTCCAAAGGACGAAATCGCCGGGGTTCTTCTTGTGCGCGTCGACGGCGATGCGGGCGCCGGCCTGCTGCTCGTCGAGATTGCGCTTCGACAGTTCGCCATAGTCGGGCATCGATGCGGTGTCGAACAGCACCTCACCCTGCGCCTGATAGGCGTGGCCGCGGCCGATCAGGCGCTCGATCAGCGTGATCATGTCGGCCTTGCCGTCCGGCCTCGGCAGGACGAATTCGGTGGCTCGCGGCTCGAAGGTCGGTGGGAGGCAGCCGAGCGTCGCGACATCCTTGTGGTACTGGTCGGCGGTCTTCTCCGTCACACGGCGGATCGCCTCGTTGAGCGACAGCTTTCCCGACGCAATTTCGGCGCCGAAATCGCGCAGTGCGCGGGCGTTGATCTTGTCGTCGACATCCGTGATGTTGCGCACATACGTGACGTGGCTCTCGCCATAGAGTTGGCGCAACAGACGGAACAGCACGTCGAAGACGATTACTGGCCGCGCATTGCCGATATGGGCAAAGTCGTAGACCGTCGGGCCGCACACATACATGCGCACATTTTGCGGATCGATGGGGACGAAATCGTCCTGCGTCCGCGTCAGCGTGTTGTAGAGGCTGAGACCCTTCGATGCGTCAGACATGCGTGCCCTTCCGATCCCTTGGATTTGGACGGAGCCTTCCTTGCGCCAAGGCGCAAACCGGGCTCCAGCCTGCTGGCCGGGGCGTTTGTCCAATCTGGGGAAAGATGAGGCGAAAACGTCCGGACCAGCGCGAGGCTAGTCAATAATGCAAATGCCACAAATGGCGAAAAACGTTTTCATGCGCGGCTTTATCGCCTTGCCGGGTGTTGCCGTCAAGTCGCAACTTTGAGCAAACGAGTCGCCGGGTCACGGCTTATGAGGCACTGAAACATTTTATTAAACATGTCGGCACAGTGATGAAACATTCGCCGGCTAGATCGCCAGGCGTCACGATTTGGTCGGAATCGGCCATCAAACGCGGACACGCAAATGTTACCAGGGAAGAGACCAATGCCACGAAGCAAGCAGGAACCGAGCCGCGCCAAGCAACCGGCGCTCGCCAACCAATATCGGGCGATCGGACCGGCCGCGATCGTCGCCGCCCTTCTGCACACCGCCAAGAAGAAGAAGCCGGCACAGAAGATCATCTCGCCGCGCGCCGCCTGAAACGGCACGACCGGCGCAGCCTCCGATGATGGGGGCGCCGGCGATGAGGGCGCGACCAAGCGCCCTGGAAATGAAGGCCTCGACGGGCTTCGCTAGAATAGCGTCATCTGACTGTCGTCCCCGCCGGACTTCTGGCGCCTGACCTTCTCGGCTTGCGGCCCGACAATGCCCCGCTCCTGAATCTCCGGCCCAGTGTTGGCGACCTTGTTGACAAGGTCGGAAACCGGGACAGCTTCGAAGAAATCGGGTTCGGCCGGCCGCAACAGGTCGGCGACGTCGCGCGGCTCCTGCGTGCGGCAATCCAGCCAGCGGGCAAAGTCGCGCTCCTCGATCACCACCGGCATGCGGTCGTGGATATGGGCGATGCCCGAACTGGCACGGGCGGTGAGGATGGCGCCGGTGTCAATCTCCGAGCCGCCGGGCTCGGCATAGGTCTCGATCAGACCGGCGAAAGCAACGAGCCCGCCATGCCTGGGACGGATCCAGTAGGGCTGGCCCTTCGAACCACCTGCACCCTTGTCCCCGGCTTGCCGCCATTCATAGAAGCCGGAGGCCGGCACCAAGGCGCGGCGATGGCGCATGGCGGTCTTGAACGACGCCTTTTGCGCCGCTCCTTCCGAGCGGGCGTTGAACAGCAGCGGAAACTCCCTGGTGTCCTTGACCCAGGTCGGGATCAGCCCCCAGCGCACCAGCATCGGCTGGCGGTCCGGCAAATTCGAGCCCGGCGCCCTTGATGGACCGGCAAGCACCATCAGCACCGGTTGCGTCGGCGCGATGTTGTAGCGGGCCGGAAACGTCTCCAATTCCGCCAGGCCGAGAAAGGCTGCGGTCTGCTCCGGCGTGGCGGTCAGGGCAAAGCGTCCGCACATGGATTTCGGCTCTTCGATTGGGGATCGTCATGAAAGTGGCGATGGAACCACGGCACTGCAACCGCTAAAGCTGTCCGGTCCACAACCAAGCTGACAGACGAAGCGGCCCCAAGCGCATGAAAGAAGCTCGCAAGATCATACCGGCCGTTTCCGTTGCGATCGTGCGCGGCGACAAGGTCCTTCTGGTCAAGCGGGCGCGGCCGCCGTCGCAAGGGCTGTATGCCTATCCGGGCGGCAAGGTCGAGCCCGGCGAGACGCAGGCGCAAGCGGCGGCGCGCGAGCTCGAGGAGGAAACCGGACTGCGGGCCGATGGCTACCGCCCGCTGCGCGATATCCACATCGATGGCAGCGGTGAGAATCACGCGGTCGACTATCTGCTGACCGTGTTCGGCGCGGCTTACGCCGGCGGCGAGCCGGTGGCCAGCGACGATGCCGAGACGGCCGCCTTCTATACGCTGACCGAGATGGCAACCATGCCGCTGGCGGGAGACGTTTTCGAGGTGGCGGAGGAATTGCTGGGGGCTCGGGGAAATACAGGACCGTAGGGCCGCGAAAATCGCCTTGCAGGCGACAAAATGTTTCGCCACAAAGCCTTATCTCGTCACGACAAGGTCCTGATGACCCGCGCCTCACCCTTCCTTGCCGCATGGCTTGCCGCCAGCATGACGCTGACGGCTTGGCCGGCGCTCGCCGCCGAGGCGCCTTTCGAGCCTGGGCTGATGCGGCTGGCGGAAGTGCTGGGATCGCTTCATTTCCTGCGCAATCTCTGCGGCGAGAAGGGCGACCAGTGGCGGGTCGAAATGGAAGAGCTGCTGGCATCGGAAAACCCCGACCCTGAGCGGCGCGCCCGCTTCATCGCTTCGTTCAACCGCGGCTACCGTTCCTTCGGCGGCACATATACGCAATGCACGGCCTCGGCGACGGAAGCCATCAGCCGCTACATGAAGGAAGGCGAGACGCTGTCGCGCGACATCGCCTCGCGCTACGGCAACTGACGGCGCGTCCGGCCTCCCGCCCCCTCGCCACCCACAGGTTTTCAGAACCAGCGCTTGTCTATGCCGCCATCTTGGTGCAATCCTTATGTTGCACTTCTGCAACAGCGTTAACGAAACGTTACGGCGCGGATGTGAAATTAACTCAAACTGAAGGTTTTGGTGCCGCTCGCCGGCCTAATCGGCTAAGTTTGGAAACTATCGAACGCAGGCTTTTGCAACGCGACGGATTTTGGCGGGTACGACCCCAAAAATGTCGTATTTACAAACGGTTACTCAAGCCTGCGTGTGAAAGGGACAGCCCAGGCCCGATCCGCACAACGGATCGCCGCTTGAACAGGGTGGACATCGCAATGGAACATGCCGTCAACGACATCGACGCGTTGGTCAGGGAGGAGAAGCGCCTGACCGCCGTGGAGAGCCACAGCGAGGCGTGGGCGGAAGGGTTGTCGGCCGGCATCGAGCCGGAAATCATCGCCGAGGCAGCGCTTGAAACCGCGTTTGGCGAGATGCTGCGCGCCAATGGCGAGACCTCGGCTCTTGCCCTGCTCGACCGCATGCGTGAAAAGGTGATCGCCGGCGCCTTCGAACCGGAGCGGCTGAAGCACTGAGCCCGGTTCTTTGACGGCGGCGCGCCGTTTGGGCATCATTGCATCAAAGGCACCCAACCGGCCCGAGCAGCCCGACGGGCTTGGGCACATGGAGAGGCAGGCGGTGAATTTTTCGACCTCAGGCCAGCCGCGCGGCCTGGTTTTCAGCATCTGGCTTGCCGCCTTCTGCGCCGCGATTCCGCTGGCGCTCAGCCTCACGATCAGCCCTGCCCATGCCCTGAGCGAGATCAAGCGCGAAGATCTGCCCTCGCCGGCGACACCATCGGCCGATGACGACATGGCGCCGCCCGGCAGCGCCGTGCCGATGCCCGATCCGCTCGGCACGACCCCGCCCGCCACCAGCCAGCCGGGCAACGCGCCCGAGGAGAGCCAGCCGGAAGGGCCGGCGAACGACGGCGGCACCGCCAGCCCGAACTCCGACCCGGAGGCGCCGCCGCCGGAAGTCGTCTACGACCTCGCCAAGCTGCCGGAACCGGTCAGGCGCATGCATGATCTGATCGTCGAGGCCTGCCGGAGCGGCGACATCGAGAAGCTCAGGCCGCTGATCGGCAAGGGCGATTCCATGACACAGCTGTCGCTGGGCGACATCGAGGGCGATCCGATCACCTTCCTCAAGGGGCTTGCCGGCGACTCGGAGGGTCAGGAAATCCTCGCCATCATGGAAGAGGTGCTGAGCGCCGGCTATGTGCATGTCGATGCCGGCACGCCGCAGGAACTCTATGTCTGGCCGTATTTCTTCGCGCTGCCGCTCGACAAGCTCGACGCCAAGCAGCGGGTCGAGCTGTTCAAGATCGTCACCGCCGGCGACTATAACGACATGAAGCAGTTCGGCGCCTACATCTTCTACCGCGTCGGCATCACGCCGGCGGGCCAGTGGATGTTCTTCGTCGCCGGCGATTGAGCAACTGGCGAAGGCGCGGCGCATGCCTCTCGCAGGCTCGGCGACACCGCTGTCTCTCTTTGGTCGACGACCGCCTTACGCTTGGTTTTATTTGCAGCTGTATTCCCAAGTGAAAATCTGAGGATGCTCGGCGTCCGGATCCTCGTCTTGTTCAGGATCTCTGCTTACGGATATACCCCCCAAAGCGCTGACACCGTTCTGACAGCTACCCTTGATCAATCGTGCGACCATTCCAAACACTTGTAAGTGGCGATCCCGAAATGACATTTCAGCCAGAGGCCCCTCATACTTTTCCTTGTTATGAATGACCTCTATGCGCCTGTTGCTCGCACCTAGATCCACTATCGAGTAATTAAATTCAGACCCACCTAATTCGGAAACCCCCTGCTTCAATGTATCTAGCGCATTTGCTGAAATTACTGTCATTCCCAGAATTGCCAGAATGGCAGGCATGTGTCTGATCATAATTTCCCCCATTTTCGAGAACTCGAGTCTGTCTTTCTCGATTTTCTAGAGCAATTCCAAGGGAAATTGTGAAACGGCTTTTCGCCCGAATTGCGTCCAAACAAAGAGATGAGCGCGGTTCCGTGAAACCAAGAAGCCCTATTGCGATGATGCTGCGGTAAGGCTTGGTCCCGGGTAACAGGCCGGACCGCGATCGGTCGATGGCGACGCGGAAGAGCGGGTCGTTATTGGGCCTATGCCGGCAGCGCCTCGGAGAACTCCACCGCCCTGCCCTGTCCAGGCGTAACGATCTCGCCTTCCCACATAACGCGTCTACCGCGCACGATGGTGCCGACCGGCCAGCCGGTGACCTGTTTGCCGTTATAGGGCGTCCAGCCGGCCTTCGAGCCGGCCTGCGCGTTGGTGATGGTCTGGCGGCGCTTCAGGTCGACGACCGTGAAGTCGGCGTCGTAGCCGGCAGCGATGCGGCCCTTGCGCGCCATCCCGAAAATGCGCTGCGGACCGTGGCTGGCGAGGTCGACGAAGCGCTGCAGCGTCAACCTTCCGGCATTGACGTGGTCGAGCATGATCGGCACCAGCGTCTGCACGCCGGTCATGCCGGATGGCGAGGCCGGATAGGGCTTTGCCTTCTCGGCCAGCGTGTGCGGCGCGTGGTCCGAGCCCAGCACGTCGACGATGCCTTGCGAGATGCCGTGCCAGACGCCGTCGCGGTGGCGCGCGGCGCGCACCGGCGGGTTCATCTGGATCAGCGTGCCCAGCCGTGCGTAGTCGTCGGCGGCGAGCGTCAGATGGTGCGGCGTCGCCTCGCAGGTCGCGACATCCTTGTGCTGTTCGAGGAAGACGATTTCTTCCGCGGTCGAGATATGCAGGACGTGGATGCGCGCGCGCGTCTGCCTGGCAATGCGCACCAGCCGTTCGGTGCAGCGCAATGCGGCGATCTCGTCGCGCCAGACAGGATGCGAGGAAGGGTCACCCTCGATCCTTTCGCCCAGCCGCTCGCGCAGCCGGAACTCGTCCTCGGAATGGAAGGCGGCGCGGCGACGTGTGTTTCTCAAGATGGAGGCGACGCCCTCGTCGTCCTCGACCAGCAGATCGCCGGTGGACGAGCCCATAAAGACTTTTATCCCGGCAGCAGCCGGCAGCCGTTCGAGTTCGGCGACATCGCCGGCATTGTCGCGGGTGCCGCCGACCCAGAAAGCGAAATCGCAATGCATGCGGCCCGTGGCGCGCCGCACCTTGTCGGCAAGGGCAGCTTCGCTGGTGGTCAGCGGGTTGGTGTTGGGCATTTCGAAGACGGCGGTGACGCCGCCCAGCACGGCGGCGCGCGAACCGGTCTCCAGATCCTCCTTGTGCTCCAATCCCGGCTCGCGGAAATGCACCTGGCTGTCGACGACGCCGGGCAGGATATGCAGGCCCTTGCAGTCGATCGTCTCGCCGGCTGACGCCTGGCCGAGATCGCCTATCGCGGCGATGCGCCCGGCTTTCACGCCGACGTCGCGAAAACCCTCGCCGTCATGGTTGACCACCGTGCCGCCTGTCAGGATGAGGTCGTAGGTCGTGGCCATGGGCGTTTCGGTCTCTTGCGGGGGGAGTGTCAGGGGCTTACGTAAAGGCTGACCGTTTTGCAAGATCAGGTTCTTTTTCAATCCATGCCCTTTGCCCTGCTGAAAGACCGCGCCCTCATTTCCGTGTCAGGCCCGGAAGCCGAGCATTTCCTGCAGAACATCCTCACCACCGACCTCGACGCGCTCAGCCCCGGCGAAGCAAAGCCCGGCGCGCTGTTGACCCCGCAAGGCAAGATCCTGTTCGACTTCCTGATCTCGCGCGCCGGCGAGAATGGCTTTTGCCTGGAATGCCGGACTAACGTAGCTGACGATTTCGTGCGCCGGCTGATGCTGTATCGGCTGAGAGCCAAGGCCGAGATTGCCAAGCAGGATCAGGCGCTTGTCACCGTCGCGTGGGGCGGTGATACAACCGCCTCAGATTCCGATTCAACGACGCTCGCCGACACCCGCTTCCGCGACGTCACGGTCAAGCGCAGCTATGGCGCCGCGACGCAGAGTGGCGACGTCGCGGCGTGGCAGGCGCTGCGCATCGCCCATGGCATTGCCGAAAGCGGGACCGACTACCCGCTCGGCGATGCCTTCCCGCATGACGTGCTGCTCGACGAGACCGGCGGCGTCGGCTTCAGGAAAGGCTGCTATGTCGGCCAGGAAGTGGTCTCGCGCATGCAGCATCGCGGCACCGCCAGGCGCCGCGTGCTGATCGTTGGCGCCGAGAGCGCCCTGCCCGGCCCGGGCACCGAACTGATGGTCGCCGGACGACCGGTCGGCACGCTCGGCTCGACCGCCGGCGCGGCAGGCCTTGCCATTGCCCGCATCGACCGCGTCAAGGCTGCGCTCGAAGCCGGCCAGCCGATCACGGCCGGCGATGTTTCCGTCGCGCTCACCATCCCGACCTGGGCGAGATTCGGCTTTCCACAGGAAGCCGCCGGCGCGGAGGAGGCCTGATGGCGGCCGACCGCGCCGGCGCACCGCCGCGCGCCTGGCAGCGCATGCTGTCAGGCCGGCGGCTCGACCTGCTCGACCCCTCGCCGCTCGACATCGAGATCGCCGACATCGCGCATGGCCTTGCGCGTGTCGCCCGCTGGAACGGCCAGACCAGCGGCGAGCACGCCTTTTCGGTCGCGCAGCATTCGCTGCTGGTGGAGGCGCTGTTTTGCGAACTGGTGCCGGCGGCCTCGGCCGACGCGCGGCTGGCGGCGCTGCTGCACGACGCGCCGGAATATGTCATCGGCGACATGATTTCGCCGTTCAAGTCGGTGATGGGCGGCTCCTACAAGGATTGCGAATTGCGCCTGCAGCGCGCCATCCACCAGCGCTTCTCACTGCCGGCGGACCTCGGTGCCGCCTTGCGCAAGGAGATCAAGCGCGCCGACCAGATCGCCGCCTACTACGAGGCGACGCTGCTTGCAGGCTTCTCCGCAGCCGAAGCGACCGAATATTTCGGCCGTCCGCGCGGTTTTTCCGCCGAGCGCTTCGACTTCACCCCGCGCTCGGTGACCTGGGCGCAGGCAGCCTTCCTGAAGCGCTTCGCGGCGCTCGAGGCGAAGCGTCCGTCTTTCGTCGCTGCGAATTCCACGACGTGAAAGAATGCTGCCGCGCGAGAGGCGCGGCAAGTTTGGCGTAATCTGCTACTGTGATGGCGCGCTCTGTCAGTGAATGGCACCTCTGCTCGACCCTAGATTGGGCTCAAGCAAGATGAGAGGCAATCATGTTTGACAGACAGAAAAGGACAGCGCTCGTGACCGGCGCATCCTCCGGCATGGGCAAGGAAATCGCCAAGCGCCTGATTCAGGACGGCTTTCAGGTCTATGTGGCCGCGCGCCAGATCGACAGGATGGAGGACCTCGCGGCGCTCGGGGCACGCCCGTTGCGCATGGACATTTCGAAAGGCGCGGAGATCGACGCGGCTGTCGCCAGCATCCTCGCCGAGGTCGACGGTGTCGACGTGCTCGTGAACAATGCGGGGTTCGGTCTCTACGGGCCGGTCGAGGATATCGGCATCGACGAAGCGCGCTATCAGTTCGAGGTCAACGTGTTTGGCCCGGCCCGCCTGACGCAACTCCTGCTGCCGGCCATGCGCAGGAAGAAGGCCGGCACGATCGTCAACATCACTTCGATGGGCGGCAAGATCTATACTCTGCTCGGCGCCTGGTATCATGCGACCAAGCATGCGCTGGAGGGCTGGTCGGATAGCCTTCGGCTCGAACTCGCACCCTTCGGCATCAAGGTTGTGGTTGTCGAGCCCGGCCTGATCGAAACCGGATTTGGCGATGTCGTAGCGGACGGACTTCTGAAGCGATCCGGTACCAGCGCCTATGCGAAGGTGGCCCAAATGGTGGCGAAGACGACGAAAGCGAGCTACGGCCATGGCCGCGGCAGCGACCCAAGCGTCATCGCCGATGTGGTCTCGACGGCCGTCAGGTCGACCAGACCGCGGACCCGATACGCCGCCGGCAAGTATGCGAGAATGATGATCAGTGTCAGGAAGTGGTTGGGCGATCGCATGTTCGACCGCCTCATCCTAAGCCAGATGCGGTGAGGGAAAGAGCGTGAGCGGAATACCGGCCGACAAATGCAAGGCTCCACGCGCATTCTGGCACGCAGTGGAACGTCTCGGCCTGCCAGCTTCCGCCTTGTTGCGGCAGGCCCGGCTTCCCGCCACCCTTCACCTCAACGAACACGCCTTTGTCACGACCGCTCAATACTTCGAGCTGTGGAGGGCTCTCGAAGACCTCTGTCCCGAACCCGCCCTCGGCATCAGGCTGGTCGAAGCCGCCGATACGGCGATCCATCCGCCATCCACGCTTGCCGCCTTCCACGCGCGCAACTACCGCGACGGAATCGCCCGGATCGCGCGCTTCAAGCGCCTCTGTTCGCCCGAGCAGTTGCATGTTGCCGACGAGAAAGGCGAATGCACGATAAGCTCCGAATGGCTCTACGCCAAGGAGCCGACACCTGCCGTTGCCACGGATGTCGCCTTTGCCTTTGTCGTCGAACTCGGCCGGCGGGGAACGGGACAGCATCTTACCCCCAGCCGTGTCGAATTCAGGCGTCCCGATCCGAAAAGCGATGCGCACCGGACCTATTTCGGGTGTCCGGTGCGTTACGGCGCCCCGCGTGACCTGCTGGTTTTGCGGTCCACCGACCTCGATCGCCCTTTTCCAGGCCACAACCCCGAGCTTCTAGAGATCCTCACGCCCGCGCTTTCTGCCGCGCTCGGCGAACTCAGCGCGCAAAGCTCGATCTGTGAGCAGGTGAAGAGCGTTCTCAAGAGAAGCCTGGCGAGCGGAAGGCCGGAGCTTTCCGACATTGCGCGCGAGCTTGGCATGAGCGAACGCACGCTGCAGCGGCGTATCACCGAGCAGGGAACGAGCTTCCGCGAGCTTCTGGTCGACGCGCGACAGGAACTCGGCAGGCAATTGCTATCGGATCCAACGGCCGACATTGACGAGGTCGCCTGCCTGCTCGGCTACCAGGATGCGAGTTCGTTCTATCGCGCTTTCCGGGAATGGGAGGGCACGACCCCCAACCGCTGGCGGGAACTCAACTTTGACGGCCTGAAACGGGCGGCTTCCGACAGCCTCATGCACTGACTGGAGTTTTCCAGCCGCAACCGGTCGAGAAGACCGAAGGTGTCGCCCGGATGCGCCGCCCCCGTCAGCACCCCGCCACGTTGGGTGCGCTCTTGCCGTTGGCGTTCCCCGCAAGTGCATCGGCGCCTTCCGTCACTGTGCCGTGCACAAGCAGCTGCTATCCAGATCCTCGTCGAATTCTCACTGGCTTTCTTCCGAGGACGTGGATGCAGAACGATTTCTGGATGTTTTTTCGGTCCTGGCTTGCCGCGCCGCTCCGGGTTGCGGCAGTCGCGCCGTCCGGCAGCGCGCTGGCCAGGATCATGACGCAGGACATCACATCCAGCACCGGACCTGTCATCGAGCTTGGGCCTGGCACCGGCGTCTTCACGGCAAAACTGCTTGAGCGAGGCGTGCGGCCGGAAGACCTAACCCTGGTCGAATACGGCGCGAACTTCGCGCGGCATTTGGAAACCCGTTTTCCGCGGGCGCGCGTGCTTCGTATGGACGCCGCCCGCCTGGGGATATCGAATTCCGCAATGACGCATCCGTCGGGGCGGTCATCAGTGGCTTGCCGCTGCTGAGCATGCCCGACCACAAGGTGATAGCAATCCTCGACGGGGCGTTTGCTCACCTGAAGCCCGGCGGGGCGTTCTACCAGTTCACCTATGGTCCGCGATGCCCGGTCGCGCAGCCGATCCTTGAGGGACTGGGCCTCAGCGCAACGCACATTGGACGCACGATGCTGAACGTTCCGCCAGCGGCGGTGTACCGGATTGCGCGCCACCCGGCGAGGGCGCCAAGGGACAGGACCGTTGCAACGATCAGCCCATAATGGGCTGAAACAGCTTCCCTGGACAAGCGCTTCGCGGCGATCGAAGCAAAGCGTCAGGCAACGGTTACGCCGCATTCGGCTAGCTGAACAAACGCTAAATTAACCGGAGACTACCACAGTACTCGCTCAGTTCACGGTCCGCAGGCGCGAGTATGCCCGTCGCTCAGGTCAAGGCTGGTTCGCCCGCGCGCAGGCGCAGAGCGGCAAACATCGGCCCGACAAAGCGCATCGAAGACGAATTGCGCGAGCAGAATGAGCGCTTCTCGGCCGCCGTCGAAAACATGTCGCATGGGCTGTGCATGTTCGACGCCGACGAGCGCATGATCATCTGCAACCGCCACTACCTCGACATCTTCTGCCTGGATCCCGCGATCGTGCGGCCCGGCATCCGCTTCTTCGACATCCTCCAGCACAGCGTCGACATCGGCGTAGCCTCGCACAGCGCGGCGGATCTCTACGCCATCCGCAAGCCCTATATCGACGGGGCGAAGCCCTCGACCTATGAGGAAACGCTGGCGGATGGCCGCATCATCGACATCTCGCACCGGCCGCTGGCTTTGGGCGGCTGGGTGTCGATCTACGAGGACATCACCGTGCAGCGGCGCGCCGAGCTCGAGCTTAAGGAGCAGCATCGCCGCTTCGACGCCGCGCTGGCCAACATGTCGCAAGGCCTGTTGATGTATGACGCCGACGGCAAGATGATCGTTCGCAACGAGCGTTTCCTGGAACTCTACAATGTCACCGCGGCCGACTTCCCGCTGGGAACGACGCATCGCGACGCGCTCGAACGGCTGGTGGAACTCGGCATCTACACGAAGATCGACGTCGACAGCGAAGTCGCCAAGACCGAAGCCTGCCGCAAGGCGGCGAAGATTCACTCGACATACCGCCACCTTGCCGATGGCAGGACGCTTCTGGTGACAAGACGGCCGATGAGCGGCGGATGGGTGGCGACTTTCGACGACATCACCGAGCGCCAGCTCGTCGAAGAGCGCATGACCCATCTGGCGCATCACGACACGCTGACCAGCCTGCCCAACCGCTCGATGTTCCGCGAGCGGCTCGACCAGGCCCTGGGCGAAGCGTCAGTCGCGCCGCTGGCGATCTTCTCGCTCGACCTCGACCGCTTCAAGGCCGTCAATGACACGTTCGGGCACCCGGCAGGCGACTGGCTGCTGAAATGCGTGGCCGAGCGGCTGCAGCGCTGCCTGCGCAACGAGACGGATGTCGTCGCCCGTTTCGGCGGCGACGAATTCGCCATCATCCAGTTCGGCGTCAACGGCGTGGCCGACGCCGAAAGACTGGCGCGGCGCATCGTCGAGGTGATCGGCAAGCCCTATCGCGACAAGAGCCGCGAGATGCATGTCGGCATCAGCTGCGGCATCGCGCTCTATCCCGATGACGGCAAGGATGCCGACACGCTGCTGAAGAACGCCGACATGGCGCTTTACCGGGGCAAGAGCGAGGGCCGCAACGTCTATCGTTTCTTCGAGCCCGGCATGGACGCCATGGTGCGGGCGCGCCAGGCGCTTGAAACCGATCTCGAAGCCGCGCTGCCGCGGAACGAATTCGAGCTGGAATTCCAGCCGATCATGAACATCGCGGCTGGCGACATCGTCGGCGCGGAAGCCTTGATGCGCTGGCATTCGCCCACGCGCGGCCTCGTGTCGCCCGACAACTTCATTCCGGCGGCCGAGGAAACCGGGCTGATCGTGCAATTGGGCGACTGGGCGCTCAGGAAGGCCTGCACGGCGGCGGCGGGCTGGCCGCATGCGATGCGCATCGCGGTCAATGTCTCGGCCGTGCAGATCAAGAGCGGCAGCTTCGCTCGCAGCGTCATCTCGGCACTGGCCTTTTCCGGCGTTCCGGCCCACCGGCTGGAACTCGAAATCACCGAAACGGTGCTGATGGACGAGAGCGACACGGTGCTGAAGACGCTCAGCCAGTTGCGCGATCTCGGTATCCGCATCGCACTCGACGATTTCGGCACCGGCTATTCCTCGCTCGGCTATCTCCGGCGCTTCCCCGTCGACAAGATCAAGATCGACCGCTCCTTCATCCGCGACATCGATAACCGCGACTCGGCGGCGATCGTGCGCACCGTGATCGGGCTCGGCGCCCAGCTCGGCATCACCGTCACCGCCGAGGGCGTCGAGACCGAAGCGCAGCTCGACATGCTGCGCAAGGCCGGCTGCGTCGAGGCGCAGGGCTATCTGATCGGCGTGCCGGCGAAGGCGGCGCAGATCAACCGGCTGCTGCGATCAGGCATGGCGTTGCGCCAGTCCGGATAAGCAATAGCACTCAGCGCAACGCCTCGATGTATTTCTCGTGGAAGCTGACATAGCCGGGCTCGACCACCTTGAGATGGCGCGCGACCAGCCGGTGGAACTCCGGCAATTGATGGAACGGCACGCCGGGATAGGCGTGGTGCTCGGCGTGAAAGGGCATATTCCAGGCAAGCTTACGGACGAGCCAGTTGGTGAGCGTCGTCCTTGTGTTCTCGAGCATGTTGGCAACGAGGGGGCAGCGGCCGTGCTCGGCAAGCAGATAGAGCCGCAGGAACGGCTGGCCGAGCAGCGCCGGCACGATCCAGACATAGAGCAGCGCCGTTGCCCTGAACCATAGCGCGAGCATCAGCACGACGACGTAGAAGGCGACCATCGCCCGCGCCTCGACGCGCACCTTGGGCAGGCCCTTCGGCGGCACATAGCTGCCCCGGCAGCCGCCGATCGCATTGGTGTAGAGCGTCTTGAAATGCCCCCACCATACCGGCAGCCCCGAGACATGGACGATATATTGCCGCAGGGTTTCAGGCTTCGGAAAGGCGAGTTCCGGATCGTTGTCCGGATCCTGGGTGAAGCGGTGATGGGCGAAGTGGAAATAGCGGAACCAGTCCGCGGGGAGCGCGATGGCCAGGCTGCACAGGCGCGCGACGGCATCGTTGAGCCACTGCGTCTCGAAAGCTGTGCGATGCACTGTCTCATGCAGCAGCGTGAACAGGAACACGATCAATATGCCTTGCGGCAGCATCAGCAGCGGCCAGAGCGGCACCCTGGCTGCGATCAGGCCTCCGAGCAGGAGGATCGCTCCGAAATGGAAAGCCAACTGCATGAGGCCCGGCCCATCAGACTTGCCGGTCAGGCGACCGCGCTCCTCATTCGTAAGCGAGGCGATGACGTCGCGATGGTCCATGGTTCGTTCCGGCTGCTTGAGTTTGTCCACGCACATTAGCCACAAAGAAACCTTTCTAAAAATGAGGATTTCTGCAATCTAGATAAGTTCAACTTATCTTTGGATTGCCCGTGGCCACGCTACCCTCACTGAAAGGACTGCAAGCCTTCGAGGCAGCGGCGCGCGCCGGGAGCTTTGTCGCGGCTGCGGAAGAACTGTCGATCTCGGCGGCCGCGGTCAGCCAGCTCATTCGCACCGTCGAGGAGCAGATGGGCCGCAAGCTGTTCCATCGCGTCAACCGGCGCGTCGTGTTGACCGAGGCCGGCGTGGAGATGCTGCCCAGGTTGACCATGGCCTTCCAGGAGATCGGCAGCGTCTCGCGCGAGGTCAGCGGCGGCGCATTCCGCCCCCGGCTCGTCGTGTCAGTGCCGCCGTCCATGGCGATGGGCTGGCTTTCTCAACGTCTCTCTGGCTTTGTCGCCAGCCACGGCGCCGTCGACATCTCGCTCAGGGGCGACGACGACCCGGTGCCGTTCGACCGCGAATTGATCGACATCAGGCTTTCCTACGGCCCGCACTACCGCGAGCACCCGACCGAGGACATCGTCAGGGACGCCGTCTATCCCGTCTGCGCGCCGGCGCTGAGCGGCGCGATCAAGCGTGACGACCTCGTCGGCCTGCCGCTGATCCATACGGACTGGGGACCGACCGGCGCGTCGTTCCCTTCATGGCGCAACTGGTTCGAGGCGGCGGGGATCGATCCGGGCCGATCGGCGCGGCGCGGCCTGTCGGCAAACTCGTCACGGGCAGCGCTCGACCTCGCCATTTCAGGGCTAGGCGTGGCGCTCGCCCAGGGAATCTACTGCGCCCAGGCGCTCGAAGACGGCCGGCTGGTTCGGCCGGTCCTCCGCACGGCGGAGCTGCGCCAGCCCTATTGCCTGACGATCCCGGAGCGCAGCGCCCGGCGCGACGTTGTGGCGGCATTCCGCGATTGGCTGATCGAGGAGTGCCTGCGCTCGGTCGAATCGCCGGCGCTGCGTTCACACGACAGCTCGTGACCGCAGGGCGCGGCTCAGAGATGGCTGGCCAAGGCCGCGGTCATGTCCTTGCTCGTCGCCACGGGAATGATCTCGAACTCCACCAGATCATTCCATTCGATGGCCCAGCGCTGCAGCAGCGTCACGTCATCCGCCTCCACCAAAAGGAAGCAGCGGCTCATATCCGCCGCGATCCAGCTGTGGTGGACGACAAGCTCCTCCGGCTTCAGCCGACCCTGGTCGCGGAAGCGACGGTAGATCTCCTTGCGGTCGCAGCCACGGAAATCCTCGATGACGAAAAACAGCATGCTTTTCCCCCAGTTTGAACGGCTTGGAACTGGGGAACTGGAGAACTGGAGAACTGGAGAATTGGAGAATTGAGTGGCTAGCGCAGCCATCAGTCCTGACTTCCTCGGTTCCTCACTTCCTCAGTTCTTCAATTCCCCAGTTCTCCAGTTCTTCAATTCCCCAGTTCTCCAGTTCCCCAGTTCCTCAATTCCCTCCCCGGCCGCTACCGCCCCGGCCGCTCCAGCCGGTCCAGGAACCATTGCGTCAGCCGTACCCAGACCTCGTCCTTCTCGCCCGAATCCTCCCAGCCGTGGTCGAGATTGGGATTGTCGTTGACCTCGATGACGAAGACGCCGTCCTTGGTCTCCTTGAGGTCGACGCCATAGAGGCCGTCGCCGATGCAGCGCGCCGCCTTGACCGCCGTCTCGACGACATGATGCGGCGTCTCTCTCAGCGTGAAGGTCTTGATGCCGCCCTGGTCGGGCTTGCCATTGGCCTTGTGGTTGACGATCTGCCAGTGCTTCTTGGCCATCAGGTAATGCACGGCAAACAGCGGCTGGCCGCCGAGCACGCCGACGCGCCAGTCATATTCGGTCGGGATGAATTTCTGCGCGATCAGAAGGTCGGAATCCTCCAGCCACTCGGTCGCGAGCCGGGTCAGTTCCTCCAGGGTCCCGCATTTCTTGACGCCGCGCGAGAACGAGGAATCCGGGATCTTCAGCACCAGCGGGAAGCCCAGCGTCTGCGCCGCCACCTCGAGATCGGACGTGCCGGCGATCATCACCGTCGGCGGCACCGGCACCTTGTTGTAGGTCATCAGCTCGTTGAGATAGACCTTGTTGGTGCAGCGGATCATCGACAGCGGGTCGTCGATGACGGGCATGCCTTCCTGCTGGGCGCGGCGGGCGAAGCGGTAGGTGTGGTTGGAGATCGAGGTTGTCTCGCGGATGAACAGCGCGTCGTAATTGGCGAGCTTGGCCAGGTCCTTCCTGGTGATCGGCTCGATTTCAACGCCCATCTTCTCGGCGATCCTCGCCCAGTAGCGCAGCGAGGAAATCTCCGACGGCGGCAATTCCTCATGCGGATCGACCAGGGTCGCGAAAGTGTAGCGCGCCGGCGTGCGGCCCTTGGTGTCGCGCCATTCGCGGTTGGTGTAGGTCTCCAGGCACTGCAGGAAGACCCCCTCCTCCTCCTCGGTCATGCGGGCGAGCGGCAGGAAGCCGATCTTACGGATCGAGGCCCATTCGGCGCTGTCCTTGATGTGGACCTCCAGCGCCGGCGCGCGGAACCAGTCGAACAGGAGCTTGGCGAAACGGTCCCATACCTTGGACGGACCGATGCCGAAGAAGATGGCAACCTTGGCCGGGAAGTTGCCGCCGAGATCCTTGCGGCATTTGTTGAGCGCGAGCTCCAGTTCGGGCAGCGCATGCTCATAGAGCTTGCGCTCCGACAGGTCGATCATCGTCTCGACGGTCGGGATCACCTTGTGGCCGCGCGAGCCGGCAAGCAGCGAGGCGTAATAGCCGCGGCTCTGATAGCCGTAATTGTTCGACAGGTTGATGACCTTCGGCCGCTGGCCGCGAAACAGCGCCGGATGGGCGAGATAATCGCGGTTGGTGATGACCTTGTGCGGCGTCGCCACCTGGTCGAGATCGTTCTGCCTGCCTGTAAGGATGACCCAGGTCATTGTTGTCAGCGCTTCCCCAGAATGATGGCTGCACGCAGCCCGTCGCGACCGAACTGCGCCATGTTCATGAAGATGCCGTAAGGCACGGGAATGTTGGCCGCATCAAGGATCGTCTCCTGCCGCTCGTCCTCGACCCATGGATCGTGGATCAGGATATGGTCGCCGTCGTCGCCAATGGCCAGCACCCAATGCGGAACCTTCTTGCCGAACATCAGGAAGCCGCTGATCAGCACCAGCACCAGCTTGCCCCCGGCGATGGCGTTGCGAACATCGTCGAGGGCGAATGGACGGTAATTCACCGGAATGCCGTAAAGTTCCGCGCGGCGGCGGAAGTCGACCTGGGCAAGCTCCATCACCCGGCGCTTGTCCTCGCTGCGCACCGACTGCAGGAACAGCGCGCCATGGAAGGAAACGAAGATCTCCGCCGCGAGCCCGCTTTCATAGCCGGCGACCGCCAGCCCGAACGGCTCGCAGCCGCCCGGCCCCGACATCATGAAGACGGTGGTGGCCTCGCGCCAGAGGCGGATTTCCATCACCGGGTCGGGCACGAAGCCGTGGTCGAAATTGGCCATCGCCATCATCAGGCAGCACGGGCCGCAGGTGAACTCGCAGGTCTGCGGGTAGAAGGGAACGGTGGTGGCGATCGGCACGTCGCCGCGCAAGGTCTTCTCGTAGCGCAGCGCGGTGGCGCCGTCCTCGTAGTAGTCCGGCTCGCGACCGATCTTGCGATAGCCGGCCTGCTCATAGACGCGGATGGCGCGATGATTGTCCTCGCGCACTTCGAGGCGCAGCATCATCCGGTCGTGCTCGAAGGCCGCCTCCTCCGCCGCCGACAGCAGCTGGCGGCCTATGCCGAGCTGGCCAAAGAAAGGACCGACGGCGATTGAATAGAGCCGGGCGACGCCGCTGCCCTTGCGAAACAGCACCACGGCATAGCCGGCAACGCGGCCATCGCTTTCTGCAACCAGCATCTCGGCGGTCTCGCGCTCGATCAGCTGGCGAAAGGAGCGGCGCGACATGCGATCGCTCGAAAAAACAGCCTTCTCGATGGCGGCCAGGTCATCGACGTCGGACGCGCGGGCCTTGCGGATCTCGGCAGGCATGCGGGCTTCAGAAACCTCGATTGGGTTGTGGGAATGACCCTTGTCTAAAGCATGGATGATACCGGCCCCCAGCACCAGTATTCATCAAGCGCTATCGCTCCTCGATTAGGGCCGAATTGTGACAGGTTGAATAGTGGTCCAATGCTGAAGGAGC
The DNA here is from genome assembly GCF_004791545.1 of Mesorhizobium sp. M4B.F.Ca.ET.214.01.1.1. NCBI lineage: Bacteria > Pseudomonadati > Pseudomonadota > Alphaproteobacteria > Hyphomicrobiales > Phyllobacteriaceae > Mesorhizobium > Mesorhizobium sp. M4B.F.Ca.ET.214.01.1.1. The sequence goes on from NZ_SRUX01000002.1 coordinate 382,225, forward strand.
TCTGCACTGACTCGCTGTTTTCAGCGCAGCGCCAATGTCGAAAAACCCGCTGTTTTCAACTGGCGAGGCCGGCCAGAAGCTGACCGTAGGCGCTCTTGGCGACCGCCGCCAGCCGCTCGCGCGGCAGCGAGCCGACGACGGCGCAGCCATAGCCCTTGTCCAGCCAGTAGACAGCCTCGGGGCCGTCGGCCTCCGCTGCATAGGTGCCCTTGGATTTGCCGGCCGATTCGGCGGTCACGAACAGCGAGATGCGCTCCCCATTGGCGTCTTCATAGAGCAGCATCGCCGCCTTGCCCTGGCCGGCGGGCAACAACCGGCCACCGACCAGCTGGAAGCCCTCGGCCACCAGATCGGGCGCGACCAGCTTCAGGCCGACGCGGTTGGACAACCAGGTCTGCAAATGATCCTTGTCGCTCGCCGGCACCTCGACCGCATGGCGCTTCTCGGCGGCATAGATGACATGGGCCGCGATCGCCTGCTCGGCGAGCAGATCCTCGCTTTCGCCTCCCCTGCCGATGCCATCGATGCCAGCGACATAACCGGCAAGCCCGCCGATCACCAGCACGGCGGCGGCCGCGGCCGAAAGCCACCAGCGCGAGCGCCGGGCTGTCGTCCTTCCTGGAGCCTCGCCGAACACGGCCTGCTTCAGCCGTGCCGGCACCGGTTCTTCGAGCACGCCGGCAAAGGCGGCGCGAAGGGCAGCCCGATCGGCGACGAAGCGGGCGCTCCTTGCCTTCATTTCGGGATTGGCCTCGAGCCAGGCCTCATAGGCCATGCGCTCCTCGCCGGGCAGCTCGCCGTCGAGGGCCATGTGGATGTCGCGTTCGGAGAAATCGCGCCGGGTCATTTCTCGACGATCCTTATCGAGCGGCGGCGCGCCGTATCATCCAGCAGGCCGCGCAGTTCCTCGCGCCCGCGCGCGATGCGCGACATCAGCGTGCCGGCCGGCACGCCAAGGATGTTGGCCGCCTCGGCATAGGAAAAGCCCTCGATCGCCACCATGACCAGCGCCGCGCGGCGATCGGGGCTGATCGCCTGCAAGGCATCGATGATCTCGCGCGAGGCGATGCTCTCGACCTGATCGGCCGGAGCTGCCTGCGCCTCGCCGGACTCGAGCGGCAGCATCGCCGCCTCGCCGCGCCGGTTCACCTTGCGCATCTGGTCGATGAACAGATGATGCATGATCGTAAACAGCCACCTCCTGGGGCTTTCTCCCGTCTGCCAGTTATCGAGCCTGACCAGGGCCCGTTCGAGGCAGTCCTGGACGAGGTCGTCGGCCGAATCGCGGTCGCGCAGCAGCGAGCGCGCGTAGCGGCGCAAACGCGGTATTTCGCCAAGGATCGCTGCCTTCTTTTCGTCCATGACCGCTGGTTTTCGAGGTCGTTTTCCATCCAGATTGAACGCGCCTTTGGGGCGCGGCGCAAGCAGCCAGCGCGAAGCGGCCCACCGCTCCGGTTACCCAAGCAATGGAATGAACGCTGGCGGATGCCGGTTTATTCCCGGCTAGCCGATTGTTTCTGCTTGTTCCGCCTTCTCCTTCGCTGCTCTTGTCAGCAGCCGCTGGTAGAACAGGCCGATGCCGATCAGCACGGCGCCGAGGCCGATGAAGGACAGCGCCCTGAGCACGCCTTCCAGCTCCGACATGTCGAACAGGAAGACCTTCAGCACGGCGATCGCGATCAGCGCTGCCGAGGCGACGCGCAGCACCTGCGACTTCAGCCACACTCCGGCGGTCAGCAGCGCGACGCCGATGGCCAGCCACAGCGCCGAATAGGTGTAGGTTTCGACCTGGCCGAGCCCGCTCCACAGTCCGATGAACTCGCCTTTGAACAGCCGCCTGACCGACAGCGTCGCATAGGCGAAGGCGAGCAGCGAAGCGACCAGCGCCAGCATCGCCGCGTACCAGCGGGGGCGCTTGTCGCGGACGTAGAGCGCCAGCGCGCCGGCGGCGACCGCCGGCAGGAGATAGGCGAGGAAGAGGAGGTTGAACACCGGGATCGTCCCGGTCGATTCGTCAGTGAACAGCGGGTTCAGCACCACGAAATGCCGGACGGCGACGAAGGCGACGGAGAGCACGCCGACGGCCATCGAGCCGTAGCGCATCACCGAACTCGGCGAGCGCCTGTCGATGGCGACAAGGATGGCGCCGGCGCCAAGCGCGATCAGCGTGTAGATCGCCTGTTCGGCGAGCGTAACCGTGCCGGTGTCCAGCACACCGCCATGCATGGCGTGGCGCACCAGTATGGCGAGCGTGAGCAGCGCGAAGAGCGCCGCCCCCGCTTCCATCGCCAGGCGCGGCCGGCCGTTTGTGGTCCGGGCGAGCTGCCAGGCGGCGAAGCCGAAGGCTAGCGCCGGCACGCCGTAGCCCGGCAGCAGCCAGTTGAAGACAGGCGTCGTCGAAAGCGATGCGGCGCCGACAATGGTCGGGTCGTAGGCGACGCGGCCAAGCGTGGCGACGACGGCGCCAACCGAAATCCAGCCGAGCACCGGATAGGACCGCCAGCGGGTCGCCAGCGCCGGTACGACGGCCGCGGCGCCGACAAGCACGGTGGTCCAGCCGGAGCCGAAGGCCATATGCAGCATCAACAGGGCGGCGATCGCCGCGCCGCCGAGCGCGAAGGAGACGGCGACATCTCCCTTCAGCGGCGGCTCCTCGGCGCGCGCGAGCCATTCACCGCCGGCGGCGAAAGTCACGACCAGAAGAGCCGCGACCGCAGCGTAGAGGAAGTCGCGGTCGAGATTGCCGAAGGTGAACCACAGCGCCGTGAGCACGACCAGCGGCGCGATCACGGCCCAGGCCGCCCAGGACGCGGACCGGATGCGGGCGGTTGCCACCCATTGGCGCGCGGCCCAGAAGCCGGCGGCGATGAACAGCAGGCCGAGCCCGACGCCGATGTTGCGCGTCAACTGATCCGACACCACCACCGGCTGGCCGTCGACGCCGAGACTGCCGCCGACGATATCGGAACCGATCGAGGTCGGCGGGATGATGCCGAGATAGATCATCGCCGTCACCAGGCCGGCGGCATGGAGAAGCGGCAGCGCGCGCGGCCGATAGAGGGCCACGGCCAGCATCGCGGCAAGCAGCGCGGCGCCCGCCAGCGCATCACCGGCGACGGTGAAGGCCGGGTCGACCGAAAGCCCCAGCGCAGAAAGCCCGACGAAGATGGCGGGCGCGATCGACGGCCAGTCGAAACCGCCGGCGGATTCGGCTTCGGCGCCACGGGCGCCCAGCCAGACGAAGGCAAGCACAGCCAACGTCGCGGCATCGATGAATAGGATGGCCGACAGGTTCGCGGCGGGCGTGTTGGCCATGTAGAGGATGGTCCACAGGCCGGTGCCGACGAAGGCCGCCGCCACCAGCGCCTTCCAGTCGCGCAGGCGGGCAATCGCCGCGGTGGCGGCAAGCACGATCGCCAGATAGACGAACAGCGCCCAGGGATTGGGCGCCTGCGAGGAGACGAGCGCCGGCGTCGCCATGGCGCCGATCAGGCCGATGCCGGCTAGCGCCAGGCCATGGACCAGGCTCGCCGCGATCGTCGCCACGCCAATGACGCCGAGCAGCGTGAAGGCCAGCGCCGGACCGATGAAGCCGTAAATGCCATAAGCGGCATAGACGGTGCCGAACAGGATGAAGGCGCCGGCCGCCGTCAGGATCGCCGGGATATAGGCGCCGGCGGCACCCTGCACCGGCACCTTGAAGCCGGTGCGGCGGATGAATTCGCCGCCGCCGACCAGCACCAGGCCAAGGATGCCGGCCATGGTGAGGCGCACGCCGGGGCCGAAAATGCCGGCGTCGATGGTGTAGCGGATCAGGAACAGGCCGCCCAGCGCCAGCGCGATGCCGCCGACCCAGACCGCCCAGCGGGTGCCGAGCGCGGTCTCGACGTCGGTCTGCCGCGCTGCCTTCGCCGGTTGCGCGGCCTCGGCGGGGCCGGCCGCAGGCTCCGCCGCTGGCGGCGGCGCTTCGTCCTTGGCCCACGGTCCGGACACGACCTCGCCCGCAGCAGCGGCGGCCTGCGCCGCCGGCGCTTCGGCGCCAACATCATCCGCTACAGGAGGAGACGCTACCTCGGCCGTGATCGCCTCGGCCGGCTTGCCGTCGGCTTGCGGCTGTTCGGCCGGCCTGGCGGCCGGTAGCACGGCGCCCGAAAGCACGAGGCTGCGCAGCGCGCCAAGTTCGCGCTCGATCAGGCCGATGCGGCTCTGCTGGCGCGAAATGATGACGAACAGGGCGATGATGGCGGCAAGGCCGATCAGGCTTTCAAACATGGCGGTTCCCCCAAACCAGGCCGGTTGTCATTGACAATTGCGGCGGCCAGACGGCCGGTTCCTCCAGGCAAACGCGCCGCCGGATCGGCGACAGCAAAGATCGAGCATGTTTCGCAGCCGAATGCCAGCAGCTTGCAGCCTTTATCCAATGCCGAGGTGTCAAGGCGGCCAGGAATAGTCCTGCTGAGCGAGGTTGCGTGGCACGTGCTGCAAGTAGTCATGCTAGTGTCGGCCGGATTTGATGAGGATGACCAATGCCGCAACGCAGCGCGGGCCTGCTGATCTACAGGCGCACCGGCGGGGTTTTCGAATTTCTGCTTGTCCATCCCGGCGGACCATTCTGGGCAAGAAAGGATGAAGGGGCGTGGTCGATCCCGAAGGGACTTGTCGACGAGAGCGAGGATGAACTCGCAGCCGCGCGACGTGAGGCCGAGGAGGAACTGGGCGTCGCGATCGATGGACATTTCGAGCCGGTCGGCAGCTATCGGCAGCCGGGCGGCAAGATCGTGACGGCATGGAGTGTCGAATCTGACCTCGATGCGGACGCCGTCAGAAGCAACACGTTCACCATGGAGTGGCCACCGAGGTCGGGTTCAGTGAAAGAATTCCCCGAAGTGGACAAAGCCGGCTGGTTTTCCTTGCCGGAGGCCGGGCTCAAAATCCTGAAAGGCCAGCGCCCCATTCTCGGCGATTTCCTGGAGCGGCAAAACGCCGGCTAGCCGCAAGCGCTACTCTCCGGCGATCGCCTTGCCGGCCGCATGATGCCGGCGTAGCGCGGCGAGGAAACCGGCGCGGGCGTCGGGCGGTTCGAGGCCGCGCGGCTCGTAGACATGGCGGCTGAAGAAGAAGCCGGTCAGCCGGAACGCGTCCTCGAGCGCCGCCTGATCGGCACTGGGGCCCGAACGCTGCAGGAAGGCCGGCAGCGCCAGCATCTTGTCGTGCCAGGGGGCGCCGGCGGCGCGGGAGACGGCGCGGCCGGATTTCGGCGAGACATAGGCGAGGTCCTGCCTGGAGCCGGTCGCCGCGCACTGGCTGAGGTCGAGGCCGAAGCCGAGCTCGTCGAGGATCAGCAATTCGAAGCGCGCCACCAGCTCGCCCGCCGCGTCGGCGTCGTCGAGATGGGCGATCATGACGGCAAGCGTCTCATAGAGCGCACCATGGGCGTCGCGCTCGGGCAGCAAGCGCAGATGCGCGGCCATGGTCTGCAGGCCGTAGACGGCGACGGCGCTGTCGATCAGCCGGGCGGCGTTCATCTCGATCGCCTCGGCCTGGAAGGTGCCGAGATGCTCGTCGAGGCGGGCCCGCCACAGGAGATCGACGCGATTGCCCGGCTGCAGGACCGGCTGCTGCTTGCGCGAGCGGCCGCCGCGCACGAGGCCGAGATGGCGGCCATGGGCGCGCGTCATCACCTCGAGGATGGCGCTGGTTTCGCCATGCTTGCGGGTGCCGAGAATGATTCCCTCGTCGCGCCATTCCATGCGAGGGAGCATTTCACCGATCGGGCGGCGAAATCAAGGTTGTAACGGGCCGGGTGCCGGGACAGCCGCCAATCGCAAATATCGGAAATTTCTCAGAAACCGATCGGGATTTTTGTCCCGCGCTGGCGCCATATGCGGGCATGTCGACCGGCGCGGCCGGTCCCTTTGCTGTGGTCGACCCATCGGGCAAGCCGACCTCTCATTTGCCAATCCGCCCGACGAGAGGACCAGACAAATGCCTTCCTTCCTGAGCCTGGTGCGGGGGCACCAGCTGACCGCCTTCTTTTCGCTGGCGCTCGGCCTGACCTGGCTGGCGTTCATCCCCTTCTGGCTCTCCGGCGGCGAGAGCATTCCCTGGTTCACCTTCGGCCCGATGGTCGCCGGCTTCATCGTCGCCGCGCTTGCCGGCGGCTGGGCTTCGGTCAAGCCCATCCTCGCCTCGATGGTGAAGTGGCGGGTTCGCCCATTCTGGTATCTGGTGGCGTTCGGCCTGCCGTTCGGGGCGCAGTTCGCTTCGATCCTGATCAATCCGCTGTTCGGAGCGGCAGCCCCCGCCTGGGACAACATTCCCGCCGTCTACGAAATGCTGCCGATCATCGGCCTCTATGCGATCTTCAGCGGCCCGCTCGGCGAGGAGCCCGGCTGGCGCGGCTTCGCCACGCCACGACTGCTCGCCGGCCATTCCGCGCTTGCCGGCAGCCTGATCCTCGGCGTGATCTGGGCCATCTGGCACTTCCCGCTCGGCCTGGTCGGCGACCTCAGCCTCTACGGCACGATCAATGTCGTCCTGGCCGGCATCGTCTTCACATGGCTTTACCAGAACACCGCCAGCGTGCTTCTCGCCTTCCTGATGCATGTCACGCACCAGAACAGCGTGCGCTTCCTCGGCAAGGTGTTCGTCGACGGCGACTATGTGCAGCAGCAGTGGATCGGCGTGGCGATCTGGGCGGTCATCGCGGTCGCGATCGTCGCCTATTACGGCACGGAGTGCTTTGCGCGCCGGGAAAGGACAAAGCCGGCTGTCGCCACCGCCTGAACCCGCTCCTCAAACAGGCGCGGCGCCCGTCTCCGGGCGCCGCGCCTTTGCTTGCCTTAGTGCGGAAACTCCAACCCCATCTCGCGGTAGCGCTCGGGGTCGTCGCCCCAGTTCTCGCGCACCTTGACGAACAGGAAGAGGTGCACCTTCTGCTCCAGTATGCCCGCGATCTCCATGCGCGCCGCCTGGCCGATGGCGCGGATGGTCTCGCCCTTGTGGCCGAGTACGATCTTCTTCTGGCTGTCGCGCTCGACATAGATGACCTGCTCGATACGCACCGAGCCGTCCTTCTTCTCCTCCCATTTCTCGGTCTCGATATGGGAGGAATAGGGGAGCTCCTGATGCAGTCGCAGGTAGAGCTTTTCGCGGGTGATCTCGGCCGCGAGCTGGCGCATCGGCAGGTCGGAGATCTGGTCCTCCGGATAGTACCAGGGGCCGGCCGGCAAGGTTTGCGCAAGATAGTCGAGCAGGTCCTTGCAGCCGGAGCCGGTCAGTGCCGAGACCATGAAGGTGCGCTTGAACGGCACGCGCTCGTTCGCCGTCGCCGCCAGCGCCAGGAGCACCTCGGGCTTGACCCGGTCGACCTTGTTGAGGACCAGAAGCATCGGCTGCCGGACATCCTTCAGCCGGTCGAGAATGGCATCGGCGTCGCCGCGGATGCCGCGCTCGGCATCGATCAGAAGCACGACGATATCGGCGTCCTTCGCGCCGCCCCAGGCGGTGGTCACCATCGCCGTGTCCAGCCGCCGCTTCGGCTTGAAGATACCGGGCGTGTCGACGAAGACGATCTGGGCGTTCTCATGCGTGGCGATGCCGCGCACGATGGCGCGGGTGGTCTGCACCTTGTGGGTGACGATCGACACCTTGGCGCCGACCAGTTGGTTGACCAGCGTCGACTTGCCGGCATTGGGCGCGCCGATCAGCGCGACGAAGCCGGAGTGCGTCGCGGGGGCCTCGCCCGCCTGTGCCGCGTCTTCGCTCATGCCGCGCTTCCTTCATTCATCCAGACACCCTCGCGCAGCAGCAGCGCCGCCGCCGCCGCCTGCTCGGCCTCGCGCTTGGAGCGACCGCTGCCTATGGCCGGCGCGAACTGGCCGACCTTGACGCTGACGGTGAACAGCGGATCGTGGTCCGGCCCCTCCCTGCCGTCGATCCGGTAGGCGGGCGTCGCGCCCGCCGCCTGATGCGCCCATTCCTGCAATTCGGTCTTGGCGTCGCGACGGGCAGCGCCGATGGCCTGCGAGCGCGGCTGCCAATAGCGGTGGATGAACGCGCGGGCCGCATCCAGGCCGCCGTCGAGATAGAGCACGGCGATCAGCGATTCCAGCGCATCGGCGCGCAGGTTGACACGCTTGCGCCCGTCGAGGCCGCGCACGTCCGAGCCGGCGCGGATCAGTTCCGGCAGGCCGATCTCCTCGGCGATTTCGGACAGCGCCTCGGCATTGACCAGGGCGTTCAGCCGCAGCGACAGCTCGCCCTCGGCCGCGTTCGGGAATGCCGCAAGCAGCATGTCGGCCACGACAAGGCCAAGCACACGGTCGCCGAGGAATTCGAAGCGCTCATAGTCGACGCCGGCATGGCTCGACCGGGCGCTGGCATGGGTCAGCGCCCGCTGCAGCCGCTGGCGGTCGCCAAAGGCATGGCCTGTGCGCTCAATGAGCGCTTCGGCGAGCGCATCGGCGGTGAGCCGCTTCGTTGACGCCATCAGCTAGCTGACGAAATGGAACAGGCGCGCGGCTCGCATCAGCGACGGCCACTTCCAGACTTCGAGCGGGCTCGCGCCATCTGCGATCGAGAAGAAGATGATGTTGGCGCGGCCGACCAGGTTCTCTTCCGGCACGAAGCCGACGGTGAAGCGGCTGTCGGAAGAGTTGTCGCGATTGTCGCCCATCATGAAGTAGTGGCCGGGCGGCACGTCGAACTCGCGCGTGTTGTCGCCGATCGAGTTCGGCGTCAGGTCGAGCGTGTCATAAGTGATGCCGTTGGGCAGCGTCTCGCGATAGACATCGACCGGACGATCGACCTCGGTGATATCAGGGTTGTCGATCTGGCCGACCTTCTCGCGCGGCACGCCGGCGCCGTTGATGAAGAGCTGGCCGTCCTTGACCTGAATCTTGTCGCCGGGCAGGCCGATGACGCGCTTGATGTAGTCGATGGACGGGTCCGGCGGGAACTTGAACACCACCACGTCGCCACGCTTCGGCTCGGAGCCCCAGATACGGCCGGAGAAGATATCGGGACCGAACGGCAGCGAATAGCGCGAATAGCCATAGGACCATTTGGTGACGAAGAGATAGTCGCCTTCGAGCAAGGTCGGGCGCATCGATCCGGACGGGATCGAAAATGGCTGGAACAGGAAGGTGCGGATGACCAGCGCGAGCAGCAGCGCCTGAATGATGACGCTGACGGTTTCGCCAAGCCCGCCGGATTTCTTCTCGGATTTTTCAGCCACGCTCATGTCGTCCTCGATTGTGCGTTGGTTGGTATAGAGTCTCGGCGCGCGCTGGGCAACGTCAGCCGGAGGTCAGAAGCAATCAATGTGGCGCTTCTTCGGCGGGCAACGCCTCGATGATCACAAAGGCTTGAGCAAGCGGGAAATCGTCGGTGATGGTGAGGTGGATCGCCGCCCTATGCCCCCGCGGCAGGATCTTGCCGAGCTGTGCCGCCGCGCCGCCGGTCAGCGCCATGGTCGGCTTGCCGCCGGGCAGGTTGACGACGCCCATGTCGCGCCAGAAGACGCCATGCGCCATGCCCGTGCCCAGCGCCTTGGCGCAGGCCTCCTTGGCGGCGAAGCGCTTGGCGTAGGACGCGACGCGCGCCGCGCGGCCTTCCGAGCGGGCCTGCTCGACCTCGGTATAGATGCGCTGGATGAAGCGCTGGCCGTGCCGTTCCAGCGACTTCTCGATGCGTCTGATATCGATCAGGTCGCTGCCGATGCCGATGATCATTCCGCGGGAACTTCCCGCCCGCCATGACCACCGAGCCTGGCCTTGTGTGCCCTCTCGGCCATGCGCTTCCTGCGCCGCTCGCGAAAGGCGGTCATGCCCCATCGGGTGATGCCGTAGAAGAACAGGCCGAAGACGAGGCCGAGCGGCACCGCGCCGATCAGCATCGGCTCCAGCACCGGGTGCCACAGTTTCGCGAACGAAAGCGTGTGCATCATTTCCCCAAGGTGCTCAGGCGGTCCGTGCTTGGGCAGGCGTTCGTGCAGGATGAGCTTGCCGGTTTCCCAGGATGCACCCCACAGCAGCGGAAAGGTCAGCGGATTGCCGAAGAACACGGCGCCGAGCGCGGCCGCCACCAGATTTCCGGCGATTACCCAGCACAGCACGGCGGCGATCACGAAGTGGAAGCCGAGCGGGAAGAACGAGGCAAACACGCCGGCCGCGACGCCGGCGGCGACGGCATGCGGGGTGGCCTTCAGCCTCAGGATGCGCTTCGAGAAATACTGCACCGAGCGCGAGAACGAGCGGCGCGGCCAAAGATAGGTACGCACCCGCTCAAAAATGCCATCAGGCTCGCGGCGTCGAAAAAGCACTCTGTTCCGGTTCCTAGTACTCAACACAGGCTGTTCCGGCGATCCCGAGCCGGCAGGCGACTGCCATATCTTGCGCTTCGAGGCCGCCCGAAGGCAACAGCGACTTTGATATAGCGACGCGCCGACCGAAGGACAACGTCCGGCCAGCGTCTCGCCGCTCGAGCATATTAGAAACACGGCGGATTTGTGGAGACGGGAGTCAAGTCGCTGACGTGCGGCAGTTCGCCCCGCCAGCTAATGCAGCGCTGCGACGTCGGCCGCAACCTGGCGCTCGGCCGGCGTTGCCGCCCTCGCAAAGCAGCCGTCGCCGGAGTGAAGCAACGGTCCTGCCGATCTCACCGGGGATGATTGCGAGGTTGGCAGTCCGGGGTCCGATGAATCCGCTGAGGGTGCCGGATGTGGTCTTCCAATCTCTGACCAACTGCACCGCACAGTCCAAACGTGCAGGACCCGCTAGAGGTGCACCGCGGCCCCTTCAAGGAGCCTGCCGGGATTAGTCGGACTGAACTGCATGGCATCATGTCCTGGTTCGTCCGTCCTGCGCCAAATGGCGAGTAGGGTCATATTCTCACCCTTTGTTTCGCCGTTCATCGCCGTGTGCGATTTCCCGGTCGTGGCTCGACGCAAGTCGTTGCAGGCTGCCACCCAGTATGACCAGGCTCACGCCCAGCAATGCGACATCCTTGATTAGGAAGGCACCCAGCCCATTGAGAAAGGGAAACCCTTCCGAACCCGCCTCCCAGATTGGCAGAGCGAGCATTGTCGAGGCCGTCAGCGCAAAGGTGATTGAACCGATCGCGCCTCCGACGAGGCCAGCCCAGACACTGCGGAAAGACGCAGCCAGCAGAAGCGCAGCGATCAGTTCGATCACGCCCAGGAAGTAGGAAGCCCCGGCAAATCCGAATGCGGGATAAAGCCATGCCAGCCACGGCGTCTTCTCAACAAATGGCTTAAGCGCCTCGATCTCGATCGAGGTGAATTTCAAAATGCCGATCAACAGCAGCGGAAGCACCACCCCCGATAGGGCTACCGCACGGCCAACAGCAGCAAGGCGGTCGCCAGTTCGATTGATGCGCGCCACGAAGGGCGCGGTTGCGTTTGCCGGGGTGAACATAGCCTGCCTCCTTCTATTTATATGCTCCAAGCATACAATGACTCGATCTTGATGTATATGCTCCAAGCATATATTTTTCACTGATGGCTGATTCCAGGATCGAGAATGTGATTGGTGCTCTGGCGCTGGCCTTTGCGGACACGCTGCAGCGGGACGCTCAGGCACGAGCGCCGGAGCCCGGCCCCGCGGCGGCGGCCATCACCCTCGTTGGCCACGTACCTGGTCTCTCGATCGAGAGGCTGCGGCGCGCTCTTTCATTGTCGCATTCAGGCGCCGTTCGACTGGTCGATCGACTGGTCGCGGACGGATTGGCGGCTCGATCCTCGGCGCCTGACGATCATCGCGCGGTAGCGCTAAGACTCACGCCTCTGGGCGAGACGACCTGTGGTGCTATTCTTTCCGCTCGTCAGGCGGGGCTCGCATCAGCGCTCACAGTTCTAAGTTCGGAGGAGCTGCAGGAGTTCGGCCGACTTGCCGCCAAGCTGCTGCGCGGGCTCGTCAGCAGCGAGGACCATGCATACAGAATTTGCCGGCTATGCAACTATACCGCTTGCCTCGAGTGCCCTGTCGAAGCGGAATTGTCCTCAGCCTTGGCGAGATAGAGCTTCGTCACATCACTATCCGCCAGACAATCTGGCCATTCTGGCTTAGGTGAGGTACTCGCTGACTTCGACCAGATTGTCGTCCGGATCGCGGAAATAGATTGACATCATCGGCCCGCGCGCGCCGGTTCGCTCGACCGGCCCGACCTCGATGGCGACGTTGCTGGCCGCCAGGCTGGCGCAGATCTCGGCAAGCGGACTTGCCGCGACGAGGCAGAAATCGCCGGCGCCGGCCGTCGGCGCCTTGGCCTTCGGCTCGAAGCTGCGGCCGACCTCGTGCAGGTTGATCTTCTGCGATCCGAACAACAGCGCGGTCGGCCGGTTCGGTTCGTCGAGGCGCTGGAGACCGAGCACGCGCTGGTAGAAGGCGCAGCTCGCTCCCACCGAGCGCACCGTCAGCACGAAATGGTCGATGCCGGCGATCATAGCTGCGCCGCGGCCGACGGACGCTGCCGAAGAGATTCAAGCAACGCGCTCAAGCGCTTGTTTTCACGCATGGCCGCATCAGATGTTGCGGCTGCCGGGCTTGACGGCCGGGATGGCGGCCAGCTCCGGCGGCAAGCGGTCGGCCGGATAGGCCGGAACCTCGTATTCGGCGAGCGCGACCAGCGGCACGCCGACATCGGTCTTGCCGGCCGAACGGTCGATGATGCAGGCGGCCGCCGCCACCTCGGCGCCAAGCTCGCGCAGGCAGTCGATGGTCTCGCGGATCGACAGGCCGGTGGTGACGATGTCCTCGACGATGACGACGCGCGCGCCCCTGGCGATCTCGAAGCGGCGCAGCCTGAACTCGCCCCCTTCCCGCTCGACCCAGATCGCCGGGACGGCGAGATGGCGCGAGGTCTCATAGGCCGGAATCAGCCCGCCGATCGCCGGGCCGACGACATAGTCGATGCGGCCGGGAACGGCCTTGCGGATCTTCTCGGCCAGCGCCTTGCACAGGCGCTCGGTCTTGTCGGCATGCATGAAGACCCTCGCCTTCTGCAGGAACACCGGGCTGCGCAGGCCCGACGTCAGGATGAAATGTCCCTCCAGGACGGCGCCAGCCTCGCGGAAAATGCCCAGCACTTCGTCGGTGTTCATTTCATTCCCCCATTATTCTTCTAACCATGATGTCAGCCGTTGACGCGCCTTGCATCGCTGACGCTCGAATTGTCCTTGAGCTGCGAGAGCAGCCGGTTCAGGTGCTTGAGGTCCCAGACCTCGAGATCGATCAGCATTTCGGTGAAGTCGGGCGCTGTGCGCACCATCGACAGCGTGTGGATGTTGGCATCGTTGGCGGCAACGACCTGGGCGATGTCGGCCAGCGATCCCGGCGCGTTGATGGCGGTGACCGAGACGCGTGCCGGGAAGCGCTCCTTTGTGCGCTCGTCGATGTCCCAGCGCACGTCGATCCAGCGCTCGGGCTGATCGTCGAAGGCCTGCAGCGCCGGCGACTGGATCGGATAGATGGTGATGCCGGTGCCCGGCTGGATGATGCCGACGATCCGGTCTCCGGGCACCGCCCCTTCCGGTGCGAAGCGCACCGGCAGGTCGCCGCGCACGCCGCGGATCGGAACCGCCCCGTCGCGCGGCTGGTCCTTGTCCTTGCGCGCGGCGCGGCCCGGCATCTGGAACAGCATGCCGGCGGCGTTGCGGATCTTCGACCAGCCCTCCTCGCGCTGCTTGGGGGCGGCGACGGTGACGCGCTCGTCCTTGTAATCGGGGAACACCGCCTTCATGACGTCCGTCGAGGCCAGTTCGCCGCGGCCGACCGAGGCCAGCACGTCGTCAATGTCCTTGCGCGCCAACCGGTGCAGCACCGGCTTCAGGCTCTCCTTGGTGAAGGTCCTGCCGGCACGCTCGAAAGCGCGCTCGAGGATGCGGGCGCCGAGGCCGGAATATTGCTTGCGGATGGCGTTCTTGGTGGCGCGGCGGATGGCGGCGCGCGCCTTGCCGGTGACGACGACCGATTCCCAGGCGGCCGGTGGCACCTGCGCCTTGGAGCGGATGATCTCGACCTCGTCGCCGTTCTTCAATTCCGTCATCAGCGGCATGATGCGGCCGTTGACCTTGGCGCCGACGCAGGTGTCGCCGACATCGGTGTGGACGGCATAGGCGAAGTCGATGGGGGTGGCGCCGCGCGGCAGCGCGATCAGCATGCCCTTCGGCGTGAAGCAGAACACCTGGTCCTGGAACAGTTCCAGCTTCGTGTTCTCGAGGAAATCTTCCGGATTGTCGCCCTCGGCCAGTTGCTCGATGGTGCGCCGCAGCCAGGCATAGGCGTTGGTCTCCTTCGAGATGGCGTGGCCGGCGCCGTTCGTCTTGCCGCCTGTATCCTTGTAGATCGAATGCGCGGCGACGCCATATTCGGCGATCTTGTTCATCTCGCGGGTGCGGATCTGCAACTCGACGCGCTGGCGCGACGGGCCGACGATGGTGGTGTGGATCGAGCGGTAGTCGTTCTGCTTCGGCGTCGAGATGTAGTCCTTGAAGCGACCGGGCACCATCGACCATGTCGTGTGGATGGCGCCGAGCGCCCTGTAGCAATCCTCGAGCGTATCGACGACGACACGGAAGCCGAAGATGTCGGAGAGCTGCTCGAAGGACAGCGCCTTGGCTTCCATCTTGCGGAACACCGACCAAGGCTTCTTCTGTCGGCTCTTCACGCTGGCCTTGATGGCATGTTTCTCGAACAAGGCCGACAGCGCCTTTTCGATCTCGGTCAGCACGTCCTTGTTGCGCTCGAATATCTCGGCAAGCCTGGCCGTGACGGCGCGGTAGGCTTCCGGATTGATGTAGCGGAAGGCGATCTCCTCCAGCTCCTCGCGCATACCCTGCATGCCCATGCGGCCGGCGAGCGGCGCATAGATATCCATCGTCTCCTCGGCGATGCGCAGGCGCTTGGCTTCCGGAACATGGTCGAGGGTGCGCATGTTGTGCAAGCGGTCGGCGAGCTTGACCAGCAGCACGCGCACGTCCTCGGAGATCGCCAGCAAGAGCTTGCGCAGGTTCTCCGCCTGCTCGGCCTTCTTGGAGACGAGATCGAGCTTCTTGAGCTTGGTCAGGCCCTCGACCAGCTTGCCCATTTCGGGGCCGAACAACTCGTCGATCTCGGCCCTGGTGGCGGTGGTGTCCTCGATCGTGTCATGCAGCAGGGCGACCGCGATCGTCGCCTCGTCCATGTGCATTTCGGTGAGGATGGCGGCGACTTCGAGCGGATGCGAGAAATAGGGATCGCCGGAAGCGCGCTTCTGGTGGCCATGCTTCTGCATGGCGTAGACATAGGCCTTGTTGAGCAGCGCCTCGTTGACGTCAGGCTTGTAGCGCTGGACGCGCTCGACAAGCTCATACTGACGCATCATGGGCAGGATCTCGCGGTGCTGAAATGAATCATGCGCCGCAATGGGATGCGGCGCATGTCATAGATAGCCACGAAACTGCCTGGACGGAAGTGCCGGAAAAATGTTCCGGGCAGGTCCAGGAAACTCTCTCAGTAGTCGTCGCTCTTCTCAGGCGGCACAAGGCCTTCGATGCCGGCCAGCAGGTCTTCCTCGGTCATGCGGTCGAAGGCGATGTTGTCCTCGGCGTCGTCGGTATCGGTCGCAGCGACGGCAGCGCCCGTCTGGTCGGCGATCGCCTCGCCATCGGCCTCCGGCTCGTCGACTTCGACATGCTTCTGCAGCGAGTGGATCAGGTCTTCCTTGAGGTCGTCGGGCGACAGCGTCTCGTCGGCGATCTCGCGCAGCGCGATCACAGGGTTCTTGTCGTTGTCGCGCGGCACGGTGATCTGCGCGCCCTGGCTGATCTGACGGGCGCGGTGGCCGGCCAGGAGCACCAGCTCGAAGCGGTTGTCGACCTTGTCGATGCAATCTTCAACGGTTACGCGGGCCATGAATTGCCCCTTTCATGCGATGGATTTGACGGAAAACAGGCGCGGTCCATAACCTGAACGCCGCCAAAATACAAGCTTCTTGGCAATGCCGATCCGCCTCCCGGGGGATTATCCGGCTCGGCATGGGCAAGGCCCGCGGCGATCCGGCGCCGATCACAATTGCTTGCGAGGGGCCGACACAGCTTGGATTGCCGTAAAACTGGCGCTATCTCGGATAAGAAAGGCCGTGTGGTCCATTGACGGGCCGCGGGCATAGTCGCCGACGCTTTTAGACGACCGCCTATTTTGAAAAAAGGACATTTTCCATGTTCGACCCTCGGGAAAAAATCGCGCTTTTCATCGACGGTGCCAATCTCTATGCCACCTCGCGGGCGCTCGGCTTCGACATCGACTACCGCAAGCTTCTGTCCAGCTTCCAGAAACGCGGCTATCTGCTGCGCGCCTACTACTACACCGCGCTGGTCGAGGATCAGGAATATTCCTCGATCCGGCCGCTGATCGACTGGCTCGACTATAACGGCTTCAAGGTGGTGACCAAGCCGGCCAAGGAATTCACCGACTCGACCGGCCGCCGCAAGATCAAGGGCAATATGGACATCGAGCTCACCGTCGACGCGCTCGAGCTCGCCGACGTCGTCGACCACTATGTCATCTTCTCCGGCGACGGCGATTTCCGCACATTGGTCGAGGCGCTGCAGCGCCGCGGCCGCAAGGTTTCGATCGTCTCGACCATGGCCTCGCAGCCGCCGATGATCTCGGACGACCTGCGCCGCCAGGCCGACCATTTCATGGACCTGATGAGCCTGAAGAACGAAGTCGGCCGCGATCCCTCCGAACGGCCGGTGCGCAGGCCCGAACCGGCCGAAGTCGACGAGGACGACTATTGACGGCGGCGGCCTTGGTGGCCGCGCCCTCCCCCGAACCCGGTCGCGACTGCCCACTCTGCCCGCGGCTGCATGATTTCATCGCAGACTGGCGGCGGCGCGAGCCGTCCTGGTTCAACGCGCCGGTGCCTACTTTCCTGCCGCCGGAGGGTGAGGACGCCGTGCGGCTGCTCATCGTTGGGCTGGCGCCCGGACTGCGCGGCGCCAACCGCACGGGGCGGCCCTTCACCGGCGACTATGCCGGCGACCTGCTCTACGGCACGCTGATCGCGCACGGCCTGGCGCGCGGCGAGTTCAAGGCAAGGCCCGACGACGGACTAGAACTGGTGCAGACGGCGATCACGAATGCGGTGCGTTGCGTGCCGCCGGAGAACAAGCCGGTCGGCGGCGAGATTGCCACCTGCCGGAGTTTTCTGGTGCCGACGATCGGACGCTTTCCCAATCTGCGCGCTGTCCTGGCGCTCGGCTCGATCGCGCATCAGTCGACGGTGCGGGCGCTGGGCGGGCGCGTCGCCGCCCATCCGTTCCGGCACGGCGGACGGCACGAGGCCGGCGGCATCGCGCTGTTCTCCAGCTACCATTGCTCGCGCTACAACACCAACACGGGCGTGCTGACGGAATCAATGTTCGTCAATGTGTTCAAGGAGATCGCGGCGTTTCTGGAGGAGTAGATTCGGAAACCCGCGTGGCGAATAGCTCAGCCAGTTTGTCCGCCCCACCCTGCAGCACGTTCAGGTCGACGTCGCCTTCGATGCCGTCGACGCGACCCCGGTTGTGGTACTGCCAGTAGATCCAGTCGTCCTCGCCCGGCCGCATGGCCAACGAGCGCAGCCAGCGCGGGCGAACTGCGATATGCGCCGAATAGGCCTGCGCCGCCTCATCGGTGAGATAGACGATCGCCGGCTTGCCGAAGGTGGCCTCGACCGGGCCGAGAAAGGCCTGTAGCTCGGCCCTCAACTGTTCGGGCGACGGCCGCTGCGGGCAGTTGCCGCCGAATTCGATGTCGACCACCGGCGGCAGCAGCGGCTCGCCGCGCGGCACCACCGAGATGAAATTCTTCGCCTGGTCGGCGCCCGGCCGGCAGAAAGTGAAAAAGTGGTAGGCGCCGACCGCCAGACCGGCGGCGCGCGCCTCGCGCAGGTTGGCGGCGAAAGCATCGTCGACATGATCGCCACCTTCGGTCGCCTTGATGACGGCGAAGGCGACGTCGTCGGCGGCGACACGCCGCCAGTCGATCCGGCCTTGGTGATGGGAGACGTCGATGCCCCTGACGGGGAACCGGTCGCGATCGGGAGAGAAGGTGTGGAAGTAGATGAACCCGCCCGCTGCGACGACGCACGCCAGGACAAGGCTGGCCAGGACCCAGAGGACGATCCGCTTCTTCAAGACTATCCCCCGATGTCGGCTCTTCATGTCCGGAAGCTGAAGGCCGACTGTTGGCTTTTTTCAGGCCAGCGCCGGAGATTTTTCAGCCGCGTTGCTTGAGAAGGCGGCCCTTCTCGCGCGACCAGTCGCGCTGCTTTTCCGTCTCTCGCTTGTCGTGCAGCTTCTTGCCACGGGCGATCGCAAGCAGCAGCTTGGCGCGGCCGCGATCGTTGAAATAGATCTTGAGCGGCACCAGCGTCATGCCTTCGCGATCGACGCTCTGCGACAGCTTCGCCATCTCGCGCTTGGAGAGCAGAAGCTTGCGGCGCCGGCGCGGCTCGTGGTTGAAGCGATTGGCCTGCAGATATTCCGGCAGATAGGAATTGATCAGCCAGATCTCGCCGCCCTCGGCAGAGGCATAGGATTCCTGGATGTTGGCCTGGCCCTGGCGCAGCGATTTGACCTCGGTGCCGGTCAGCACGAGGCCGGCCTCGAGCGTGTCGAGCACCTCGTAGGAGAACCGTGCCTTGCGGTTCTCCGCAACGGTCCTGTTGTTGGGATCGGCTTTTTTGACTTGATTCATGACGTCCAGGTCCGTTTCGAAACCCGCTCCTGCGAGTCAGATGACGGTGTCACCGAGAACCGGAGCGGAGCGTACATATAGTACGTGAGCACCGGAAGCGCAGGTGGCGCCTTCAGATGGCCGCAGGAGTGGAGTTTCCAAACGGGCTCGTTAGTTTATCAAGCCGGCATGCTTCATCGCCTGGTCGATCTTCTCGGCCGTCGAGGCCTCGATCGTGACCAGCGGCGAGCGCACGACGTTCTCGACCTTGCCCAGCTTCGACAGCGCGTATTTGGCGCCGCACAGGCCGGGCTCGATGAAGATCGCCTTGTGCAGCGGCAGGAGCCGATCCTGCAGGTCGAGGGCCTTGGCGCTGTCGCCGGAAAGCGTCGCTTCCTGGAATTCGGCGCAGAGCCGCGGCGCGACGTTCGACGTCACCGAGATGCAGCCGACGCCGCCATGGGCGTTGAAGCCCAGCGCCGAGGCGTCCTCGCCCGAGAGCTGGACGAAATCCTTGCCGCAGGTGGCGCGCTGCTCGGAGACGCGCTCGACCTTGCCGGTGGCATCCTTGACGCCGACGATGTTCTTGAAGTCGTGCGCCAGCCGCCCCATCGTCTCCGGCGTCATGTCGATCACCGAGCGCGGCGGGATGTTGTAGATGATGATCGGCAGCTTGGTCGCGCGGGCGACAGCGGCGAAGTGCTCATAGAGGCCGCGCTGCGTCGGCTTGTTGTAATAGGGCGTGACGACCAGCGCGGCATCGGCGCCGGCCTGCTCGGCAAATTGCACCAGGCCTACAGCTTCCTCGGTGTTGTTGGAGCCGGCGCCGGCGACGACCGGAGCGCGGCCCTTGGCGACCTCGATGCAGACCTTGACCACCTGGCGGTGCTCGTCATGCGACAGCGTCGGCGACTCGCCGGTGGTGCCGACCGGGACGAGGCCCGTGGTGCCTTCGGCGAGCTGCCATTCGATGAAGGCGCGAAAGGCTTTCTCGTCGAAACGCCCGCTCTTTTCGAACGGTGTAACGAGCGCGGTAAGCGAGCCTCTCAGCATGTCGTCCAACTCCTTGGGACTTCGTTGGTTATGCATGTCGTTGCCCCAAAACCGGTATCCACTTTGGGGCGGCATGCATTGGTGTTTTGTCGGTCGGTCTATCGTGCGCGCCTTCTAGCCGAAAGCGAAGCCGCGCACCATAGTCTCGACATGGTTCACCGGCAAGCATTGCCATGGTGCCAGCAAGCGCAAATCGAACGACCTCGATAACCTTTTGTTTACGGGCTCTTCACGACCTATGTTTAGGCTTCGATGCGTCTTGGCCTGCTGGTAATGTGCTCGAACAGGAAATGACGAACCCCATGTCAGGCCGGCGGCCCCGTCTTTTCGCGTTTCTTGGCGCGACGCTTGCGCTGATGCCGGCCGCGGCGATCGGCGGCGGCGTCGACGTTGCGGTGACGTCGGCCCTCCCGGTAGCGCCCTTGGCCTATCAGGGCCGCCCGGACGCGCCGACATCGCCTTTCGCCGACGTCGCGATTTTGAAGGGCGGTCTCGACAGGCTGGCGGCCAACGACGTTGCCGGCGCGCGCCCGGTGCGCGAGGTCTTGCCGGCCAATTCGCTCGACCGCCACATCCTGGCCTGGGCGATCGCGCTCTATGGCGGCGACCGGGTGCCAAGCGGCGATATCGCCGACGCCGCGCAGATGCTGCCGAACTGGCCGGGCACGATCGCGCTGCGCAAGAACAGCGAACGCGCGCTCTATCGCGAGAATCCCTCCCCGCAAGTCGTGGTGAAGGCGTTCAAGGGCAGCCAGCCGTTGACCCCCGAAGGCGTGATCATCCTTGCCCGATCCTATGTCGCGCTGGGCAACCTCAATGCAGCGCGCTCGGTGCTGTCGCCGTTCTGGCGCACGGAAAGGCTGGAAGCCAGGGACGAGGCGACCATCATCAAGGAGTTCGGCGCGCTTATCCCCGCCGCCGATCATCGCTTCCGCATGGAGCGCATGTTCTATGCCGACCGGGTGAGTTCGGCGCTGCGCGTCGCCGCGCTTGCCGGCGCCGAGCCGCTCGCCGAGGCCTGGGCGGCCGCCGGCCGCGGCGACAGGAACACGGCCAAACTGCTCAACGCCGTGCCGGCCGCGCAGCGCTCGGCCGGCTATTTCTTTGCCGAGGCCGAATATCTGCGCAAGCAGCAGAAGTTCGCCGACGCGGCCGCGATCGTGATGAAGGCGCCGACCGACCGCGAGTCGCTGGTCGATCCCGACGCCTGGTGGGTGGAGCGCCGGGTGCTGTCGCGCGAGTTGGTCGACCAGGGCGACATGAAGACCGCCTACAAGATCGTCTCCATGCACGCTGCCGAAAGCCCGGCCAGCGCCGCCGAGGCCGAGTTCCATGCCGGCTGGTACGCGTTGCGCGGCCTCAACGATCCGGCCACCGCCGCCGCCCATTTCACTCGCATCGCCGACCTCGCGCAGGGACCGATGTCGCTGTCGCGCGCGTATTATTGGCTTGGCCGCACGGCCGAAGTGGGCGGGCCCGGCGACGCGAAGACGTATTTCACCCGCGCGGCTGCCTATGGCACCACATTCTACGGCCAGCTCGCCGGCGAGCGCGTGGGCTTGAGGACCCTCAACATCGCCTATCCGCAGCCAAGTGCCGCCGACCGACAGAATTTTGCCGGCCGCGAGGCCGTCAGCGCCATCAAGCGTCTGCAGGAGGCCGGCTATGACCGCTATGCCGAGACGCTTTACCGCGATCTCGCCGGGCAGTTGACCAGCCCCGGCGAACTCGCGCTGCTCGCAGTGCTCGCCGAAAAGCAGGGCAACCATTTCATGGCACTGAAGGTCGGCAAGATCGCCGCCCAGCGCGGCATCGACGTCGGCGCGCTGTCGCACCCGCTGGGCGTCATCCCCGACACTGCCGATATTTCCGGCTCCGGCAAGGCGCTGGCCTATGCGATTGCCCGCCAGGAGAGCGAATTCAATATCGGCGCGGTCTCCAGCGCCGGTGCGCGCGGACTGCTGCAATTGATGCCGGGCACCGCCAGGCAATTGGCGAAGAAGGCCGGACTGACGTTCTCGCAGACGCGCCTGACCAGCGATGCCGGCTACAATGCGACGCTTGGCGCTGCCTTCCTCGGCGAGCAGCTCGACCGTTTCAGCGGATCCTATGTGCTGACCTTCGCCGGCTACAATGCCGGCCCCAACCGCGCTGCCCAGTGGGTGGCCAAATATGGCGACCCGCGCGGCAAGGACGTGGACGCCGTCGTCGACTGGATCGAGCGTATTCCCTACACTGAAACAAGAAGCTACGTGCAGCGCGTGATGGAGAATTACGAGGTCTACAAGATGCGTATTTCCGGCAAGTACGACATCGTCGGAGACCTGGTGAACGGGCGCAGTTGAGCCCTTCCTTCCCTCAGCCATTTGACCGCCCCTGCCCTCGCCTGTAGCACTCGCGCACGAATCGGCAATGGCGAGGGACGTGTCCGCATGCCAGGCGAAGCTTTCTCCGACTTTTTCTATGACGCGCCGGATGGGCTCCGGCTTCACGCCCGCATCTATGGCGAAGTCAATTCGGGTCGTTGGCCGGTCGTCTGCCTGCCCGGCCTCACCCGCAACGCGCGCGACTTCCACGAGTTGGCGCTCCACCTGTCGAGACGGGCCGGGCGCAAGGTCGTGGCCTTCGACTATCGCGGGCGCGGGCAATCGGCCTATGACCCCGACATCGGCCACTACAATGTGGGCATCGAAGCCGGCGATATCCTGGCCGGGCTGGCCGCGCTCGGCATCGAGGAAGCGGGCTTCATCGGCACGTCGCGCGGCGGGCTGATCATCCATGTGCTCGGTGCGATCGCGCCGGCCGTGCTGAAGGCCGTGGTGCTCAACGACATCGGCCCGGTGATCGAGACGCAAGGCCTCGCCCATATCCGTTCCTATCTCGATGGCGCGCCGAAGCCGAAGACATTCGCCGAGGCGCTCAACGCGCAGCGCGAGGTGCACGGCGGTGACTTTCCGGCGCTCGCCGAAGCGGACTGGGAACGGATGGTGTCGGCGCTCTTTCGCGAGACCGACGTGGGGCTGATGCCGGATTTCGACCCAAGGCTGGTCGACATGCTGGCCGGTCTCGACTTCGGCAAGCCGCTGCCCGATCTGTGGCCGCAATTCGAGGCGCTGGCCGCCGTGCCGCTGCTTGCCATACGCGGCGCAAACTCCAAGCTGCTGTCATCAGCAACGCTTGAGGAGATGCGAGAACGACATCCCGGCATGGAAGCAATCACGGTCGAGGGCCAGGGTCATGCGCCGTTCCTCGAAACGGGCACCTTGCCTATCGCCATCGCCGCGTTCCTGGATCGGGCGGAAATTCAAAAGAAGTAATCCCAAGCTCAAAATCGGCTACCGAGCTATTTTTGCAGTATAGAAACGCTTAAAAAGACAATCGCTTCCGGAAAATGGCGGCGACCGATTCTGACCATCGGCGCCGCCCTCATCCGCCTTCGGCACCTTCTCCCCGTGAACGGGGAGAAGGACTCAAGCTAGTTGGCCCTGAAGCTTTTCCTGGAGACCTTCACGGCGGCCGCTTCGCTCTTCGGCTTGCGCGCCGGCTTTGAGGATGTGGGCGTGGTCACGGGCGAGGAAAACATGGAGTTTTCCGCGCCCTTCGTCGCCCCGTCGCAGCGCGGCGTTTCCAGCACGAAGACGCAGCCGTCGAGGTCGTTGGTGGCTAGATGCGCGTAGCGCATGGTCATCGACAGCGTCTGGTGGCCGAGCCACATCTGCACGCGCCTGATGTCGATGCCGCCCTGGACGAGTCGAGAGGCGCAGGTGTGGCGCAAAATATGCGGCACCACTTGCTCGTCGGCAGCAAGGCCGACCTCGGCCTTCGCCTCGTTCCAGATGGCGCGGAATTGCGCCTGGCTGAATCTGGTGAAGGGGCCCTTGGGACGGCGTCCCTCGGTGACCGGCAGCTTGATCACTTCCTTGACGCGGGCGGTCATCGGAATGGTACGGCTGCGGCCGGACTTGGTGATCCAGAAGGAGACGCGGTGCTCCTGGATGTCGTTCCAGATCAGGCCGAGCGCCTCGCCCAAGCGGCAGCCGGTATCGACAAGGAAGACGGAGAGCCGGTAAGCGTCCTCGCTGCGGCTCCTGATTGCGGCGAACAGCCTCGCCTCTTCGTCCTTTTCGAGGAAACGAATCCGTCCCGCCCGCTCCTTCTGGCGGCGGAACTCGGGCAGGCTGTGAATATCCCCCATCTTGTGAGCCTTGCGCAGCAGTTTGCTGAGAGCAGCCATCTTGCGATTGATGGTTGCGTTGCTGTTGCCGCGCTGGCGCAGGGTTCCGATAAGGTTGTCCAGGGTGCTTTGGTCAAAAGCGCTGAAACGCTCCCCGAGGAGAATCTCATCGATTTCGCCGATGAAAGAGCTGACATTGTATTTATGTCGCCCATCATCCCAGAGTATATCCCGATATGCTGAAAACAGCTCTCCGACCCGGTACGACTTTACTTCTCTTATCTTGTTATAGCTGTATTTTATTTTTGCAGTTTGAGAAGAAAAGATCGCGAAATGGTCAGAGGGCACCCCCTCTTGAATCGCTTCGTTCGTCATTTTTTTGACCACACCCCCGAGTGGAAAGGCGACACCTATCCGCTTGGAAGCGTCCTTTCAAGAGTTAAGTCTGACAAATCCGATTTCACCCGCCAGAGGGCGGGTCCCACGAAACCGTTCCGCAGACTTCCGTTCAGCTATCGAACCCCCTCTTCCTTCTGTTCACCCTGCCCGTCACGAAAACAAAACAGCCCGGGCGTTGAAGCGCCCGGGCTGGATTTTACCTGTGGACAACCAGCCCTTAGAACGAGCGCTGGAAGCGGAGGATACCGCCGACGCCGTCGCTGCTGCCGTGCCAGTCGCTGTCGGCCTTGTTGAAGTAGTCAACTTCGGCCGTGACAGTGAAGCCGGGAACCACATCGTAAGCGACGTTGGCAGCGAGACCGAAGGTCTTGCCATCGTCATACGACGCCTGCACGTTGAACGAGGCCTTCTCGTTGAACTTGTAGCTGGCGCCGCCCCAGACCGCCCAGCTGCCGTCCCAAAGCTTGAAGAAGCTGTGGCCGGTGTTCGGATCGGTAACGTCGGAGTCGCTTCCGTAGCCGGCCATCACGAACGCCGAGATTGCGTCGTTGACGGTGACGTCCAAGCGAGCCTTGCCAGCCCAGGATTCGTAGTTGCTGTCGTAACCAACGACGCCGCTGATGGAACCCCAGCCCTGCGTGTACTTCACGCCGCCGACGACATGCGGAACGTAGCTGTCGATCGTGTCGGCGCCAGCGCCCTCTTCGAGCGAGACCACGGCCGAGAAGCCGTTGCCGGCGTCGAAGTAGTACTGGACGACGTTGGTGTCGAACGAGCCGTAGGGGACGAGGGTATCGTCGATGACGTTGCCGGCATAGCCGTTGAACGTGTTGAAGGCCGATTCGTCCTTACCGACGCGCAGGCCACCGAGCTGGATCCAGGCGAAGTTCAGCGAGGGCGTCTTGTTGTGCGCCTGCCAGCCGGCCGGATCGTAGCCGGCGGGGAACGGGGCCGCCTGGTCATCATAGTCGCCCGAGCCGTTGCCGAAGTTGAAGCGGGTCTCGGTGAAGGTCTTCAAGGTGCCGAGCTCGGTTTCCTGGTTGGTCCAGGTCTTCAGCGTGAAGCGGGCATTCTTGTAGTAGGTGTCGTTGCGATCGGTCGGATCCAGGTGATCCGGAACATTCTGCACACCTTCGCGATCACCCACGCCGATGTCGTAACGGACAAAGCCGCCGATGCGCAGGCAGGTTTCGGTACCGGGGATGTAGAAGTAGCCCGAGCCGTACACGTCGCAGATCTTGACGTATTCAGCCGGTTCCGGCTCGGCGACGACAACGGCGTCGGCGGCGCGCGCACCGGAAACTGCGATCAGGGCCGCAGCTGAGCCGAGAAGAAGGCTCTTGATGTTCATTTTCTGACCTCCAGTCAGAATCGAACGAGCTGGCGGAACCGGGCGCAAGCATTTCGACATTAACACATTGATATTGCTATGCTTTAAAAGGACATTACGAGATTCTGCATCAGCCGCAGGAGGTCGACTCCGCTGTCGTCGTAGTCATCACATGCGAAGGCGAATCGCAAACGGGCATCGTCGATTCTGCTTTATGAGGGATTCGCGGAGTTGGTCCTGCGCAGCTGCGCGGCGCGAAACAGGATGGCGGAGAGGATGGGATTCGAACCCACGAGAAGCTTTTGACCTCTACTCCCTTAGCAGGGGAGCGCCTTCGACCACTCGGCCACCTCTCCGTTGCGCCGCTGGATAAAGAAAAGCTTCGGCACAATCAACAAGCCGGCGTCATTATCGCGGAAAAATCGGTTCCTGGCAGTGATGCCGCCTCGCCATGCGGCGATTCTGCGGCAATTCCCTGGCTGGCGACTCGGGCATGTGCGCCGCAATTCGGTCTGCACGGCGCCGGATTCGGGCCGTTTGCAAGGGGTGCGAGCGCCTCGATAGTTAACGAGAGCTTTCTGAGTGAGGCCAAATCGTGTCATTTGTGCAACAACGCTCGGGGATAGCGTCCGGACAGCCCGTCCGTCGGCACGATCGTGGTTGAACCCCGCCGCCTCATGGGTAAAGTCGAATTTGAAGGAGCGGCGCGGTGCGCATCTTTTTCGGTTAGTGGGGATGGGGCAGGGAACGCTGTCCTTCAGCAAAGAATACCCAGACCCGTTTTTTAACTTTTGACTGGAGGTCAGAAAATGAACATCAAGAGCCTTCTTCTCGGCTCAGCTGCGGCCCTGATCGCAGTTTCCGGTGCGCGCGCCGCCGACGCCGTCGTCGTCGCCGAGCCGGAACCGGCTGAATACGTCAAGATCTGCGACGTGTACGGCTCGGGCTACTTCTACATCCCCGGCACCGAAACCTGCCTGCGCATCGGCGGCTATGTCCGCTACGACATCGGCTTCGGCGACGTCGGCGCGTTCACAGGCGCTGAGTCCGTCGACCACCAGGATGGTGACGTGCAGGATACCTGGTACAAGAATGCCCGCTTCACGCTGAAGACCTGGACCGGCCAGGAAACCGAGCTCGGCACCTTGAAGACCTACACCGAGACCCGCTTCAACTTCGGCAACAACAATCGGCACGCCACCCCTGATGATCCGGCCACCACGACCATCGATGAAACCGATAGCAATCCCGCCGGCGGCAAAGGCATCTCGCTGAACTTCGCCTGGATCCAGCTCGGTGGCCTGCGCGTCGGTAAGGACGAATCGGCCTTCAACACGTTCATCGGCTACGCCGGCAACGTCATCAACGATACGCTGGTTCCGTACGGCGGTTTCGACACCAACGTCATCCAGTACTACTTCGACGCTGGCAACGGCTTCTCCGCCGTCCTCTCGCTCGAAGAAGGCTCGGGCGTCGTCGGCACGATCGACAGCTACGTTCCGCATGTCGTCGGCGGTCTGAAGTACACGCAGGGCTGGGGCGCCATCGCCGGCGTCGTCTCCTATGACAGCAACTACGAGGAAGTGGCCGGCAAGGTCCGCTTGGACGTCAACGCCACCGACGCGATCTCGCTGTGGGTCATGGGCGGCTACGGCACCGACGACAACCTCAACGATGACGCCGGCAATGCGATCGACGCTGGCGGCCGCGGCTTCTACAAGCAGTGGAGCGGCAACTGGGCTGTGTGGGGCGGCGGCACCTACAAGTTCAACGAGAAGACCTCGTTCAACGCTCAGCTCTCCTATGACGAAGGCAAGAACTTCGGCGTTGCGGCGAATATCGCCTACGACGTCGTTCCCGGCTTCACCGTCACGGCCGAGGTCGACTACATCAACGTTGGCGAGGATACCGTCTCCGATTGGACCGATGCCCGGCAAGAAGACGCCATCGGCGGTATGCTCCGCTTCCAGCGCTCGTTCTAATCAGCAGCGTCTGACCGAAATCGAACCCGGCGGGCAACCGCCGGGTTTTTTCGTCTTCGGGCGACAGCGCGCCAGACTCTTTCTGGAACCGCGCCCCGTCCCGTCGCGCAGCTTGCACCGGTCAATCCGGCACGCTGGCAAGAAGGCCCTTTTTCTTAACGAGCCTCTGCCATGCGCCTGCGCCCTCCCCTTACGTTGGCGGTCTCCTCCGCTTCCAGCGCTCGTTCTAACAGGCACGGCCTGACTGAAATTAGAACCCGGCGGGCAACCGCCGGGTTTTTTGAATTAGGAGATCCGACTATCAAGGTCGTGCTATCCGCGAGGAGCGAAGCGCGCGCGGAATCCGAGGGTGGCCTCTAAGTGCCACCGCGGAACTGGGTTCGCGGCGCCAGAGGACAGCGCCCGCGCCTCTTGCCGGCCATGTTCCCCGCAAGGCCCCGCAAGGTTAGATTGGATGTCGCGAAGTGCCTTTGCCAGTCTTCGGCTTCGAAGAAGGCGTGCCGAGGCAGACGGCTACCGATCTCGCCCTTGCCGGGTGAGGTGGTTGGCAGGCCAGAGAGGGTGAAACTCGACGGCGGGGCACCAGGTTCTGAACCGCGGCGCCCGCTTCGCATTCGCTCCGCTCCAGGAGGTCATGGTGGCTGCGCGTTGACCGCGAATGTTTCTTAAAGTTCAGCCAGATCTCCCAAGGCTTCAATCAATGGCTGGATTCTGCCTTCATAGTTCTTCCAGTGCTTGACTGACGACTTGTAGATCGGCTGGCGAACTTGCCAGCGACTGATTGTCCTGACCGAGCCCGCCTTGTCGAAAAAGCGAAGGCAGGCATCATTCCAAGGCAGGCCAAGATGGTCTATAAGACGGCGCGATTGCCTCTCCTGATCCGAAATGAGATCTTCATAGCCGTTCTCAAAAATTCGCCCGGGCAGAACCGTGTTCCAATGGCGCATAAGGCGATCATACTCGCGGTAGTACAGACCCAGGGTTTCCAGATCGCAACTGAAATTATGGCCTTCCTGAAGGTTTGAAAAGAAGCAAGAAAGACAATTGTCGATTGCGTCACGCCTGCAGTGAATAATCCGAGCATTTGGAAACAGAATCGCAATCAGCCCGACCAGCTCGAAATTGTGGGGCAGCTTGTCGACAATGTACGGAGCGTTTGCCGAATAATGACGCAGGTAGGACAGATATTCTTCTGCCAGCGCTTGAGATTGCGGGATCGTCATCGACCTTACCCACTGGCCGAAAGACTCCCCCGACCTGAGACTTAAGCCGATAGAGGCCGCCATTCGCCCCAGTTTCGTAAGCTCTCCGGCCCCGTGAACTTCCGGGTGGCTCGAGCAGATTTGCTCAGTCAAAGTTGTACCCGAGCGCGGCATACCCAAGATGAAGACGGGCACCTCGGACGGATTTCCATAAGCTGCTTTGTCTGCCAACAGCTGCGCATCGAACACGCCGATGAGCGAATCAACCCGCTTGCGATAGAAATCAATGTCGAACTCACGGGCCTTGAGCGCCTTGCCCTTCAAGAAATGATCCATCGCCTGGTCATAACGCCCCAGGTCGTTCAGGATCTTCCCCGCCGCCAGGTGAAGCAGACTCGACTCACCCGAGGAAATCGCGCTGTCGCCGAGTTCATTCAGGATTTGGCCGAGTTCGGGAGTCTCGGCAGAAAATTTTCGAGTGTTTGCAAAGGCAATGTAGCCTGCAGACACATTCACGCGCCCGGCAATGGCTTCGTTCAAATAGGTTGTTGCCTCGTCCATCCGTCCGAGGCCTATGAGTGCACTCGCAAGGCCCAAACCGGCGAGCGGATGATTGCGATCGATCTTCAGCGCTTTTTCATAGAGAGGCAAAGCCATTTCAGCCTTGTCAAACCTGCCGTATGCCTCGCCCAGCCGGCAAAGCGCCTCAACCAGATCCGGTTTCAGTTCACAGGCGCGCTGCAAGTGCTGAATCGCCAACGGGTGATCATTAACTTTCAGATAGGCTTCTCCAAGACTAAGCCGATAATAAGGGTTCCTCGGTTCCCGTGCCGCTGCACGCGCCAAAAACTTGATGGCCAACTCATCATCGACGCCAAGCCCGAGCGTGCCGAGAATGTACAGCGCAAGCGGATGGTTGCGCGTGCGCGCCAGGACGCGATGACAGAGCTCCTCGGCCTCCGCCAGCCGCTCAGCCTTTTGCAGTTCGAGCGCCTGTCGCAGCATCAGGTCGTCGGCCTGCGCACGCGACGGCGTTGGCTGCAACGGCCTTGCCTGCGGCGGCTTTGGCTGCGGCTGTTTGGCCGGTGGCGTGGACAGGCCCTTGAGATGCTTGGACCAGGCGGGAGGCAGCCGATTATTCATCTTGCCTCGCTAGCAAAATCGACCTGCGAAATCCAGCATTAGACTAGAGAAGGAACTCGCGGTGGGAGCTGAGCACTGGACATTTCCAGCCAGAGGCGTGCTGCTCCCCTCATCCACAAGCTAGCGCCGCCATTTCCCCCTGCCGGCAACTTGCGCGGCCTACCCGTCCACGCTAGCAAGAAGGCCCCTTTTCTCGACGAGCCTCTTGCCATGCGCCTGCGCCCTCCCCTTACGCCGCTTATCGCCGCGCTTCCCTCGACGGTGCCGTTTGTCGGCCCGGAGGCGCAGGAGCGTGACCGCGGCCGTCCGTTCCGCGCCCGTATCGGCGCCAATGAGAGCAGCTTCGGGCCCTCTCCGCGCGTCATCGCCCGCATGGAAAGCGTCGCGCGCGACCAGTGGATGTATTGCGACCCCGACAATTTCGACCTCAAGCAGGCCGCGGCCGCCCATCTCGGCGTCGGCGCCGAGAATGTGGTTGTCGGCGAAGGCATAGACGGGCTGCTCAGCCTGGTGGCGCGCATGTATGTGGCGCCTGGCGACGCGGTGGTGACCTCGCTCGGCGCCTATCCGACCTTCAACTTCCATGTCGCCGGCGTCGGCGGAAGGCTGGTCGCGGTGCCCTACGAGAACGACCGGGAAAGCCTGGACGATCTGCTCGCGGCGGTGGTCCGCGAAAAGGCGCCGCTGGTCTATCTCTCCAATCCCGACAATCCGATGGGCAGCTGGTGGGAGGCCGCCGAGATCATCCGCTTCATCGAGGCGCTGCCGGAAACCACCATGCTGGTGCTGGACGAAGCCTATGGCGAGCTCGGGCCTGCCTCGGCGCTGCCGCCGATCGACGTGTCCCGGCCCAACGTCGTCCGCATGCGCACCTTCTCCAAGGCCTATGGGCTGGCCGGCATACGCTGCGGTTACGCGGTCGCCGAGCCCCAGGTGATCCGTGATTTCGAGAAGATCCGCAACCATTACGGCGTCAGCCGCATGGCGCAGATCGCCGGCGTCGAGGCTCTGGCCGACCAGGCCTTTCTGGAAAGCGTGGTGACGCGCGTCGCCGCCGGCCGCCGGCGCATCGCCGCAATCGCCGAGGCGAACGGGCTGAAGCCGCTGCCTTCGGCGACCAACTTCGTCACCATCGACTGCGGCAGCGACGGCGCCTTCGCCCTGAAGGTGCTGCAGGGCCTCCTGTCGCGCGACGTGTTCATCCGCAAGCCGATGGCGCCCGGGCTAGACCGCTGCATAAGGGTCAGCGTTGGCCTCGACCACGAGCTCGACATCTTCGCCGAAGAATTGCCGGGCGCGCTCGCGGCCGCCCGGGGTAACTAGCAGCAGCCGCTCGGCGGCTCGACCGCGTCGATACCGGGTTGCCTTTGGCCGGCCACATGCCCAGATTCTGCAAGGCGAAGGCGGAAGGTTGGTAGGATGCAGGGCAGGCAGCGCGCCGTGCGGGCACGCATTTCCGGCAAGGTGCAGGGCGTCAGCTATCGTGTCTGGACGCGCGGCGAGGCGATGCGTCTCGGCCTGACCGGCTGGGTGCGCAACGAACGCGACGGCTCGGTGACGGCGCTGATCGCCGGCGCCGATGGCGCGGTCACGGCCATGATCGAGCGGCTTTGGCAAGGGCCGCGCGGGGCCTCGGTCGCGAAGGTCGAGATCGCGGAAAGCGCCGGCGACGACGCGCCAGGCGACTTCCGAATCGTCACCTGACCGAATGCTGCAGCAAGCTCGGCAGCGGCCTCGAACCCAGGCTCGACATCCTCACGAGGACTGCCCAACAATGCGGCGCACGACATATGTGTGTATGTTCTGATTTGTTTCCTTTAGCGCTGAAGCAGATCGACATCCGCGCGCCGCAGTCGGGGCGCGTGCACCAATTGGCGGTACACACGATCGGCGGGGTCATCGCGCCCGGCGAGGCGATCATGCAGATCGTGCCGACCGCCGACGCCCTGGTGGTCGAGGCGCGTGTCGCTCCGCAGGACATCGACCAGGTCCGCGTCGGGCAGCCGGCCGCGCTTCGCCTCTCGGCGTTCAGCCAGCAGACCACGCCGGAGGTCGAGGGCCAGGTGGACCGGATTTCGCCCGACCTTATCGAAGACCAGAAGGCTGGCGTGGCCTATTACGCCGTGCGTATCGCGCTGACACAGAGCAGTCTGAAACAAGCCGGACAGCTCGAGCTGAAACCCGGCATGCCGGCCGAGGTTTTTCTGAGGACAGGCGAGCGCACGGTTCTCTCCTACCTGCTGAAGCCTTTGACCGACCAGGCGAGCCGCGCCTTCCGCGGCGACTGCGGCTCCGGCCCGATCGACCTCGCCGCTGTTGCGGTCGATCCTGCCTTTTACCGCACTGTTCGAGGCGCCCTTTCCTTCTCCCTTGAATTAATTGAACGTTCGTTTTATTATTGACGCAAAAAGGGAAGCGGAATGGCGCGCACGACGGGTTCCGATGGCGAAAAGACCGAGGCTGCCGTCCGCGAAGCGGCGGTCGGCCTGATCGCGCGCCTCGGCTACGAGGCGATGTCGATGCGACTGCTGGCTGCGGAAGTCGGCGTGCAGGCCGCCGCGCTCTATCGCTACTTCCCGACCAAGGAAGACCTGCTGTTCACGCTGATGCGCGAACACATGGAAGGGCTGCTACACGCCTGGGACGCGGCGCGCCCAGCCGGCGCCGACCCGGTCGCCCGGCTTGCCGCCTATGTCGAGAACCACATCGCCTTCCACATCGCGTGCCGCTCCGCCACGCATGTCTCCAACATGGAGCTGCGCAGCCTTTCGCATGACAGGCTGACGCTGATCCTCAAGCAGCGCACGGCCTATGAGAAGGAACTCCGCGCCATCCTGCGCGACGGCGCCGAGGACGGCGTCTTTGCGATCGACGACATCGGGCTCACCGCCATGGCGCTGATCCAGATGATGACCGGCGTCATCGTCTGGTTCCGGCCGGGCGAGCGGCTGTCGATCGCCGAAGTCACCACATCATATCTTTCGATGACAATGCGCCTGGTCGGCGCGACAATCAGCCAAGGCACCGCGCGTCCCTCCGGGCGCGCCAGGGACGTCGTGGCGCTCTGAGTTTCACGCATGATCCCCCGCGAGGATCGGGGCATGCGCAGGGAGGAACGGCATGTACACGAACACGCTGAGCTTCGGGCTCGATCAGGACATCGAGGCGCTGCGCGACCTTGTGCGGCGCTTCGCGCAGGAGAAGATCGCGCCGATCGCGGCCGAGATCGACCGCGCCAACGAATTCCCGGCGCATCTGTGGGCCGAGCTTGGCGCGCTCGGCCTCCTCGGCATCACCGCCGATCCGGATTTCGGCGGCACTGGCATGGGCTATCTCGCCCATGTCGTGGCGGTGGAGGAGATTTCGCGCGCCTCGGCCTCGGTCGGCTTGTCCTATGGGGCGCATTCCAATCTCTGCGTCAACCAGATCAATCGTTGGGCAACGCCGGCGCAGAAGGAGAAATACCTCCCTGCCCTCTGCTCGGGCGAGAAGGTCGGCGCGCTGGCGATGTCGGAATCGGGTGCCGGATCGGACGTGGTGTCGCTCCGGCTGCGCGCCGAAAAGCGCAACGATCGCTATGTGCTCAACGGCTCCAAGATGTGGATCACCAACGGGCCCGACGCAGAGACGCTGGTGGTATATGCCAAGACCGATCCGGATCGCCATTCGCGCGGCATCACCGCCTTCATCATCGAAAAGGATTTCGCCGGTTTCTCGGTTGCGCAGAAGCTCGACAAGCTCGGCATGCGCGGCTCCAACACCGGCGAACTGGTGTTCGAGAATGTCGAGGTGCCGTTCGAGAACGTGCTGCATGAGGAAGGACGCGGCGTCGAGGTTCTGATGTCGGGCCTCGACTACGAGCGCGCGGTGCTGGCCGGCGGGCCGATCGGGCTGATGGCGGCCTGCCTCGACGTGGCGGTGCCTTATGTGCACGAACGCAAGCAGTTCGGTCAGCCGATCGGCACCTTCCAGCTGGTGCAGGGCAAGCTCGCCGACATGTACGCGACGATGAACGCCGCGCGCGCCTATGTCTATGCGGTGGCCGCAGCCTGCGACCGCGGCGAGACCACGCGCAAGGACGCCGCCGGCTGCGTTTTGTTCGCCGCCGAGAAGGCAACGCAGATGGCCCTCGATGCGATCCAGCTGCTCGGCGGCAATGGCTACATCAACGATTATCCGACCGGCAGGCTCCTGCGCGACGCCAAGCTCTACGAGATCGGCGCCGGCACCAGCGAAATCCGCCGCTGGCTGATCGGGCGCGAGATCATGGCGGAGGGGGTGTGATGGTCCCCTTCGCCATCTCAGCCGAAGGCCTTGGGCAGGTCGTCGGTCGGCTTGGCGACGATCTGATGCGCATCGCGCCACAGAATCTCGCGCTGGCGCGCCGACGTTATCGACCGCACTGGCAAGCCGCCCTCCTCGATCAGCCAGGCGCAATAACGCGCGCGGCTGATCGCCTCCCTGGCGTCCGGATGGAACCAGCAGACGCCCCAGATCGAATTCCGGCGCTTGAAATGCCGGCCAACCCTGCCAGGAATGGGCAAATGCCGATTGAACCAGCCGAACTGATCCTCCAGTTCGTCATGGATCCAGTCCGGGCAGCCGTTCCGGTACAGATACCAGGACGCATGGAAAAAGCCGGTCTCCACCCGGCTCTTCGGATGGATCAGCGGCGTTACAAACCGCAAATACATTGTGACACCCACAGCGCTTGCGGGCGCCGTGTTCCTCTTGCTCAAATTCGGGACGTGGAAAGCCGCCCTTCGGCGGCGTCAGGCCATGGCCGAAGGGAGACATCTGGTGAAACGCATATCCATGCCTTTCATCGTCGCCTCCTGAGGGTGTCACTACAAAAAAGGATGCCATGCTTGGCGCGAGGCATCCGGGCGCGGGCTGTTACACTGGTTCCGTCGCGGCATCAAGAGGTGTGAGGAACAACGTGGCCACATTGCAATCCCAGATCTCCCCCGTCTCCGACACCTTCCGCGCCAATGCCGAGCGCATGCGGGCGCTGGTCGCCGACATTTCCGAGAAGGCTGCAAGCATCGAACGCGGCGGCTCGCACGAGGCGCGCGAGCGCCATCTCGGGCGCGGCAAGCTGTTGCCGCGCCAGCGCCTGGCGCAGTTGCTCGACATCGGCTCGCCCTTCCTCGAGATCGGCCAGTTCGCGGCATGGTCGATGTATGGCGAGGACATTCCGGCCGCCGGCCTCATCGCCGGCATCGGCCGCGTCGAGGGCACGGAGGTGATGGTCGTCGTCAACGACGCCACGGTGAAGGGTGGCACCTACTATCCGCTGACGGTGAAGAAGCACCTGCGCGCGCAGGAGATCGCGCTGCAGAACAACCTGCCTTGCGTTTATCTGGTCGATAGCGGCGGCGCCAATCTGCCCAACCAGGACGAGGTGTTTCCCGACCGCGAGCATTTCGGCCGCATCTTCTACAACCAGGCCAACATGTCGGCGGCGGGCATCCCGCAGATCGCCTGCGTCATGGGCTCCTGCACTGCGGGCGGCGCCTATGTGCCGGCAATGTCGGACGAGACGATCATGGTGCGCAACCAGGCGACCATCTTCCTCGGCGGCCCGCCGCTGGTGAAGGCGGCGACAGGCGAGGATGTCAGCGCCGAGGAGCTCGGCGGCGCCGATGTCCACACAAGGCTTTCCGGCGTCGCCGACCACTACGCAATGGACGACGAACACGCGCTGGCCATTTGCCGGCGCATTGTGAAGAACCTCAATCGGAACAAGGCGGTAAGCCTGAACTTACAGAAACCGATTCCGCCGCTTCACGATCCGCATGAGCTCTACGGCATCGTGCCGACGGACCTGCGCCAGCCCTATGACGTGCGCGAGGTGATCGCGCGCACCGTCGACGGCTCGGAGTTCGACGAGTTCAAGCAGAATTATGGCACCACCTTGGTTACCGGCTTTGCCCATCTGCACGGCATGCCGGTCGGTATCATCGCCAACAATGGCGTGTTGTTTTCGGAGAGCGCGCTGAAGGGCGCGCATTTCATCGAGCTCTGCTGCCAGCGCGGCATTCCGCTGGTCTTCCTGCAGAACATCACCGGCTTCATGGTCGGCAGGAAATACGAGGCCGGCGGCATCGCCAAGGACGGCGCCAAGCTGGTGATGGCGGTCGCCACCGCCAGGGTGCCGAAGGTGACGATGATCATCGGCGGTTCGTTCGGCGCCGGCAATTACGGCATGTGCGGGCGGGCCTACTCGCCGCGTTTCCTGTGGATGTGGCCGAATGCGCGCATCTCGGTGATGGGCGGCGAGCAGGCGGCGACGGTGCTTGCCATGGTCAAGCGCGAGGGTATCGAGCGCAAGGGCGGCGAGTGGAGCGCCGAAGAGGAAGCGAAATTCAGGAAGCCCATCCTGATGAAATACGAGCATGAGGGTCATCCGCTCTATTCCTCGGCGAGGCTGTGGGACGACGGCATCATCGACCCGGCGAGGACGCGCGAGGTCCTGGCGCTCAGCCTGTCGGCCGCGCTCAATGCCGACATCGAGGAGACGCGCTTCGGCGTGTTCAGGATGTGAGATGAGCGCTCCCGGCGACAGGCTCCGCATCCATACCGGCGACATCACCAGGCTCGCGGTCGACGCCATCGTCAACGCCGCCAATTCGTCGCTGCTCGGCGGCGGCGGGGTCGACGGCGCCATCCATCGCGCGGCGGGGCCTGAACTCCTGGCGGAGTGCCGCACGCTCAACGGCTGCAAGACCGGCGATGCAAAGCTGACCAAGGGCTACCGGCTGCCGGCGCGCTACGTCATTCACACCGTCGGGCCGGTCTGGCAGGGCGGTGGCAAGGGCGAGGCCGAACTGCTCGCCTCCTGCTACCGGCGCTCGCTGGAGATTGCCAGCGCCCATGATTGCGGCACGCTTGCCTTTCCGGCGATCTCAACCGGCATCTACGGCTATCCGAAGGACAAGGCGACGGGGATTGCTGTCGGCAGCGTGAGCGATTTCCTCAGCCGGAACGCGATACCGGAAGCCGTCATCTTCTGTTGCTTCGACGAGCAAACAGCGGAACTATACCGAGAGGCCGTTGCTGCGGTCGGTGGAGTCTGAACTTCATGGACCAATCATATAATTTTCGAACTCAAATAGGATTTTTCGATACCGGGCTGGTCGCCCCGGAGAATACACGCTACTGCTCACCGCGCAATTTGCAGTGGGCATGGGGTGAAAATGAAACTGAACTATTTTCGGCGTATAGCTTCTTCGATACTTGCGGGATTGCTTATATTCGCCTTGCCCGGCGCGGGCGCGGCGGAGTCGCTTGCCGGCAAGGTGGGCGACAAGCGGTTCTCTCCGTATTTACCTGGGAATCCGAAGGACGAGTGCACCAAAACCTACCACGACTATGTGGCGGCCGGCGGCCATTCGGCCTATGCAACGACCTTCTATTCGCGCGTCGTCGACCTCTACATCATCTGCGGCTCGGGGCTGAACGCGCCGTCGCAAAAGGCCGCGGAAGAGCGGGCGCTACGATCCTGCCAGGCGGGCCTGAAGAGGTGGAAAGTCAGGACCGCGAGCGGCGGCTGCGAAATCGCGGCGTCGAAATAGGCCGAAGCTCGCCCGACTGGCGCCGACCGAGGCAAAACCGGGAGGCTCCATGTTCGGCAAGATCCTGATCGCCAATCGCGGCGAGATCGCCTGCCGCGTCATCCGCACGGCACGAAGGTTGGGCGTGCGCACCGTCGCTGTCTATTCCGATGCGGATGCGAGGGCCTGGCATGTCGAGATGGCGGACGAGGCAGTCCACATCGGCCCCTCGCCTGTCGGAGAAAGCTATTTGCGCGGCGACAGAATAGTCGCGGCGGCGCTTGCCACCGGCGCGGAGGCGATCCATCCGGGCTACGGCTTCCTGTCGGAGAACCCGGATTTCGTCGACCAGGTGACGGCGGCAGGGCTGGTCTTCATCGGCCCGTCGGCGGCCTCGATCCGCGCCATGGGATTGAAGGACGCGGCCAAGCGCCTGATGGAGACGGCGGGCGTTCCTGTGGTGCCCGGCTATCACGGCGAGGCGCAGGAGATCGTGCTCCTCGCCTCCAAGGCGCGCGAGATCGGCTATCCGGTGCTGATCAAGGCGCGCGCCGGCGGCGGCGGCAAGGGCATGCGGCGCGTCGACCACCCGGACGATTTCTCCGAGGCGCTGTCCGGCGCCCGGCGCGAGGCCAAAGCGGCCTTCGGCGACGATCGCGTGCTGGTGGAAAAATATGTCGACAAGCCGCGCCATATCGAAGTGCAGGTGTTCGGCGACAATTTCGGCAATGCCGTGCATCTTTTCGAGCGCGACTGCTCGGCGCAGCGCCGCCACCAGAAGGTGATCGAGGAAGCGCCCGCTCCCGGCATGACGCCGGCGCTGCGCAAGGCGATGACCGAGGCCGCGGTGAAGGCTGCCAAGGCCATCAGCTATTCAGGCGCCGGCACGATCGAGTTCATCGTCGACGCCTCGCAGGGGCTGAAGGCCGACCGCTTCTGGTTCATGGAGATGAACACCCGCCTGCAGGTCGAGCACCCCGTCACCGAAATGGTCACCGGCATCGATCTGGTCGAATGGCAGCTACGGGTCGCGTCCGGCGAGAAGCTGCCGAGCGCGCAAGCCGAGATCCAGCTTGCCGGCCACGCCTTCGAGGCGCGTATCTATGCCGAGGACGCCACCAGGGGATTCCTGCCGGCGACGGGCACGCTGCATCATCTGAAATTCCCGGATGCGGCGCCGGCGCATGCCGCCATGCGCATCGAGACGGGCGTGCGCGCCGGCGATGCGATCTCGCCCTTCTACGATCCGATGATCGCCAAGCTGGTGGTGCACGGCAAGGACCGGGCCGCCGCGCTTGCGGCGCTGCGCAAGGCGCTGGCTGAGACGGAAGTGGCCGGCTCGACGGTCAACACCGCCTTTCTCGCCGCGCTCGCCGCCGATGCCGATTTCGCGGCCGGCGACGTCGACACCGGGCTGATCGGCCGGCATCAGGACGAACTGGTGGCGATCGCCCCGCCGAATGGCGAGATCATTGCCGCCGCGGCGCTCGCGGCATCGGGCGCCGGCGCGCAAGAGCCGACCAGCGACCCCTGGTCGGCGCTTGCCGGCTATGCGCATTTCCACACGGTGGAGCGACGCACCAGGCTGCGCTACGGCGAAGAAGCCATACTGGCGCGCATCTCGATGCGGCCGGACGGCCGCTTCCAGGTGGCGCTGGAAGCGCCGTACGAAGAGGTCAATTCCCACGACCTCAGGACCACGCCTCGCCTCGCCCGCTGGCCGGGCCACGTCACCGTGTTCGAAGGTGCGGCCGGCTACAATTTCGCGGTTCCCGACCCGCTGGCGAAGGCCGACGAAGCCGCCGCGGCATCCGGGAGCCTGCGCGCGCCGATGCCCGGCCTGGTCAAGCTGGTGCGCGCGGGGTCGGGCGATGCCGTCGTCAAGGGCCAGCCGCTGCTGATCCTCGAGGCGATGAAGATGGAGCATACGATCGCCGCCCCGCATGACGGGGTGGTCGCCGAAATCGTGGCAGAAGGCGCGCAGGTCAGCGACGGCACCGTGCTGGTGCGCTTCGAGGAACCGCAGACCTGACTGTCCAAAATGAAAATGGCCGGAGCAGATCCGGCCATTTCCGACTGTCAGGCAGCGACGATCAAGGCTGGATCGGCGCGTATTTGCCGTCGTGCCACTGGTTGATGTCGTAGCTGGCGTTCTTCAGGTCGCCCTTCTCGTCGAAGACGACGTCGCCGACCACGGTGCTGATCGGCTGGCCGTTCTTCAGCGCTTCGGCGACCTTGGCCGGATCGTCGCTGCCGGCGCGCTTGATGCCCTCGGCGAAGGCCTGGACCACGGCGTAGGAGAACAGCGTGAAGCCTTCCGGCACGAAGCCGCCGGCTTTGATCTTGGCGATGGCGTCCTTGGCTTCGGGCTTGGCCTGCGGATCCGAGGGGAAGACGAACATCGTGCCTTCGCCGGCCGGCCCGGCGACCTGCCAGAATTCCGGAGTGGCGATCGAGTCCGGCATGATCAGCTGGAACTTGACGTTCTGCTCGGCCGCCTGGCGCAGGATGAGACCGCCCTCGGGGTGATAGCCGCCGAAATAGACGACGTCGGCCTTGAGCTCCTTCAACTTGGTGACGAGGGCCGAATAGTCCTTCTCGCCGGCATTGATGCCTTCGTAATCCACTTCCTTGAGGCCGCCGGCATTCATCGTCGCCTTGACGGCATCGGCCACGCCCTGGCCGTAGGCGCTCTTGTCATGCAGGATGACGACATTCTTGCCGGCATATTTCTTGGCGATCCACGGACCGATGAAGGCGCCCTGCGCATCGTCGCGCGTATAGAGGCGCATGATCGTCGGCCAGCCGGCCTTGGCCGCGGCATCGGTCAGCTCCGGATTGGAGGAGGCCGGGCTCATCATCAGCGTGCCGGCCTCGGCATAGACGGCGGATGCCGGAATGCTGGAGCCCGAGCAGGCATGGCCATCGACGAATTTGGTGCCGTCGGCGACGATGCGGTTGGCGACGGAAACCGCCTGCTTCGGATCGCACTGGTCGTCCTGGACGTCGAGCTTGATCTGGTTGCCGTTGACACCGCCAGCGGCGTTGATGGCGTCGGCGGCGGCCTGCGCGCCCTGCTTGAACTGGTCGCCGATGGTGGCGAGCTGTCCGGTCATCGGACCGACCACCGAGATGGTGATGTCATCGGCAAATGCCAGCGGCGCGCTCATCATCAGGCCCAATGCGGCTGCGCTCAAAATACCTAATTTTTTCATGGTGATATAACTCCTCCACTCGCGCGCGGCCGCTCCGGCCGCGCTTCTTTTAGAGAGGCCGGACCATTTCATCCTTCGCCTGGCATGTCTTGGCGCATCGCCGGCACTCGATTGGGCCTGTATTGTATCGCGGACCGCGTGAAAGCCAAAAGCCGCGCCGGCCTTGTTCCGGCCGGTCGCGGCTTTTTGCCAAACGAGCTTTCCCGAACGCCCCCGCGCCCGAAACCCCACTCGCTTCCCTGTCTTTCTTTTCGTCCGGCCGTCTTGCGCGGCCTTGTCCCTGATGCCGGCCGTCTTGCGCGGCCTTGTCCCTGTGCCGGCCGTCTTGCGCGGCCTGAGCCCGAAGCGTTTCCGCCCTTGTTGTCTGTCAGTGCATCGTCATCCATTCGCGAGCTTCGCGCAGCGCCCTAGCGATCTCGGCCTTGGACATCGCCGCCGACAGTTCCGAGCGCAATTCGGCGGCGCGCACCGAACCCTTGATGGCGGCGATGTTGAACCATTTGTGGGCGGCGACGACGTCGGTCTCGCAATCGCGGCCGGTCGCATACATCATGCCCAATTCGAAAAGAATGTCGGCCTGGGCAGTTGCCCCCATGGCGCCGAAGCCGGCTTCAAGCATTTCAAAACGTGCCATTTCAATCCCCTGTCTGGCTCCCGAGAGCTGCCTCCTTCTGTCCCTTGGTATCCCTCGGGGGGCTGCTCTTTCGATGCTTTCGAGGATGAAGCCGAGCCTTGAATCCGTCGTTAAATGGCGTGCTTAATTTGAAGAAAACAAAGCTAAAACAAGAGGTAAACACTGAAATTCGTTAAGCATACAAAGCCCGCAAATCAGCCTGTTTGCGGCAAATTTGACGAAAACTTCAAACGGTCCGGTCAAGACTCCGCTAACCACGGGAACCAATGGCGATGAAGCTATCCGTGCATTTCGCGTTGAAAGGTGGCGGCAAAATCCTGCAACCTTCCCCGGCGGCACCGCTTTTGTTTTGCCGGAAGCTGAACTAGCTTACGTTTGCGTAAGGGTTAGGAAGGCGGGACGGCGCCCCACCGGAACCTATAGGGAGGACAGAGATGTTTCGAAAAGTAAGCCTGGCCGTGGCGGCCACCTTGATCATGGCCAGCGCGGCCTTTGCCGATCCGATCGAGGGCAATTGGAAAACGCAGTCCGGCGAGACGGCGGCGATCGGCGGCGGCGGCGCCTTTGCCATCACGCTGAAGACCGGCAAGTTTGCCGGCAAGACGATCGGCTCGCTCAAGGCGGCCGGCGACAACAAATATGCCGGCAGCATAACCGACCCGGAGACGGACAAGACCTATGCCGGCAAGGCGACGCTTTCGGGCACCTCGCTCAAGATGAGCGGCTGCGTGTTCGGCGGCCTGATCTGCAAGAGCCAGACCTGGCACAAGCTCTGATCTGCGCCTCGCCGCAATCACCTGACGACGGGGCCCTCGTGGCCCCGTTTTCATTTTCTACCCGGCCGATGCGCCGCCTCAAAACCCGTCAACGAACTTGAACCGCAGATGAATGCCGGCATCAGAGCCGGTTCAGCGGCGCTCGGGCATTCTCCTTGGCATTGAAGGAGAGGACCAACGCAATGCTCGCCCGCCGCTTCACCATCGTCTGCCTGCTGATGAGCCTGTTTGGCATGCTTTTCGCCGTCCTGGTGGCCGAGACAGGCCGCCCGGCCCGGGCCTGGGACGCTGCCAATTCCTGCCGGCCGAACTGCATGAACCATTTCAACCGCTGAACCGACAAACCCTCAAAAGAGAAGCTACGATCATGGACCGCATCATCACCACCAGCGCCCTGAAGGCCCTTCGGCTCCTGCCGCGGGCGGCGCTCATCCTGGTGCTGCTCGCCGCCCCGGTGCTGGCGGTGCCGATGATGCGCGCCGATACAAGCGCGACGATCGAAGCGCCGTCGCCGAAGAAGTCCGGTGTCGGCTTTGTCCTGCTGGTCGCCCTGCAGCGCGGGTGAGGTGCGTCGATATTCAGGGGATGCCGGCCTGCAACTCGGCGCGGCCTGACCTGAATCTCAACACACCTTGAACCTTGGACGAACAAAATCGGCGCTCACGCTGTGTTCCGGCTTGGCTCCCCCTCCCAACCGCTCTTCCAAGTCTCTATATTGAGCCATGGAAAAGCGAATCTACCCCCAAGCCATCGAATCTGTCGTCATGCCTGAGCCTTTCGGCAGGCAGAGTTTCAACGACGCCAGAAAAGCGGTCGCCGCGCTTCAGGTGCTCTACGACCGCAACACCAAGTTCCTGCGCGATTCCTTCGCGGCACTGGCCGCCGGCGGCGACAACAACAAGCGCTACCGGGCCTTCTATCCCGAGATCGGCGTCACCACGACGTCGTTCAGCCAGGTCGACTCGCGCCAGGCCTACGGCCACATGCCGACGCCCGGCCATTTCTCGACCACGGTCACCCAGCCGATGCTGTTCGAAAACTATCTCGTCGAGCAGCTTCGGCTGATCATGCGCAATCACGGCGTCCAGGTGACGGTGTCGGAATCGACCACGCCCATCCCGCTGCATTTCGCCTTCCTGGAGGGCACCTATGTCGACGGCACAGCCGCCGAGCGCATCAAGCGGCCGATCCGCGACCTGTTCGACGTGCCCGATCTCGACGGCACCGATGACCAGATCGCCAACGGCACGTTCGAAGTTGCCTTCGGCGAGCCGCGGCCGCTGGCGCCGTTCACGGCGCAGCGCATCGACTATTCGCTG
This sequence comes from Mesorhizobium sp. M4B.F.Ca.ET.214.01.1.1, assembly GCF_004791545.1. NCBI lineage: Bacteria > Pseudomonadati > Pseudomonadota > Alphaproteobacteria > Hyphomicrobiales > Phyllobacteriaceae > Mesorhizobium > Mesorhizobium sp. M4B.F.Ca.ET.214.01.1.1. The sequence continues at coordinate 425,733 of NZ_SRUX01000002.1, forward strand.
CACCGCATGACGCACTACACGGCGACCAGCCCGCAGCATTTCCAGAATTTCGTGCTGTTCACCAACTACCAGTTCTACATCGACGAATTCGTCGCCCGCGCCCGCGAGCTGATGGAGAGCGGCGGCGGCGGATACGCCGAATTCATCGAGCCTGGCAATGTCATCACCCATGCCGGATCGAGCGTGCCCTCCGAAGGCGCGCCGCCGCAGCGCCTGCCGCAAATGCCGGCCTATCATTTGAAGAAGCCGAACCATGGCGGTATCACCATGGTCAATATCGGCGTCGGCCCGTCCAACGCCAAGACGATCACCGACCATATCGCGGTGCTGCGACCGCATGCCTGGGTGATGCTCGGCCATTGCGCGGGCCTGCGCAACACGCAGGCGCTGGGCGACTATGTGCTGGCGCATGCCTATGTGCGCGAGGACCATGTGCTGGACGACGATCTGCCAGTCTGGGTGCCGATCCCGCCGCTGGCCGAGATACAGGTGGCGCTGCAGGAAGCGGTCGCCGAGGTCACCGGGCTTTCGGGCTACGACCTCAAGCGCATCATGCGCACCGGCACCGTCGCCACCATCGACAACCGCAACTGGGAGCTGCGCGACCAGCGCGGGCCGGTGCAGCGGCTGTCGCAGTCGCGCGCGATCGCGCTCGACATGGAATCGGCGACCATTGCCGCCAACGGCTTCCGCTTCCGCGTGCCCTACGGGACGCTGCTTTGCGTTTCCGACAAGCCGCTGCATGGCGAATTGAAGCTGCCGGGCATGGCGACCGAGTTCTACAAGCGGCAAGTGGCGCAGCACCTGACCATCGGCATCAAGGCGATGGAGAAGCTGGCCGGGATGCCGATGGAGCGGCTGCATTCGCGCAAGCTCAGGAGCTTTTCGGAGACGGCCTTCCAATAGCCGGCCAGCCCTGAAACCCTCGGCGAGGCAATGCTTCGTCTTGATCGCGCCGCAATTTAGCGGATAAGCAGGCCGGACGGATCGCCGGCGGTATTCAGCAGACCACGACTTCGATGAGAACAAGCGGCGCGCGCCCGAACATGGTGGCTGGGGTGACATTCCTGGCAATGATGGCGTTCTCAGCCGCTCTGGTGGCCGGGTTTTTCGGCACGCTGCATCCGGCCTTCGATTCCTTCTCGCATTTCCGCGTCCATCTCGCCGTGCTGGTCGCGCTCCTGGCATTGCCGCTGCTTGCCTCGTCGTTTCGCCTGCAGGCGGCCGCGGCGTTATTGTTTGCCGTCGCCAGCTTCGCCACCACGCTCAGCACGCTGCCCAGGCTGTGGCCGGTGCAGGCGGTCGCCAAGCCCGCCGACCAGATCGTCTACAGCCTGCTGCAGATGAATCTGCGCTACGACAATCCGACGCCGAAGAAGGTGCTGTCGCTGATCGGCCGGACCAATCCCGACGTGATCACCCTCGACGAGGTGTCGGAGATGTGGACGACCGAGCTCGGCTACATCACCAGCGCCTATCCCTACCGGATCCTTTGCCCCTATCCCAACGGCGTGTTCGGCGTGGCGCTGCTCTCCAGGCGTCCATTCGCCGCCGGCACCGAGCCGCGCTGCGAGCGGCGCGGGGCGATGGCGATCGCGAGCGTCGACTTCGGCGGTGTCAGCGCCGATGTCGCCGCGATCCATCTCAGCTGGCCATGGCCGCGCGAGCAGTCCTGGCAGATCGGTGAACTCTCGGAGCAGCTCGTCTCGCTTGGCGAGACGGCGATCATGGCCGGTGACTGCAACGCCGTGCCGTGGAGCGCGGCGGTGCGGCGTGTCGCGGCGCTCGGCAAGCTCACCGTCATGCCGTCGGCCGGACCGACCTGGATGTACATCAAGCTGCCCGACGTCCTGCGGCGCTTCGCCGGCCTGCCGATCGATCAGGTGTTCAGCAAGGGCGGGGTGACGATCCACTCGGCGACGCGGCTCGAGGAAACTGGCTCCGATCACCTTCCGGTGCTGGTGGAGTTTTCGCTGCGGGCGGAAGAGAAAAAGCCCGACGACGAGCATGAGACCGCACTTGCAGCCATGGCTCGGTTCGGCAAGACGCGTGGTTAGCGCGACGTTCCCGTCCGCTCAGGGCTTGGTCAAACCATCCACCAGATGCTCGACATGGCCGCCGTCGCGATGCTCGCGGGCGTCGAAAGCGTTCTGCTTGGCCTCGTATTCGGCATAGATGGCGTTGATGCGGCGCCTTGCCTCCTGGCGGGTGCCGGTGCAGAACCAGTTGTCAGCACGCTTGAGCCCATGGACCGCCTTCGCGGTGGCTTGCATCATGCGCCTGGCGATGCGGCCATGCGTCTCCTCATGCGCGCGGACGCCGGCGAAGAACCGCTTCCAGCGGCGTTCGAGCGCGGCACTGGTCGGCTGCGCCAGACGCGGATAGGTGTAGGTGAGGTCGAGCACGCCGTCGGCCTGCCGCAGGTGGCAGACCCCGTCGGTGCGGCTCATGGCGAGATCCCAATTCACCGTGTAGGCAGTGTCCGCGATGGCGCGGGCCATGAAGCCGTGCTTTGGGCCCTTGCGGTCCATTGCCTCGACCAGGGCAGCACCCGTCGTACCCGCGATGTCGTATGTCCGCGTCTTGATCAGCAGCTTGGTGCCGGCCGATGCCGCCGGGGTTAAGCTGCACAGGCTACCGACCGCTGCAAGGCATGCCAGGACCGCGAGGCGCATGGCCGTCCCTCCACTTTCAGGAAAGGGAACCACAAGCGCGCCGCGGTTTCAACAGGCCCGTCACATGCCCTGATAGACCGGGCCTTCGCCGGCTCTTCGGTTGGGCGGCGGGCGAGACGGCCCGGTCGGGCCGCCGCTCTCAGATGCCCTGATAGAACCCGGGCCTTCGCCGGCTCTTCGTTTGGGCGGCGGTCGAGACGGCCCGGTCGGGCCGCCGCTCTCACATGCCCTGATAGACCGGGCCTTCGCCGCCTTGTGGCGGCACCCAGTTGATGTTCTGGTTGGGGTCCTTGATGTCGCAAGTCTTGCAGTGGACGCAGTTCTGCGCGTTGATGACGAAGCGCACGTCCTTGGCCGACGGATCGGCCGCCGCATTGCCATCCTTGTCGACCCACTCATAGACGCCGGCCGGGCAGTAACGCGTCGAGGGTCCGGCAAAGACATCGTGCTCGGAGCGCTGCTGCAGTGCCGCGTCGCCGACGATGAGGTGGACCGGCTCGTTCTCCTCGTGATTGGTGTTGGACAGGAACACCGAGGAGAGCCGATCGAAGGTCAGTACGCCATCCGCCTTCGGATAGGCGATCTTTTCATATTTTGCCGCCGGCTCCAGCGTCGCGTAGTCCGCCTTGCCGTGCTTCAGCGTGCCGAAGGGCGAGAAGCCAAACAGCGTGTTCAGCCACATGTCGAGGCCGCCGAGGCCGACGCCGATGATGGTGCCGAAGCGCGACCACAGCGGCTTGACGTTGCGCACCTTCTTCAAATCCTTGCCGATGTCGGTCGCTCGCCACGCGGCCTCGTAAGACGCAAGCTCGTCATTGGCGCGGCCGTCGGCGATCGCTTGCGCGACATGTTCGGCCGCCAGCATTCCCGACAGCACCGCATTGTGCGAGCCCTTGATGCGCGGCACGTTGACGAAGCCGGCCGCGCAGCCCATCAGCACGCCGCCCGGGAAGGACAACTTCGGCACCGACTGCCAGCCGCCTTCGGTGATGGCGCGCGCGCCATAGCCGATCCGCTTGGCGCCCTCGAAAGTGCCCTTGATCGCCGGATGCGTCTTGAAGCGCTGGAACTCCTCGAAGGGCGAGAGCCAGGGGTTCTTGTAGTTGAGATGGACGACGAAGCCGACGGCCACCTGGTTGTCTTCCAGATGATAGAGGAAGGAGCCGCCGCCGGTCTTCATGTCGAGCGGCCAGCCGAAGGAATGCTGGACGAGGCCAGGCTTGTGGTGCTCCGGCTTGACCTGCCAGAGTTCCTTCAGGCCGATGCCGAACTTGGCCGGCTCGCGGCCATCGGAAAGCTTGTATTTGGCGATCAACTGCTTGGCGAGCGAGCCGCGCGCGCCCTCGCCGATCAGCACATATTTGCCCATCAGCGCCATGCCTGGCGCGTAACCAGGACCCTGCGTACCATCCTTCTCGACGCCCATGTCGCCGGTGATGACGCCGGTGACGGCGCCGGCATCGTTATAGACGAGGCTTGCGGCGGCAAAGCCCGGATAGATCTCGACGCCCAGCGCCTCTGCCTTGGTCGCCAGCCACCGGCAGACATTGCCGAGCGAGACGATGTAGTTGCCGTGATTGTTCATCAGCGGCGGCATCAGGATGTTGGGCAGGCGGAACGAGCCGGCGGGGCCAAGGACCAGGAAATGATCATCGGTCACCGGCGTCTTGAACGGGTGCCCTTCCTCCTCGCGCCAGCCCGGCAGAAGGCGGTCGACGCCGATCGGATCGACGACGGCGCCCGACAGGATGTGGGCGCCGACCTCGCCGCCCTTTTCCAGCACGACGACGGAAAGCTCGGGATTGACCTGCTTCAGGCGGATCGCCGCGGCGAGGCCGGCCGGACCCGCGCCGACGATCACTACGTCGAATTCCATGCTCTCGCGTTCGATATCGCTCATCGACCCCTCACTGGCTTGCCGCGCTTTCCCGCATTGTGCTGGCTCATGCGCTGCATAGCGCATCAATTCGCGACGGGAAACCGGCGCTTAACGGACAAAGCCGATTTCGACAAAAAGTCGCGCCCGGCAGGCAAGAACCATTTCCCTCAACGTTTTTCAATTGTTCCACGGCTTGCTTATCGGCAATACTTCGCGCCATGCGCACGCCTGAGCCATCCGGCTTCTCATTGACGCGCTTCTTCTCCACGCCCGGCCAGCTTTGCCGCGCGGTTCTTCCGCTCCTCTCGCTGCTGGTCCCGACCGCGGCCGATGCCGATCCGCAAAAGGTGTGGGCGACCGGCGCCTATTCCTTTTCCGACGAGCTCGGCGGCTTCCACATCACCGGCGCTTCCGGCATCGGCACCAAGGAGGATCCGATCGTCATCACCGAAGAGCTGAATTCGGCAACGCCGGTGACGCTGACCATCCGCACCACCAAGCCGATCGAGGCGTTCGGCAAGGCCGGCGAGGTCGCCAACGGCATCATGTACATGCGCATCAAGGCCCTCAACAATAGCGGCCAGGCCTGGGTGGAATTCCAGTTCGAGCTGCAGGAGATCCTCGACCAGCCGAGCGTGTTCGGCGACGGCCTGTCCTTCGACCAGCGCAACAAGTCGCCCGACAACATCGTGTCGAGCAACTTCGCCGACTTCGACCGCGACTTCGAACCCTATGACCGGCTCCTGTTCAAGAACGGCAAGATCGACCCGCTGAAGACGGGCAGCTTCGAATTCCTGATCACCGACTACACGCCGCGCTGGACGTTCTACTTGGTGCAAGACCCGCGCATACCGACCGGCTGACGCAGCCAACCTTGCAAATCGCCGCCGCCGGGACGATGGTGGCGCCATGATTGCCGCCTCCCCCAACACCCCCGCCGAGATCGCCGAGCTGCTCGCCTTCTATGCCAGCGCCGGCGTCGACGAGGCGCTGGAGGATGCGCCGATCAACCGCTTCGCGGAGGTTCGGCCGAAGCAAGCCGAGCGCGCGTCGGCACCGGCCGCGCGCGAAAGCACGGCTCCGGAACGGCCAGCATCGGAGCCAGGCCCCGACGCCAACAGAGCGCCGCAGCGGCCTGCGGCAGCGCCCGGGCTCGACGCAAGCAAGGTGCCGGACGCGCCGGCGCGCTCGATGCCGGCAACCGCAGCGGTGCCCGACGAAGCGCAGGCCCTGCTGGCGCGGCAGATGGCGGCGAGCGCCTCGACGCTTGACGAGCTTCGCCAGCACATGGCGGGTTTCGACGGCTGCAACCTCAAATTCACCGCCAAGAACCTGGTCTTCGCCGATGGCAACCCGAACGCGGAGCTGATGCTGGTCGGCGAGGCGCCGGGCCGCGACGAAGACCTCGAAGGCCTGCCCTTCGTCGGCCGCTCCGGCCGGCTGCTCGACCGCATGCTGGCGGCAATTGGCCTCGACAGGAATTCGGCCTACATCGCCAACGTCATCCCCTGGCGGCCGCCGGGCAACCGGACGCCGACGCCGCACGAAACCGAGATTTGCCGGCCGTTCATCGAAAGGCAGATCGAGCTGGTCAATCCGAAAGTGCTGGTCAATCTCGGCGGCCCCTCGGCCAAGACCCTGCTCAACACCACCGAGGGAATCTTGAGGCTGCGCGGCAACTGGCGCACGCATTCGACGGCGTCCGGCACCGTCATTCCGGCGATGCCGACGCTGCATCCGGCCTATCTCTTGCGGACGCCGGCGCACAAGAAGCTCGCCTGGCGGGATTTTCTCGAGGTGAAGGCGAAGCTGCGGGAGTTGGGGTGAAGCGCTCCCTTCTCCCATAGGGGAAGACGGGAAAGCAGCGCCATAACCTCCCAGGTAATTGAATTACTCCCCTCCCCGCCTTAGTCCTTCCCCTATGACCACATCCGAAATTTCCGCAGGCAGCCTCATCCGCGAGTGGCGCGCGCGCCGGCGCATGAGCCAGCTCGACCTCGCCATGGAGGCCGAGATCTCGCAGCGGCATCTCTCCTTCGTCGAAAGCGGCCGCGCCCAGCCCTCGCGCGAAATGGTGCTGCACCTTGCCGAGCAACTTTCAATCCCGCTCCGGCAGCGCAACCAACTGCTCTTGGCGGCGGGCTTCGCGCCGAGCTTCAGCGAGAAGCAGCTCTCCGATGCCGCGCTGGCGCCGGCAATGGCGGCAGTGGAGACGGTGCTCCGGGGCCACGAGCCGTTCCCAGCGCTGGCCGTGGACCGCCACTGGAACCTCGTCTCGGCCAATGCGGCAATCGCCCCATTCCTCGCCGATGTTTCCGAGCCGTCGCTGCTTGCGCCGCCGGTCAATGTGCTGCGGCTCAGCCTGCATCCGGGCGGCGTTGCGCCGCGCATCGTCAACCTCGCCGAATGGCGGGCACATCTGCTCGAACGGCTGAAGCATCAGAACGACGCCATCGGCGACCCGGTGCTGATCGAGCTGGAACGGGAATTGCGGGCCTATCCGTCCGGGCTGAAGAGGGCGCGGCCGGCCCCGGTCGAGCCGAGCGGTATCGTGCATCCGCTCCGGCTCGCGCATGGCGATCAGGTGCTGTCCTTCATCAGCACGATCACCGTCTTCGGCACGCCGCTCGATGTCACGCTGTCGGAATTGGCGATCGAAACCTTTTTCCCGGCGGACGAGCAGACGCGGGCGGTGCTGGTGCGGCTGGCGAAGGAGCGGGCCGAGCGGTCTTGATCACCCCTGCGGCGGCGTCGCCCTTCTTGTTCGGGTGCGTTCAAGCCCAAGCTGGCGTTCGCGCCAGATGATGAAGATGCCGGCCGCCACCACGATTAGACCGCCGGCCAGCGTGTTGAGCGATGCCACATCGCCGAACACAAGATAGCCGACGACGACGCCGAGGATCATCGAGGTGTATTCGAAGGGCGCGACGACCGAGGCCTCGGCGTGACGGTAGGCCGAAGTCATCAGGATCTGGCCGAGCCCGCCGCAAAAGCCGGCGACAACCAGAAGGGCGGCCTGCGTCGGCGTCAACGCCTGCCAGCCGAAGGGCACCGAAAACAGCGCCATGACGCTCGCCGTCACCGAGAACCAAAGCACGATCGTCGCCGTCTTCTCGGTCTGGACGAGGTTGCGCACCAGAAGCATGGCGACGGCCGAGATCGCGGCGGCGGCGAAGGCGGCGATGACGCCCAGCAACTCCTGGTCATCGAGCGCCGCGCCCGAGCGCAGCAGCGTCAGCTCCGGCCAGGAGATGATCAGGACGCCGACGAGGCCGACAGCGACCGCGCTCCAGCGGTAGACGCGGATCGCCTCGCCGAGGAAGATCGAGGAGAACACCACCACCAGCAGCGGCTGCGCGTAGTTCAACGTGATCGCTTCGGGCAGCGGCAGCCTGGTCAGCGCGAAGAAGCCGAGCCCCATGGCGCCGACGCCGACAAGGCCGCGCGCGACGTGGTTGAACCGCCGTTTCGTGGCGAATGCCGTGGCCAGATGCCCCCTGGACGCCAGGAAGGCGATGATCGGGAAGATGGCGAAGAAGGAGCGGAAGAAAACGATCTGCCCGGCGGGCACATCGCCGGCGGCCTTGATGCAGGTCTGCATACCGACAAAGACCGCCACCGAGACGATCTTCAGCGCGATGCCCCGCAGCGTGCTGTGGTGTCTGCCGTCGCCTTGCGGCTCCGCTCCCGCCCCGCCGCTCACCTTGGCGATGCGTCCCGGATCGCTGTCCAGATGCGCGCCGGCGTGGCCGGCATCTCGATATGCCTGATGCCGTGGGCGCGCCAGAGCGCGTCGGTCACCGCATTGAGCGCCGCCGGCGTGGCGCCGATCGTGCCGGCCTCTCCTGCCCCCTTGATGCCCAGCGCATTGGTGGTCGAAGGCACGTTGCGGGTCTCGAAATGGAAGAACGGAAAACTATCGGCGCGCGGCATGGCATAATCCATGAAGCTTGCCGTCAGGAGCTGGCCGTCCTCGCTATAGACGGTGTTCTCGGTCAGGGCCTGGCCGATGCCCTGGACGACGCCGCCATGCACCTGGCCGGCAAGCAGGATCGGATTCACCGTGACGCCGAAATCGTCGACGATGGTGTAGCGCAGGATCTCGGTGGCGCCGGTGTCGGGATCGATCTCGACCTCGCAGATGTGGGTGCCGTTGGGATAGGTGCATTCGTCCTGGACGAATTCGCCGAAGCCCTTGAGGTCGTCCGCGGTTTTCGCCGCCCTGGCGACGCTGGCGAAATCGATTGTGCGATCGGTACCGACGATGCGGGCCACGCCGTCGGACAGTTCGATGTCACCGGCCGAGGCTTCGAGCTCGTCGGCCGCGATGCGCTTGATCTTGTTCGCCAGATCCTCGCCAGCGCGGGACGCCGAAACACCGCCGAGCGGGATCGAGCGCGAGCCGCCGGTGCCGCCGCCATCCTTCAGATCGTCGGTGTCGCCCTGGCGGACCTGAATGCGGTCAATCGGCAGGTCGAGCTTGTCCGACAGGAACTGCGCATAGGCGGTGGCATGGCCCTGGCCGTTGGTCTGCGTGCCGATCTTCAGCGTCACCGTGCCATCGCCGTTGAGCTCGACAAAAGCCGGCTCGGAGCCCGGGAAGGCGCAGGCCTCTATGTAAGTCGCCATGCCGATGCCGCGGATCCTTCCCGCCGCCTTCGACTGTTCGAGCCGCTGCGGAAACGCCTTCCACTCCGCCCGCTCGATGGCGCGGTCCATGTGGCCGGCGAACTCGCCGGTGTCGTAGAGGCGGCCGGTCTGGGTGCGATATGGGAACTGCTCGGGGCGGATGAAATTGCGGCGGCGGATATCCTCGACCGGCAGGCCCAGATCATGCGCGCAGGCATCGACCAGCTTCTCCAGCAGCAGCGCCGCTTCCGGGCGGCCGGCGCCGCGATAGGCATCGACCGGACAGGTGTTGGTGTAGAGGCCGGTCACCGAGACGTCGATCGCCCCTATGTCGTAGACGCCTGTCGACATGGTGACTCCGACATAGGGGATGAACGGACCATATTGCGAAACATAGGCGCCGATATTGGCCAGCAGCTCGACCTTCATGCCGAGGAAGCGGCCGCCCTTGTCGAGCGCCATCTCTGCCTTGACGACATTGTCGCGCCCCTGGGCGTCGGTGAGGAAATGCTCGGTGCGATCGCCGGCCCATTTGACCGGCCGTCCGAGCCGTTTGGCGGCCTCCAGCACCAGCGGATACTCGCGATAGACGAAGGCCTTCGGGCCGAAGCCGCCGCCGACGTCCGGCGTGATGATGCGCAGCTCGCTCTTCTTGATCTTGAACAGCTCGGCGATGATGTACTGCATCGAATGCACGCCCTGCGACCCGGTGGTCAGCACGAAGCGGCTTTCGGCCACGTTCCATTCGCCGATGGCCGAACGCGGCTCCATGTAGTTGCAGACCAGCCGGTTGTTGATGAATTCGATGCGGGTGATGTGGGCGGCCCTGGCGAAGGCAGCCGCGGTCTTCTGCTTGTCGCCAATATGGTAGGTGAAGGCGCGGTTGGAGCCGAGTTCCGGCCAGACCAGCGGCGTGCCTTCATCCAGCGCCGTGGCGGTGCCGGAAGCGGCATCCTCGCTGTCATAGTCGACCTCGATCAGCTCGGCCGCGTCCTGCGCCAGCGCGCGGCTGTCGGCGACGACGAAAGCCACCGCATCGCCGACATAGTTGACCCTGTCGCCGCACAGGATCGGGATGTCGCGGGTCGGCGCCCTGGTGCCGTCGGGCTGGCGCTGCATGACGCCAGATTTGAGCTTGCCGAGATGGGCGATGTCCTTGCCGGTGAGCACAAGATGCACGCCCGGCGCCGCTGACGCCGCTTCGGTGGATGTGATGGTGAAGCCCGCCTTGGCGACAGGCGAGCGCAGCACATAGCCATGCAGCAGGCCGGCCGGCTTGATGTCATCGGTATAGCGGCCCTCGCCCTTGAGGAAGGCCTGGTCTTCGCGACGCAACACGGAGGCGCCCATGCCGAATTTCGGTGTGACGACGGTCATGGATGCCTCGCGATGACGGTGGGGGGATGGATGCCTGAAATAGGCATAGGCGCAGTTTTGTCGAGTGACCGTTTCGTGTAAAGAGCGCGAACCTCGATTTTTTTGGACCAGCGGGCCCGTTTGCCGCGCCGGGAACAGACAGGAAAACCCTTGGGAATGCGCACCGATACCGGCCATGTCTTCAAGCTCGAAGACTATCGCCCCAGCGACTATCTCATTTTGCAGACCAGCCTTGTTTTCCGCCTTTCCCCCGAGGCCACCCGCGTCATCGCCACGCTCACCATCGAGCGCCGCGAAGGCGTTGCCGCATCGGCGCCGCTGGTGCTCGACGGCGACGGGCTGACGCTGCTCGGTATTGCCATTGACGGCCGTGACCTCCAGCCGGTGGACTACGCGGCGACGCCGGACGAACTCGCCGTCCTGAAGCCGCCGGCCGCCTCCCGCTTCGAGCTGGTGCTGGAAACCGAAATCGCGCCGGCGCGCAATGAAGCGCTGATGGGGCTCTATCGCTCCAGCAATGTCTATTGCACGCAGTGCGAAGCCGAGGGTTTCCGGCGCATCACCTATTTCCTCGACCGGCCGGATATCCTCTCGATCTACACGGTGCGCATCGAGGCGCCGCACAACGAAGCGCCGCTGCTTTTGTCGAACGGCAATCCTGTCGAAAGCGGCGTGCTTGCGGATGGCTGGCACTATAAGGTCTGGCACGACCCCTTCCCCAAGCCGTCCTACCTGTTCGCGCTGGTGGCAGGCGCGCTCGGCAAGGTCGCCGACAGTTTCACCACGCTGTCCGGCCGCACGGTCGAGCTCGGCATCTATGTCGAGCCGGGCAAGGAGCGGCTCGCCGGCTATGCGATGGATGCGCTGAAGCGCTCGATGAAATGGGACGAGGAAGCCTTCGGCCGCGAATACGACCTCGACGTCTTCAACATCGTCGCCGTCTCCGACTTCAACATGGGCGCGATGGAGAACAAGGGCCTCAACATCTTCAACGACAAGTATGTGCTGGCCGACGAGGAGACCGCGACCGATGCCGACTTCGCCAATATCGAGGCGATCATCGCGCATGAGTATTTCCACAATTGGACTGGCAACAGAATCACTTGCCGCGACTGGTTCCAGCTCTGCCTGAAGGAAGGGCTGACCGTTTACCGCGACCACGAATTCTCCGCCGACCAGCGCTCGCGGGCGGTCAAGCGCATCGCCGAGGTGCGCACGCTGCGCGCGCACCAGTTCCCCGAGGACCAGGGGCCGCTGGCGCATCCGGTCAGGCCGCGCCGCTACCGCGAAATCAACAACTTCTACACGGCGACCGTCTACGAGAAGGGTTCGGAAGTGGTGCGCATGATCCGCACCATCCTCGGCGCCGAAGCGTTCCGCGCCGGCATGGACCTCTATTTCGAGCGGCATGACGGAGAGGCGGCGACCATCGAGGATTTCCTGAAAGTGTTCGAGGACGCCTCGGGGCGCGACCTGTCGCAATTCGCGCTTTGGTACCATCAGGCGGGCACGCCGAACCTGACCGTCAGTTCCTCGCACAACGCACGGGCAAAGGAGTTCACGCTGGAGATCGAGCAGTCGGTGCCGCCGACGCCGTCGGAGAGCCGCAAGCGGCTGATGCACATTCCGCTCGGCTTCGGTCTGGTCGGTGCCGGCGGCAAGCCCGTCTCTTACGGTGACGTCGAGGGCGCCACCGTCGAGGACGGAGTCATCCACATCCGCAAGCGCCGGCATGTCGTGCGCTTCACCGGCGTCGCCGAGCGCCCGGCGGTGTCGCTCAACCGCGGCTTCTCGGCACCGGTCACGCTGTCGGTCGAGCAGAAGACCGACGACCAGTTCTTCCTTGCCGGCCATGACAGCGACAGTTTCTCGCGCTGGCAGGCCTTCAACACGCTGCTCACCGATGCGCTGATCGCAGCCTTCCGCCAGGTGCTCGGCGGCAAGCCGCCGGCCTTTGCCCAGCGGCTCACCGAACTTGCCGGCAGGATCGCCGCCGACGAGACGCTGGAGCCGGCCTACCGGGCGCTGGCGCTTTCGCTTCCGGGCGAAGCCGACATCGCCCGCGACATCGGCAAGGGCATCGATCCCGACGCCATCTTGGCCGCCCGCGAGGCGCTGGCACTGGCCATTGCCAGGGCGAACCGGGAAAACTTCACCGGCCTCTACGAGCGGCTTGCCGACAAGGGGCCATTCAGCCCCGATGCGGCGAGTGCGGGCCGGCGGGCGCTGCGCAACATCCTGCTCGACTATTTGGCGCTGCTGCCGGAAGGCGCCGCGCTTGCGGCAACTCACTTCCGCTCCGCCAGCAACATGACCGACCGCGCGGCCGCGCTGACCGTGCTGGCGCACCGCCATGCCGGGTCGGCCGAAGCGCAACAGGCGCTGGCCGATTTCGAGGCCAAGTACCGCAACGATGCGCTGGTGATGGACAAATGGTTCCAGATCCAGGCCGGCGTGCCCGGCCCCAAGACCGTCGAGACGGTGCGCGCGCTGACCGGGCATCCGGCCTTCTCGATGGCCAACCCGAACCGTGTGCGCTCGCTCATCGGCACCTTCTCTAGCGCCAACCAGACCGGCTTCCACCGCGCCGACGGCGAAGGCTACCGCTTCTTCACCGAGACCGTGCTCGAGGTCGAGAAACGCAATCCGCAGGTGGCGGCCAGGCTGGCGACCGCGTTGCGCTCCTGGCGATCGCTGGAGCCGGGGCGCCAAGCCAAGGCCAGGGAGGCGCTGCTTGCGATCGCAGGCACGGAAAAGCTGTCGGCGGATCTAAGGGATATCGTCGAGCGGACGCTGGCGTGACTAGCGATCTCCCCCCTCGTGGGGGGAGATTGGCAGTTTCGACGAATTTCAATCAACTTTTAATCTTTTTTGGCCGCGCCTCTGGACAACGCGAATCACCTTTGATTCTTTAATGACGATTCGGACGTGCGGCGTAACCGGATCATCAAGCAGAGGGAATTCGGGGAGTAGCCATTTATGGCCAAGGCGGACGCGTGGGGCGCGCCCGGAGGGAAGGCTTTTGAGCGTCGCAAGGCGCGGCGCGACGGCCTTGCCGGCAATACAAGGCTGATCGCCGAACCCGCCTATCGGCGGCTGCTGGCGGCCGAGCCGTGGCTGCGCCGCTCGATCCCTGCCCTCATCATCATCTTCCTGATCGTCATCGCCGCGCTGCGCGTCCTGTCGCTGATGAACGAGCGCGACGAGGTCGAGCGCGACGCCAAGGCAATCCTTTCGCTGGCGGTGGGCCAGATGGCGAGCGCGATCGCCGCCGACCCGAATGCGGCCACCGTCAGCGCGGCGGACCTGATGGAGAGCACCGGCCGCCAGGGCGCCATGGGCCGCAGCCATGTGCTGGCGATCACCGACGGCAGCTTCAAGATCATCGCCGTGTCGCCGCTGTCGAGCGGCTGGCAGGGGCGTTCGCTGGACAGCCTCGTTCTCGGCGGCCAGCCGCTGTTCATGTTCGGCGAGCGCGCCGGCGTCATGGAGGTCAGCATCGGCGGGCAGGACTGGTACGCGGCGGTGAGCCTGACGGCCAGCCGCAAGAACGCCGCCGCCGCTCTGGTGCCGAAAGACGCAGTCTTCGACAGCTGGCGCAAGACGGTCTCGCTCAACGTCACCCTGTTCGTGCTGACGGCCGGCGTGCTGATTATCATCCTCTACGCCTATTTCGGCCAGGCGGCGCGCGCCCAGGCCGCCGACCGCATTTACCTCGAGGCGCATCAGCGCATCGACATGGCGCTGGTGCGCGGCCGCTGCGGCCTGTGGGACTGGGACATGGTGCGCGGCAAGATGTACTGGTCGCGCTCGATGTACGACATGCTGGGCTACGAGCCCTGCGACACGATGCTGTCCTTCGGCGAGGTCGACGAGATCATCCATCCCGAGGACGGCGACCTGTTCGAACTCGCCAACCGCATCGTCGAGCGCGAGATCGATCATATCGACCAGGTGTTCCGCATGCGGCACGCCGACGGCCAATGGGTATGGATGCGCGCGCGGGCCCAGGTGATCGACCCCGAGGCGCCGGAGATCCAGCTGATCGGCATCGCCGTCGACGTCACCGAGCAGCGGCATCTCGCGCTGCGCTCGGAGGCGGCGGATCTGCGCTTGCGGACCGCCATCGAGAACATCAACGAATCCTTCGTGCTGTGGGATGCCGCCGAGCGGCTGATCATGTGCAATTCCAAATACCAGAAGGACAACGGCCTGTCGGACCGCGACGTGATGCCGGGCGCCGTCCGCGCCGTGCTGGAGGAGCGGATGCTGGCCTTCGCCTCGGAGCGCAGGCTGGCCAACGCCAACGGCCCACAGGGCGGCTCGACGTTCGAGCGCCAGCTTGCCGACGGCCGCTGGCTGCAGGTCAACGAATTGCGCACCAGGGACGGCGGCACCGTCTCGGTCGGCTCCGACATCACCCAGATCAAGCTGCACCAGGAAAAGCTGGTCGACAGCGAACGACGGCTGATGGCGACGATCCACGACCTCAGCCTCGCCCGCCGGGCGGAAGAGGAGCGCGCCAGGGAACTGGTCGAACTCAACCGCAAATACATGAAGGAAACCGAACGCGCCGAGGCGGCGAACCGGGCGAAGTCCGAATTCCTGGCCAACATGTCGCATGAGCTGCGCACGCCGCTCAACGCCATCATCGGCTTCTCCGAATTGATGGAACAGGGCCTGTTCGGGCCGCTCGGCTCGCCGCGCTACGAGGAATATGCCACCGACATCAACGGCAGCGGCAAGTACCTGCTCGGCGTCATCAACGACATACTCGACATGTCGAAGATCGAGGCCGGCCAGTTCTCGATGGACCGCGAGGAGATCGACCTCTGCCCTCTGATCAAGGAGACGGTGCGCGTCATCTCGTTGCAGGCGGCGGAGAAGTCGATCACGGTGGAGACCCGCATCGCCGATGCGATGCGGCTGTTCGCCGACCGCCGCGCCATCAAGCAGATCGCCATAAATCTGCTTTCCAACGCCGTGAAGTTCACCGGTCAGGGCGGGCACATCTCGGTGCGGGCGCGCAGCGCTTCAGGAGCGCTGGTTCTGACGATCGAGGACAATGGCTGCGGCATCCCCAAGTCGGCGCTGAGCAAGCTCGGCCGGCCGTTCGAGCAGGTGCAGAACCAGTTCTCCAAGAACCATGCCGGGTCGGGCCTTGGGCTCGCCATCTCGCGCTCGCTGGCCGAGCTGCAGGGCGGCGCGTTGAAGATCCGCTCGACCGAAGGCGTCGGCACGATCGTGTCGGTGCGCATCCCGCTGAAGAAGGCGACGCCTTCGGTAAAAGCTGCGGCTTAGTTTTTCAGCTTCGCGTGTTTCAGAATCCGGCTATGTCGGCGGGACAGCACCCCCTCTGTCCGGCAGGACAGAGGGGGGCGCGAAAGAACGTGGCCTTTCGAGAGTCCGGCACTCCAGTCGCCGGATCCAGATCATTCAGCCTCACTGCACGCCGTCGTCGCCGTCCCCGCCGTCCCACTGCCGATGACGTCCGAAGCGGCCGCCCTTCGGCAGTTCGCCCTTTTCGATCTTGCCGTCATTGTTCCTGTCCAGCATGGCGAACAGCTTCTTCTGGCGGCTCGTGATGTCGTCTGCGGTCAGCGTGCCGTCGCCCCTGCTGTCGAAGCGCGCGATGATGCGCCTTGCCATGCGCTCGAAGCGCGCCTTCTCCAGCGCGTCGGCGAGCTCGCCGACAGTCAGCCTGCCGCCATTCTCGGCGACGAGCTTCTTCAGCCGCGAGTCCATGGCGTCGGAGAACTGGTCGAAGGTGATGGCGCCGTTGGGGCCCTTCAGCGCCTCGTCGAGGCGCTGCATCATGTCGTCACGCATTTTGGCGCTGGCGTTGTTTTCGGCATAGGCCGTGGTGCCGACAGCGCCCGCGAGCGCCATGAAAGCAAGGGCAAGCTTGGTAGACTTTCTCATGGTCTTCTCCTGTTGCATCGTCACCCCCGATGCCAGGACGGCAACCTCTCAATCAGATTCAGGCCGCCATCCATCTCTTTGTTCGAGCATCGGATTTCCTCCGCATCGGGCCCGACGCTCTCGCCGTAACATTCATCCCTTCGTCATGAGTTCTTAGCACGAAGCAAGAGGTCGAAATCCTGTCTGACCTTTCGCGACGTGTCCTTGAGATGCGCTTCCAGAACAGCGAAATCCGGCAGGTCGGTCACCGCCAGAAGCAGATCCGAGAGCCCCGGCGGCACGTCGTCGCGCTGGAACTCACCGGTGAGGCAGAGCCTGATCATCTGGGTCAGCGCGAGATAGAGCGCGTAGGCATCGCACAGTTGCTGCCTGACATCGGCGCCGGCGAAATCGGGAGAAAGCCGCGCCAGGATGTCGGCCGTCGCGGTCACCCTGCGGCCAGCCTCGACGACATGGCCGGTGAGCACCGCCACCTGGGCGATGAATTCGAGATCGATCAGGCCGCCCGGGATCAGCTTGATGTCCCAGCGGTCGCGCGGCGGCTTTTCCTTCTCGATCAGCGCGCGCATCTCCGACGCCTCGGCCACCACCTTGGGGGCGTCGCGCTGCAGGGCCAGCACGGCGGCCACCTCCGTCTCCACCTCGGCGCAGAGTGCGGCGTCACCGCCTATGGCGCGCGCCCGCGCCAGCGCCATGTGCTCCCAGGTCCAGGCGTCCTGGCGCTGGTACTTCTTGAAGGCATCGACGTGAGTGGCGACCGGCCCCTTGTTGCCGGAGGGGCGCAAGCGAAGGTCCAGCTCGTAGAGCACGCCCTCCGCCGTCGGCGCCGAGACGGCGGCAATCAGGCGCTGCGTCATGCGGGTATAGTAGTGGGAGGGCGCAAGCGGCTTTTCGCCGTCGGACTCCTCTGCGTCCGGATCGTGGTCGTAGAGCAGGATCAGGTCGACATCGGAGCCCGCCGTCAGCTCGCGGCTGCCGAGCTTGCCCATGCCGAGCAGCGCCACCGTGCCGCCGGCGATGCTGCCGTGGCGCAGCGCGAATTCGGCGATGACCGCCTGCAATGCCGCCTCGATGGTGAGATCGGCAAGGTCGGAAAAGGCGCGGCCGGCGCGGGCCGGATCGATGGCGCCGGCAAGCAGCCTGACGCCGATCAGGAATTTTTGTTCCGAGGCAAAGATGCGCAAGCGATCGAGCACGTCCTCGTAGGCGCGGTCGCCCTCGATGAAAGCGGCGAGCCGCGCCGAGAGATAGGCGCGGTCGGGCAGTTCGGCGAGCAGAGCCGGATCGAGCAGGCCGTCGAAGACATGCGGCCGGCGTGTGATGATGGCGGCAAGCCTCGGGGCGGCGCCCATGATCGTCGCCATCAATTTCAGCAGAGCCGGGTTGGACTGCAGCAGCGAGAAAAGCTGGATGCCGGCAGGCAGGCCGGCAAGGAACTCGTCGAAGCGCATCACCGCCTCGTCGGCCCGCCGCGTCTGGCCGAAAGCCTTGAGCAGCGCCGGCGTCAGTTCGGTCAGCCGCTCGCGCGCCTCCGCCGACAGGGTGACGCGGTAGCGGCCGAAATGCCAGCCGCGGATGACGCGGCAGATGTCGCTCGGCCGCTGGAAGCCGAGGCGCTGCAAGGTCTGCAGCGTATCGGGATCGTCGACGTCGCCGGTGAAGACCAGGTTGCCGACGCCGGCCGAAAGTTCCGGCGCGGTCTCGAACAAAGCCGCATAGTGACGCTCGACCTGCTGCAGCGAGGCGCGGAAGGCCTCGGCGAAGCGCGCCTGGTCGACAAAGCCGAGCATGCGGGCGATGCGCTCCAGCCCCTCGTCGCTCTCGGGCAGGATATGGGTCTGCTCGTCCGCGACCATCTGGATGGCATGCTCAACGCGGCGCAGGAACCAGTATTGCCGGGCGAGGGCATCGCGCGCGTCGGCGGTGATCCAGCCGCGCGCGGCAAGCTGGCCGAGCATCGGCACCGTCTCGCGGCCGCGCAGTTCCGGGAAGCGGCCGCCGGCAATCAACTGCTGCGTCTGGACGAAGAACTCGATCTCGCGGATGCCGCCGCGACCGAGCTTGACGTTGTGGCCCTTGACCGCGATCTCGCCGTGGCCCTTGTGCGCATGGATCTGGCGCTTGATTGAGTGGACGTCGGCGATCGCCGCGTAGTCCATGTATTTGCGCCAGACATAAGGCTGCAGCTCTTTCAGGAACGCAGCGCCCGCGGCGAGATCGCCGGCCACGGGACGCGCCTTGATCATGGCGGCGCGCTCCCAGTTCTGACCGCGCCCCTCATAGTAGTGAAGCGCTGCCTCGACCGGTATCGCCAGCGGCGTCGAGCCGGGATCGGGCCGCAGCCTCAAATCGGTGCGGAAGACATAGCCATGCTCGGTGCGGTCCTGGAGGATCCGCACGAGGCGGCGTGTGAGGCGCGCAAACAATTCCGTCGCATCGAGCGGATCGACGATCGCCGGCGCGTCGGGATCGAAGAAGACGACGAGGTCGATGTCGGACGAAAAATTCAGCTCATGCGCGCCGAGCTTGCCCATGCCGAGCAGGATCCAGCCCGACTGGCGCGCCGGGTTTTCGGGGTTGGGCAATCTGAGCTTGCCCTGCCCGTGCGCGTCGCGCAGCAAAAAATCGACGGCGGCGCGGGTGCAGGCGTCGGCGAGGTCGCTGAGGCGCCGCACGGTCAGCGCCGGCTCGGCCTCGCCGGCGAGATCGGCCAAGGCGATCAGGAAATGCGACTCCGTCTTCCATTGCCTGAGCTCCATCATCAGGCTCTGTTCGGAGACCGTCTCGGCCCGCGCCGCCTTGCCTATGGCCTCGCCGATCGCTGCAAGCCGAGCCTTCACATCGGTGTCGAACAAGACATCGAGGATTTGCGGGCGGCGCCGCGCCACATCGCGCAGGAATGGCGACAGGTCGAAGACGGCGGCGAGGAGGTCCTGGTCCACGCCCTCGGCCGCCAGGAATGTTTCCAGGCGGGCAAGGCCTTCTTCCGCGGCCGCCGAAGCGATTTCCGACAATTCGCGTCTTGCGCGATCTGCGTCCAGCGGCAAAAGCGTTGCCGCCGGTTGCAGGCGCCATTCGGTATCAATGCGTTTCGCAGCCATCCTCACCGCCATCATTGGTTCTCCCGTGCGGGAAAACTCATGATAACGGACAATCCGGGATTGGCGGGCAGAAGATCAAGCCTGCCCTTGTGGAAAGTCATGATCGCCTTGGCGAGGCTCAGGCCTAGGCCCGACCCTGGCTGCGAGCGGCTCTTCTCCAGCCGCACGAAGCGCTCGGTCACCCTGGCGCGATCGGCATCGTCGGGAATGCCCTGGCCATTGTCCGTGACCGACAGCCTGACTTCCCTGTCGATGCGCTGCAGCGCCACGCGGACGGACGGCTTCGTCGTCGCGTCGGTCGAATATTTGATGGCATTGTCGACGATGTTCGAAAGCGCCTGGCCGATCAGTTCGCGATTGCCGTTGACGGCGAAATCCTCCTCGACGGAGGTCTCGATCGTCACGCCAGCCTCTTCGGCCACCGGCTCGTAGAGCTCGACGACGTCGCGGACGGCTGCCGCAAGGTCGACCGGGCTGGTGGTCTCCGAGGAATAGCCGGCCTCCAGCCTGGAGATCATCAGGATGGCGTTGAAGGTCTTTATCAGCTGGTCGGATTCGGCAATCGTGCTTTCCAGCGCCTGCCGGTAGTCGGGGGTCTTTTGCCGGCCGGCAAGCGTTGCCTCGGCGCGGTTGCGCAGCCTGGTCAGCGGCGTCTTCAGATCATGCGCGATGTTGTCGGAAACCTGCTTCAGCCCCTCGTTCAGCTTGGCGATCCTGGCCAGCATGGCGTTGAGGTTCTCGGACAGGCGATCGAACTCGTCGCCGGCGCCGGTGACCGGGAGACGACCGGTAAGGTCGCCGCCCATGATGCGGCGGCTGGCCTCGGACACACTGTCGATGCGCTTCAGCGCGGCGCGCCCGACGAAGAACCAGATCAGGAGCCCGCCAAGCCCCATCATGCCCAGCGCCAGCATCAGGGCGCGGCGGATGACGGCGCGGAAGCGCTCGGGCTCGCCGAGGTCGCGGCCGACCAGCATGATCATCTGGTTGGGAAGTCTCAGCACCAGCGCGATCGCGTTGTGGCCCTTTTCGCCCTCGGACTGCGTCTCGTTCTCGCCAGCCGGGGGCGTGGTCTGGTCGGGAGCCTGATTGCGCTGCCGTTCGAGTTCGCCCTCGCCGAAGCGCTGATATGAGAACGGCTCGGTCGTCCAGCCCTCGGTCTCGATCACCCCGGGCGCCAGGCTCTGCACGTTGCCGGTCAGGATCTGGCCGTTAGCGTCGGCGATGAGATAGAGATTGGCGCCGGGCTGGCGGGACCGGGCTTCGACAACGCGGACCAGAACCGGCAGGCCGCCGCGCTGATAGGCGCGGGCAAGCCCCAGTACCTCGTCGTTGATGGTCTCCTGCGTCTGCGCGGTCAGCATGCGCGCCGACAGCGAGGTCATGTAGAAGACCAGCAGCACGGCGCACAGGGCGAAGAGCAGGAAATAGAGCGCCGAGAGCCGCGCTGCCGTCGTCCTCATGATGGCGGGCACGGACAATGCCATGGCAGGTGCTACCCGCCCTTCAGCATATAGCCGGCGCCGCGAACCGTGTGCAGGATCGGCTTGTCGAAACCCTTCTCGATCTTGCCGCGCAGGCGCGAGACGTGGACGTCGATGACGTTGGTCTGCGGATCGAAATGATAGTCCCAGACATTCTCGAGCAGCATGGTCCGCGTCACCACCTGGCCGGCATGGCGCATCAGATATTCGAGCAGGCGGAACTCGCGCGGCTGCAGCGTGATCTCGCGCGCGGCGCGGCGGACCGAATGGGAGAGCCGGTCGAGCTCGAGATCGCCGACCCGGTAGACGGTTTCGGCTTCCCTGGCGCTGGCGCGGCGGTTCAGCACCTCGACGCGGGCGAGCAGTTCGGAAAAGGCATAGGGCTTGGTCAGATAGTCGTCGCCGCCGGCGCGCAGGCCGGTGACGCGATCGTCGACCTCGCCCAGCGCCGACAGGATCAGCACCGGCGTCGTGTTGCCCCTGGAGCGCAGGCCGGCGATCACCGACAGGCCGTCGCGGCGCGGCATCATGCGATCGACAACCATGACGTCATAGTCGCCGGCATCGGCGAGCGCGAAGCCGGTTTCGCCGTCGCCGGCGACATGGGCGGTGTGGCCGGCCTCGGCAAAGGCCTTCTGCAGATAGTCGGCGGCCTCGCGATCGTCTTCTATGACCAGAATCTTCATAGAGCCGTTATACGCAATTTCGCTCTGAGATTGAGTGGCCGGCATGAGCATCAGGGCCTTTGATGGTTGGGAGCGGCAGCGGGCGATGGGAAGCCCGCTGCCGCCGGGGTCGGAACACGGTGACTGACTAACGTATTCGGGCCCCGTGCTTTCCCCTGCGGCGGCTCGGGGGTGTTGAAACCGCCGCTTCGGGAAAAGTTGCGCGATCGTCAGCCCTTGGCGACGGGCAGCGCGACGAAGCGGTTCGCGTCGTCGCGGGTGATCTGCACCAGCACCGCCTTGCGGCCCGACTTCACCGCGTCGGCCATCGCCTTGTCGACATCTGCCGTGCCGCTCACCTCGGTCGAGTTGACCGAGGTGATGACATCGCCGGGCTGGATGCCGCGATCGGCGGCGTCGCTGTCGGGATCGACATCGGTGACCACCAGCCCTTTGCCGTTATCCGACTTGGTGACGGTGAGGCCGAGATCGGCCAGCGTATCGGCCTTTGGCGTCGCCGGCTGCTTGCTGTCATCGTTCGACGCCTGCTTGTCGCCCGCCGGCAGCTTGCCGAGGTCGACCTTGACGTTCTCGCTCTTGCCGTCGCGCCACACGGTGACATCCACCGACTTGCCCGGCGCATAGGCGCCGATCAGACGGGCGAGCTCTTTCGGCGAAGCGACGTCCTTGCCGTCGACCTGGGTGATGACATCGCCGGCGGCAATACCTGCCCTCTTGCCAGGGCCGTCGTCCTGGGCGCTCGACACCAGCGCGCCCTTTTCGGACTTCAGCCCGAGTGACTCGGCGATGTCGGAGGTGACCGGTTGGATCTCGACGCCCAGCCAGCCGCGCTGGACGGAGCCGCTCTTCATCAGGTCCTGCACCACTTCCTTGGCGGTCGAGGCCGGGATGTCGAAGGCGATGCCGACGCTGCCGCCCGAGGGCGAGAAGATCGCGGTGTTGATGCCGACGACCTGGCCGTTGAGGTTGAAGGTCGGGCCGCCCGAATTGCCGCGATTTACCGAGGCGTCGATCTGCAGGAAGTCGTCATAGGGGCCGGCGCCGATATCGCGGCCGCGGGCCGAGACTATGCCGGCGGTCACGGTGCCGCCAAGGCCGAACGGATTGCCGACGGCCACCACCCAGTCACCGACGCGAACCTTGGAATCGTCGGCGAAGTCGACATAGGTGAACTTGCCGTCGCCTTCGACCTTGAGCACGGCGAGATCGGTGCGCGGATCGGTGCCGATCAGCTTGGCGTCGAGCTCCTTGCCGTCGTTCATCACCACGGTGAAAGCGGAGCCCTCTTCGACGACATGGTTGTTGGTGACGAGGTAGCCGTCATCGGAGATGAAGAAGCCGGAGCCCTGAGCGACCGGGCGCGGCTGGCCGTCATTGTGGCCGCGGTGATTGAAACGGCGCATGCCGAACTGGCCGCCCTGATCGCCGAAGCCACGGAATTCCTTGAAGAAGCGGCGCAGCTGCGGATTGTCGGGCAGGTTGTTCATGCCGTCCTGATCGTCGGACTGGTCGGAACCGTCATCGGCGGCGGGCTCGATCTTGGCCTTGACTTTGACGCTGACGACGGCCGGGGAAACGCGCTCGACGACATCGGCGAAGCTTGGAACCTGCGGCGCCTCGACACGCACTGCATCGGCCAGAACGGGGGCGGTTCCGGTGGCGAGCGCGCCGACGCCGAGCGCGCCTATGACAGCCAGCGACGCAACGGTCGCGGTCAGCCGCTTGCGGGTGCCGAAATATGAATTGGGGGCAATATTCATGGGTCTCGTATCCTCTTTCACAAGGGATGCGCTCAGGCTGGCATCCTCCGGCAAGAGGAATAGAGAGCCGCACATTACGGCGCCATTTCCGGTACATGAAAGTTTTGTAATGTTGGTGCTCAGTCGCGCAGCATCTTGTCCAGCGCCGCCTGCTCCTCGGCGGTGAGCGTGTTCGCGGGGGCCGAGCGGCGTGAGCGGGCGCTGAGCAGGATGAACAACCCGCCGGCAAGGAGAAGAATGACCGGCGTGCCCCACAGCAGCGCGTTGCGCAGGCTGAAGCGCGGCTTCAACAGCACGAACTCGCCATAGCGAGAGACGATGTAGTCCATCACCTGCTGGTCGCTGTCGCCGGCAACGAGGCGCTGGCGCACCAGGAGGCGCAGGTCGCGGGCGAGGTCGGCGTCGGATTCGTCGATCGACTGGTTCTGGCAGACCATGCAGCGCAGCCCTTCCGACAGCGCGCGCGCCCTCGCCTCCAGCGCCGGATCGGCGAGCACCTCGTCGGGCTTCACCGCGAAGGCGCTGCCGGCGAAGAGCAGGCCCAGCAGCAACGCCAGCGAGGCGAGCGAAAGCCTGACCTTCATGGCGCGCTCGCGGCAGGCGCGGCGCCGGCCGGCTTGCGGCGGCGCGACGGCGCACCGACGCGCAGGCGGCGGTCCATCAGCGACATCAAAGCGCCCGCCATCATCACCAGGGCGCCGCCCCAGATCAGCGTCACCAGCGGCTTCCACCACAGCCGAACGACGACGGAGCCGTCATTGCCCTCGTCGCCGAGCGAAAGGTAGAGCTGACTGAACCCGATCGTCCTGATGCCGGATTCGGTCGTCGTCGTCTGCCGCACCGGATAGAAGCGCTTTGCCGAGCTGATCTCGCCCTTGGCGTTGCCGTCGGTGCCGATGACGAGGAAGCGGCCACGATCCTCGCTGTAGTTCGGTCCCTGCGCCGGGTAGAGGCCCTCGAAGCGCAGCGTGTTACCGGAAAGCTCCACCGTTTCGCCGGCGTGCATGGTCAGGATCTTCTCGGTGCCGAATGAGACCGTGCCGACGATGCCGAGCAGGGTCAGGCCAAGGCCGAGATGGGCAAGCGCGGTGCCGAACACGGAGCGCGGCAGGCCGGTAAAGCGGCTGAGCACAACCGCCGGCGCAACATTGCCGAGCCCGGACTTGACGGCGAGATCGGTGAGCGCGCCGCAGAGCAGCCAGACGGCGAGACCGACGCCAAGGGCGGCGAACACCGAGGCGCCGTCGATGAACAGCGCCGTCACCAGCACGGCGACGAGCGCTGCGGCGAAGGCCGCCATAAGGCGCTGGGCGGCCGCAAGGACATCGCCGCGCTTCCAGGCAAGCAGCGGCCCGAACGGCACGATCGCCAAGAGCGGCAGCATCAGCGGGCCGAAGGTGAGGTCGAAGAACGGCGCGCCAACCGAGATCTTGCCGCCGGTGACGGCTTCGAGCGCCAGCGGATAGAGCGTGCCGACGAGCACGGTTGCCGTGGCGGTGGTGAGAAACAGATTGTTGAGGACGAGCGCGCCCTCGCGCGAGATCGGATGGAACAGGCCGCCGGCTGTCAGCCTCGAGGCGCGCAGCGCGAACAGCGCCAGCGAACCGCCGATGAACAGCGTCAGGATGCAGAGGATGAAAACGCCGCGCGCCGGGTCAGTGGCAAAGGCATGCACCGAGGTGAGCACGCCGGAGCGCACCAGGAAGGTGCCAAGCAGCGACAGCGAGAAGGTGAGGATGGCGAGCAGCAGCGTCCATATCTTCAGCGCCGAGCGTTTTTCCATGACGATCGCCGAATGGAGCAGCGCCGTGCCTGCGAGCCACGGCATGAAGGAGGCGTTCTCGACCGGGTCCCAGAACCAGAAACCGCCCCAGCCGAGCTCGTAATAGGCCCAGTAGGAGCCCATGGCGATGCCGCCGGTGAGGAACATCCAGGCGACCAGCGTCCATGGCCGCACCCAGCGCGCCCAGGAGGCGTCGATGCGGCCCTCGATGAGCGCGGCGACCGAAAAGGAGAAACAGATCGAGAAGCCGACATAGCCGAGATAGAGCAGCGGCGGATGGATGGCGAGGCCGAGGTCCTGCAGGATGGGGTTGAGATCACGGCCCTCGATCGGCGCCGGATTGAGCCGGATGAAGGGATTGGACGTCGCCAGGATGAACAGGAAGAAGGCGGCGCCGATCGTCCCTTGCACGGCGAGCACATTGGCCCTGAGGGTTGCCGGAAGGTTGGAGCCGAACACGGCGACAAGCGCGCCGAAAAAGGTCAGGATCAGCACCCAGAGCAGCATCGAGCCCTCGTGGTTGCCCCAGGTACCGGTGATCCTGTAGATCAGCGGCTGCAGCGAGTGCGAGTTCTCCCAGACGCTCGCCACCGAGAAGTCGGACCCGGCATAGGCGCTGGCCAGCGCGGCGAAGGACAGCGCGGTGAGCGCGAAGCCGGTGACCGCCACCGGACCGCCAACCGCCATCATTTTCAGGTTGCCGACGCGCGCGCCATAGAGCGGCACCAGCATCTGCACCAATGACAGCGCAAAGGCCAGGACGAGCGCGAAATGTCCGGTTTCGACCATTATTGGCTCTTGCTTTCCTGCCAGACACCCTTGGCCTTCAGCCCGTCGGCGACTTCCTTCGGCATGTAGCGCTCGTCATGCTTGGCAAGCACGCTGTCAGCGACGAAAATGCCGTCCGCGCCAAAGCTGCCTTCTGTGATGACGCCCTGCTCCTCGCGAAACAGGTCGGGCAGGATGCCAGTATAGGTGACCTTGACCGATTTCTGCTTGTCGGTCACCGAAAAGGCGACCGTCGCGCCCTGCCCGCGCACGATCGTGCCCTTTTCGACGAGCCCGCCAAGGCGGATGCGCTGGCCGGGCTGGACAGTCGCTGTTGCCAGATCGCCGGGCATGTAGAAATAGGACGCCTTCTGGCCAAGCGCGTAGAAGGTGAGACCGGTCGCGGCGGCGAGGAATGCCAGCCCGGCCACGATCACCGACAGTCGCTTCTGCTTGCGCGTCATCGTCTACTCCGTCGCCGCCAGGCCGAGCGTGGCGGCAAAGGCGGTGAATTTCTTCGCTTCCTCGCTGTCGGCGCCAAAGGCGGCAATGGCGCGGCCGAGCGCATCGCGCGCCTGGTCGGCCTTGCCCAGCACCGCATAGGAACGAATGAGCCGCATCCATCCTTCCACATCGCGCGGGTTTTGCTTGAGCTTTTCGTCGAGGCTGGCGACCATGGTCTCGATCATCGCTTGCCTGTCCTGGGGCGACATCTGCTGCGCGGCGTCCACGGCTTGCGCATCCGGGCCGTTGGCGGGTGCGCCCGCCGCAGCGGACTTGCTTGCCGTGTCGGCCAGCGCCTGCTCGACCGCGCCGCGCCACGGAGAGTCCGGCGGCAGCGCGGCCAGCATCTTTTGCCAGGCCGCCGTCGCCTCGCCGGTGCGGCCCTCCTGCGCCAAGCCCATCGCCAGATAGAAGCTCGCCTTCGCATTGGCGGGGTCCTGCTTCAGCGCCGCCTCGAAGGCAGCCTGAGCCTCGGCCGACACGATGCCGCCGGCGGCGTTGGCGATCGCCTCGCCGAGACCGGCCTGGCGGGCCGCGCTGTCGCCGTCGAGGCGGATGGCGTTGCGGTAGGCGCTGACCGCGTCGGAATAGCGCTGCAGCCGCAGATAGACCGGCGCCAGCACGTCCCAGCCCCTGCCATCGGACGGGTTGGCGGCAAGATGCGCCTCGGCGCGCGCCACCAGTTCGTCGACCGAGGAGTCGGCGGGGTTCTTGGCGAGCCTCTCCGTCAGAGGCTGCGACGGCAGGTCGGGCGAGCCGAGCTTGATATAGAGGCCCCAGCTGACCAGTGGCACCGCCAGCACGGCCGCCGTCGCGACCAGCCTGGTCGCCATGGATGACCGCCGGGCGGCCGGGCCGGACTGACCAGCAGCGCCCAGGCGCAGGATGCGACGACCGATTTCGGCGCGCGCTTCCTCAGCCTCCGCCGGCTGGATCAGGCCACGCGCCACGTCGCGGTCGAGTTCCGACAACTGGTCGCGATAGACTTCGAGGTCATGCTCGCCGGCGCTGGACGCGCCCTTGGTGCCGCCGGCCAGCGGCAGCAGCACCGCCAGGCTGGCGCCCAGCGTGAGGATCGCGGCTATGACCCAGAACAGCATGGTTCTTCCAATAACGGCAGAGCCCTGCCCTGCCAACACAGGCACGCTGCGACGCTTTGACGGCCAAGCGTCCGCCCGTCATTGATCGACGTCAACCCGACAAGCCTCTGGCCGGTTTCTTCTTGATGCATGTCGTTGTCCCAAAACCGCTTCACACTTTTGGGCGACATGCATTGGTCAGGTCAGCGGCGTCCAGCTGCCGTCGCCGTTGCGGCAGGCGGTACCGCGCGCGGTGGCGCTGGCGGTGCCGGTGAAGACCGTATGGGTGTACTGCCGGCAGTCCTGCGAACCCACCCTATACGGCTGAGCTGCGACGACTTCGCCGGAATGGCCCGTGCTGTCGCCCTTCCAGGTCACCTTCTGGCCGCTCGCCGTGTATTCGAGCGCCTTGTATTCGGCTTCCAGCGCCTTGCGCTTGTCGGTGTCGTCGAGGCCGGAGCCGATCGATCCGCCGACAAGGCCGCCGTGCATGGCCGAAATGATCGTGGTGGCCACCTTGCCGCCGGCCGGCGGCGTAGCGGCCGGCGTGACGCCGGCGTCCGGGCCGCCCCGGCTCAGCGTCGTGCAGCCGGAAACGGCCAGCAGTGCGGAAACGAGCGCGACGCGAATCTTCATGCCAACAACCGGTTTTCTCGAGCAGGATGTGCTGGGGGCGGCGCCATCGGGAAAGTTGGCGTGGCCATAGTGTTGATGTTTGTCGGAAATTTGGCCGCGGCCGCCGACATCGGGAGCAATCGACGTGGCGCATACCATGCTCCGCCCATCGATGTCGACCGGCCCGGGCAAGGCATCACTGAAGGCTCCGCAACCGCACCACCGCCTTCAAGCCGCCCGTGGCGGAGCGTTCCAGCGCCAGCACGCCGCCATATTCGTTGACGAGGTCGGCGACAATGGCGAGGCCGAGCCCGGTGCCGGGCTTGGTTTCGTCGAGGCGCCGGCCCCGCTTCAGCGCCTCGCGCGCCTTGTCCTCGGGAATGCCCGGGCCGTCATCCTCGATCGATATCTCGAACAGGCCGACGCCGGGAACCGGCGCCACCGAGACGGCGACCGCACCCTTCGCCCATTTCAGGGCGTTGTCGAGGAGGTTGCCCAGCAGTTCCTCCAGATCCTCGCGCTCACCGCCGAAGATGATCTCGGCCGCCGGCAGCGACAGTGTAAGCTTGATCTCCGGCTTGAGCTTCTGCAGCACCCGCACCATGCGCTGCACCAGCGGCGTGACCGGCGTGCGGTAGACTACGCTGTCGCGCTGGGCGGCGACGCGCGCCCGCTGCAGATAGTGGTCGACCTGCTTCTGCATCGAGGCGGCCTGTTCGGCGATGAGCTGGCCCTTGGCGCCGCCGAGCGCCCGGCCCTCGTTGAGCAGCACCGCGAGCGGCGTCTTCAGCGAATGGGCGAGGTTGCCGACCTGCGTGCGCGAACGCTCGACGATGCGCTTGTTGTTCTCGATCAGCGCGTTGGTTTCGTTGGCAAGCGGCTCGATCTCGGCCGGGAAGCGGCCGTCGAGCCGCTGCGCAGTGCCCTCGCGCACCATGGCCAGCGCGTTGCGGACACGGCGCAGCGGCTGCAGGCCGATCAGGATGGCAATGGCGTTGATGGCTATCATGCCGACGCCGAACAGCGACAGATAGGTGAGCAGGCGGCGCTGGAAGGTAGCGATCTCCTGTTCCAGCTCGGTCTGATTGCCCATGACGCGGAAGCGCGCGGCGCGGTTCTTGGCGTCGAGGACGAATTCGCTCTCGAACACTTCAAGCTCCTCGCCCTTGATGCCTTCGGCCGAGTAGCTGCGCTGGAAGTTCGCGTTAAAGGGAACCTCGGCGACGGAAGGCGACAGGACCGACGTCGTCATCGAGGAGGAGTGGATCTCGCCGTGGACGCCCTCGGAGGCCGGCTCCACGGACCAGTACCAGCCGGAATTCGGTTCGGAAAAGCGCAGGTCGCCAAGATCCGGCGCGCCGGTGAGCGCCCCGTTGTCGGAAATGCCGACCGACCCGATCAGGTTGAACAGATGCGCCGACAGCAAGCTGTCGAAGCCGCGCTCGCTCGCCTGACGGTAAAGCGTTGTGATCAGGGTGAAGATGACGACCAGCGTCAGGATCGCCCAGAGGGTCGAGAACGCAATGACGCGGAAGGCCAGCGAGCGCGGCCAGAGCCGCGCCGCGAAAGGCTTCCTTGCGATTGTAGCGAGCGGTTCCGCCTTACGCCTCCGGCTCACGCATGCGGTAGCCCATGCCGCGCACGGTTTCGATCATGTCGATGCCCATCTTCTTGCGCAGCCTGCCGACGAAGACTTCGATGGTGTTGGAATCGCGATCGAAATCCTGGTCATAGAGGTGTTCGACCAGTTCGGTGCGCGATACCACCTCGCCCATATGGTGCATGAGATAGGCAAGCAAACGGAATTCGTGCGAGGTCAGCTTCAGCGGCACGCCGTCGACATCAGCTTTGGATGCCTTGGTGTCGAGGCGCAGCGGCCCGCAGGTCAGTTCCGACGAGGCATGGCCGGCGGCGCGCCGGATCAGCGCCCTGACCCGCGCCAGCACCTCCTCGATGTGGAAAGGCTTGGTGACATAGTCGTCGGCGCCGGCATCGATGCCGGCCACCTTGTCGCTCCAGCGGTCACGCGCGGTGAGGATCAGCACCGGCATCTTGCGGCCGCCGCGGCGCCAGCGCTCGACCACGCTGATGCCGTCCATCTGCGGCAGGCCGATATCGAGGACGACGGCGTCGTAAGGCTCGGTGTCGCCGAGGAAATGCCCCTCCTCGCCGTCGAAGGCGCGGTCGACGACATAGCCGGCGTCGACCAGCGCGTCCGACACCTGCCGGTTGAGATCCTTGTCATCTTCGACGACGAGCACACGCATGCCGGAGTTCAAACCTCTTGACGTTCAGGGCGGATATACAGCGATTCCAATAGTTTGGGAAACTTCGATATCAATTCAGCGGAACGACGATCTCGGTGCGGCGCGGGCGCTGCCCATCCTTGCCGGGCACCAGCACGACGATGACGCAGACCGCCTGGCCGCCACGCGTCGCCTGCGAGGCCTTGGCCAGCGTGCCGCCATTCTGCGCCGCCACCTGCTGGCCGATCGCGTAGCAGTCCGATGCGGCGACCACGAACGGCTGCGTGTCGTCAGGCGCGATGGCCGGAGCCGACATTGCCTGCGACGCGAGCAGGCCCGTCGCTGCGAGCGCCAGTGTCGCGGTTCGGAGATGGGAGCGAAACGTATTCATGGCAGGCGTTGTAACGCATCGGTGCTGAACGTGAAATGAACGGTGAACGCCCGAAAAACCATGCCCGCAACACCCCCTGAAACGCAACTGCGATCGCGCCGTTCCCCTCAGGCCCGACCCCAGACTCATAACCGGAAAACGGCGGTGGCGGCTAATGGTTTCGTTGCAGACCTTTCGCCTTGCCCCGGGTAGAGTACGAAGACCCGATGAGGAGAGTAGCAGGCGATGGGACGCGAGGAACTTGCCGAACTTTACCGTGGCTACATCGCGTGTCTCAACGCCCAGGACTGGGCCAATCTCGGCCGGTTCGTCGGCGAGGCGGTGCAGTACAATGGCGAAACGGTTGGACTGTCGGGCTATCGGCGCATGCTCGAAGGCGATTTCCAGGCCATTCCCGATCTCCGTTTCAGCATCGAACTCCTGGTTTGCGAGCCGCCGCGCGTGGCTGCCCGCCTGCATTTCGACTGCACACCCAAAGGCAGGTTGTTCGGATTGCCCGTGAACGGCAAGCGGGTCAGCTTCGCCGAGAACGTGTTTTACGAATTTCGCGACGCGCACATATGCGAGGTCTGGTCGGTCATCGACAAGGCCGAGATCGCGGCTCAGCTTTAATGCGATCCGTCAGGCGTCTTCCCGCGTGACGGCGCGGAAGCGCTGCAGTCCATGATGGACCGCAAGGTCCTCGTCGTAGCGAGCCTCGGCGAACTCCAGCGACAGGCGTGTTTGCCCGCGCGGGCCGATGGACAGCGCCGCTCCCGCAAGGCGCGCCTCGATGCGGTTCATGATGAGGCGCGTTTCAGCCTCGCCATGGGCCTTCGACCAGACATGCAGCGTGACAAGCTGGTCGGCGTCGTTGTCGGCGCCGGTGTCCTGGTCGAACGCGCTGGTGTGGCCGTACGTGACATAAGGAAAGGCGGCGTTCTCGGTTGCCCGCTCGAGCAGGCCGGCGCCGCCCAGCAGCGCCGTCAGCTTCGCGTCACTCTTCAATCTCTGGAACAAGGCCTGCAGCAAATCGTCGGGCGCCGTCATCGTCGTCTCCGCTCGCCAGTCACGCCTTGGACAATCCCTTGCGCCGCCAACAGTCTTCACATGCAGCGTAGCCGCGTCGCAAGACCCGCGCCAGACCGCATGACACTTCCTGTCCGGATATGACTGGCCTGGCGTCAGGAATGCCTTGTCGCCTTGCGGCAGTTCCGCAAGGCTGGACTGATCTCCGTCAAGACACCGGCGCAGCGCCGCCCTCCTCGGTGCGTCGGGCGATGAACTCGTCGAGCACGCCGGCCGTGGCGGCGGCCGAAGCCGGGGGCTGGAAGTCGGCGAGCAGCCGCTTCCAGATGCCGGTAGCGCGCTCGGTGGCACTCTTCGAACCGGCCTGCGTCCAGCTACCGAAGTTCGACCAGTCGGCGACCAGCGGCTCGTAGAAGGCGGTGCGGTAGCGCGCCATGGTGTGACCGGCGGAGAAGAAATGGCCGCCCGGTTGCACCTCCGCGATGGCCTCGAAGCCGATGGAATCCTCGTCGCCGGGTGTCCTCGAGCAAAGCTCGGCGACCGTCTGCAGCGCCTCGATGTCGGTGATCAGCTTCTCGTAGGAGACGCTCAGCCCCCCTTCCAGCCAGCCGGCGGCGTGGATGCAGACGGTGGCGCCGGCCAGTACCGAGCCCCACAGCGCGAACTGCGTCTCATGCGCGGCCTGAGCGTCGGAAATGTTGGCGGCGCTGCCGCCGCCGGAGCGCCAGGGCAGTCCGGTGAAGCGGGCGAGCTGGCCGGCGCCGAGCGTCGCCTTGACGTGCTCCGGCGTGCCGAAGGCCGGCGCGCCCGACTTCATGTCGACATTGGAGGAGAAGGAGCCATAGACGACCGGCGCCCCGGGTCGCACGATCTGTGCCAGCGTCAGCCCTGCCAGCGCCTCGGCATGCTGCAGCGTCAGCGCGCCGGCAACGGTGATCGGCGCCATGGCGCCGGCCAGGCAGAAGGGCGTGATGATCGACACCTGGCCGGCCCTGGCGAAATCGATGATGCCTTGCGCCATCGGGATGTCGAGCTGGCGCGGCGAGTTGGTGTTGATGACGGTGTAGCAATGAGCGCCGGCGCGGAACTCGTCCTCGGAGAGGCCGCGCGCCAGGCGGACCATCTCGAAACTGTCGTCGACCTGCGGAGTGCCGCGCGCGAAGACGAACGGGAACTTGTCCGAGAGCGTCAGCTGCGCCCGGTTGACGGCATAGTGACGGAAGCGATTGTCGACATCCTGCGGCTCGATGCTGGGACAAAGCATGTGCAGCACGTCGAAATGCTGGATGAGCTTGGTCAGTTCCTCGTAGGCGGCCAACGTGCCCGGCCGCCGGCCGCGTTCGAGATCGGTGACGTTGGGCGCGCCGGCCCCGGCGAGGAAGGTCATCGAGCCCAGTTCGAGCATCAGATCGCGATCGCGCGCGCCGCCATGGGCTTTGATCGAGCGCGGCGCCGAGGCCAGTGCCGCCTCGACCAAGTCGCGGCCGATGCGCACCATCTGGCTGTCCTCGTCGACCAGCGCGCCGGCGCCGGCCAAGACATGCCGCGCTTCCGGCAGCAGCACCTTGATGCCGAGTTCCTCCAGCACGCGCAGCGCCGTGTCGTGGATGGCCGCGACCTGGTCCTCCGAGAAGATCGGCTGCGGCAGGAACGGGTTCTTGAGCGACCGGTAGTCCGGCCGGCGGCTTGACTCGCTGCCCGCCTCGCCGGTGCGTCCACGCCGGCGTTCGCGCCTCAGATCGCGGGCGACATCTTCAACCATGTCATATCCTCCTTGGAACAGGATGACTTTTCTTCGAAGCGTCATCCCGTTCCATCTTATCCTCTTGTTTGGGCATGATCTTTTCCGAAAACCGGTTCCCACTTTTCGGGATCATGCTCTATTGCCGCATCGCCTTGCCGTCGGGGTCGTGGGGTGAGGCGGGGATGACGCGCGCCGGCCGTTCGACGCCGACAATGTGCACCGAAAGCTCCGTCCCCTCCCCGGCGAAATCGTCGTCCACCAACGCCAGCGCGACGCTCTTGCGAACCGTGTAGCCAAAGCCGCCGGAGGTGACGAAGCCGACGCGCCGACCCTTGTGCCAGACCGGCTCGAAACCGCTGGCGTCGGCATCGACGGCATCGATCTCCAGCGTCACGATCCGCCGCGAGACGCCGGCGTCACGTTCCTTCAGCGCCGCGTCACGGCCGATGAAGTCGCGCTTGGAGACGGCGATGAAACGGTCGAGGCCGGTCTGCCCCGGCGTACGACTTCACGAGCCTCTCCCTCTCGTTGGAAGCCGTGACCATATACCCACTGTACATATGTGTCTAGACACTTATGTGCAGAGCTTGCGCGAGGCAACTGGCCGTGCCACTTGTGTGTCCATGATCATGATTGCTCCGCAGGACGAGCCGGCGCCCGGCAACATCAAGGTGACGCGCCAGGACTGGATCAAGCTCGCGCTCGAAATCCTGATTTCCGACGGTATCGAGAGCGTGCGCGTGCTGTCGCTCGGCCAGAAGTTGGGCGTGTCGCGATCGAGCTTCTATTGGTATTTCGAAAGCCGGCAGGATCTGCTCGACCAGTTGCTGAAGCATTGGCATGAGACCAACACCAAGGCGATCGTCGAGCGCGCCCGGCGCCCGGCCGCAACCATCATCATGGGCGTGCTCAACGTGTTCGAATGCTGGGCCGACGAGCGCATGTTCGACCCGAGGCTCGATTTCGCCATCCGCGAATGGGCACGCCGTTCCGACGACGTGCGGCGCATGATCGACCAGGCCGACGACGATCGCCTCACCGCCATCCGCGACATGTACCAGCGACACGGCTATGACGCGGAGAATGCCTTCATCCGGGCGCGCGTTCTCTACTACATGCAGATCGGCTACTATGTGCTCGACCTGAAGGAACCGGTCGAGGCGCGCGTCAGCCATCTCGCTGCCTATCTGCGCGCCTTCACCGGCCAGGAGCCGAGCGATGCGGACGTGGCGCATTTCATGCGCTTCATCGCGGCGCGGTGATATCGCTGAGTCCGCATTATCAACCTTAGCGATCAACAAAGCTTGTGTGTGGCTTCGCTGCCCTTGTGAGCGGTGGTAAAATGGTCGAATAGTCGCGCAGGGTGCCACTCTCCGAAACTACCGATGCTGTTTCGGGCAGTGCGCTGGGGCGGAATTCTGCAATGGCAAGTCCTTTGAGACCACGCAAGAGAAGGGGCCGCATCGCCTCGGCGCTGCTTGCCATCGACGCCTGGCTCGATTCCTCGCTCTACGAGATCGGCTTCAAGGCGCGGGAATTCTGGGAATCGGCGACCATCTTTTCCCGCCGCTTCCGCGTCAAGGGCTGGCGGCGCGGCATCATCGAGGTGCTCAGCGAAGGCTTCACCATGGGCGCCGGCGGCGTCGTCGTCCTGCTTGCGCTGGCCATGCCCGCCTTCCAGATCACCGACGGAGACTGGCGCGCCCAGGGCGACTTCGCCGTCACCTTCCTCGACCGCTACGGCAACGAGATCGGCCAGCGCGGCATCATCCAGCGCGATTCCGTGCCGGTCGACGAGATGCCCGACCATGTCATCAAGGCGGTGCTGGCGACCGAGGACCGGCGTTTCTTCGATCATTACGGCATCGACGTGCTCGGCCTGTCGCGCGCCATCTTCGAGAATGTGCGCGCCAATTCGGTCGTGCAGGGCGGCTCCAGCATCACCCAGCAGTTGGCCAAGAACCTGTTCCTGACCAATGAGCGCACCCTGGAGCGCAAGATCAAGGAAGCTTTCCTGTCGCTGTGGCTGGAGGCCAACCTTTCCAAGAAGGAGATCCTGCAGCTCTATCTCGACCGCGCCTATATGGGCGGCGGCACGTTCGGCATCGAGGCGGCGGCGGATTTCTATTTCGGCAAGAGCGTCAAGGATCTGAACCTCGCCGAGGCGGCGATGCTGGCCGGCCTGTTCAAGGCGCCGACCAAATACGCCCCGCACATCAACCTGCCGGCCGCCCGCGCGCGGGCCAATGTGGTGCTGTCCAACCTCGTCGATTCAGGCTTCATGACCGAGGGCCAGGTGCTGCAGGCAAGGCTGCATCCGGCCGACGTCGTCGACCGCGGCGAGCAGAAAAGCCCGGATTACTTCCTCGACTGGGCCTTCGACGAGGTCAAGAAGATCGCCAAGCCCGGCCAGCATTCGCTGGTCGCCCACACCACCTTCGACGCCAACATTCAGAAGGCGGCGGAGGAATCGGTGGAATTCCATCTCCGCCAGTTTGGCAAGGAATACAACGTCACCGAAGGCGCGGTGGTGGTGATCGAGACCAACGGCGCGGTGCGCGCCATCGTCGGCGGCCGCGACTATGGCGCCAGCCAGTTCAACCGCGCCACCAAGGCGCTGCGCCAGACCGGCTCCTCGTTCAAGCCCTATGTCTATGCGACCGCGATGGAGCACGGCTTCACGCCGGACTCGGTCGTCTCCGGCGGCGCGATCAGTTGGGGCGGCTGGTCGCCGCACAACTACAATGGCGGCTCGGCCGGCAATGTGACGCTGATCACGGCGATCGCCAAGTCGATCAACACCGTGCCGGTGCGGCTGGCCAAGGACCATCTCGGCATCGGCCCGATCAAGGCGATGGCCGAATCGATGGGCGTGGAGTCGCCGCTGGAAGGGCACAAGACCATGGTGCTCGGCACGTCGGGCATGACGGTGATGGACCAGGCGACGGGCTACAGCGTCTTCGCGCAGAACGGCCTCGTCGGCTCGAGGCACGGCATCACCCAGCTCGTCACCCGCACCGGCGATGTCGTCTATGACTGGGCCAAGGACGCGCCGCCGCCGCACCGGGTGCTGTCGGAGCAGGCGCTGAAATACATGAACACGATGCTGGCGGCGGTACCGGTGATCGGCACGGCACGGCGCGCCCAGCTTCCCAACATCGTCGTCGCCGGCAAGACCGGCACGACGCAATCCTATCGCGATGCCTGGTTCGTCGGTTTCACCGGCAACTACACGGCCGCCGTCTGGCTTGGCAATGACGACTTCACGCCGACCAACAAGATGACCGGCGGCACGCTGCCGGCGATGGTGTGGCAGCGGCTGATGGTCTATGCGCACCAGAACATCGACCTGAAGCCGATCCCCGGCCTCGACCACCCGTTCGTCGATCCGGAAGTCGCGGCCAAGGCCGAGGAGGCCGCCAAGAAGAACGTCGAGGCGGCCGAAGCGCAGGCCGCGGCCGAGCGGCCGCCGGTGTTGTCCAGCCAGACCACCCAGATGCTGCGCGAGATGACCAAGGCGTTCCAGACAGCCCCAGTGCTCGACGCGCCCAAGGCGCCGGAAACGCTGTCGGCGCTCTGAGCTGCGCTCTGCTCCCACTAGGGGAGAAGGGGGAAGTCCCGCTTGCCACGAGGCCCCTGCCCGCGATATCCCCGAACGGCAAGTTCTCCTGTTTTGGCTGTTCATGCTCAAGACCGCCCTCCTGACGCTGCTTTCGCTTGCCATTGCCGTCGGCGTCGGCGGCGGTAGCGTCTGGTATGCGCTGCAGGCGCAGGACGGCGTCGGCGCGATCAGGATCGGCCAATGGACGGCCTTTCCCGAGATCGGCACGCAAGGCGCCGATCCCTATTCGAAAGCGCGCGTGGCGCGCGAGGGCGTGCTGGCGCTGGGCAAGGCCGAGGGCCTGTCCTTCATCGCCGAGCGCGATGCCGCAGGCGAGCCGTTGAGGCGCGAATGCGCCTATACGATCGAAGGCGGATTCCCGACCGCCCGCTTCTGGACGCTCTATGCCGCCGACCAGTCGCTGGGCGTGGTCGACACCGGCAAGCCGAGGCTGGCCGCGCTTCAGTCCTACCAGGTGCTGCGCCAGCCCGACAATGCGGTGACGATTGCCGTCGGCAACCGCCCCGCCCCCGGCAACTGGCTGCTGACCGACGGCTTCGGCAAGATGTATTTCGTGCTCACCTTCTACGACACGCCGATCGCCAGCAGCACCGGGCTTTCCGACGTGGCGCTGCCCAGCATCGTGAAAGTGGGCTGCAATGCGTAGGCTCTTCCACGCCGTGCTGCTCGGCCTGATCGGCGCCGGCATCGTCCATATCGTGGTGCTGATGCTGGTGCCGGATTTTTCCGAGCGCGATGCCTGGTCGCGGCTGGCGATGGCCTCGGACCTTTACAGGATGACCAGGCTCGACGCCGAGGCCGGCGGCGCGCCGGTGGTGAAGTCGGTCGATCCGCTGTTCTACGCGGCCGCGTGCCGCTTCGACCTCGCCGAAGGCCTGGTGCGCATCAAGGCGCCGGGCCACGTGCCGTTCTGGTCGGTCTCGGTCTATGACCGCAACGGCCACAATTTCTATTCCTTCAACGACCACACCGCGACCGGTGGCGTGCTCGATACGGTGGTGCTGACGCCGGCGCAGATGATCGATGTGCGCCGGGAACTTCCGGAGGAGCTCCAGGGCGCGATCTTCGTCGAGGCGCCGATCGAGGAAGGCATCTTCGTCATCCGCGCCTTCGTGCCGGACGACAGCTGGAAACCGATCGTGTCACGCTTCCTGGAGCAGAGCTCCTGCGAGCTGCAGGAGTACTGACCGGCCGGCCCCGCCTGCGCTATCCCCAAGTGCTGGAGCGTCCTTGCCGCCCTCTAGTGATGCGGCACGGGCGTCGGCGGCTTGTCCGGGCCAGCCGGCCGCGTCTCGCCGGCCACTGGCGGCTGTTCGTAGCGGACGCCGGGGAAGATGATCACCGCCGCCGGCGTGCCGGTGTTCTGAACTGCTCGATTTACTGGTGCCGGTCGCGGCACGAAAGACAGTACCATGCCCATGGTTCGCGTATTCCTCTCGGTTGCACCGGAGCAGAACGCAACGCCTCCAAAGTTGATTAAGGCGGGCAGAGGGTTAACGGAGCGCTAACGGATCGCCGCTAATTTGATCTTTGTTTCTGGCGGACGCGAAACCGGCACGGTTCGGTCGAGCAAAGCCAGGCTTGTGTCGAGTATCGGGCGTATCCTCCGTGTCATCTTCGGATTTCAGGCAAATCGCTATTCGGACGGAGGCGGGAAAGGCCGAAAGGCTGTTCCGCGCATCGGTATCGGCATTCTGCTCGCTCACGCGCCCATCGCGGCGCGAGATCGGCCAGCTCGAGGACCTGACGCTGCCGCTGTTCGAAGAGGTGTCGGTCGAATCGCGCCGCTACGTCGCCGCCGCGCTTTCCGAATGCGAATACGCGCCAGGCGCCCTGGTCCGGCGGCTGGCTGAGGAGCCGGTCGACATCGCCGCTCCCTTGCTGACCCGCTCGCGGGCGCTGAGCGACATCGACCTCATCGCGCTGATCGGCCGCCACGGCCTGCCGCATGCGCGCGCCATTGCGCGCCGCAAGGAACTGAACCCGACCATCGCTGATCTGATCAGGGCGCTCGAGAAGCCGACGCTGGTCAGGGTGCGGCCGCCGCAGCCGATCGCGCAGCCAGTGTCCGCGAAGGCCGAAGCGGCGTCGGCCAAAGCCGAAGCGACACCGGCCGCGGAATCGCTCGCCATCGCCAGCGACGATGACGCGCGGCAACCGCCAGGCATGGCTGCCGAAAATGCCAGGCGCCGGCTGCGCGCGATGATGCGTCCTGAAACTGGAAGCGAGAGTGTCAATCCGTTCGTCGGCCAGGCGAGCTATGTGAAGCTGCGCGAGACGGCGCTGACCGGCAATGCGGCGTTCTTCCAGACCGCGCTGGCGGACGCACTCGACATCGATTTCCAGACGGCGCGCTCGCTGACCGAACAGGCCAGCTATGCCGCGCTGCTCGCGGCCTTGCGCTCGCTCGACCTCAGCGAGGATCGCGCCTTCCTGATCGCCGTCGCCGTCTACCCCCGGGAGTTTCCCCATCCGCAGGCGATCCGCCTGTTCCTCGACCGCTACCGCCTGCTGCATCGCGAGGCGGCGCTCGACAAGGTGCGCAACTGGAAGGCCGAGACGCTGTCGCGGGCGATCCGCGGCAACGCCGCCGATACGGCGAATGACGAGGAGCGCCGGGCCTCTAACAGCGGCGACGCGGCCGCCAGCCTCAAGGCGTCATGAGTCCGTCCTGACGGACAAAAGCTCCTCGACCGGAACGGCGCCGGCCTCGATCTCGACCACCCATATATCGGGATCGAACTTCTTCTCGCGCTCCAGCCTGGCGTCGAACGGCGCGGCATCGTCGCCGGAGCCGAGCAGGCTGAAGAAGCGCTCGTCGGGCTTGGCCGAATCGTAGCTGGTCTGCGGCGCCGGCCCGAACAGGGCGACCTCGCCCAGCCGGCCGCGCGACAGCACGAAGATCGCGCCCGCCTCGGCCGCGCCGCGCGTGACCACGGCGGCAAAACCGCCAGCGGCGAACACCCGGCGCAACAGGGCCGACACCCACAGGTCGGTGGTCACGCGCATGGCAAGGTTCCGGACGACATGCGCGGCTCCTTACAGCATCAAGCCGGAAACCAAAACAGATCGCTCCAGCTATCGGCCGACGCTCAGTTGGTCAGGCCGATCTCGCGCATCTTGACGTAGACGATCTCGTCGGGCTCGCCGGTCTGCGGCAGGCCGAACAGCGACTGGAATTCCTTGATCGCCGCCTTGGTTCGCGCGCCGACGACGCCGTCGAGCTGCATGTCGTCATTGCCGAAGGCCTTCAGCCCGGCCTGGATCTTGACGATGCGGGCATCGGGCGCCGGCGCGGCGGCATCGGCCGGCGCGGAGACCGGGATCGGCGCCGGCGCGACGGCCGGAGCGGCGACGCTGTCCACCGGCCTCGGCACCGGATGCGGGATGGCCGCCGTCGTCTGCCTGGCGCCCAGCTGGTCGAGCAGCACGGCATCGATCTCGCCGGTCGCCGGCAGCCCGACCTTCTGCTGATAGGCCTGGATGGCCTTGCGCGTGTTGGGGCCGGAGATGCCGTCGACGGTGCCGGAATAGAAATCGAGATCCTTCAATATGCCCTGGACCTGCTCGACGGTGGGGTCGGTCTTGACCGGCGGACGCACGATGTTGATCGTCGTCTCGGGCTCGTCAGCCGCGCGCGGAAAGTCCTCGATACTTCGGGTGGCGAAGAAGGCGCCGGCGTGCGGGAACGGCTGGTACCAGAGCGCGTTGGCCGACACGTAGAACAGCGTCACCAGGAAAGCGGTCGAGCCGCCGACCAGCACCGGATTGCGCGAGATCATGCCGCCGAGCGCGAGCGCGCCCTCCTCGAAGGCGCTGCTTTGGCGCTTGACCGCCCTAGGCTGTCTTGCGGAGCGAGCCATTCCTGTCCCCTTTCGCATGCCCCTTGGTCTTCACCGCTGGTATCGCCAGCACGCCGCTATCCTTGTCCCGCGAATGGCCCTTCGGCCCGTTCACCGGCAGGCTGATCGTCACCGTGGTGCCCTCGCCCGGCATGCTTTCGATCGACATGGTGCCGTCGTGCAGCGCCACCAGGCCCTTGACCAGCGACAGGCCGAGCCCGGTTCCCTCGAAGCGGCGCGTGTAGTCGTTCTGGATCTGCATGAACGGCTTGCCGAGATTGGCGAAATCCTCCTCGGCGATGCCGATGCCGGTATCGCTGACCCAGAAATGCAGCCGCGAGCCGACGCGCTTGGCGCCGACCACGACATTGCCGCCATCCGGCGTGAACTTGATGGCGTTGGAAACGAGGTTGATCAGGATCTGCTGCACAGCGCGGCGGTCGGCATTGATCTCGCCCGCATCCGGCGCGATCTGCGCGGCAAGGCCGATGTTCTTGGCCGCGGCCTGCAGCCGCATCATCGACCGGCACATATCGACCGCCTCGACGAAGCGGAACGGCTCCGGCTCGGTCGAATAGGCGCCGGCCTCGATGCGGGAGACGTCGAGGATCGAGCTGACGACGCCCAGAAGATGCTGGCCTGAGTCCCTGACCAGGCTGACATATTCCTTCTGGCGCGGATCCTTGAAGGGGCCGAACATCTCATGCAGCAGCATGTCGGAGAAGCCGATGATGGCGTTGAGCGGCGTGCGAAGCTCGTGGCTGACCACGGCCAGGAAGCGCCCCTTCGCCACCTCGGCCTCGGCTGCGGTCTCGTTGGCGGCGGCGAGCTCTTCGCGCAGCGCCGCGACATCGTCGTTCTCGCTGAGCAACAGCGTGAACGCGTCCTGCTGTTCGCCCCGCATCAGCTGAAGGCGAAACGGCTGGAAATTGTCGGCGGCTGCCGAGCCATCACGCGGCAGCCGGATGCGCAGATCGATCCGGCGCATGGCGGCGCCGTCGCGCATGTCGGCGAGCGCCGAGAGATAGCCGACGCGGTCGGCGAGATGTATGCGCTCGAACAGGCCGGTGCCGAACAGGAGTTCCGGCTGCAGCCGCAGGATGGTGCGCGCCTTGGCCGAGGCGTCAAGCACCTCGCCATGCCGGCCGAGGCGCAGGACCACGGCATCGATTATATCCTCCAGCCGGTCGCCGGCAAGCGACGCCGGCTGGGTGCCAGCCGGGTTGCGCAGCGAATTCAGGCGCGGGATCAGCGTCGACGCCCAGGCCAGGGGCAGGAGCCAGTGCCAGGCAGCGATGCCGGCCGGGGCGAGCGGTGGCAGCGAGCCGGCGAAAGGTTGCAGCAGGACCGCGCCGAGCGCGGACAGCGCGCCCCAATAGACTGCGCGTCGCGAGCCGCCGATCCACCAGGTTTCGAACGGCAGCGCAAGCGCAAGCAGCGCGACGGGCGAGGCCAGCCCGCCCGCGGCGAAGATCGCGGTGCCGAGGGCAAGACCGCCGAGCACGAGCGCCGCCTGGCCGGCAAGCGCCATCCGGCCCGAGGCCGCCACCAGCAGCGCGGCGAACCAGCAGAAACCGAAGGCGGCGAAGATCGCGGCAATCGTCACGGCGGCGCCGAGGCTCGATGTGACCAGCGTCACCGCGGCGCCGGCGGCGAGGAAGGGGGCCGCCAGCATGACACCGATGAAGCGGCGCTGGCGCAGGCGCTCGCCCGCGGCGGTAATGGTCGGATGGACCATACGGTCGCAGCCGGCAGCCATCGCGCCAGGCAATTCAACGTATCTGGCCGTAATCGAACTCAACGCACTCGCACCCGATCGTGAACTGCCCTGCTTTTCGCAGATCGCTGTTGTTGTCCTGAAACTCTCATTCAGCGTTTAAGGAATGGATAAGGCGGACCCGGTCGACGCCCGGCCCGCGGCAAATATTGGGACGCCGTCACGGCGAAACCCGGCGATCTCGCGCCATGGTAAACGGAGGGTTATGCAAAACCGGTGGAGGCAAGCTGCGCAGAACCGAGCGTCAATCGCCCTCGTGTTTCAAAATACAATTTAATAACAACAAGATACATGGTTATCGTAAAGTTAATGCAAGCGATGAGATTTAAGTGAAATCGGTTGCAAAACCAATCCTTTCGAATTTGCCTAAAATTTGAGGAAAATTCTCTGTTTGCTTACAAGCCGGTCTTTGCGCGTGTGTGCCACTATGCAGCCCATAAAAGAGGTCATGCCGAAGGATGCGTGATCCGGTCACGGACGAGAGGGCATTGAGATGGGCTTTCTTATTAGAATGGCTTTCTGGTTTTCGCTGGTGCTGCTGGCCCTGCCGCTGAATGTCGGCAGCGACGAGGCCGGCCAGGACAGCGTCGGGCCGATCCAGGCGCTGTTTGCGGCGCGCGAGGCGGTCGGCGACATTGCCGGCATCTGCGAGCGCAAGCCCGATGTCTGCGAGACCGGCAAATCCGCCATGCACACGATCGGCGTCCGCGCCAGGGAGACCGCCAAGATCGCCGCCGCCATGATGGATGACACCGGCGACAAGCCGGCGAACGGGCTCGACACGTCCGTCGCCACCGGCAGCGTCGACATCGTCCTGCCGGCGACCGTCAACATCCCGGCGAAGGCGCCGACGAAGAATTGAGTTTTCAGCCGCTGATTGGCGACACCGCAGGCCCGTCCGACCTCTCGACGCCTGCGGTGTTTTCTTCTTTTTCCGTGACGCGAGGACGCCGGATGACTATATCCGGCACAATGACAACGACGATCCAAACGATCCGCGACGACTTTTCCCTGCTCGACGAGTGGGAGGACCGCTATCGCTATGTGATCGAACTGGGCGAAGCGCTGCCGCCGTTTCCGGAAGCCGAGCGCACCCCCGCCAACAAGGTGCCGGGCTGCGTCAGCCAGGTGTGGCTCACCACCGAGCACGGACCGGGCGCCGATCCGG
Source organism: Mesorhizobium sp. M4B.F.Ca.ET.214.01.1.1 (assembly GCF_004791545.1). Lineage (NCBI taxonomy): Bacteria > Pseudomonadati > Pseudomonadota > Alphaproteobacteria > Hyphomicrobiales > Phyllobacteriaceae > Mesorhizobium > Mesorhizobium sp. M4B.F.Ca.ET.214.01.1.1. The sequence goes on from NZ_SRUX01000002.1 coordinate 469,793, forward strand.
TCATCGCCTTCAGGGGCGATTCGGACGCTCATATCGTGCGCGGCCTGGTCGCCATCATGCTGGCGCTGTATTCCGGGCGGCCGGCGAGCGAGATCCAGAAGACCGACGCGGAAGCGACGCTGAAGGCGCTCGGCCTAGACGAGCACCTGTCGCCGCAGCGCGCTAACGGCCTGCGCTCGATGGTCAAGCGCATCAAGCGCGACGCCGAAGCGGCGCTGACGCAGGCCGCCTGACCTGACAAATCGGATTTTTGGGAACGATTGGCGCGGCGACCGGCCGGCGCGCCGGCGAGTGCTCAAAGCAAGACGGCGCCCGAAGGCGCCGTCCGGCATCGAAGTGAAGATTGCCTTCAGCGGCCCTTGCGCTTGCGGCCGAGGCCCATCTTCTTGGCAAGCTGCGAGCGGGCGGCGGCGTAATTGGGAGCCACCATCGGGTAGCTTGCGTCGAGACCCCACTTCTCACGGTATTCATCGGGCGTCAGATTGTAGTGGGTCATCAGGTGGCGCTTCAGCGACTTGAACTTCTTGCCGTCCTCAAGACAGACGATGTAGTCGTCATGGACGGAGCGCTTCGGATTGACTGCAGGCTTCTGCTTGTCGGCGGGCGGCGCTTCGGTGGCACCGCCCACGCGGCCAAGGGCTGCATGGACATCGGCGATCAGGTTCGGCAGTTCGCCGACGGGTACGGGATTGTTGCTGACATAAGCTGCGACCACATCGGCGGTCAGCTCGATCAGCGCGTCGCTGTTTCGGGAAGGTGTTTCGGCGATATCCATTGTGTTCAGGCCCCAACGAGAGTTGTTTCTAACTGCGCCCATTTTTTGGCTGGGCTTCGCGCGAATTTCATGCAGGAAAGAGCCTCTGCGATTCGCGTCGCATGATCTTAATGATCCCAATAGTCAAGTAAGTCAATTCGCCTAACGTGCTATATTCAGCGATATTAATCAAATATTCCCCGTTCAGCTTCAACCTTTCGTGCATCGCGTAACTTAGCGAGATTTTTCTGGTCAGACCAGCACCACCTGACGCGGCGTCACGTCGCAATTACATCGGCAAAAGCAGCTAAAATGAGCGAAATGCTTCGCCTATGCTTGATCCGCGACAGGTCGCAAGGTTTCCGCATCCTAATGAAATCACGGGTTGCAAGGCATTATTGCTGCGCGCGGTCGGAGATAAGCGGAGCATATCGGGCCGCTCAATAGGGCGCGATATACTTGCCATAGACCCAGCCGGTGACGAAATCGCCGTCCCGTGCCGGGTCGTGCCAGATCTCGCACCAGCGATAGCGCACCGCCTGGCGCTGCTTCCAGTGCGGCTGGCCTGCGATGTCGAGCAGATTTATCCCGCCGGTGCAGCGGCCGGTCATCTGCAGCACGGCACCGTTGGGATAGGCGGCCTGCTTCTGCGAGCTGCCCGATGGATATTTGCGCGCGTTGAGCGTGTCGCCGTAGGGCACGCCCGACACTTGCCAAGCGGCGAAGGCGGTTGCATGAGACTGGCCGGCGGAGGCCAGAACAGTCGAAGCGACGGCAAGAGCCGCGGCGGTGCGAATACAGTAATTCATCATCTTCCCTCTCTCCGGCCTATCGTGGAGCCGTCGCAACAATGCCGGCCGGCTCTTGAACCGACGCTGATCGGCGTGTTCATTTGCCATTCAAGCAATTTCCGCAGCGAGACCTAATGACCAGATCTTCCGCCTTTCCGACCGCCACCCCGCCGCAGACCGAGAAACGGTCCATCTTCGACACGCATTACGGCTTCACCCGCACAGACGACTACGCGTGGCTGCGGGCCGACAACTGGCAGGCCATGTTCAGGGATCCTTCCCTGCTCGACAGCCGGATCCGCGCGCATCTCGAAGCCGAGAATGCCTATCAGGCAGTGCTGATGGCCGACACCGCGGAACTGCGCAAGCAGCTCTTCGCCGAGATGAAGGGGCGCATCAAGGAGGACGATTCCACCGTGCCGATGAAAGACGGCCCCTATGCCTATGGCTCGTCCTACAGGCTGGGCGGCGAGCAGCCGCGCTATTTCCGCACGCCGCGCGATGACGGCACGGACGAGATCCTGCTCGACGGCGATGCGGAAGCCGAAGGCAAGCCCTATTTCCGCCTCGGCGGCGTCGACCATTCGGCCGACCACAAGAAGCTCTTGTGGGCATTCGACGACAAGGGGTCCGAGTTCTTCACGCTCCGCGTGCGCGACCTCGGCAACGGCCACGAACTGGCGGACAGGATCCCCGATACCGGTGGCGGCGGCGTCTGGAATGCCGGCGATGACGGGTTCTTCTATACCCGCCTCGACGACAATCATCGTCCCTCAAAGGTGTTGTTCCACGCGCTTGGCGACAGCGCCGAAAACGATCGGCTGATCTATGAGGAAACCGATCCGGGCTTTTTCATGGATGTCGGCGGGACGCGTTCCAACGAGTGGATCATGATCGGCATCAACGATCACGAGACCTCGGAATACCGGCTGATGCGCGCCGATGACCCGCTTGCCGAGCCGAAGCTGGTCGCCGTGCGCGAAACCGGCCTGCAATACGACCTCGAGGAAGGCGGCAACATCTTCTTCATCCTCACCAACGCCGACGGCGCCAAGGATTTCAAGATCATGACGGCACCGGTCGAAAATCCGGTGCGCGCCAACTGGCGCGAGCTGGTTCCGTACGAGCCCGGACGGCTGATCCTCTCGGTCCTGGGCTTCAGCAACTACATGGTCCGCCTGGAGCGCAGGGAGGGCCTGCCGCGCATCGTCGTGCGCGATCGCGAAAGCGGCGAGGAGCACCTGATCTCGTTCGACGAGGAAGCGTTCTCGCTCGGCCTGTCGGGTTCTTACGAATACGATACCGAGATCATGCGCTTCACCTATTCGTCGATGACGACGCCGGCGCAGGTCTTCGACTACAACATGCGCACACGCGAGCGCGTGCTGTTGAAGACCCAGGAAGTCCCTTCGGGTCACGATCCCGACCACTATGTGACGCGCCGGCTGATGGCGCCCGCCAGCGACGGCGAACTGGTGCCGATCTCGCTCATCCACCACCGCGACACGCCACTCGACGGCTCGGCACCTTGCCTGCTCTACGGCTACGGCTCCTACGGCATCACCGTGCCGGCGTCCTTCAACACCAATTGCCTGTCGCTGGTCGACCGTGGCTTCGTCTATGCCATCGCCCATGTCCGCGGCGGCAAGGACAAGGGCTACGGCTGGTACGATGACGGCAAGCGTGCGCAAAAGATGAACACGTTCACCGACTTCATCGCCTGCGCGCGCCATCTGGTGACCGAGCGCTACACGGCGCATGACCGCATCGTCGCGCAAGGCGGCTCGGCCGGCGGCATGCTGATGGGGGCGATCGCCAACATGGCGCCGGAGTGTTTTGGCGGCATCGTCGCCGAAGTGCCGTTCGTCGACGTGCTGACCACGATGCTCGACGCGACCTTGCCGCTGACGCCGCCGGAATGGCCCGAGTGGGGCAATCCGATCGCCTCGGCCGACGACTACGGCACGATCGCGGCCTACTCACCCTACGACAATGTGGCGGCGCTCGACTATCCGCCGATCCTGGCGCAGGCCGGGCTCACCGATCCGCGCGTCACTTACTGGGAGCCGGCCAAATGGGTGGCGAGGCTGCGCGAGCGCAAGAGCGGCGACAACCCGGTGCTGTTCAAGATCAACATGGAGTCCGGCCATGCCGGCGCCTCTGGCCGTTTCTCCAGGCTGGAGGAGATCGCCTACACCTATGCCTTCGCGTTGAAGGTGGCGGGCAAGGCCGATTCAGTCTCGGCGGCGGCGAGCGGGTGAGAAGGCCATTGCGTCGCGAGCCACGGCGTGGCTTTGATTGGGCGAAGTCGCGGAGGACCCTGGAATGATCGACTTGGCCACATTGGCGACCTATGTCGCGGTCGTGCTCGGCTTTGTATTCATTCCCGGCCCCGCCACGCTGCTGACCGTCGCGCGGGCGACGAGTTCGGGAACGAAAGTGGGCATCGCCACCGGCGCCGGGATCGCGGCCGGCGATATATTCCACACCGTCATGGCGATGGTCGGCATCTCGGCGATCATCGCCACATCGGCGATGCTGTTCAGCATCGTCCAATATGTCGGCGCGGCCTATCTCGTTTATCTTGGCATACGTGCGATCATCGAGAAGACATCGACCGATCCAGCCGCCGGTGCGCTTGCGATCCGGGCGGGCAAGGCTTTCCGCCAGGCGGTGCTAACCGAGATGCTCAACCCCAAGACCGCGCTGTTCTTCCTCGCCTTCCTGCCGCAATTCGTGCGGCCGGAAAACGGATCGGTGATGCTTCAGCTGGCGGCACTGGGAATCATCTTCGTCCTGATAGGCCTGTTCAGCACGGTCGTCTTCGCGGTGAGCGCGGGTGGGCTGGGTGCCTTCCTGCGCCGGAATCCCGCGGTGCTGAAATGGCAAGGCAAGGTCGTCGGCGCGATCTACTGCGCGCTCGGTGTGCGCCTGGCGTTGCAGCAGCGCTGAGCGGTGCGCACCTGCTGTTCAGAGCAGCGCAAAACGGCCGCCCAACGGCCAATAGGGGGACCTGCCGGCATCGCTCCCAAACTGATGCGTCCGGTCATAAATTTTTGATTTGCGCATGACGTTTTCAGAGGCTTCATTTCGCGCTCATGCGCGGCGATTTTGTGCTCGCAATTGCCGCTGTCGCGCGCTACCCAATGCCCGGCTTTTTTCGAGCCGCGCCTGCCAGTCACCGTCTTGCAAGGGTCCGCCATGCTGCTCGTCGACGTCTATCTCGACAAATCGCCCATCCAGGGCATCGGCGTCTTCGCCAAGAACCACATCCCCCAGGGCACGCTGATCTGGAAGCTCGACCCCAGATTCGACCGGGTGATCGAGGTCGACACCTATGAGAACGAGACCGGCCCGGTGAAATCCTATCTCGACCGCTATTCCTATCCCGACCGCCGCGATCCGGCCTACATCGTCTTCGAGGCCGATGACGCCCGCTACATGAACCATGACGACGACCCGAATTGCGACGTCTCCTCGCCGGAGGAAACCTACACGCTCCGAGATATTGCGCCTGGCGAAGAGCTGACCTGCAACTACAATCACTTCTTCGAAAGCGGCTTCGATTTCCTCGGCGACCGCCACCCGTAGCCCGAGCGGCTCAAGCACGACCGCGGACTAGGCGTCTCACGCAGAGAGCAATTCCGGCTGGCGTCCTACCGCCAATCTGCCGCGCAGGTTTCGAACGGCGGCCAAGGCTTTGCCGGCGATGATGCCTAGGGTGACGCCGCCAGCCATCGCAAGCAATTGGAAGCCCGGAGCCGGCAACCGGCCCGCGACGGGCGCCATCAAAAGCTCCGGGACGAAGCGGTGAAACAAATAGATCGGGAAAGCCGCGACGGCGACCTGCATAACCAGCCGCCCCACCCCGGCTGGCAGGCGAAGACGCGGTAGATAAAGAAGAGCCGAAAGCGCCGCGAAAATCATCAAATACTTGACCGTGGTGCCCAGCCAGACCGACTCCCAAAAGGCCAGATACCCCAGCACAAAGGCGGCAGACGCGGTCACGACGATTTTCCTGACGGGCGTGTCGGCCAACCCGGCGCACCAGCCGAAGACAGCAAGGTGGAAGACCCAGTAGATCGCGAATATCTGGCGGTTGCCTAGCTCGACGAACAACGGGACCGAAAAGCGCGCGGCAGCGGCAAATACCAAAAGGCCCAGCGAGAAGGCGAAGGGTCGAGCTCTGGCCAGCCGGCGTAGAATGGGAATGGCGAAGATGAGAGCGAAGACCAGAAGCGTCTGCGCGTAGGCCTCGATGAACCAGTAGAGATAAGGGATCATCTCGTGACGTTCCGGTTCGGCATAGCCGAAGTTGCCGGTAAGGGTCATCGAGGCCCAAGGCGCCGCCTGCCAGGCGACGGCGTAAGCGGCGACAATGAAGAAATACGGGATCAGCACGTCGATCGCAGGTTTCAGCGCGTGCCGAATTCGCCCGGCAAGCAAATGGGCCGACTGGAAACGCGCAAGACTGTAGCCGACAAGCAGCATCATGACCCCGGAACCGCCGGGGATAGGCCACAGCGTCTCGTGATGCACGACCACCAGAAGGATCGCGATGACCCTCAGCACCAGATCGACCGGCAGTTCGGTTGCCTGCATGCGTGCGAGAGGCCGCGCCGCCGCATGACGATGTGTCAGTTCCGCGACGCTTAGCCGTTCCCAGCCGTCCGGCAGCTCCAAGCCGAGCCGTTCGAGTTCCAGAGCCAGTTGCAGGAAGCGAAGGGAATCGCCGCCGAGGGAGACAAAGCTGTCGTTGCGACCGACGCGGAGCGGGTAGAACACGCGAGCATAGGCATCGGGCACGCCGCCCCTTTCGGAGCGGGCCCCCGCCCGTCCTTCCAACATCTCGCGCTGAAGGCAGCCATAGTCGACCTTGCCGGATGCAAGCCTTGGAAAGTCGCCGCGCGTCGCAACCCGAACCAGATTGGCGGGCAAGCGGCTGACTTCGGCCAGGATACGGTGTGCCCTCCCCGCCGAGCCGGCGCCGACCACATAGGCATGCAACCCTCGATCGTCGCCGAGCACGGCGGCGGCAATACCTTGCCGCTGCAGCGCCTGCTCCATGACATCGAAGCCGATCCTGAGGCCGGCAATCTTGGCAAAGCGGCTCTTGCGCCCGACGATGCGGAAGAAACCATGCTCGTCCTGCACGGCAATGTCGCCGGTGTTCAGGGTCTCGACCTCGGCACCCCGCAGCAGATCGCAACGCTTCGCGCCGTAACCCATCATTACGTTAGGACCGCGATAGACGAGTTCTCCGGGAATGTCCGCTCGCCTGATCGGCTCTCCTTCGGCGTCGACGATGCAAAGGCTGCCGCCCGGGATGGCGACGCCGATCCGCTCCTCCCTGTCGGAAAGGCTCTCAGGCGGCACGAAAGCGATGCGCGCCGTGGCCTCGGTCTGGCCGTACATGACGAAGAAGCCGCCGCTCCGGGCGCGCATGTGATCCCTGTAGAGGCGGATAAGGTCGGGGCGGAGCTGTCCGCCCGCCACCGTCATCATCCGCAGTGTGCTGAACTCGACCTCGCGAAAACGCGCTCTTTCCAAGAGCTCGTAGGAATACGGTACGCCAGACAGATTCGTGCAGCCGCCGTCGGCGATTGTCGTGAGGAAATCGCCGTCCATAATGGAGGCGCCGGGAAAGAGGACGCTGGCGCCCGCGATCAGATGCGAGTTGAGGACCGACAGCCCGTAGGAATAATGCAGCGGCAGCACGAGAGCGGCCCGGTCGTCCGAAGAGAGTTCGAGATAGGCCGCAATCGAGCGCGCATTGGCTTCGAGATTGCCATAGGACAGCCTGACGGCCTTGGCTGCGCCCGAGCTGCCGGACGTCATCAGGAGCAGTGCGAGATCGGGGTGCAGCGGCTCGGCGTCCCGTGCACACCGAGCCTCCCTGACCAGACGCCATCGGCCGTCGAGTGGCCGATAGGTGAAGTCCGGCTGGAAGGCCGCCAGGAAATCATCCCAAAGTCGGTTGTCGCATGGCGGCAGCATGGCCACCGCATGGCCCGCCCGCAAGGCTCCAAGATAGGCGACGATCGCATGCTCGGAGGCTTCCGCCGCGATGGCCACCAACTGCTTTTCTGCTTGCCCCAGCCTCGCTGAGAAGCGCTGCGCAAGGCTGTCCAGCTCCGCGTAGCAGAGCGTTCGTCCATCAGCGAGGAGAAGCGCCGTGCGCTGCCCGCCAAGGCTAACTCCGGACACAAGATCGATCGAGGGCATGGCAACTTCGGTTAGCCGGAAAACTGGCCGAAGCGCCTATAATACATGAGTATTGAAGTCAACTAATATGCATCGCGAGACCAATTGCGTGGATGGTGCCACGCACGGGCGACATGCAGGCGGTCAACTCGCCGGCTTTTTGCGCGCCGGATAGCCGTTGGGATGCGGCGGCACGGCCTTGAGATAGGCGGCGATCGCGGCACGGTCGTCGGCAGTCAGTTCGGCCATGTTCTTCTGCACGTCGACCATGGCGCCGCCGACGGAATCGAAATCCGGCGTAAAGCCGGTCTCGAGATAGTTGGCGATATCGCCCTCCGACCACTCGCCGATGCCGCCCTCGCCCGCCGTGATGTTGGGCACGATGCCCGAGCCTTCGGCGGCCGTGGCGCCGGCCAGCCATTCGCTCTTCCTGGTGCCGCCGGCAAGGTCGCGCGGCGTGTGGCATTCGCCGCAATGGCCGGGGCCTTCGACGAGATAGCGACCGGCCGCGACCTTGTCCGGCGCGCCGTCGGCCACGGCGATCACCTGCTCGGGGTTGAGATAAAGCCGCTTCCACAGCCCGATGCCGCGGCGGATGTTGAAGGGGAAGGCAAGCTTGTGATCAGGCGCCTTGCCGGCGACTGCCGGCAGCGTCTTCATGAACGCGTAAAGGTCGGCGACATCGGACGGCTTCATGCGCGCGTAGGAGGCGTAGGGAAAGGCCGGGTAGAAATGCTCGCCCGCCGGCGAGACGCCCCTCAGCATGGCGTTGGCGAAGTCTTCCTCGCTCCAGGCGCCGATCCCGTCCTTGGCATCCTGCGAGATGTTGGGCGGCACGAAGGTGCCGAAAGGCGTCTTCAGTTCGAGGCCGCCCGCAAGTTCAAGGCGGACTTCGCCCTTCGCGCCGGGCCTGGCGTGGCAGGAGGTGCAGCCGCCGGCATAGAAGATGCGCTTGCCCTTGGCGGCATCGCCGGGGCCAAGCTGCGCGACGGTCGCGGCATCGAGCCTGACCGGCGCCGACAACACCCATCCGGCAACCGCGCCGACGCCGCCCAGAACGAGGGCGGCGCCGACGAGTTTCCTCAGCCAGGGCATTGACCGCGATCAGCCCTTCTTGATCCTGTAGTTCTGGTGGCAGGTGCCGCAGTCGCCGCCGATCGTGTTGAGCTGCGCCTTCAAGGCATCGACATCGGCTGGCGGAGCCGCGACTGCGGCCTTGACGTCGGCCAGGAACTTGTCCTCGGCCGCGTTGAAGCCGGCCGTATCTTCCCAGATCTTCGGCGCGGCGGTGGTGTCGCCCTTGTCGCTGCCGGCCGGAAAGAACTTCTCGGTGTCCCATTTCTCGCCATTGGCCTGCAGCGCCTGCAGCGCGGTCAGCACGGCGGCGGCGTCGAAAGCCTCCTCGCCCTTGACGACCTTCGACAATTGTCCGGCGAGCTTGCCGCGCTCCTTCATCAGGGCCTGGCGATCCTTGATCGGATCAGCGAAGGCGGCCGAACCGGCAATGGCGAGCATAGAGATGGCGAGAACAAGCTTTCTCATTCAGTGGCTCCTTGGTGAAGAGAGTTCGCGACTGGACGTTAACGGACGTCGCAAGGGAAATATTCCGTCCACTCAGCAACGATTTTCGCTTTCCGTTGCCGGCAGAAAAGAAAAAGCCCCGGTCGTGCCGGGGCTTTTTCTCCAATCAATCAGCCATTGGCCTTTTCATAGAGCTCAAGGACATGATCCCAGTTGATCAGGCTGTCGACGAAGGCTTCGAGGTATTTCGGGCGGGCGTTGCGGTAGTCGATGTAGTAGGAGTGCTCCCAGACGTCGACGCCGAGGATCGGCGAGGCGCCATGCACCAGCGGATTCTCGCCGTTCGGCGTCTTCGAGATCGCGAGCTTGCCGTCCTTGACCGAAATCCAGGCCCAGCCGGAACCGAACTGGGTGGTGCCGGCGGCGATGAAGTCTGCCTTGAACTTGTCATAGCCGCCGAGGTCGTTGTCGAAGGCCTTCTGCAGGGCCCCAGGGAGCTTGGAGCCGCCGCCGCCCTTCTTCATCCACTTCCAGAAGTGGATGTGGTTGTAGTGCTGAGCGGCGTTGTTGAAGAGGCCGGCGTTCTTGCCGAAGGACTGCTTCACCACCTCCTCGACCGAAAGGTCTCCCAGGCCGGCTTCCGCGGCGAGCTTGTTGCCGTTGTCGACATAGGCCTTGTGGTGCTTGTCGTGGTGATACTCCAGCGTCTCCTTCGACATGTAAGGCTGCAAGGCCTCGTAGTCGTAGGGCAAAGCGGGCAGCTCAAAAGCCATGGATGGTACTCCCTCATGGAAAATCCGGTGTCGATACCGGACTAAGATAGGTCTGGAATGGTTGGGGACAACTCCGGAATGAAGCGCCGGTTCCCTTTCTAGAGAGGTTCCGGAAGAGTGTCACATGGTTTTGCAGCAGGTGGCCGCGTGAAAGGAAAGCCCGGCCGCGGATCAGGCGGCGGACGCCGAATGCGCCCAGTCCCAGTAGAGCTCGCGCGCCTTCTTGGCGACCGGCCCGGGCTGGAGGTTGCGCTCCTCGATGCGGGTGATCGGCACGATCTTGGAGTGGTTGCCGGTGGAGAAGATCTCGTCCGCTTCGAGGAATTCGCGCACCGAGAGCGTCCTTTCGGTGGTCTTGAAGCCGTAGTCGCCGAGCAGGTTTATCGTGCGCGAACGGGTGATGCCGGACAGGAAGGTGCCGTTCGCCGCCGGCGTCAGCACATGGCCGTCCTTGACCAGGAAGATGTTCGAGGTTCCGGTCTCGGCGACGTTGCCCAGCATGTCCAGCACCAGCGCATTGTCGAAGCCGCGCATCTTGGCCTCGAGGATGGCGCGGCCGTTGTTGGGATAGAGGCAGCCGGCCTTGGCGTTGGTCGGCATGGTCTCGATGCTCGGCCGCCGGAACGGCGACAAGGTGATCGAAAAGCCAGCCGGCGAGATCATCGGCGATTCGTAGAGGCAAAGGCAGAAGCGGGTCGAGGCCGGATCGGCCGGCACGCCCATGTAGCCGCCATGCTCGGCCCAGTACATCGGCCTGATATAGACCGCCGTCTTGCCGTCGAACTTCTTCAGGCCATCCCAGGTCAGCCCGACGATCTTGTCGGTGGTCATGGTGGGTTTCAGGCCGAGCGCGATGGCCGAGGCGTTCACCCGGGCGGCGTGAAGCTCGAGGTCGGGCGCCACGCCCTCGAACCAGCGGGCGCCGTCGAAGACGCTGGTGCCGAGCCACATGGCGTGGCTGCGGGGGCCGAGAATGGCGACATTGCCTTCATGCCAGTCGCCGTCGACGAAGGTCCATGTCGCGGATTGCGCCGCTGCCGCCAGTGTCATTGCTCGTTCCGTCCAGATGCTTTTCGCGAAGCGGGCATAGGAAGATGCTTTGAAGGCCGCAGTCAACCGGTATCGCGGAGATTTGTTGAGGCCTGCGGCTCTTGGCCTGGCGGCTATCCGCAAGCATCGATTGGCGCTGGCCGCAATCAACGCTTGCGCTCCGCCTGCCCTCGCCTCACAACTGTCGCATGCACCATGCGGCTTATGTTTTCGACGCCTACGGCACGTTGTTCGACGTGCATGCCGCCGTGCGCCGCCATGCCGGCGAGATCGGGCCGGACGGCCAGCTGCTCTCCGACATCTGGCGCGCCAAGCAGCTCGAATATTCCTGGGTCAGGACGCTGATGGGCGCCTATGCCGACTTCTGGCAATTGACCGAGCAGGCGCTGGATTTCGCCCTGCGCAAGGTACCCTCGGTCGACAGGGGGCTGCGGGCCAAGCTGCTTGAGGCTTACTGGCGGCTCGACTGCTATCCGGAGGTGCCGGCCGTGCTCAAGGCGCTCAAGGCGTCCGGCGCTCGGCTGGCAATCCTCTCCAACGGCTCGCCCGAGATGCTCGAAGCTGCGGTCAAGTCGGCCGCGCTCGACCAGGTGCTGGACGACATCTTTTCCGTCGATCAAGTCAGGCGCTTCAAGACCGACCCCTCGACCTACGACATGGTGACCACCGGCTGGCGCCTCTATCCGGATGCGGTGTCGTTCCAATCGTCCAACCGCTGGGACGTGGCGGGGGCCGCCAAGTTCGGCTTCCGCACGGTGTGGATCAACCGCGCCAACCAGCCTGACGAATACCGCGATTTCATGCCGGGATTGATCCTGCCGTCGCTCGAAGGCCTGCTGACCGCTTGAGGTAGGTTGGTATTCAGGGGATGCCGACTTGACCTGGATCTCAACATAGCTTGGGGTCGCCAGGCCGCATGTGGCCGTGGCGCAACAGGCCGGATGCGGTCACAGCTTTGCCTTTGTTTGTCCACCCTGAGGCCAGAATCGGAACCGCCTATCGCCGCCAACTGTTAAAGGCGAGAGTGCTCCCGTTAACAGTCCGCACCGGCGCATTTATGCTTTGTTGCGACTTGAGACCTAAAAAAGGCAACCATGTTCACATCCGATCCGTCCTCCCTTCGCCTCAGCCGCCGCGGCTTTCTCAATGCCGCGGCGCTCGGCGCCGCCTCGGTCGCCGTTTCGGCTTGCGCCACGACGAGGCCGGAACCAGTCGAGCCGCCGCCGCCGGCCTATGTCGAGCCGCCGCTGGGCGACTATGCGACGATGTACGGCCCGATCTCGGACAGCGGTTTCGAAGTGCCGGCCATACCGTTCCAGAAGATCGATCCGCAATTCCTGCGCCAGATCGTTCCCGATCCGACTGGCCAGAAGCCGGGCACCATCGTCGTCGATACGACCGGCCATCACCTCTATCTGGTGCGTGAGGGCGGCCAGGCGATCCGCTACGGCGTCGGCCTCGGCCGTGCCGGCTTCGAATGGGCGGGCGACGCGGTGGTGCAGTGGAAGCAGAAGTGGCCAAAATGGACGCCGCCGGACGAGATGGTCGCCCGCCAGCCGGAGCTGAGGGAGTACAGCGCCGACAATGGCGGCATGCCCGGCGGGCTGAAGAACCCGCTCGGCGCGCGCGCGCTCTATCTGTTCCAGGGGAATGTGGACACGCTCTACCGCCTGCACGGCTCGCCGGAATGGAACTCGATCGGCAAGTCGGTGTCGTCGGGCTGCGTTCGCCTGATCAACCAGGACATCATCGATCTCTACGATCGCGTGCCCTCGAAGACGCCGGTGATCGTTACCGCCGATGTCGGCCAGCCGATGGTGGCGAGCGCCAATCGCAAAGCCATTCCGATCGACGCCGGCGTGCCCGATGGATCGATCCTGCTTGGGCCGATCAGGCGCGATACCGACGAGCTCTTCTGAAGCCTGAATCTCGTCAGCGGTGCGCGGCCAGCACAGTCGCCAGCATTGCAACACCGCGTCTCAGTACCTCCACGTCGAGCCCTGCATAGCCGAGGATGAAGCCGGCCGTTTCAGGTCGCGGCTCGGTTGGGTCATAGAGCGGCGATACCGGATAGAGGCCGATCCCGGCGGCGCGCGCAGCCGCGATGATCGCCGGCTCGCGTTCGGCATCGATGCCGTTCATCCAGGCGACGACATGCAGTCCGGTGTCGGCTCCCGCGACGGAGACTCCTGCACCCAGATGTTCGGACAACGCCTGCAGCAGGGCCTCCCTGCGCTCGGCGTTCTTCCTGCGTATGCTGCGGACGTGACGCTCATAAGCGCCGCTCGCCAGCAGGTCGCCCAGTATGTCTTGTTCCAGCATCGGAGCATGCCGGTCGGTCAGCCGTTTCGCCTCGCTAAACGCCCGGGTGAGGCTGGCGGGAACGACGAGATAGCCGAGCCTCAGGGTCGGCGAAAGCGTCTTGGACAGCGTGCCGATATAGATGACGGAGTCAGGATCGAGGGCCTGCAGCGGCGGGATGGGGGAGATGTCGTGACGGTATTCGCCATCATAATCGTCCTCGACGATGTAGGCGCCTGTGGCCTTGGCCCAGGCCAGGAGGGCGCGCCGGCGCGTCGCGGAAAGCACGCTACCGAGCGGAAACTGATGCGACGGCGTCACGCAAGCAAGGCGGGCCGGCGGCAAGGCATCCGTCCTCAGCCCGTCGGCGTCGACCGCAACGGGCACGGCGATGCCGCCTGCCGCCGCGAAGGCATTGCGGGCCAGCAGATAGCCCGGGTTCTCGATCACAAACGGGTCGCCGGGGTCAAGCAGCAGCCGCGCGCAGAGGTCGAGCCCTTGCTGGGAGCCGTTGACGATGACGATCTGGTCCGGCGTGCAATTGATGCCGCGAGCGCGCCAGAGATAGCCCTGAAGCGCGCCGCGGGCGGCAAGGGACCCCTGAGGGTCGCCATAGCGCAGCCGAGCGGGGCGTCGCAAAATGGCTTTGTTCGACGCCCGCCGCCAGGCCAGCACCGGGAAGTCCGCCCCGGACAGGTCGCCATAGCGGAAATCGGCAAGCTTGGCCGGCTGCATTTCCGCCGGCGCAGGCAGGGCCACGAGGCGGCGGGCGAATGCCGACAGGTTGCGGGGCTGAGCGGCCTCGAGGGGCGTCTCCATCGACGGCGCCTCCAGCCCCGAGGCCACGATCGCGCGTGCTCCCGGCCGGATGATCAGATAGCCTTCGGCGTCGAGCTGGCTATAGGCGGCCGTCACCGTGGTGCGTGAGGCGCCCCATTCGGCGGCAAAGACCCGCGTCGACGGCAGGCGGTCGCCAGGCCGATAGGCGCCGCTGTGCACCTGCGCCTTGATCGCCGCGATGATCCGGCGCGCGACGCCATCCTTCTCCAACTGGACCACAGAGAACCTGCGAAACTGGATATTTCCACCAAGCCAGACTTGCGGCATCGTCGCCTGCAACGCAAGGAGTTTTGCCATGTACATACCGCCCGCCTTCCGTGATGACGACAAGGAGAGCCTGAGAGCAACGATCCGCGCGGCGCGTCTGGCGACGCTGGTCACCGCCACGGCGGAAGGACCGCAGGCGACGCCGTTGCCACTTCTTCTCGACGAGAACGAGGGCGAGCACGGCGTGATCTACGGCCATGTCGCGAAGGCAAATCCGCAGTGGCGCGCACCGGTATTGGGCGACGGCCTGGCGATCTTCATGGGACCGGACGCCTATGTGACGCCGGCGTGGTATCAGGCCAAGCAGGAAACCGGGAAGGTCGTGCCGACCTGGAACTATGTCGCCGTCCATGCCTATGGACCGATTGAATTCTTCGACGATGCCGACAGGCTGCTCGACGTGGTGACGCGTCTCACCACCCTCCACGAAGGCGGCCGCGCCTCGCCCTGGGCCGTATCGGATGCGCCGCCGGATTTCATCCAGGCGCAACTGAAGGGGATTATTGGCCTGCGCATGCCGATCACGCGGCTCGAAGGCAAGCGCAAGATGAGCCAGAACCGCAACGCTGCCGATCGTGCCGGTGTGCTGGCTGGCCTCGCGGCGAGCGACCGGCCATCGGACCGTGAGGTGGCTCCGCTCATCCCGGTGTGAGGTCGCTCCGCTCATCCCGGTGTGAATCCGTCATCGCGAATCTGAGCCAGTTCGCCTGGTACTTCGCCGCGGCTTCCTGCTCGCCATAACGCAGGAAGGATTGATCACGGCAGCGCTCTGTCACCGCGCTTGAAGCGACCTCCGCCCTTCTCGTGCAGACATCCTACCGCCCCCTGGCCAGGCTCCCCAGGATCCCGCGCACGATCGCGCGGCCGACAGACGAGCCGACCGAGCGCACCACCGACTTGATCGCCGCTTCGGCCACCGTCTGGCGGTTCGAGGGGCGTGGCGCCGGGGCGCGGCGGCCGCCGGACTGCGGAGCGGGATCGTCGCCAAAACCGGGAATCGTCCAGCGCGAGCGGCCGCTGTCGGCCTGTTGCGCCTGCTCTTCGGCCTCCTGCGCCTCTTTCGCCTTCTTCTGCAACAGCTCGAAGGCCGATTCGCGGTCGATCACCTGGTCGTATTGGCCCGAGACCGGGCTTTCCCCGATCAACTGGCGGCGCTCGTCCGGCGTGATCGGGCCGAGCCGCGACGACGGCGGCCGGATCAGCGTGCGCTGGACCATGGAGGGCACGCCCTTGGCCTCCAGCGTCGAAACCAGCGCCTCGCCGGTGCCGAGCTGGGTGATCGCGGTCATGCAGTCGAAATCGGGATTGGGGCGGAACGTCTCGGCCGCCGTCCTCACCGCCTGCTGTTCGCGCGGAGTGTAGGCGCGCAGGGCATGCTGGACGCGGTTGCCGAGCTGGGCCAGAACCTTCTCGGGAATATCCAGCGGGTTCTGGGTGACGAAATAGACGCCGACACCCTTGGAGCGGATCAGCCGCACCACCTGCTCGACGCGGTCGACCAGCACCTTCGGCGCGTCCTCGAACAACAGATGCGCCTCGTCGAAGAAGAAGACCAGCTTCGGCTTGTCCGGATCGCCGACCTCGGGCAATTCCTCGAACAGCTCCGACATCAGCCAGAGCAGGAAGGTGGCGTAGAGGCGCGGGTTCATCATCAGCTTGTCGGCGGCCAGCACGCTGATGGCGCCACGGCCGTCGCGGGTGGTGCGCATGATGTCGGCGATGCGCAGCGCCGGCTCGCCGAAGAAATTCGCCGCGCCCTGCTGTTCCAGCACCAGCAGCGTGCGCTGGATGGCGCCGACGGACGGCTTGGTGACATTGCCGTAGCGGGCGCTGAGCTCATCGGCGCGCTCGGCGATGTTGGCGAGCAGCGCCTGCAGATCCTTGAGGTCGAGCAGAAGCAGGCCTTCCTCGTCGGCGATGCGGAAGGCGATGTTCATGATGCCTTCCTGCGCTTCGGTTAGGTTCATCAGCCGCGACAGCAAGAGCGGTCCCATCTCCGAAGTCGTGGCGCGAATCGGGTGGCCCTGTTCGCCGAACAGGTCCCAGAAGATGACCGGGAATTCCTGGAAGTCGTAAGGGTCGAGCTTGATCTGCTCGGCGCGCTTGACCAGGAAATCCTTGGCCTCGCCCATCATGGCGATGCCGGAAAGATCGCCCTTGATGTCGGCGCAGAAGACCGGCACGCCGGCGTTGGAAAAACCCTCGGCGAGGATTTGCAGGCTGACCGTCTTGCCGGTGCCGGTGGCGCCGGTGACCAGGCCGTGGCGGTTGCCATATCGCAGCAGAAGCTGCTCGGGGCGCTGATAGCTGTCGTCGGGCTTGCGGCTGGCGCCGATGAAAATGCTCTTGTCGTCAGCCATATGTCCGGTCTCCGCAACCTGATGAAGTTAAAAGCAAAGGGCCCTCGCTGAGGTATAGTGAGGCGACACGGCAGCGACAATGCTCCAATCGCGAATCGGGCTTTCAGTCGGAGTTGGAACCGAACGCAAATCCCGACTTGCCGGGCTTCCTGCAGCTTGCGGACTTTGCGCATGTTTGGCAATCGGTCGGTGGTTCACCCGGCCGCATGCGTGGCGCATTGTGATATCGGACAGGGAACCTTAGACTGACGGTTCGAATTGATGCGGCAGAAAAATCAGGAGTGCGGATGGGCGCCGGCGCCTTGACCAGGGAAGTCGACCTTCAGAACGCTGACCGCCAGCGCTGGCTGGCGCTCGCCGAAAAGGCGCTTGCCGGCGGCTCCTTCGAGGACAGGCTGGTTTCCCACAGCGACGACGGCATCCGCATCGAGCCGCTCTATGAGCGCTCGGCCACGGCCGAACCGATGGTCAGGGCAAATCCGGGAGCGCCCTGGATCGTCAGCCAGCGCGTCGACGATCCGGATATTGGCCGCGCCAAGGCGCAGGCACTGGACGATGTCGCGCAAGGGGCGACCGGTCTGTCACTGGTTTTCGAGGGCGCGCCGAACGCTTTCGGCTATGGCCTGCCGCGAACGGCCGAGGCGCTGGAAGCGGTGCTCGACGGCGTGCCGCTCAACCGCGTCCAGGTCCGCATCGATGCCCATCCCTGGAGCCGTGCGGTGGCCGACTGGCTGGTGGCATTCCTGGGCAAGCGCCGCTCCGATCCGGCCAAGCTCAACCTTTCCTTCGGCATCGATCCGGCGGCGATCTTCGCCGGCACCGGCCGGCTGCGCATGTCGATCGAGGCGCTGCAGGAATCGATGCCGCAGTCGATGGCGCATTTCTTCTCGATGGGAGTGCCCGGCGTGCTGCTCGAGGCCGACGGGCGCGTCTTCCACAATGCCGGCGCCACCGAGGCCCAGGAGCTCGGCACGATGATGGCGTCGGCGGTCTCCTATCTCAGGATGTTCGAGAAGGCGCGCCAGCCGCTGGTCTATGCCGCACCCCATATCGGCTTCGCGCTCAGCGTCGACCAGGACCAGTTGCTGTCGATGGCCAAGGTGCGCGCCTTGCGCCGGCTGTGGGCGCGGATCCAGGAAGCCTGCTCGATCCCGGCCTCGACGGCCAGCATCCACGCCGAGACGTCCTATCGCATGATGACGGCGGCGGACCCGGAGACCAACATATTGCGCACGGCGATCGCCTGTTTCGCGGCCGCCGCCGGCGGGGCCGATTCGATCTCCATCCTGCCACACACAATCGCGCATGGGCTGCCGGCCGGCTTTGCCCGCCGCGTCGCCCGCAACGCGCAGCTGATCATGGCCGAGGAAAGCCACGTCGATCACGTCGCCGACCCCGCTGGCGGATCGGGCGCCGTCGAGGCGCTGACCAATGATCTCTGCGCGGTCGCCTGGCAAGAATTCCAGCGCATCGAGGCCGAAGGCGGCGTGCTGGCGAGCCTGCAGCAAGGCTACATCCAGAACCGCGTCCAGACCGCCGCTGCGAAGCGCAACGCCGAATACCGGACGGGCGCGCGCGCTATCGTCGGCACGACACTGTTCCGCGCGGGCAGCGAACGCCCGGTCGAAACACTGGCGGCGGAGCGGCGACCGGCGCTGACGGAAGGCGTCGCGACCTGCGAGCCGCTGTTTCCGGTGCGCATCGATCAGTCGATCGGAGCCGGCGCATGATCCCCGATTTCAGCCAGATCGGCTGGTCTGCTCCGCGCCGCGCGCCGGTCGAGCTCAAGGGCCAGCGGATGACGCCGGAAGGCATCGCCGTGAAGCATCTCTACATGCAGGGCGATCTCAAGGGCCTCGCCAATCTCGATACCTATCCCGGCTTGGCGCCCTTCGTGCGCGGCCCCTACCCGACAATGTACGTCCAGCAGCCCTGGACGATCCGGCAATATGCCGGCTTCTCAACGGCGGAAGAGTCGAACGCCTTCTACCGGCGCAACCTGGCGGCCGGGCAGAAGGGCCTGTCGGTCGCTTTCGATCTCGCCACGCATCGCGGTTATGACAGCGACCATCCTCGCGTCGCAGGCGATGTCGGCATGGCGGGAGTCGCCATCGATTCCATCCTCGACATGCGCCAGCTGTTCGACGGCATTCCGCTCGGCGAAATGACGGTGTCGATGACCATGAACGGCGCGGTGCTGCCGGTCATGGCGCTCTACATCGTGGCGGCGGAGGAACAGGGAGTTGCGCAAAAGGATCTCGCTGGGACCATTCAGAACGACATTCTGAAGGAGTTCATGGTCCGCAACACCTACATCTACCCGCCGAAACCCTCGATGCGGATCGTGTCGGACATCTTCGCCTACACGTCGCGCAACATGCCGAAGTTCAACTCGATCTCGATCTCGGGCTACCATATGCAGGAGGCCGGCGCGACGGCGGACCTCGAGCTCGCCTACACCATCGCCGACGGCATCGAATATGCCCGCGCCGGCGTCGCTGCCGGGCTCGACATCGACCGCTTCGCGCCGCGGCTTTCCTTCTTCTGGGCCGTCGGCATGGACTTCTTCATGGAGGTCGCCAAGCTCAGGGCCGCGCGCCTGCTGTGGTCGAGCCTGATGAAGAAGAATTTTGCGCCCAAGGACGAGCGCTCGCTGTCGCTGCGCACGCACTGCCAGACGTCAGGCTGGTCACTGACGGCGCAGGATCCCTACAACAACATCACCCGCACGATGATCGAGGCGATGGCGGCGACGCAGGGGCATACGCAGTCGCTGCATACCAATTCCTTCGACGAGGCGATGGCGCTGCCGACCGACCATTCGGCCCGCATCGCCCGCAACACGCAGCTCATCCTGCAGAAGGAATCCGGCACCACGCGCATCGTCGACCCGTGGGGCGGCTCGGCCTTCGTCGAGCGGCTGACGCAGGATCTGGCGGCGCGCGCGCTCGCTCACATCGAGGAGGTCGAGAGCCTCGGCGGCATGGCGGCGGCGATCGAGAAAGGCATTCCGAAGCTGCGCATCGAGGAGGCCGCGGCCCGCACCCAGGCACGCATCGATTCCGGCGAGCAGACGCTGGTCGGCGTCAACGCGCATCGGCCGCAAACCGACATCGAGGTCGACGTGCTGAAGATCGACAATGCCGAGGTCAAGGCCAGGCAGTTGGCGAAGCTGCAGCGGCTGAAGGGCACGCGCGACGTCGGCGCGGTCGAGGGCGCGCTTGCCGCGTTGACGCGGGCGGCCGAGGACGACGAGAACCTGCTTGAATTCGCCATCCGCGCGGCGCGCGCCAAAGCGACCGTCGGCGAGATTTCGCTGGCGCTGGAAAAGGTTTTTGGGCGTCATGTCGCCTCGGTGCAGACGATCTCCGGCGTCTACCGCGATGCGCTCGGCGACAATCCGGCGGTCGACAGGCTGCAGGACAAGATCGCGACGTTTGAGGAGAAATCCGGTGGCAAGCCACGTATCCTGGTTGCCAAGATGGGTCAGGACGGCCATGACCGCGGGCAGAAGGTGATCGCCACCGCCTTTGCCGATCTCGGCTTCGACGTCACCGTCGGTCCGATGTTCCAGACGCCCGAGGAGATCGCGAAACTGGCGGTCCAGCACGACGTCGACATCATCGGCGCCTCCTCGCTCGCGGCCGGACATTTGACGCTCATTCCTGAGCTCAAGGAAGCGCTGAAGAAGCTCGGCCATGGCGACATGCTGATCGTCGCCGGCGGCGTGATCCCGCCGCAGGACTATGATGCGGTGCTGAAGGCGGGTGCGGCGGAAATCTTCCCGCCGGGCACGGTCATTCCAGAAGCGGCGGACAGGCTTATGGACCGCTTGCTGGCGGCGGCATGAGGCCGTTATAATTCCTGTTGCAACAATCGGCGTCTGGCGTTATAATCGGCGTTGCAACAGGATGATCCGTCATGAACACGACCATTCGCAAAATCGGCAATTCCGAAGGGCTGATCCTGCCGAAGGAACTTCTCGACCGGGTGAACCTGAAGGCGGGCGACAATGTGGTCGTCGTCCAGGAGGGTCAGGAGCTTCGCTTGCGCCGCCTTGAGGACTCTGCCGAAGAATTCGAACGCAAGATGAAGATCGCGCGTGAGCGGATGAAGAAATACGAGGTTGCCTACCGCGCGCTCGCGAAATGACCGCGCATCATTCGCGAGAATTCGTGGAGGCGATGCACGCCGAGCAGTTGCGCCTTCACGGCGGTGCGCCGGGCATTCGTGACGAAGGCATGCTGGAATCAGCGCTTGCTAGGCCTCAGCAGAAGGAGGCCTATGGAGAGCCCGATCTTTGCGAACTGGCGGCCGCTTATCTCTTTGGCATCGCAAAGAACCACCCATTCGTCGACGGCAACAAGCGCACCGCTTTTGCCGCAGCCGATTTGTTTCTCTACTTCAATGGATTGAGTGTCGAGGCCGAGCAGGAGGACGTCATCCAAATGGTGATGATGGTTGCAGCGGGTGAAATCGACGAAGCCGGGGCCGCGGCATTCTTCCGCGACCATGTCGTCAGGCTGGAAGACTAGCTCTCAGCCTTGTCCGAAAGCTTGGTGATCTCCCACTCCTTGCCGTTGACCGACGCGATGTCGCCAAGCTTCTTGCCGAACAGCGCCACTGCCATCGGCGAGACATGGGAAATGCTGCCCTTTGAGGGATCGGCCTCGTCCTCGCCGACGATCTTCCAGTGCACTTTCTTGCCGTCATCGCCTTCCAGCGTGACGCCCATGCCGAAGCGGACCACGTCGCTGCCGGGCTCGGGCACGGAAAGCTCCGCACTCTCGCGCCTGGCGGTCCAGTAGCGCAGGTCGCGCGACACGAGCGCGATGCGCTCGCGGTCGGCTCGCCTCTCGGCCTTGCCCAATTCGTCGCGCAGTCCTTCGAGTTCCTGATCGATCATTGCCAAGCCACGCTCCGTCACCAGGTTGCGGTGCTGGCTGATCGGACGCTCGCCAATGCCGGCGATGGCGTTTTCGCTGTCTTCTTCGCGGGTAAAAGCTCTGCTCATGCAATGAACTTAGGCCCGGTGCCGCCTCTGTACAAGCTGTAGTCCGACGGCAGGCCTGGCACGATTCCTGCGACAGGGATGGCAAACGCCAGGACCTGTGCCGATGTTGAACAGACGAATGCTGCTCGCCCAGACCGCCGGCTTTGCCATTGCGGGCCTTTGCGCTGGCAAAGTCTCGGCCAAGGTGCTGCCCGGCATCGCGAAAGCCTCGATGCGCGGTTCGATCAACGCCACCGAGCTCGGCGTGCAACCAGGCACGCTTGACGACCAGAGCAAGGCCTTCACCAAGCTCCTCAACGACGCCAGCGAGCGCGACGCGCCGGTGTTTTTGCCGCAGGGCACCTATGTCGTGTCCAACCTCAAGCTGCCAGCGCGCCTGCGCCTGAGCGGCGTGCCGGGCGCCACGCGCATCGTCTATGGCGGCAACGGCCATCTGATGATGGTCGAGCAGGCCGAGCATATCGAACTCGGCGGGCTGGTGTTCGACGGCTCGAACCGCTGGCTGGCCGACTATGCGCAAGGCCTGCTCGACCTGCGTCGCGTCGGCCATCTCGTCATCGACAATTGCCAGGTCACCGGCAGCGGCAAGAACGGGCTGGCGCTGGAGCATGTTTCGGGCCGCGTCGGGCGTTGCGACATTTCCGGCGCGGCGGACGCCGGCATCTATTCGGTCGAAGCCGGCGGGCTGGAGATCTCCGGCAATACGGTTTCCGACTGCGCCAATGGCGGCATCCTCGTGCATCGCTGGCAGCAGGCGGAAGACGGCACCCTCGTCAGTGGCAACCGCGTCGAGCGCATCGGCGCCAGGAGCGGCGGCACCGGCCAGAACGGCAACGGCATCAACGCCTTCCGCGCCGGCAATGTCGTGATCTCGGGCAACATCGTCTCGGACTGCGCCTTCTCGGCGATCCGCGCCAACAGCTCCAGCAATCTGCAGGTCACCGGCAACACCTGCTCGCGCTCGGGCGAGACGGCGCTCTATTCGGAATTCTCCTTCGAAGGCGCGGTCATCGGCAACAACATCATCGACGGCGCCGCCAACGGCATCTCGATCGTCAATTTCAACGAAGGCGGCCGCATGGGCGTGTGCGCGAACAACATCGTGCGCAACCTGTCGACGGTCGGCCCCTACCCCGCCGACGCGCCCGGCTTCGGCGTCGGCATCAGCGTCGAGGCCGACACCACCGTGTCGGGCAATGTCGTCGAGAACGCGCCGCTCTATGGCATGCAGATCGGCTGGGGGCCTTATCTGCGCAATGTCGTTGCCACCGGCAACATCATCCGCAAGGCCGGGACCGGCATTGCGGTGTCGGTGGTCGAGGGCGCAGAAACGGCCATCATCTCGGACAATGTCATCGATGGCGCGCTGAACGGCGCTATCGTCGGCCAGCGCTGGGCCGATCCGGCGACCGCCGACCTCGCCCAGTCAGGCAATGCCGGCTATGCGCATCTGACCGTTGAGCGCAACCACGTCAGTTGAGCGCAGCCGTCGGCCGTAGCGTGCCAACCTTGGCGCCAATCCGGCTTTCGACGGGGCGATGGGCGAGCTCCATCAGTTTTGCGGCGAGGCCTTCGTCGCCACGCAGCAGCCTGGCCAGCACCGCGGCGATCATCACCTCGGCGGCGCGGCCGGCGCCGTCGTCGCATTTCAGCGCAATGCCGAGGCCAAGCTCGGGAACGGCGGCGCAATAGACGCCCTCTGCACCGGTCTTGACGAAGATGCGGCCGGGCGCCGCCTGCATCAGCGCGACATCGGCGCCGCCGCTGCCGGAGACCAGGAAGGGCTCGGCCATGCAGGCGGACAAGAGCCGCTTCGCCGCCCTGGCCCGCTCCGGCGCAAAGCCCCTGCCCGTCGCCATGCGGGCAAAGCCGAGCGCGAAGCTCTTTAGCGGCACGGCATAGGTCGGGATGGAACAGCCGTCGGTGCCGCAGTGGTCGACGTCATGGGCGGCACCGGTCACGGACTGCATGGCATCGCGAACCATCTCCTGCTGGGCGTGGCCGGCCTTGACGTAGCCGCGATGGGCGATGCCCGCATGCACGCAGGTGCATAGGAAGCCGGCATGCTTGCCGGAGCAGTTGTTGTGCAGCGCGTTCGGCACGCCGCCGGCACGGGCAAGCGCTATGGTGGCGTCATGGTTCGACGGCCAATGCGCGCCGCATTCGAGCGCGGTTTTGTCGAGACCGGCTTTCGCCAGCATGGCTTGCGCCAGTTCGACATGCGCGGCCTCGCCGGTATGCGAGGCGCAGGCCAGCGCCAGTTCGCGGTCGCCGAAGCCATAGGCGTCGGCCGTACCGCTTTCGACCAATGGCAGCGCCTGGATCGCCTTCACCGCCGAGCGCGGAAACACCGGGCGGACCGTCTCGCCGATTTCGAGCAACGGCTTGCCGTCAGCATCGAACACGGCGACCGCGCCGCGATGGGCGCTTTCGACCACCGCGCCGCGCAAAACCTCGACCAGAACCGGATTTGACATGCTGCCTCCCGCACGCGCGCGCCCAGAGGGCGCCGCTTTAAATGCGGGCCGCTTCTACCTGATCCGGTCGAGAATGGAAACGTAGTTGGCAACGGCAGCGCCACCCATGTTGAAGATGCCGCCGAGCTTGGCGCCCGGCACCTGGATGCCGCCCGCCTCGCCGGTGAGCTGCATGGCGGTCAGCACATGCATCGACACGCCGGTGGCGCCGATCGGGTGGCCCTTGGATTTAAGGCCGCCGGAGGGGTTGACCGGCAGGCGGCCGTCCCTGGCCGTGGTGCCGTCCAGCGCCAGCTTCGCGCCTTCGCCTGGCTTGGCCAGCCCCATCGCCTCGTATTCGATCAGTTCGGCGATGGTGAAGCAGTCATGCGTCTCGACGAAGGAGAGGTCGTCGAGCGTCACGCCGGCCTTCTTCAGCGCCTGGTTCCAGGCCTGCTCGCAGCCCTCGAAGGCGAGGATGTCGCGCTTCGACATCGGCAGGAAATCCTGGACGTGCTCATTGGCGCGGAAGGTGACGGCGCGGCGCATCCTGAGCGCCGTCGCGGTGTCGGTGAGCACAAGCGCGGCGGCGCCGTCCGAAACCAGCGAGCAGTCGGTGCGCTTCAAGGGACCGGCGACGAACGGGTTCTTCTCGCTTTCCTGGCGGCAGAATTCAAAGCCGAAATCCTTGCGCATCTGCGCGTAAGGATTGTCGACGCCGTTCTTGTGGTTCTTGGCGGCGATCATGGCGAGCGCATCCGACTGGTCGCCATAGCGCTGGAAATAGGCCTGCGCGATCTTGCCGAAGACGCCGGCAAAGCCGGCGGGCGTGTCGCCATCCTCCGGCAGGTAGGAGGCCTTGAGCAGGTTTTTGCCGATCTCGGGGCCGGGCGTGGTGGTCATCTGCTCGGCGCCGACCACCAGCACAATGCGGGCCGCATTGGCGTCGATGGCGCGGATACCTTGCCTCACGGCGGCCGAACCGGTGGCGCAGGCGTTTTCGACGCGCGTCGCCGGCTTGAAGCGCAGCCGGTCGTCGGCCTGCAAAACCAGACTGGCGGTAAAATCCTGCGCGGAGAAGCCAGCGTTGAAATGGCCGAGCACGATCTCGTCGACATCGTCGGGACCAATCCCGGCATGGTCGAGCGCCTCGACGGCGACCTTGGTGATCAGGCCCTCGAGCGTCTCGCCCTCGAGCTTGCCGAAGCGCGAATGCGCCCAGCCGACGATGCATGCGGTCATTACAGCCTCCATTTGCCGCGCAGCCTGGCGTGTGGATCCTCAGGTGATGCCGGCCTGACCTGAACCTCCACACACGCTAGCACGTCCTGTCGCGGCATGAGATTCAATATTGTTCAACAGTGAACTTTTTTCCAGCCCAGGGGATGGGCCAGACCAACAGGATCGTTTGATGCCAGCATCGATTTTTTGTTGATTGATCCGTCAATAAAAAATAATCTTATATCGAGCCCGGATCCCAAAATGCCGAAAATCGGAATGGAACCCTTGCGCCGCAAGGCGCTCATCGATGCGACGATCTCGGCGATCGGCGAGCGCGGCTCGCTGGACGTGACGATGTCGGAGATCGCCGGCCGCGCCGGCGTGTCGTCGGCGCTGGCGCACCATTATTTCGGCGCCAAGGACGAGCTTCTGTTCGCGACGATGCGGCACATACTGTCGGAGCTCAACACCGACACCAGGCGTGCGCTGCGGGCCACCGGCACGGCGCGCCAGCGCGTCTCGGCCGTGGTCGCCGTCAGTTTCTCCGACGACCAGTTCCAGCCCGAGACCATCGCCGCATGGCTTGCCTTCTATGTCGAGGCGCAGAAGTCGTCGGCCTTGCGGCGCCTGCTCAAGATCTATGCGAGGCGACTGCATTCGAACCTGATGAGCGGGCTGACCGGCATCCTGTCCCGACGCGAAGCGGATCGCGTCGCCGAAGCGACGGCGGCGCTGATCGACGGGCTCTACATCCGTCGCGCGCTGAAAGACGGCGTGCCGGACGCGGCGACGGCCATCGCGCTCGTCGAAGACTATCTCGAAACCAAGCTCAGCGGACGGAGCCTGCCTTGACGAGCGGACGGCCCAATTTCCTGATCGTCATGGTCGATCAGCTCAACGGCACGCTGTTCCCCGACGGACCGGCGGAATTCCTGCATGTGCCGCATCTGAAGGCACTTGCCGCCCGCTCGGCGCGCTTTGCCAACAACTACACCGCCTCGCCGCTCTGCGCGCCCGGCCGCGCTTCGTTCATGAGCGGGCAGTTGCCGTCGCGCACCGGGGTCTACGACAACGCGGCGGAGTTCACGTCCTCGATCCCGACTTTTGCCCATCACCTGCGATCTGCCGGCTACTACACCTGCCTGTCTGGCAAGATGCATTTCGTCGGGCCGGACCAACTGCATGGCTTCGAGGAGCGGCTGACCACCGACATCTATCCGGCCGATTTCGGCTGGACGCCAGACTATCGCAAACCCGGCGAGCGCATCGACTGGTGGTATCACAATCTGGGCTCGGTGACCGGCGCGGGCGTCGCCGAGACCACCAACCAGATGGAGTATGACGACGAAGTCGTGTTCCTGGCCACGCAGAAGCTCTACCAGCTTTCGCGGGAGCAGGACGATGCGGACCGGCGGCCCTGGTGCCTGACCGTTTCGCTGTCGCACCCGCACGACCCGTACGTCGCGCGCAAGCAGTATTGGGACTTCTACGAGAATTGCCAGGCGCTGGACCCCGAAACCGGGTTCATCGCGCATGACGAGCAGGACGCGCATTCGCAGCGGCTCTACCACGCCAGCGACTATTCCGCTTTCGCGATCACAAGCGACCAGGTGCGCCGTTCGCGGCGCGGGTATTTCGCCAACATCTCCTATGTCGACGACAAGCTCGGCGAGCTGCTGGACGTCCTCGGCCGCACGCGCATGCTCGACGACACCGTCATCCTGTTCTGCTCGGACCATGGCGACATGCTCGGCGAGCGCGGGCTGTGGTTCAAGATGAGCTTCTTCGAGGGTTCGGCGCGCGTACCGCTGATGATCGCCGGCAAAGGCGTGCCGGCCGGGCTGATCGAGGCGCCGGTCTCCAATCTCGACGTGACGCCGACGCTGTGCGACCTCGCCGGCATCGACATGGGCGCCATCGCTCCGTGGACCGACGGCCAGTCGTTGCTGCCGCTCGCCAATGGCGGGCAGCGCACCGCGCCCGTGTTGATCGAGTATGCCGCCGAAGGCTCCTACGCGCCGCTGGTGGCGATCCGCGACGGCAAATACAAATTCGTCCATTGCGAACTCGACCCGCCGCAATTGTTCGACCTCGAAACCGATCCGCTCGAGCGTGACAACCTCGCCGACGACCTGGCCAACGCGGCGCTGGTCGCGGCGTTCATGGACAAGGTCCGGGCGCGCTGGGACATGGCCGCTTTCGACGCCGCCGTGCGCGAGAGCCAGGCGCGCCGCTGGGTGGTGTATCCGGCGCTGCGCAACGGCGCCTATTACCCCTGGGATTTCCAGCCGCTGCAGAAGGCGTCCGAGCGCTACATGCGCAACCACATGAACCTCGACAATCTCGAGGAGAGCAAACGGTATCCGCGAGGCGAATGATGACAACGCTCGTCCCCTCACTCGACCATCTCAAAATGGCCTATGCCCTCACCTCGGCCGCAACGCAGGTGACGCCATTGCTGGAGTCGACGGCGCTCGCCAGGGAGACGGGCGCGGCGCGTGTCTTCGTCAAGCCGGAATCGCTGCAATGGGCCGGCTCCTTCAAGGTGCGCGGTGCCTATTGGCGGCTGAAGCAGCTGTCGCCGGATGAGGCCAAGAAAGGCGTCGTCGCCTACTCGTCCGGCAATTTCGCGCAAGGGCTGGCCGCCGCCGGCCAGGCGCTCGGCATTCCCGTCACCATCGTGATGCCGATCGATGCGCCGGCCGCCAAGCGTGAGGCCACCGCCGGCTATGGCGCGCGCGTCGTGCTCACCGACCATGGCGATCGCGCACGCGAGGAAGTGGCGGCCGCCAGGGCGCGCGCGATCGCCGAGACCGAAGGACTCACGCTGCTGCATCCCTTCGACGATCCGGAGATCGTTGCCGGCCAGGCCGGCGCCGGGCTGGAGGCGCTCGACCAGTTGGCGGCGAAGAACGCGCATGCCGACCTGGTGTTCTGCTCCGTCGGCGGCGGCGGGCTGATCGGCGGCGTGTCGCTCGCTTTCCACTATCTGTCGCCCCAGACCGAAATCATCGCGGTCGAGCCGGAAGGCTTCAACGGCATGGGTTCCTCACTGGCGCACGGCGCCATCGAGACGATGCCGATCGGGCCGAAATCGATCTGCGACGGGCTTATGGCGAGGCAGCCCGGCGAAGCGCCATTCGCGGCGGTGCGCGCGGCCGGCGTGCGCGGCGTCACCGTCGACGATATCTCGGTGCGGCGCGCCATGAAGATCGCCTTCGAGCGGATGAAGCTGGTGCTGGAGCCGTCGGGCGCGGCGTCGCTGGCGGCGCTGCTTGGGGGAAAGGTGAACGTGGCGGGAAAAACCGTCCTTGTTGTGGCTACCGGCGGCAATGTCTCGCTCGCCGATTTCATCTCGCATATGAACGATGGGCGCATATGAACAATGCTTGAAGCGGACTTCGTGATCATCGGCTCCGGCTCCGCCGGCTCGGCCATGGCCTACAGGCTGTCGGAGGACGGCAAGCACTCGGTGATCGTCATCGAGTTCGGCGGCACCGATATCGGGCCGCTGATCCAGATGCCGTCGGCGCTGTCGATCCCGCTCAACATGAGCCTCTACGACTGGGGCTTTGCCAGCGAGCCGGAGCCGCATCTCGGCGGCCGCGTGCTCGCCACCCCGCGCGGCAAGGTGATCGGCGGCTCGTCCTCGATCAACGGCATGGTCTATGTGCGCGGCCATGCGCGCGACTTCGACCACTGGGCCGAACAGGGCGCAACCGGCTGGGGCTTCGCCGACGTGCTTCCCTACTTCAAGCGCATGGAGGATTCCGACGGCGGCGAGGATGGCTGGCGGGGCAAACGCGGCCCGCTGCATGTCCAACGCGGCACGCGCAGGAACCCGCTCTACGGCGCCTTCGTCGAGGCCGGCCGCCAGGCCGGTTTCGAGCTGACCGACGACTACAACGGTTCGAAGCAGGAAGGGTTCGGCCCGATGGAGCAGACCATTCTCGGCGGCCGCCGCTGGTCGGCGGCGAACGCCTATCTGAAGCCGGCTCTGAAACGCAAAAACGTCACCTTGGTCAAGGGCTTCGCTCGCCGCGTGGTGATCGAGAATCAACGCGCCATCGGGGTCGAGATCGAAGCTAACAAACAGATTCAAATCGTTAAGGCGCGACGTGAAGTGATCGTCGCGGCATCGTCAATCAATTCGCCGAAGATCCTGATGCTGTCGGGCATCGGCCCGGGCGCGCATCTGCAGGAAAACGGCATCCAGGTCGTTGCCGACCGGCCAGGCGTCGGCCGCAATCTGCAGGACCATATGGAACTCTACATCCAGCAGGAATCGACCAAGCCGATCACGCTGAATTCGGTGCTCAACCCCTTCTCCAAAGCGTTGATCGGCGCACAGTGGCTGTTCTTCAGGACCGGCCTCGGCGCCACCAACCATTTCGAGGCCGCGGCTTTCGTGCGCTCGCGGGCCGGCGTCGACTATCCGGACATCCAGTACCACTTCATTCCGGCGGCGGTGCGCTATGACGGCAAGGCGGCAGCGAAGTCGCACGGCTTCCAGGCGCATGTCGGGCCGATGCGCTCGAAGTCGCGCGGCTCGGTGACGCTGCGCTCGCCCGATGCGAAAGCGAAGCCGGTGATCCGCTTCAACTACATGTCGCATCCGGACGACTGGACGGAGTTCCGCCACTGCATCCGGCTGACGCGCGAGATCTTTGGGCAGAAGGCTTTCGACAGTTTCCGCGGCAAGGAGATCTCGCCCGGCAGTCATGTGCAGTCGGACGAGGATCTGGACGCCTTCATCAGGGATCACGCCGAGAGCGCCTATCATCCTTGCGGCACGTGCAAGATGGGCCGCGCCGACGATCTGACGAGCGTGGTCGATCCGGAATGCCGGGTGATCGGCGTCGAGGGCCTGCGCGTCGCCGACTCCTCGATCTTCCCGCGGGTGACCAACGGCAATCTCAACGCGCCCTCGATCATGACCGGCGAGAAGGCTTCAGATCACATCCTTGGGCGGATGCCGCTGGCGCCGTCCAACCAGGAACCATGGATCAATCCGCGCTGGCAGGCGGCGGATCGATAGGGCATTGTGAGGCTGGCGCCCTCCCGCCCAGCGACCATCAATGGAGAAGACCATGCGCGCCCAGCCCACGGCATCGCACTATGTCAACGGCCGCTACATCGAGGACGAGGGCGGCGCGCCGCTGCCTGTGATCTATCCGGCCACGGGCGAGACAATCGCCACGCTGCATTCCGCGACGCCGAACGTGCTGGAACTGGCGATCGAGGCCGCGCGCGCCGCACAACCGGCCTGGGCTCGGCTGAAGCCGGTCGAGCGCGGCCGCATCCTGCGCCGCGCCGCCGACATTCTTCGCGCCCGCAATGCCGATCTCGCGCGCATCGAGACGCTGGACACCGGCAAGGCTATCCAGGAGACGCTGGTGGCGGACGCGCCCTCGGCGGCGGATTGCCTGGAATATTTCGGCGGCGCGGTCGCCGCCTTCAACGGCGAGGCGGTCGATCTCGGCGGGCCTTTCGCCTACACGCGGCGCGAGGCGCTTGGCGTCTGCGTCGGCATCGGCGCCTGGAACTATCCGATCCAGATCGCCGGGTGGAAATCCGCCCCGGCGCTCGCCATGGGCAACGCCATGGTGTTCAAGCCCTCGGAGAACACGCCGCTGTCGGCGCTGGCGCTGGCCGAGATCTACTCGGAGGCCGGCCTGCCCGACGGTCTGTTCAACGTCGTGCAGGGCTATGGCGATGTCGGCGCCGGCCTCGTCGGCCACGATGTCGTCGCCAAGGTTTCTGTGACCGGCTCGGTGCCAACCGGACGCAAGGTGCTGTCGCTCGCCGGCTCGAAGATGAAGCACGCGACGATGGAGCTCGGCGGCAAGTCGCCGCTGATCGTCTTCGACGACGCCGATCTCGAAAACGCCATCGGCGGCGCCATGCTCGGCAACTTTTACTCGACCGGTCAAATCTGCTCCAACGGTACGCGTGTCTTCGTGCAGAAGGGCATCCACGACCGTTTCGTCGACCGTCTGGTAGAGCGTACCAAGAAGATCCGCATCGGTGACCCGCTCGATCCAGAAACGCAGATGGGGCCGCTGGTCAACAAGGCGCAGCAGGAGAAGGTCGTCTCCTACATCGCGACCGGCAGGCAAGACGGCGCTGCCCTCGCCTGCGGTGGTAGCGTGCCCTCGCTGCAGGGTTTTCAGGGCGGCTTCTTCGTCGAGCCGACGGTATTCACCGGCGTCACCGATACGATGCGCATCGCCCGCGAAGAGATCTTCGGGCCGGTGATGAGCGTGCTGAAGTTCGACAGCGAGGACGAGGTGATCGAGCGCGCCAACGACACCGAATTCGGGCTCGCCGCCGGGGTCTTCACCCGCGACCTGCCGCGCGCCCACCGCGTCATCGCCGAACTGCAGGCCGGCACCTGCTGGATCAACGCCTACAATCTGACGCCGGTGGAAATCCCCTTCGGTGGGGTGAAGCAGTCGGGCATCGGGCGGGAGAACTCGCTTGCGGCGCTGGCACTCTACTCGCAGCTGAAGGCGGTCTATGTCGAGACGGGGGACGTGGCGAGCCCGTATTGAGGGGCTGGCGCGAGGCACGCCTAATCTCCCCCCTTGAGGGGGAGATGTCGCCGAAGGCGACAGAGGGGGGTCGCCGCGCGTGGGGCGCTAGCCTTATCCTGTCGCAAAAGAAGGTCGCGTCCAGTCGAACCGACCCCCTCTGGCCTGCCGGCCATCTCCCCCTCGTGGGGGGAGATCGGCGGCTTCAGCCTCCCTCCCCGGCCGTTCCATCCAGATACTGCGTCAGCGCGCAGACGAGGTGGTAGAAAATGCTGGCCGGCACGTCGGTCGCCAGCGAGCGGCCGCGTTCGTCGATGCGGTCGATCCAGAGGCCGAGCGGCGCCGGGTCGATGTGCCAGCGGAACAGGCGGCCGACGCGCGCCTCGATCTCCGGCTTGAGGTCCGGCCCGCCCGTGCCGTCCAGCGCAATCGCCGCCTTGACCGCTTCGGCCTGCGGCCAGCTGCGCGACACCCGGTCGAGCGGCAGGCCTTGCCTGGAGACGGCGCCGTAGGACAGGCCGGTGGCGCGGTTGAGGCCGTTGGCGACGGCGGAGGCATAGAGCTTGCGGGCAAAGGCGGTGAGCTCGGTCTGGCCGCTGCGGCCGGCGAAATCGACGAGCAGCGAGGCCCATTCGAAATGATGGCCGGGCTCGGTCCAGCTGCCCTTCTCGCCGGCCACCGGCTTCCAGCCGTCGTCGAAATGTTCGCCGAGCGTCCAGCTTTCCGGATCGAAAAAGTGGCTGCGGAAGAGGTCGATGATCTGCGCCGCGCGGCGCAGATAGGCGCGCTCGCCGGTCGCCTGATGCCAGGCGAGGAAGGCTTCGAGCAGATGCATATGCGGGTTGGAGCGCCGCTCGCCTTCGCCGTCGGACGTTTCGAGGAAGCCGGTCATGCGGCTGTCCTCGAGATGGGCGTCGAGAAAAGCAAAGGTCTCCTCGCCGAGCCGGAGCGCGTCGGGATGACCCGATATATGGGCGTGCGCCAGCGCCAGAAGCACGCAGGAATGGTCGTAGGCGTCCTCGGCCGGGTCGGCGACCGAGCCGTCGATGTTGAGCGTGCGCACCCAGCCGCCCCTTGCGGTGCGGCCCTTGCCGGTCATGAAATCGATGCCATGGGCGATCAGCCGGTCGGCCGGGCCGGTCCAGCCGCGTTCCTTGGCCACCGCGAAAGCATAGACCTGGCGCGCCTGCGTGCGCATGCGCTTGGGCTTCATCAGCGGCGAGCCGTCGAAGCCGAGCGCCTCATGGAAGCCGCCATGACGCTCGTCGACGCCCGACGTCGACCACAGCGGCAGCGTCTCGTCGAACAGCCAGTGATGTACGCGCTGCCGCCAGGCGCCGCTTTCGATGACGCGGTCATGCGCCGGCGTGAAGCGGGTTTCCAGGCGACCCGACTTCTCCAGCTGCTCGACGATCTTCTTGACGTGCTGGCTGTGGCTGACCGGCGCCACGAAAGTGGCGTCGGCGGTCGAGACGATGGCGACGTCCTTCATGCCGATGGCCGAGAGCAGCCGGCCCTCGCCGCGAATGTAGGAATTCTCGCAATCGATGGCGACGACATCGCCGACGATGACGTTGCCTTGATTGTCGGAGGGCCCGACATCGAGCAGCGACTGCCAGGAGCCGAGATCGTTCCAGCGGAAGCCGGCCGGCACCATGGCGATGCCCTTGGCACGCTCCATGATGGCGTAGTCGATCGAGGTCGATGGGATGGCGGAATAGAGTTCCAGCGGCATATAGAGACCGGAAAGATCCGATGTCGCCGCCTTATAGGCGGCTTCGGTGGCCTGCCAGATATCAGGCGCGAAAGCCGCGAAGGCGTCGCGCATGGCGCCGGCGCGAAACAGGAAGATGCCGGTGTTCCAGTAGAAGGTTCCGGCTTCGAGATAGGTTTGCGCGGTGGCGAGGTCGGGCTTCTCGACGAAACGCGAGACATCGAACACACCGTCCCTGTCGGCGGCGACCTCTATATAGCCGTAGCCGGTCTCGGGCTGGGTCGGCTTGATGCCGAACACCACCAGGCGGCCGGCATGAGCCGCCACGGCCCCGGCTTCAACACTGCGCCAGAACTGCTCCGCGGTCGAAATCTCGTGATCGGACGGCACCACCAGCACCAGGCTGTCGCCGAATTCGGACAGCGTGCGCAATGTGGCGAGCGCGACGGCGGCCGCGGTGTTGCGTCCGGTCGGCTCGAACAGCGGGCCGCCGCCGGCAAGATCGAGGCCTGCGAGGTCGGCATGGACGCGCTCGGCGTGGCGCTCGGCGGCGATCAGGAAGATCGGCGTTTCGCCGGCCGGCCTTGCCGCCAGCCGGCGCAGGGTCTTGGCCAGCATCGAACCGTCGCCGGAAAAATCGTGGAACTGCTTGGGATTGTCCTCGCGCGACAGCGGCCAGAGCCGCGAGCCGACGCCGCCACTCATGACGAAACTGACAATGCGCTCGCTCATCCGGGTCTCGCAATCAGAAGTTGGTCGCATGGGTACGCACAGCTTTATGCACTGTTTACCCGATTCGAAATCCGCTCGGTCGCCAGATCGATGAACGCCTTGACCAGGGGCGACAGGTGGCGGCTGCTCGGATAGAGGACGTAAAGACCGCCGGCCGGCGTGGTGTGATCCCCAAGGACGCGGCGCAGCCGCCCCTCGCCGATCAGCGCGTCCGCCATTCCGTAGGGCAATTGAGCGATGCCGTAGCCGGCAATGGCGGCGGCGACGACAGCCTGCATCTCGTTGGCGGCGAAGCGCCCGGATACCGTGACCGTCTCCTGGCCTTGCGGCCCGTCCAGGACCCAGTGAGCGCCGGCTGCCGAGGGGCCGGCAATGACGCAGTGGTGATGAGCGAGATCCGCCGGCGCTTCCGGTGCTCCATGGCGCGCCAGATAGTCCGGGCTGGCGCAGAGATGCCTGTGCGTCGAGCCGAGCTTGCGGGCGATCAGCGTCGAATCCTGCAAGACGCCAGTGCGGAAGGCGAGATCGATCCCGTCCTCAACCAGGTTGAGCTTGTCGTCGGTCAGGCGAAGCTCGACCTTGGTCTTCGGATAGATCTCGAGAAACTCGACCACGGCGCGGTTGAGGAAATAGGCGCCGAAACCGACGGGCGCCGAGATACGGATCGTGCCCGATGGTTCCGCGCTCGCCTCGGCAAGGCGCAGATTGGCCTCTTCGATCGCCCGCAGTGCCTGGCTGCTCTGCTCGTAATAAAGGCGCCCAGCATCCGTCATGTTGAGGCTGCGGGTCGTGCGCTGCAGCAGGCGGACGCCGAACTCGCGCTCGAGCGCGGCAATGCGGCGGCTGACCGTCGTCTTTGGCATGGCAAGCAGGCGCGCGGCGGCGGTGAAGCTGCCGGTTTCCACAACGCGGGCAAAAACCGCGATGTCGTTGAGGTCGATCATTGTATCCAAGAGTGGGACAAAGTTTTCCAATTATAGGTGATTATGCATCAATGCCGCAAACCCTAACTTTGCTCCACGCAAACACGGAGCAAACAGATGACCATCAAAAGAGACATTCTGGTGACCGGCGCCACCGGCCAGCAAGGCGGCGCGGTCGCGCGCGCTCTTCTTGCCAAGGGCCACGGCGTCAAGGCGTTGACGCGCTCGCCGGACGGCAAGGCGGCGCGGCAACTGGCGACCGCCGGCGCCGAAATCGTGGCCGGCGATCTATCCGACGCCGCCTCCATCATCAAGGCTGCGAGCGGCGTCGACACCATGTTCCTGATGGGCACCATGACCGAGGCCGGCATGGAGGAAGAGACCCGCCAGGGTATCCTTGCCGCCGACGCGGCGAAGGCTGCCGGCGTCGGGCATCTCGTCTATTCGTCCGTCGCCGACGCCAACAAGAAAACCGGCATCCCGCATTTCGAAAGCAAATATCTGGTCGAGCGGCATATCGAGCGGCTCGGCATCCCCTATACGATCAGCGCCCCGGTCGCCTTCATGGAGAATTTCGTCGCCCCCTGGTCGATCGGCGCGCTGGCCCAGGGCACGCATGCTTTCGCGGTGCCCGCCAAGCGCAGGCTGCAGCTGGTCGCGCTGGCGGACATCGGCGCCTTCGTCGCGGCGCTGATCGAGCGTCGCGAACGGGTATTCGGCAAGCGCTTCGATTTCGCCGGAGATGAATTGTCCGGCGAAGAGCAGGCGAAAATCCTGTCGCAGGCCATCGGCCGCCCGATCGGCTACCAGGAGGTCCCGATCGCCATGGCCCGCCAGCAGAACGAGGATGCGGCGTTGATGTTCGAATGGTTCGACAGCGTCGGCTACGACGTCGACATCCCCGGCTTGCACAAGGAATTCCAGGAGGTGCGCTGGCACAGCTTTGCCGACTGGGCGCGCGCGTTCGACTGGAGCATGCTCGATCGGTCAGCCGCCTGATTGCGCTGGGTTTCGGCAAGCGGATCAGCCAGCCCATCGTGCTGGTCCGCTTGCCCTTTTCGCGCAGCGGATCGCTGAGCCAGCCCGAAGATTTCAACAGTCCGCGGCGAATGTGACGAAATGCGACAGACGTACTGCCATTGGCGCTTGCAGGATCGAAAAGCGGCGGCTATAAGCCCGCGGTCTGGTCACGGAGTGTAGCGCAGTCTGGTAGCGCACATCGTTCGGGACGATGGGGTCGCAGGTTCAAATCCTGCCACTCCGACCAGAAAAACAAGCACTTGGCTGCTTGTTGCCTCCCGCTCCCGAAATCACCCGTCTGCGCCGCAAATCGAGCGGAACGGCCTCTGGCCTTCCATTGTGCTCGACAACAGGCTCTCGCTTTGACCTAATGGCGCCCTACCCTGGTTCGACGGGCGTGCGGGACTGAGGAACGGCGAGAGCAGGTGAAAGTATGAAGTCCGCGCCGACGGCAGCACTCCTGTTTACTTTGATCACCGTGCTGCTCGTTGCGGTTGGCTGCTCCTCGAGGCTTGCCTCGATCGATTCGGACAAATACGACCGCATGAGCTGCCCGGAACTCAACGTCGCGCTCGGCGACACCGCCACCGGGATCTCGCAAACCGCCATCGCACGCGGCAAGGTCGCCAATACCAGCGTGCCGAACTGGCTGCTCGGCGGCGAGCGCGTGAAGACGGTCGTGGCCAACCGCGAAACGGCCAGGATCGAACGGATGCAGCAACAGCAGCAGGCGATCGTCGCGGCAAGAAAGCGGCAGTGCACGTCGTAGCGTTGTGCGGCTGGGCACAGGGCCGCTGCCTTACGCGCTCATCCGAAATCGCGCCGTATCGATCGCGGCGTTCATCAGCGTCTGGGTGTAGCCGGCCTGCGGATTGCTGAAGATGTCTTCCGTCGGCCCTTCCTCGACGATCTTGCCCTGCTTCATGACGATGATGTAGTCGGCCATGGCGCGGACCACGGCGAGGTCGTGGCTGATGAACAGGTAGGACAGTTCGTGGTCGGCCTGCAGCTTGCGCAGCAGCTCCACGATCTGCTTCTGCACCGAGCGGTCGAGCGCCGAGGTCGGCTCGTCAAGCACCACCAGCCTCGGCTTCAGGATCATGGCGCGGGCGATGGCGATGCGCTGGCGCTGGCCGCCCGAGAATTCGTGCGGATAGCGGTTGCGCGAATTGGGATCCAGCCCGACTTCGCGCAGCGCCTCGACCGCGCGCTGGTCGCGCTGCTTGCCGGTGAGCGACGGCTCGTGCACCAACAGCCCTTCGGTGATCACCTGGCCGACGGTCATGCGCGGCGACAGCGAGCCGAACGGATCCTGGAAGACGAGCTGCAATTGCCGCCTGAGTGGCCGCATCGCCTGGCGGTCGGCGTCGGAGATGTCGCGGTCGCCGAAGCGGATCAGGCCCTCGCTGGGCAACAGCCTGAGCAGCGCGCGGCCGAGCGTCGACTTGCCGGAACCGGATTCGCCGACGATACCGATCGTCTGGTTGCGTTTCAGGCGGATCGAGATGTTGTCGACGGCGCGCAGCATCAGCGGCTCGCCGGCGAGGAAGCCGCCGCCGATCCTGAACACCACCTCGACATTGCGGCCCTCGAGCAGCACCGGGGCACCGGCCGGCGGCGGCGCCTTGGAGCCGGTCGGCTCGGCCGCCAGCAGCATCTTGGTGTAGGCGTGCTGCGGGTTGGCGAAGAGCGCTTCGGCCTCGCCCTCCTCCACCACCTCGCCCTGGCGCATGACATAGACGCGGTCGGCGAAGCGCCTGACGATGCCGAGATCGTGGGTGATGAAGACGATGGCCATGCCGAGCTTGCGCTGCAATTCGGCGAGCAGCATCAGGATCTGCGCCTGGATGGTGACGTCGAGCGCCGTCGTCGGCTCGTCGGCGATCAGGATGTCGGGATCGTTGGCCAGCGCCATCGCGATCATGACGCGCTGGCGCTGGCCGCCGGACATTTCGTGCGGATAGGATTTCATCCTCCGTTCGGGATCGGGAATGTGCACGAGCCGCAAGAGCTTCAGCGCCTCCTCGCGCGCTTCCGCCGCGCCCAGCCCGCGATGCCTGCGGATCGGTTCGATCAGCTGGTTGCCGATCGAATAGAGCGGATCGAGCGAGGTCATCGGCTCCTGGAAGATCATGCTGATCTTGCGGCCGCGCACCTTGTTGAGCTCGCTCTTGCTCATCGTCAAAAGGTTGCGGCCGCGATAGTCGACGGCGCCTGTTGCCTCGCCGTTGGAGGCCAGCAGGCTCATCGCGGCCATCATGGTCTGGCTCTTGCCGGAGCCGGATTCGCCGACCACGGCGACGGTCTCGCCGGCCCTGACGTTGATGTTGATGCCCTTGACCGCCTCGACCGCACCGTCGAGGGTGCGGAAGCGGACGCGAAGGTCCCTGACGTCGAGGATCGTTTCGGCAGCGGCCATGTCAGCGGTCCTTCGGGTCGAGCGCGTCGCGCAGGCCGTCGCCGACGAAGTTCAGCGCGAACAGCGTCGAAACGAGGAAGAAGGCGGGGAACAGAAGCAGCCAGTTGGCGCTGCCGATGTTCTTGGCGCCGACCGAGATCAGCACGCCCCAGCTGGTCATCGGCTCCTGCACGCCGAGGCCGAGGAAGGACAGGAAGCTTTCCAGGATGATGACCTGCGGCACCAGCAGGGTCATGTAGATCACCACCGGGCCTAGCAAATTGGGGATGACGTGACGCATCAGGATGCCGCGCTGGCCGACACCCATGGCTTCGGCGGCCTGGACATATTCCTGCCTTCGGATCGACAGCGCCTGGCCGCGCACGATGCGTGCCATGTCGAGCCACAGCACGGCGCCCACCGCCAGGAACATCAGGACGAAGTTGCGGCCGAAGAACACCACCAGCATGATGACGAAGAAGATGAAGGGCAGCGAATAGAGCACGTCGACGATGCGCATCATCACCTCGTCGACCCGGCCGCCGGCAAAGCCGGCCGCGGCGCCGTAGAGCACGCCGATCACCACCGCCACGACGCCCGCCAGAAGGCCGATGGCCAGCGATATGCGCCCGGCCATCAGCGTGCGCGACAGCAGATCGCGGCCGGTGTTGTCGGTGCCGAAGTAGAAATATTGCTGCTTGATGGCGGCACTCATCGTCACTTCGAGCCCGTCGGGCGATTTGCTATCGATCTTTGTGTCGTCGAAGGCGTCGGACCGATCGAGATAGCGGATGTAGCGGTCGTCTATCGGCTTCTTCGACGTGACGGTCACGATGACGCGGCTACCGTCCTGGTGCCATTCATTGATGTCGACGCGCATGCGCTTGATGGCGTCGGTCAATGCGGTCTGGATCATGTCGGGCTTGGGGTATGCCGAGAAGCTCGGCGGCGTGCGCACATAGTCGCCGTAGATCGTGGTGTATTCGTGCGGCACCAGGGATGGACCAAACACGCTGATCAGCGCGATGAAGGCAAGATAATAGAGGCTGAACATGGCGGCGCGGTTGGCCTTGAGGCGCGCCCAGGCGTCGCCCCAGAGCGAGCGGCCAACGACTGCGGGGGCTGCGGCTGCGATATCAGTCATAGCGCACCCTCGGGTCGACGACAGCGTACATGACATCGACGATCAGGTTGAAGACGATGGTGAAGATGGCGATGACCACCACAGTTCCCATGACCAGCGTGTAGTCGCGGTTCAGGGCGGCATCGACGAAATAGCGGCCGACGCCCGGAATGGAAAAGATGGTCTCGACGATGACCGAGCCGGTGAGCAGCGCCGCCGCCGCCGGGCCGGTGAAGGAGACGATCGGCAGGATGGCGCCGCGCAGCGCGTGCTTGACCACCACCGACCAGTCGGACAGTCCGAGCGCGCGGGCGGTGCGGATGTGATGGGAGCGCAAGCTCTCGATCATCGAGCCGCGCATCAGCCGGGCGACGATCGCGATCTGCGGCAGCGCAAGCGTCAGCACCGGGCCGACCTTGTTGATCAGGGCGCCGTCGCCCCAGCCGCCGATCGGCAGGAGCTTCCAGGTCAGGCCGAACAGGAGCTGGATCACCGGCGCGATGACGAAAGTGGGAATTGTGCTGCCGGCCGTCGCCAGCGCGATCACGGCATAGTCGCCAAGCTTGTTCTGGTTGAGCGCGGCGACGGTGCCGAGCACGCCGCCGAGCAGCAAGGCCAGCAGCAGCGCCGAGGACCCGAGCTGGACCGAGATGGGCAGCCCCTTGGCGAACAGCTCGGTGACGGTGAAATCCGGCATGTTGTAGCTCGGGCCGAAATTGCCGCGCAAAAGGTTACCGAGATAGTGGGCATATTGCAGCCAGAGCGGATCGCCCAGGCCGAACTGAGCTTCGAGATTGGCCCTGATCTCAGGGCTCAGTCCCCGCTCCTGGTTGAACGGGCCGCCCGGCGCGACACGGATCAGGAAGAACGCCAGCGTCACGATGACGAATAGCGTCGGGATGGCGGTCAACAACCGCCGGAAGACATAACGCAGCATCGGCGCCCCGCTTCAGCCAGGGTGACGGCTCTCCAAACGAAGACCCGCAACGCCGGCATCTCTGATCTTCGCACCGGCATTGCCGAAAATCCAACCCGACTTTCGGCCCGGTACGACGACAGACCGCGGCCGCCGCTGCCCAAAATGGCAGCGGCGGCACGGCCAAGGTTTCTTGTCAGTCCTTGGAGATGAAGCGGGACGGATGGATGTCCATCACATTGTCGTCGAAGCCATGCAGCTTCGAGGAAACGATGTCGTGGAAGCTGTAATAGAGAAGCGGGATCTGGCCGACGTCGTCAACGAGGACGCGCTCCGCCGCGGCCAGCTCCTTCATGCGCTCCTCGGGCTTGCCGCCGGCGGCGGCTGCCTTGTCCATTGCGGCCTCATAGGCCGGGCTGTTGTAGTCGGAGTAGTTGTTGCCGCTCGCTTTGCGCGAGATGCCGAGGAAGGTTTCCGGATCCTTGTAGTCGGCGATCCAGGCGGCGCGGGCGACGTCATAGTTACCCTTCTGCTCGAGGAAGCCATAGTGGGTCTTGGTGTCGGTGTTGAGCAGCGTCACCTCCACGCCGAGCGGCTTCAGCTGCTCCTGGATGGCGACCGCCGTGTTCTTGTGGTTCTCCGAGGTGTTGTAGCGGATCTCCATCTTCAACGGATGCTCGGGCGTATAGCCGAGTTTCTCGAGGATCTTCTTGGCAGCGTCCTCGCGGTCGATCTGCGGCATGTCGGCGTATTTGGCCACTGCCGGCGTATAGCCCTCGATGCCCGGAGGCACCATCGAATAGCCGGGCAGCATCGAGTTCTGCCAGACTTTCTCGGCGAGGAAGTCGCGATCGATCGCCATCGAGATGGCGTTGCGCAGCTCGACATTGTCCCACGGCGCCTTGTCGGTCTTGATCGCGTAATAGTAGGTGCCGAGATATGGACCGACGCGGACCTGGTCGCCGAACTTGGTCTTGAGATCGGCAAGCTGTTCGGTCGGCAAGTCACCATAACTGTCGAGTTCGCCGGCCTCGAAGCGTTTCATCGCAGACGAGCGATCCTCGGTCGGGATGTAGTTGACGACGTCCATTTTGACGGTCCCGGCGTCCCAGAATTTCGGATTCTTGACCAGCTTGAGATGGTCGTTGGGCACCCATTCGGCCAGCGTATAGGCGCCGTTGGAAACCAGCTTGCCCGGCTTGATCCAGTCGGCGCCGAGCTTGTCTATGGACGCCTTGTTGACCGGATAGGTCGCCTGGTGGGTCAGCATCTCCAGGAAATAGGGCGTCGGCGCCTTCAGCGTCACTTCCAGCGTGTTGGCGTCCACCGCCTTCACGCCCATGTCCTCTGCCTTGCCCTTCTTGGTGTTGAAGTCCTCAGCGCCCTTCACCGGATAGAGCATCGAGGCGTATTCGGCAGCGGTGGCCGGGTCTTCCAGCCGACGGAACGAATAGACGAAGTCTTCCGCCGTCACCGGGCTGCCATCCGACCAGAGGCCGTCCTTGCGCAGCTTGAAGGTGTAGACAGTGCCGTCGTCGGACACGGTCCAGCTTTCCGCGGCGCCCGGGATGAGGTTCGTCTTCTGGTCATGCATGACCAGGCCCTGGAACATGTCGCGTATGATATCGGCTTCGTAGACCGTCGAGGTCTTGTGCGGATCGACGGTCTCCGCCTCGGCGGCGGATCCGCGGTTGTAAACGGTCTCGGCGAAAGCCGGCGTGTAGAAGGTGCCCGCGGCCAAGGCCATGGTCGTGGCGAACACCGTCGCCTTCAGCACATTTTTCAGCATGAAGTTCTCCCTGTCGGCGCGGCCCCTCAGCCACACCTATTACGTGTTGACGCCCCTGAACCAATTTTGGTCGTTTTTGGGCGTGCCACCGATCGCTTCCGGCGGCT
This sequence comes from Mesorhizobium sp. M4B.F.Ca.ET.214.01.1.1, assembly GCF_004791545.1. Taxonomy (NCBI): domain Bacteria; kingdom Pseudomonadati; phylum Pseudomonadota; class Alphaproteobacteria; order Hyphomicrobiales; family Phyllobacteriaceae; genus Mesorhizobium; species Mesorhizobium sp. M4B.F.Ca.ET.214.01.1.1. Next base: position 512,600 of record NZ_SRUX01000002.1, read on the forward strand.
GGTGGCAGGACACTAGACAGACAGATATCCGATTTCAACCGAGTCGTGCTGTGTGCACGCTTGACGCTAAGTTAGCGCGCAATCGCTAAAACAGCGGCGACTTAAGCAAAAACAGGACGTTCAACTTGCTGCACCTAGCGGTTGCTCCATCCGTTTTCTGTTTTTGCAGTGCGGATTTGGCATGCTCCGCACTATGCTGCAGGACCCAAAAAGCCGTGTTTCGTGGTCTCGTTTCCGGGCTGACGCCGTCGGGACAACGGCGGTCGAATTCGCCATGCTGGCGCCGCTTTTTATCCTGCTTCTGCTCGGCATGGTTGCATATGGCATCTATTTCGGAGCCAGCCATTCGGTCCAGCAGATCGCCGCCGACGCGGCGCGAACGGCGATAGCCGGGCTGAACCAGACCGAGCGGCAGGCCCTGGTCACCAATTTCATCAATCACGACGTCGCCGGCTATCCGTTCGTCGACCCGCACAAGCTGACGGTCGATGCCAAGGACAGCGCCATCGACGGCAGCCAGTTCGTCGTTTCGGTCAGCTACGACGCGCGCGAGCTGCCGATCTGGAACCTGCTGGACAGCCTGCCGATGCCATCGATGACGATCAAGCGCCAATCGACGATCCGCGTCGGGGGCATATGATGCGCGCCGCTGCCGCCGCGATGCTGCGATCGGGCAGCCGGCTGATCGCCGACAGGCGCGCCAACTTCGCCGTCATGGCGGCGCTGAGCGCGCCGGTCGCGCTGGCGCTGACAGCCTTCGCGGTTGACGAAGGCGCGCTGTTCAACGAGCGCCGCGCGGCACAGTCGATCGTCGATCTCGCGGCGATCACCGCCGCGGCCAACATCAACAATGCCGAGAAGGCGGTGCTGACCACGCTGAAGGACAACGGCTTCAACTCGGTCGCCGTCCAGAAGCAGGGGACGATCATCGAGCCGACGGCCAGCAAGGCGGTCGTCCAGGTGGTGCCCGGCCGCTATTCCGGCGTCAGCGCGATCGCCGCCGGAAGCCGTTTCGAGGCCGGCAAGCTGCCCTATAACGCCGTGCAGGTGTCGCTGAAGAAGAAGGGCACGCTCTATTTCGGCGCGATGATGATGAAGCCGCCGGTGATCGGAACGACGGCCACCGCCAGCGCCCAGGCGGAAGCCGCGTTCTCGGTCGGGTCGCGGCTCGCCAGCCTCAATGGCGGCGTGCTCAACGCGCTGCTCGGCGGCCTGCTCGGCACCAACATCTCGCTCAGCGTGATGGACTACAACGCGCTGATATCGGCCGATGTCGACGTGCTCTCCTTCACCGACGCGCTGGCAATGCAACTGCATCTGACGGGCGTGAGCTATTCGGACGTGCTGGCTTCGAAGGCCACCGTCGGCCAGATCGCCACAGCCATGGCCAATGTTCCGGGGCTTGACCGCACCTCCAAGCTGGCACTGCAGACGATGGCCGCCGGCGCCACCAACACGGTCAAGATCCCGCTCAGCCACCTCATCGATCTCGGCTCCGTCGGCAGCCTCGGCGTCGGCCAGAAGCCGGCGGGGCTTACCGTCGCGACGAGCGCCATGAGCATGGTGACGGCGGCGGCGGCACTTGCCAACGGCACCAACCAGGTACAGGTCAATCTCGGCGCCACCATACCGGGGCTGACCTCCACCACGCTCAGCATCGCCATCGGCGAGCCGCCGCAATCCTCGCCTTGGCTGAGAGTCGGCGAGGCCGGCACCGTGGTGCGCACCGCGCAGACCCGCATCAAGCTGAATGCCAGCGTCGGCATCGGCAGCGGCAACAATGGGAACGGCAACTCCGGCGTGAATTTGGGCGGCGGCATCAAGCTGCTCGCCGTCAACCTGCCGCTCAATGTCGAAGTGGCCTACGCCGAAGCGAAGCTCACCGAAGTTAGCTGCCCGACCGGGCGTCCCGACAGCCTGAAGGTCGCGATCGCGGCACAGCCCGGCGTCGTCGCCGCGCATCTCGCCGACACCAACGCCAGCGGCTTTGCCGATTTCACCAAGCCGCAATCGTTCAGCGACGCCGAAATCGCCGACGTCAGCGTCAAGCTTTTGCTGGTCAACCTCAGCCTGCTGCAGATCAACGGATCTTCGGCGTTCTCGGTTACCAACATGGCGCCGACGAACCTGACCTTCAACGCCACCGAAATCGCCGCCAAGACGATGAAGACCGTGTCGACGAAGAACCTGACGCAGTCGCTCTCCACCTCGCTGGACAACAACCTGTCGCTGTCGGTCAAGGCGCTCGGTGCCGGCCTCGACGTCACCGCCCTGCTCGGCACCGTGAAGCCGGCGGTGGTGACGGCGCTCAACGGCGTGACCGCGCCGGTCGACAGCCTGGTCTACAACGTGCTTGGTGCGCTCGGCGTTCATGTCGGCGAAGCCGATGTCCGGGTCACCGGCGGGACCTGCGGACGCTCGGTGCTGGTGCAGTAGTTAGGTCGTAGAGATAATCAAATTTGCCTCTTCAAAGAGATTCAGGCCATCGAAGTCGACGTATATGGTCTGGCCTTGCACATCTATTTGATCAAGCATCGCTGAAATCGCGCCAGCGTGTTCCTTAGACAAGGATATCAATACCTTTCCGTCTTGAATCCTCACTAAGTGCTCATTCTCAGTGACAATCTTGACCTGAAAGCCAGATATCCCACCCGAAAAATTTGCGTTGAATCCAGACGACATGTCGACAACATCGCGGAGCAACAATTTCGAAGACAGCTCTCGTACCTCACGAAGCGTGCACAACACAATTACGGATGGCGGTGGCTCCCCGAACGCGACTTCGTTCGTATATTCGATGAGCATCACCGAGCCTCGCTGGACATTGACGGGCTGGCCGTCAAGTTGGTTCGCCCCAGAAAGCAACCCAGCGGCGGCAGTGACAATGCGTCTTCGGCAATGACCGCGCCGGGGCCGAGATCGACCGCTTCAACAGGCCCCAGAGCCGGCGGCAAGGGCCAGACCGCCTGCTCGTCGGCGAAGTTGAAGACGCAGACCAGCCTCTCGCCCTCACCCTCGCGGACGAAGGCAAGAACATCGCCTTCGGCATCCAGGAAGCGGATGGAGCCGCTGACCAGCGCTGGGTGCCGCTTGCGCAAGGCAAGCATCGCCCGGTAGGCGGCAAGCACCGATCCCTCCTCGCCGTTCTGGACATTCACGGCGCGGGCGCGGTGGCTGGCCGGCAGCGGCAGCCAGGGCTTGCCCGTCGTGAAGCCGCCATTGTCGGCGCCGGCAGCCCAGGCCATCGGTGTGCGGCAGCCGTCCCTGCCCTTCACGCCCGGCCAGAAGCGGATGCCGAGAGGGTCGCGCAGATCCTCGAAGGTGAGTTCCGCTTCCTCCAGGCCGAGTTCCTCGCCCTGGTAGAGGCAGATCGAGCCGCGCAGGCAGGCGAGCAGCGCGATCGAGAATTTCGCCACCCTGTCCGGATCGCCGCCCGGCCGCGTCCAGCGGCTGACATGGCGCACGACATCGTGGTTGGAGAAGGCCCAGCAGACCCAGCCGTCGGCGACGGTGCCTTCGAAAGCCTCGACGCAGCCGCGTATGTGCGCCGCCGAGAATTGCGGCCCGAGCAGGTCGAATGTGTAGCACATCTGCAGCCTGTCGCCGCCGGAGGTGTAGGCGGCGAGCGTCTGCAGCGAGCGGTCCTCGTCACCGACCTCGCCGACCGCGGCGCGGTCCTGATACTCGTCGAGCAGCGCGCGGAAGCGGCGGAGGAAGTCGAGGTTCTCCGGCCGCGTCTTGTCGAACAGATGCTCCTGGAAGGCATAGGTGGTCGTGGCGCCGTTGGTGCCGGCGACACTTTCCGCCAGGGGCGGGTTGTCGCGCAGCCAGCGGTCATGGAAATAGTAGTTGACCGTATCGAGGCGAAAGCCGTCGACGCCGCGCTCCAGCCAGAAGCGCACCGTGTCCAGCACCGCGTCCTGAACCTCCGGATTGTGGAAGTTGAGGTCGGGCTGGGCGGCGAGGAAATTGTGCATGTAGTACTGCCGGCGGGTGGCATCCCACTCCCAGGCCGGCCCGCCGAACAGCGACAGCCAGTTGTTGGGCGCATTGCCGTCGGACCTGGCATCGGCCCAGACGTACCAGTCGGCCTTCGGGTTGTCGCGGCTGGCGCGGCTCTCGACGAACCATTCATGCTTGTCGGACGAGTGCGAGATCACCTGGTCGATGACGACCTTCAGGCCGAGCCGGTGCGCCTCGGCGACCAGCGCGTCGAAATCCTCGAGCGTGCCGAACATCGGATCGACATCGCGATAGTCCGATACGTCGTAGCCCATGTCGGCCATCGGCGACTTGAAAAATGGCGACAGCCAGATGGCGTCGACGCCGAGCGAGGCGACATGGGCGAGCCTGGCGGTGATGCCCTTGAGATCGCCGCTGCCGTCGCCCGTCGTGTCCTGGAAGGAGCGCGGGTAGATCTGGTAGATGACGCAGCCGCGCCACCAGTCGGCCCCCCGCTCCCCATTGCCCTCAGTCATCCCTTGTCCTTCCCGCTGCGTGCCCGGCCGCCGGCCTTGCGCTCGATCATGAATACCACCGTCCGTCCCGGCACCGGCCGCGACAGGTCGCCGCCGCCATCCGCCGCCTCGATGGCGGCATGCCAGCGGAACCCGGTCCGTTCCGGCAGCGTGAAGACGCATTGGCGGCGGTCGCCGTTGACGACGACGGCAAGGCGGCCATCGCCGGCGCCGCCGAGCACCATGGCGAGGCGGTGCCGCCGCGCGTCGTTCCAGTCGGCCTCGCCGAGCGGCGCGCCGGATTCGGTCAGCCATGCAACATCGGGCACGTCGGAGCCGGCCGGCGGCCGACCGCTCAGGAAGCGCGTATCCGAAAGCGCCGGCACGGCGCGGCGCAGCGCGCTGAGCGCTGCCGCGTACCGCTCCAGCGCCTGATCGCGGCCTGCCCAGTCGAGCCAGGTGATGGCATTATCCTGCGCATAGGCGTTGTTGTTGCCGTCTTGCGTGCGGCCGAACTCGTCGCCCGCCGTCAGCATGATCGTGCCGCGCGAGGCAAACAGCGTAGCAAGCAGCGCGCGCCGATCGCCGAGCCGCGCCTCGACGATCGAGGCATCGTCGGTCCCGCCCTCGACGCTATTGTTCCAGGACAGGTTGTCGCCGTGGCCGTCGCGATTCTGCTCGCCATTGGCCTCGTTGTGCTTTTCCTCATAGGCGACGAGGTCGGCCAGCGTCATGCCGTCATGCGCGGCGATGAAATTGACCGTGCGGCTCTTGTCCTGCGCTGCCCTGGCAAAGACGTCGGACGAGCCGGCGAGCCGCGTGGCCAGCGTGCCGAGCGTGCCGGCATCGCCGCGCCAGAAGCGCCTGACGTCGTCGCGGTAGCGGTCGTTCCATTCGAGGAAGGGTCGAGAAAAATTGCCGAGCTGATAGCCGCCCGGGCCGATGTCCCAGGGTTCGGCGATCAGCACCCGGTCGGCCAGCAGCGGATCGCCGGCGATGGCTTGAAGCAGCGGCGCTTGCGGGTCGAACGTGCCGTCGACGCGGCCGAGCACTGGCGCCAGGTCGAAGCGGAAACCGTCGACGCCGGCATGGCGGACGAAATGGCGCAGCGTGTCGAGCACCATTTCGCAGACGACCGGATGGTCGCAGGCGATGGTGTTGCCGGTGCCGGTGTCGTTGACCAGCCTGCCGTCCGGCTCGTGCCGGTAGTAGGCCTGCGCATCGAGGCCGCGCAGCGACAGCGTCGGACCGAAGCGGTCGCTCTCGCCTGTGTGGTTGAAAACGAGGTCGAGGATGGTGCCGATGCCGGCCTTTCGCAAGGCGGCAACCGTGTCGCGCAATTCGGCTAGGCCGCCCGGCGCCAGGCGCGGATCGAGCGCCATGAAGGTGACGGGATTGTAGCCCCAGGCGTTGTGGAGCCCGAGCGGCGGCAGATGCCGCTCGTCGATCGAGGCGGTGATCGGCATCAGTTCGACAGCGGAGACGCCGAGACGCCTCAGGTGCTCGATGATTGCCGGATGAGCGAGCGCCGCGACTGTGCCGCGCTGCGCTTCCGGCACGTCCGGGTGCAGTTTGGTGAAGGAACGGACGTTGAGCTCGTAGATGAGGCCGCCGGGCTGGAACAATGGCGGCTGGGGCGACAGCGGTTCCGGCATCGCGACCACGATCGCTTTGGGCATCAAGGCGGCGGTATCGGCACCTTCGTTGCGTTTGGCCGCGAGCCGCCAGTGGTATTGATAGGGACGATCGATCTCGATGGCGTAAGGATCGGTGAGCAGCTTGTCCGGGTCGAACCACAGGCCCTTGTCGGGGGCATATGGGCCATCCGCGCGAAAGCCATAGCGGGCGCCGGCTTTGATGTCTTGTACGAAGCCCTGAAACAGCACCCTGTCCTCTGTGAACTGGAGCGGCGTTCGCTCCAGTTCTACTCGCTGGATCTCGGTTGCTCCGGCCGGATCAAACACGGAAACCCAGCCGCGCGTTGCACTCTGCGAGGCAAAAACGAAGTGAACGCCCTTACGTAGAACGTTAAACGATAGCTTGGCGCCCAGATTGCTCACGCTTGCCAGCCTCGCGGCACGTTGCAAACGTCGGAGACTAGCCGAAGCCTCGGCGACGTCGTCATCCCAGGGCGAAGCAGGAGCGAAGCTCCGTCGCGGAGACCCTGGGATCCATGCCGTGGCCTCGACCGAAGGGCGCAGCGGAGCAGAATTCTAGACCGTGGCGTCGCCGCGACGTCACGGCATGGATCCTCGGGTCTGCGCCGCGTCGCTGCGCTCCTTGCTCCGCCCGTGGATGACGATGGAACGAGCGTATCTGCCAATCGCCAAGGTGGTCGATCCGGCCAGCACCCCTCGTCCGTCTCGGCGCTGCGCGCCGATCCACCGCCTGGGGGCGAGCCACGGGTCTCGCCCCGTCCTTCGGACCCCACAAGGGGAGAAGGAAAGGCGCGCCGCGCCAGCCTCAAGTAATCACGCTCGGTTTGTCGCGGCCGGTGTGGCTCTTGATGCCAGCGATGTCGTCCGCCGCGGCGATGAGGTCGGCGAGCGCTTCCTGGGTGTCGAGATCGTGCCTTGCCTGATCCGGCTCGTAGCGCTCGATATAGACGCGCAGCGTGGCGCCGGAGGTGCCGGTGCCGGAGAGGCGGAAGACGACGCGCGAGCCGCCCTCGAACAGGATCCTGATGCCCTGGTTCTTGCTCACCGAGCCGTCGACCGGATCGTGATAGGCGAAGTCGTCGGCGGTGGCGATCTTCAGGCCGCGCACGCTCGTGCCAGGCAGCGAGGCGAGCTTGGCGCGCAGTTCATCGACCAGCCTGTTGGCGCGGTCGGTGTCGACCTCCTCATAGTCGTGGCGCGAATAGTAGTTGCGGCCGTAAGTCGCCCAATGCTCGGTGACGATCTGCTTGGCGCTCTCGCCGCGCACGGCGAGGATGTTGAGCCAAAGAAGCACCGCCCACAGTCCGTCTTTCTCGCGCACGTGGTTGGAGCCGGTGCCGGCGCTTTCCTCGCCGCAGATCGTCGCCATGCCGGCGTCGAGCAGATTGCCGAAGAACTTCCAGCCGGTCGGCGTCTCGTAGATGCCGATGCCGAGCTTCTCGGCGACGCGGTCGGCGGCACCGCTGGTCGGCATCGAGCGGGCGATGCCCTTGAGGCCGTCCTTGTAGCCCGGCGCCAGATGCGCATTGGCGGCGAGCATCGCCACCGAATCCGACGGCGTGACGAAGATGCCCTTGCCGATGATCAGGTTGCGGTCGCCGTCGCCATCGGAGGCGGCGCCGAAATCCGGCGCGTCCGGGCCCATCATCTCGTCATAGAGATGCTTGGCGTGCACCAGGTTCGGATCCGGATGATGGCCGCCGAAGTCCGGCAGCGGCTTGAAGTTGCGGCAGGTGCCGCTCGGCGCGCCGAGCCGGCGCTCGAGGATCTCCTTGGCATAGGGGCCGGTCACCGCATGCATGGCATCGAAGCGCATGCGGAAGCCGTATTTGAAATTGGCGCGGATGGCATCGAAGTCGAAAAGGTTTTCCATCAGCTCGGCATAGTCGCTGACCGGATCGATCACCTCCACCGTCATGCCGCCAGCCTTGACCGTGCCGATTTTGTCGATGTCGATCGCGCCGATGTCGGCGATCTTGAAGCTCGAGATCGTCTTGGTCTTCTCGAAGATGGCGTCGGTGATCTTCTCCGGCGCCGGGCCGCCATTGCCGGCATTGTACTTGATGCCGAAATCCTCGTGCGGGCCGCCCGGATTGTGGCTGGCCGACAGGATGATGCCGCCGAAGGTCTTGTATTTGCGAATGATGTTGGAGGCGGCCGGCGTCGAGAGGATGCCGCCCTGCCCGACCATCACCTTGCCGAAGCCGTTGGCGGCAGCCATGTCGATGGCCTTCTGGATCACCTCGCGGTTGTAGAAGCGGCCGTCGCCGCCGATCACCAGCGTCTCGCCCTCGAACCCTTCCAGAGCGTCGAAGATCGACTGGATGAAGTTCTCCGCATAGTGCTCCTGCTGGAACACAGGCACCTTCTTGCGCAGGCCGGAGGTGCCGGGCTTCTGGTCAAGATAGGGTTTGGTGGCGACGGTCCGTATCATGATTCAGGCAACCCTTTTCGAAAGCAGCAGGCGATAGAGTTCGACATATTTCTCGGCGCTCCTGTCCCAGGAGACATCGGCCTTCATGCCCTGGCGCTGGATCGAGCTCCAAACGGCGGGATTGGCATGCGCGCTGACCAGCCGGTGGATGGCATGGACGAGCGCGCCGCCATTGTTCGGCGCGAACTGGAAGCCGGTCGCGACACCCGCCGATATCGCCGCTTCGTTGGCGTCGATGATGGTGTCGGCGAGCCCGCCGGTGCGGGCGACGACCGGCACGCACCCATAGCGCAGGCCGTAGAGCTGGGTCAGCCCGCAAGGCTCGAAACGCGACGGGATGACGATGGCGTCGCAGCCGCCCTGCATGATGTGCGAGAGCGCCTCGTCATAGCCGACGACGACGCCGATGCGGCCGCGATGGCGGGCGGCGGCGGCAAGCAGCGCGCCTTCGAGGCCGGCGTCGCCGGAGCCGAGGATGGCGAGGCGCGCCCCGGCCGCGACGATGCCGTCGACGACCGCAGCCAAAATGTCCATGCCCTTCTGCCAGGTCAGCCGGCTGACGACGCAGACGATCGGACTGTCGTCACTCTCGAGATTGAAACGGTCCTCCACCGCCTTGCGGTTCTTGGCCCGCGCAGCAAGCGTCTCGGCCGAATAATTGGCCACAAGATGCTTGTCGGTCTCGGGATTCCAGATGTCGACATCGATGCCGTTGACGATGCCGTGGAGATCGATGGCGCGCATGTTGATCAGCCCGTCGAGGCCCATCCCGAATTCCGGCGAGCGGATCTCCTGCGCGTAAGTAGGGCTCACCGTGGTGATCGCCCAGGCGGCCTGCAGGCCGGCCTTGAGATAGCCGACGCCGCCATAGTATTCGACGCCGTCGAGCGCCATCGCCACGCCCGGCAGGCCGAGTTCGCCGAAGATGCCGGCGCCGAACTGGCCCTGGAAGGCGAGGTTGTGCACGGTGATCAGCGACGGCACGCCGACCGCCTTGCCGTAGCGCATATAGGCAAGCGCCATCGCCGACTGCCAGTCATGGGCGTGCACGATGTCGGGCTGGTAGCCGGAGATGGCGCCGCCGGCGATGTCGCCGCCAACCTGGCTGAGTGCGGCGAAGCGTCGCCAATTGTCTGGCCAGTCGGCGCCGGTGGCATTGCCATAGGGGCCGCCCGGCCGGTCGAACAGATGCGGCGCGTCGAGCACGAAGAGGTCGAGTCCGGCGATCTGAACGGCATGGATGGAGGCTTTGCCACCCTGCAGCAGCGGATACTGGTAGACGGCCTTCTTTTTCTTGAAGGCGGCCATCACCTGAGGGTAGCCGGGGATGAGGGTGCGCATGGCGACGCCCTTGCCGGCCAGCGCGATCGGCAAAGCGCCGGTCACGTCGGCAAGCCCGCCGGTCTTGATCAGCGGGAAGATTTCGGGCGTGACCGACAGAACCTGCATGCGCTTAATGATCCCATCCTGTCTACAGTTTAAGCTTGTCGAGCATGTCCTGGGTGACGAGGCAAATGCCCTTCTCCGAGACGCGGAAGCGCTTGGCGTCGAGGGCGGCATCCTCGCCCACCACCAGCCCTTCCGGGATGCGCACGCCATGGTCGATGACGACGCGCTTCAGCCTGGCGTTACGGCCGACATGCACGTCCGGCAGCATGACGACTTCTTCGAGCGTCGAATAGGAATTGATGCGCGCGCCGGTGAAGATCAGGCTTTTCTTCAGCGAAGCACCGGAGACGATGCAGTCGCCCGAGACCAGCGAGGAAACCGCGGAGCCGCGCCTGCCATCCTCGTCATGCACGAATTTTGCCGGCGGCTTCAATTCGGCATAGGTCCAGATCGGCCAGTCGCGGTCGTAGAGGTCGAGTTCGGGCGTGACGTCGGTCAGGTCGATATTGGCCTCCCAATAGGCGTCGACCGTGCCGACGTCGCGCCAGTAGGCCTCGTTCTCGGCCGTCGAGCGCACGCAGGATTTGGCGAAGCGGTGCGCGATCGCCTTACCGTGCTGGACGACATAGGGGATGATGTCCTTGCCGAAGTCGCGGCTGGAGCCGGGCTCGGCGGCGTCGCGGCGCAGCTGCTCCATCAGGAATTTGGTCTTGAACACATAGATGCCCATCGAGGCCAGGGCGAAGTCCGGCTTGTCGGGGATGCCGGGCGGGTCGGCCGGCTTCTCGATGAAGGAGATGATGGTGTCCTTGGCATCGACATGCATGACGCCGAAGCCGGTCGCTTCCATGCGCGGCACTTCGAGGCAGCCGACGGTGACGTCGGCATTGGCGTCGACATGCTGGCGCAGCATCAGCTCGTAGTCCATCTTGTAGATGTGGTCGCCGGCCAGGATCACCATGTATTCGGGGCCGTAGGCCTCGATGATGTCGATGTTCTGGTAGACCGCATCGGCCGTGCCTTCATACCACTGCGTCTCGGAGACGCGCTGGCTGGCCGGCAGGATGTCGAAGCTCTCGTTTCGCTCGGGGCGCAGGAAGTTCCAGCCGCGCTGCAGGTGGCGGATCAGCGAATGCGCTTTGTACTGGGTGGCAACGCCGAGGCGGCGAATGCCGGAGTTCAGCGCATTGGACAGCGCGAAATCGATGATGCGCGTCTTGCCGCCGAAATAGACCGCGGGCTTGGCGCGGCGGTCGGTCAGTTCCTTGAGACGGCTGCCGCGCCCGCCGGCCAGCACGTAGGCCATGGCATCACGTGCCAGCGGCTGGGTTCTTTTCAAGTCTGCCATTTTTACCCTCCCAAATTACCAGTGTGCGGCATCGTTCAGTCCGGGACAAATTCAAGCATGATCGTCGACAGTGGCGGCAAAAGCATCGTCGCCGATACGCCTCCACCTTCCGCCCTGGCCTCGACCACGCCGCCATTGCCCTTGCCCGAACCGCCATAGGCCGAAGCGTCTGTGTTGATGATCTCGCGCCATTTGCCGGCCTTCGGCAGCGGCACGCGGTAATTTTCCCGCGGCACCGGCGTGAAGTTGGAGATGACGGCGATCGGATTGCCGTCTGGCGCGCTGCGCAGCCAGGCGAACACCGAATTCTCGCTGTCGTCGACGATCAGCCAGGAAAAGCCCTCCGGTTCACAGTCGCGCGCATGCAGCGCCGGACGCGAGCGGTAGAGATAATTGAGGTCGCGCACTGTCTGCCAGATACCGCGATGCGGAGCGTGGTCAAGCAAGTCCCAGTCTAGGGCCCGCGCCTCGCTCCATTCGCGGCGCTGGGCGAATTCCTGGCCCATGAACAGGAGCTTCTTGCCGGGGTAACCCCACATGAAGGCGTAATAGGCGCGCAAGGTCGCGAATTTCTGCCAGTCGTCGCCGGCCATCTTGCCCAGCAGCGTGCCCTTGCCGTGCACGACCTCGTCATGGGAGAGCGGCAGGACGAAGTTCTCGGAGAAGGCGTAGACAAGGCCGAAGGTGATGTCGTTGTGGTGATGCTTGCGGTAGATCGGCTCCTTGGAGAAATACTCCAGCGTGTCGTGCATGAAGCCCATGTTCCACTTGAAGCCGAAGCCCAGCCCGCCCTCATGCACCGGCCGCGACACTTTCGGCCATGAGGTCGATTCCTCGGCGATCGTCACCACGCCGGGATGGTGGCCGTAGACCTCCTTGTTCATCTTCTGCAGGAAGGCGACTGCCTCGAGGTTTTCGCGTCCGCCCTTCTCGTTGGGGATCCATTCGCCGGCCTTGCGCGAGTAGTCGAGGTAGAGCATCGAGGCCACCGCGTCGACGCGCAAACCGTCGACATGGTATTTCTCGGCCCAGAACAGCGCGTTGTTAACCAGGAACGACACCACCTCGCGGCGGCCGAAATTGTAGATCGCGGTGTTCCAGTCGGGGTGGAAGCCCTGGCGCGGATCCTCGTGCTCGTAGAGCGCGGTGCCGTCGAAGCGGGCGAGACCATGCGCGTCGACGGGAAAATGCGCCGGCACCCAGTCGAGGATGACGCCGATGCCGGCGCGATGCGCGCCGTCGACGAAACGGGCAAAGCCGTCGGGGTCGCCGAAACGGGCGGTCGGCGCGTAGAGGCCGGTGGTCTGGTAGCCCCAGGAGGGGTCGTAGGGGTGCTCGGAGATCGGCAGGAATTCGATATGGGTGAAGCCGCTGTCGGCGACGTAGGGGATCAGCCGCGCGGCGAGTTCGTCCCAGCTCAGGAACGTGCCGTCGTCGCGAAGCTGCCAGGAGCCGGCGTGGACCTCGTAGATCGAGATCGCCTCGCGCCTGGGGTCGGCACTGCGCCAGAACGTGCGGTGCGCCTCGTCGCCCCACTCATGCGCCATCGGCGGCGCCGTCACCGAGGCGGTGGCCGGGCGCAGTTCCGACTCGAAGGCGAACGGATCGGCCTTCAGCGGCAGCCGCACGCCGTCGGGGGCGATGATCTCGAACTTGTAGGGCTGGCCCGCGCCGATATCGGGGATGAACAGTTCCCAGATGCCGGTGTCGCGGCGGTCGCGCATCGTGTGTCGGCGCCCGTCCCATTCGTTGAATGCGCCGACCACCGAGACGCGCCGCGCATTGGGCGCCCAGACGGCGAAATGCACGCCGGTGGCGCCCTCATGGTCGATGACATGGGCGCCGAGCTTGTCGAAGAGCCTCAGATGCGAGCCCTCGGCGATATAGTAGTCGTCCAACGGGCCGAGCACCGGGCCGAAGGAATAGGGATCGGTCAGCCACCAGTCGCCGCCGGCATTCCTGGCATGATAGCGCAGCGGCTGACGCTTCCTGAGCGTGAGCTTGCCCTCGAAGAAACCCGCATCGTCGCGTCGCGACAGCTCGCCTGCCGCCTTGCCGCTCAGCGTGTAGGCGGTGACGAACTCGGCGTTCGGGACGAAGCAGCGGGCAACAAAACCCTTGCCGGCCTCATGCACGCCGAGAACCGCGAAGGGATCGCCATGCGTGCCGGCGACAATCGCCGCGACATCGCCGGCTGGCGCCAGTCCGTCCGGCCCGCTCGTCGCAGCGGTCGCGCGCGGCTTCCTCATCAGGCGGTCGCCCTCCCTGGGCACTCGTATTCAAATACTAGCGGAGGTTTGACTTCGACATCTGCATCGCCGACTGGTCCTGGATCGGTCGCAAGTGTCAAACTCACTCCACTAGGGGCCACGTTGTTCGTGACCTCATGCAATCATATCAGACGGGCACGTTCCAGATTTCTTTCGCATATTGGCGGATCGTGCGATCGGAAGAGAACCAGCCGACGCGAGCGACGTTGCGGATGGCGCGCGCGTACCAGTCGGGGCTGTTGCGCCAGACGGTATCGACGTCGCGCTGGGTGGCCGCGTAAGTGTCGAAGTCGGCCGCCACCATGAACCAGTCGCTGTTGTAGAGGCCGTCGATCAATGCGCGGTAGCGCTGCGGATCGTCAGGAGAGAAGACGCCCGAGGAGATGGCAGCGAGCGCCTGCGAAAGTTCCGGCGAGCCTTCGATCACCGCGCGCGGATTGTAGCCGTTGTTGCGCCGCTCGGCGACCTCGGCGGTGGTCAGGCCGAAGATGAAGATGTTGTCGTCGCCGACGCATTCCTTGATCTCGACATTGGCGCCGTCCAGCGTGCCGATGGTCAGCGCGCCGTTCAGCGCGAACTTCATGTTGCCGGTGCCGGAGGCTTCCATGCCGGCGGTCGAGATCTGCTCGGAAAGGTCCGCGGCCGGCATCAGCACTTCGGCCAGGCTGACATTGTAGTTCGGCACGAACACGACCTTGAGCAGGCCGCGCACCGCCGGATCGCGGTTGATGACCCTGGCGACGTCGTTGGCGAGTTTGATGATCAGCTTGGCGTTGTGGTAGCTCGGCGCCGCCTTGCCGCCGAAGAATTTTACGCGCGGCATCCAGTCGCGCTCGGGGTGCGAGCGGATCTGGTCGTAGAGCGCGACGGCTTCCAGGATGTTGAGCAGCTGGCGCTTGTATTCGTGGATGCGCTTGACCTGGATGTCGAACAGCGCCGAGGGGTCGAGCTTGATGCCGAGCCGGTCGGCGACCAGGTTGGCGAGTCTCGACTTGTTCGCCCGCTTCACCGCCGCGAACTTCTCGCGGAAGGTGGCGTCGCCGGCAAAGGCGTCGAGCCCCTTGATGGCGTCGATATCGTCCAGGAAGCGGTCGCCGATCGCCTCGCGGGCAAGCGCGGTGAGGCCGGGATTGCACTGGATCAGCCAGCGCCGCGGCGTGATGCCGTTGGTCTTGTTGTTGATGCGGTCGGGATAGAGCTTGTGGAGGTCGGCGAACACCGTCTCCTTCATCAGCTCGGTGTGCAGCGCCGAGACGCCGTTGATCGAATGCGAGCCGACGAAGGCCAGATTGCCCATGCGCACGCGGCGGTCGCCATTCTCCTGGATCAGCGAGATGCGGCTGATCTGCTCGCCCGAGAACTTGTTGGTGGCGCGCGCCTCCAGAAGCACCTCGGCATTGATGGCGTAGACGATCTGCATGTGGCGCGGCAGCAGCCGCTCGAACAGCGGCACCGGCCAGCTTTCCAGCGCCTCCGGCAGCAGCGTGTGGTTGGTGTAGCCGAAGGTGCGCTTGGTGATGTCCCAGGCCTGGTCGAAATCCATGCCGTGGACGTCCATCAGGAGCCGCATCAGTTCGGGCACGGCGATCGCCGGATGGGTGTCGTTGAGATGGATCGCCGCCTTGTCGGGCAGCGACTGCAGGTCGCCATATTGGCTGAGATGGCGCTGGACGATGTCCTGCAGCGAGGCGGTGGAGAAGAAATACTCCTGGCGCAGCCTGAGCTCCTGCCCGGCCATGTGGGAATCGGCGGGATAGAGCACGCGCGACAGGGCGTCGGCCTTGTTGCTTTCGGCCAGCGCGCCGATGTGGTCGCCAGCGTTGAACTTGTCGAGCAGGATCGGATCGATCGGCATGCCGGACCACAGCCGCAGCGTGTTGACGCGGTTGGCCCGCCAGCCGGCGACCGGCGTGTCGTAGGCGACCGCCAGCACATGCTCGGTCGGCTTCCAGACGTGGCGCTCGAGCCTGCCGTCCTTGGAGGTGATCGATTCCACCGAGCCGCCGAAGCCGACCTCGAAGGAGCGCTCGCGGCGCTCGAACTCCCAGGGATTGCCGTGGTCGAGCCAGGTTTCCGGCAGCTCCACCTGCCAGCCGTCATGGATCTCCTGGCGGAACATGCCGTTGGCGTAGCGGATGCCGTAGCCATGCGCCGGAATGCCGACGGTGGCCATGCTCTCCATGAAGCAGGCGGCGAGCCGGCCAAGACCGCCATTACCGAGCGCGGCATCGGGTTCGAGCCCGGCGATGAGATCGAGGTCGACGCCGAGCGAGCGCAGCGCCTCGCGCATGTTGTCCATCAGGCCGAGATTGGAGAATGCGTCGCGCATCAGGCGGCCGATGAGGAATTCCAGCGACAGGTAGTAGACGCGCTTTTCCTGCTGGGCGTAGGCCTCCTGCGTGGCCTGCATCCACTGATCGACGACGCGGTCGCGCACGACCTTGATCGATGCGGTGAGCCAGTCGTACTGGGTGGCGACGTTGGTGCCCTTGCCGACCCTGTATTTGAGGGCCAGCAAGACCTCGTCGGCGAGCGTCTTGGGGTCGGGGATTTCCAGGATGGGAGCTTCGGTCGTCATCGCGCTTGTCATGTCGCCTCTCGTGCGGTTGCCATGATCATACCGGCTTTCACGGTTCCTCCCACCCTACCCCAGTGCATTGCAGCATATATTCAATCGATTTAGGTCGACAGGCAACCGATTCATCTGCGGCAAATTACCCGTCGCGGCGAATCAGGCGGCCAGCGCGTCCTCCGGCGGCTTCTTGGCGCCGGTCATCAGGGCGACGGCATCCGACATGGAAATCTGCTTCGGATCGACGACGCACAGGCGCCGTCCGAGCCGGTGGATGTGGATGCGGTCGGCGACCTCGAACACATGCGGCATGTTGTGCGAGATGAGCACGATCGGCAGGCC
This sequence comes from Mesorhizobium sp. M4B.F.Ca.ET.214.01.1.1, assembly GCF_004791545.1. Classification (NCBI taxonomy): domain Bacteria; kingdom Pseudomonadati; phylum Pseudomonadota; class Alphaproteobacteria; order Hyphomicrobiales; family Phyllobacteriaceae; genus Mesorhizobium; species Mesorhizobium sp. M4B.F.Ca.ET.214.01.1.1. The sequence goes on from NZ_SRUX01000002.1 coordinate 529,070, forward strand.
GCGCTTCTTGACGTCGAGGATCAGTTCCAGCACGCGGCGGCTTTCCTTGACGCCGAGGGCGGCGGTCGGCTCGTCCATGATCACCACTTTCGAGCCGAAGGCGGCGGCGCGCGCCACCGCGACGCCCTGGCGCTGGCCGCCCGAGAGCGTTTCGACCGCCTGGCTGATGTTCTGGATGGTCATCAGGCCGAGTTCGGTGAGCTTGTCGCGGGCGCGCTTTTCCATCGCCGGACGGTCGAGCATGCGCAGCCAGCTGCCGAGCGGGCCAGGTTTGCGGATCTCGCGGCCGAGGAACATGTTGTCGGCGATCGACAGCGCCGGCGACAAAGCGAGGTTCTGGTAGACAGTCTCGATGCCGGCTTCTCGAGCCTCCATCGGCGACTTGAAGGCAACGGCTTTGCCTTCAAGCTTGATTTCCCCTTCGTCGGGCACCGCCGCGCCGGAAATCGCCTTGATGAGCGATGATTTGCCGGCGCCGTTGTCGCCGATCACCGCCAGGATTTCGCCCGGATAGAGGTCGAAATCGGCATTGTCGAGGGCGGTGACACGACCATAGCGCTTGGTGAGACCGCGCGCGGTGAGGATGGGTTCCTGGGTCATGATTATGCCGAAACCTTTCTGATCCATTGATCGACCGCCACGGCGCCGATGATCAGCACGCCGGTGAGCAGCACTTTCCATTGCGGATCGGCGCCCATCATGTTGAGACCCATCGAGACGACGCCGACGATCATGGCGCCGAACAACGTGCCGAGGATCGAGCCGCGGCCGCCGAAGAGCGAGATGCCGCCGATCACCGTCGCGGTGATGGCTTGCAGATTGTAGTCGGTGACGGCAGCCGACGGTGAGATCGAGCCGTTGCGGCCGATCGAGACCCAGGCCGCGAAAGCGGCGATCAGCCCGGCAAGGGCATAGACCGTGATCAGTACCTTCTTGGTCTGGATGCCCGACAGTTTCGCAGCCTCCTGATCGTCGCCGACGGCATAGACATGGCGGCCCCAGGCGGTGTGGTTGAGCACGTACCAAAGCACTCCCACCAGCACGACCGTGGCAATGACGCCGGCTGTCAGCACGGCGGAGCCGACCCTGAAGCTCATCGCGAACAGGTGCAGCAGCGGCGCCTGCGCATCGACATCGGCATCGCGGATCGTCTCATTGGCCGAATAGATGAAATTCGTGGCCATGACGATGTTCCAGGTGCCGAGCGTGACGATGAACGGCGGCAGCTTCATGTAGGCGACCAAAAGGCCGTTGAGCAGCCCGCAGGCGGCGCCGGCGGCAAGGCCGACGATAACGGCGAGGATGGTCGGCATACCGTAGGTGATGGCGCAGTTGCCCATGATGACGGCCGAAATCACCATGATCACGCCGATCGACAGGTCGATGCCGGCGGTCAGGATGACCAGCGTCTGGGCGGCGCCCAGAATACCGACGATGGCGATCTGCTGCAGGATCAGCGTCAGCGTGTAGGACGAAAAGAACCGTCCGCCGATGGCGATGCCGAAGATGATGATCGACAAGACCAGCACGATCAGCGGCACAGCGGCCGGCGTGGAGTGCAGGAAATGCTGGGCGCGCTTGACGAACGACTTGCCGTGCTCATCGAAGGCGGCGACGCTGGTGTCGCTGCTCGAGAGAACCTTCTCGAATTCCTGAATCTGAGACATATCTCCTCCCGTCTGCGCGGAGCTTCTCACGGCTCCCCGTCCCGTTCACGCATTCCGGTCTGTCGCCTGGATTGTCAGCGCCAACGAAAGCGCATCGTCCACCCGATGCGGCCGGGGATCAAGCCCCCAGCCGCAAGGTTTATGTGCCGGTCAGCCCAGCATCAGCCCCAGCACTTGGCGAGGCCTTCCTTGGTGTCGATCGACTTGACGCCGTTGGCCGGCTTGTCGGTGACGAGGTTGACGCCCGTATCGAAGAAGTTCTTGCCTTCGGTCGGCTTCGGCTTGGTGCCGTCCTTGGCGAAGGCGGCGATCGCCTCGATGCCGAGCGCGGCCATCTGCAGCGGATATTGCTGCGAGGTGGCGCCGATGACGCCTTCGGTTACCGACTTGACGCCGGGGCAGCCGCCGTCGACCGAGACGATCAGCACCTGCTTCTCGAGGCCAACTGCCTTGAGCGCCTGGTAGGCGCCGACGGCGGCCGGCTCGTTGATGGTGTGGATGACGTTGATGGTGTTGTCCTTCTGCAGGAGGTTCTCCATCGCCTTGCGGCCACCCTCTTCGTTGCCGTTGGTCACGTCATGGCCAACGATGCGCGGATCGTCCTCATCGCCGATCTTGTTGGGGTCCTTCACGTCGATGCCGTAGCCCATCATGAAGCCCTGGTCGCGCAGGACGTCCACGGTCGGCTGCGACGGGGTCAGGTCGAGGAAGCCGATCTTGGCGTCCTTGGCCTTGTCGCCAAGCGTCGCAGCGGCCCAGGCGCCGATCAGCTTGCCGGCTTCGAGGTTGTCCGTGGCGAAGGTCGCGTCGGCCGCATCGATCGGATCGAGCGGGGTGTCGAGCGCGATCACCAGCAGGCCGGCGTCACGCGCCTTCTTCACCGTCGGCACGATGCCCTTGGTGTCGGACGCGGTGATCAGAATACCCTTGGCACCGTCGGCGATGCAGCTTTCGATCGCCGCAACCTGGCTCTCGCTGTCGCCGTCGATCTTGCCGGCATAGGTCTTGAGGTCGACGCCAAGTTCCTTGGCCTTGGCGGTCGCGCCTTCCTTCATCTTGACGAAGAAGGGATTGGTGTCAGTCTTGGTGATCAGGCAGGCGCCGACGCCGGCGGCCGATGCCGTCGAGGCGAACGCCATCAGGCCCAACGCGGCGGCCGCGAACACGGTGGACTTCAGCAGTGCTTTCTTGGTCACGATTTTCCTCCCAGTGGAACCATTGCGGACGCCGGGCCACCCGACGTCTCAAGCGCATCCAACCATTTCTCCCAGCGTGGACACCCCCTCAAAAGACACCACTCCGAGACGGCTGTCAATAATTAAATCACTCTTATTTATTATTGACAGCCTTGCGTCGTTCACTCATTCTGCACGAAAAGCATTGAGGGGAAACGACGGAGGAAACAGGGTGGAGACCGGCATTGCGAGGCACGGTTCGCCCGAGGCGGCAGAGAGCCGCCTGCACCGCGGCACCAACCAGAGCGGCATGCGCGACCACAATGAGCGGCTTGTGCTGTCCCTGGTGCGCCAGCATGGCAGCCTCGCCAAATCCGACATAGCGCGCATGACCGGACTCTCGGCGCAGACCGTTTCGGTGATCATGCGCGAGCTGGAGGACGACAGGCTGCTGGTGCGCCAGGCGCCGCTGCGCGGAAGGATCGGCCAGCCCTCCATTCCCATGGCGCTCAACCCCGAAGGCGCTTTCTTCATCGGCCTCAAGATCGGCCGCCGCAGCGCCGAGCTGGTGCTGATCGACTTCCTCGGCAATGTGCGCTCGATGCTGCAGCACTCCTACCGCTATCCGGCGCCGCGCGAGACGGTGGAATTCGCGCTTTCCGGCATGACCAGGATGCGTGGCGAACTTACCCAGGCGCAGGACAAGCGCATTGCCGGGCTCGGCATCGCCATGCCGTTCGAATTGTGGAACTGGGCCGACACCGCCGGCGCGCCGCGCGAGATCATGGACGAGTGGCGCCATCGCGACATCCGCTCCGACATCCAGGCGCAGTGCGACTTCCCTGTCTACCTGCAGAACGACGCCACCTCGGCCTGCGGCGCCGAGCTCGTCTTCGGCCAGGCGGGCGGGGCGCGCGACTTCGTCTATTTCTACATCGGCGCCTTCGCCGGCGGCGGCATCGTGCTCAACGGCCGGCTGTTCGGCGGACCGACCGGCAATGCCGGCGCGCTCGGCTCGATGCCGGTGCCGGGGCCGGACGGCAAGCCGACGCAGCTCATCGACGTGGCGTCGATCGCCATGCTGGAGAAGGCGCTCAACGCGCGCGGCGTCGAGGCCTCGCATCTGTGGACGTCGCCCGAGGACTGGGGCGAGATCGGCCCCGAGCTCGACCTATGGATCGCCGGCGCCGCGCAGGCCCTCGCCTACGCCATCGTCGCGGCCTCCTCGGTCATCGATTTCGAGGCGGCGGTGATCGACGGCTGGATGCCGCTCTCGGTGCGCGGCCGTCTCGTCGACGCGGTGAGAGTGGCCATCGGCACGATCGACGGCGAAGGCCTGAAGTTGCCGGCGGTGCGCGAAGGAACCGTCGGCATCCACGCGCGGGCACTTGGCGGCGCCAGCTTGCCGCTGTCGGAGCGCTTCCTGATCGGCTCGACCACGATTTCCAGGAGCGCCTAAGCATGCTGATCGGCATCCCCTCGCTGCTCGGCCCGGAGCTTCTGGCAACGCTGCGCGCCATGGGCCATGGCGACGAGATCGCGCTTGTCGACGGCAACTACCCGGCCGAGCAGCAGGCGCATCGGCTGATCCGCGCCGACGGCCATCACATGGTTCCCGTGCTCGACGCGATATTGAGCGTGCTGCCGGTGGACGACGCCGTGCCGGAGGCGCTGTTTCGCGCCTCGGTCAAGGGCGATCCGGCGCTCGCCGATCCGGTCCACCATGAGATGGAAGCGGTATGCGCCAGGCGCGCGCCCGGCCACAAGGTGGTTGCGCTGGCCGGCGCCGATTTCTATGCACGGGTCAAGGCCGCGCATGCGATCGTCGCCACCAGCGAACCCCGGCTCTATGCCAACATCATCATCCGCAAGGGCGTGATCTATCCGCCGGAAAGCCAGACATCATGATCCTCTGCTGCGGCGAAGCCCTGATCGACATGCTGCCGCGCACGACGACCGAGGGCGAACCGGCCTTCGCGCCCTATGTCGGCGGCGCGGTTTTCAACACGGCGATCGCGCTCGGGCGGCTCGGCGCGCCGGCCGGCTTCTTTTCCGGCCTGTCGTCGGACCTGTTCGGCGGCCAGTTCCGCGAAGCGCTCGGCGCAAGCAAGGTCAGTTCCACCTATGCCCACACCTCGCCAAGGCCGACGACGCTCGCCTTCGTGCGGCTCACCAACGGCCAGGCGACCTACACTTTCTACGACGAGAACACCGCCGGGCGCATGCTCACCATCGAGGATCTGCCGAGCCTCGGCGCCGAGATCGAGGCGATGCTGTTCGGCGCCATCAGCCTGATCTCCGAGCCTGCCGGATCGGCCTATGAGGAGTTCATGCGGCGCGAGCACAACAGCCGCGTCATGATGCTCGACCCCAACATCCGGCCGAACTTCATCCCCGACAAGGCAAAGCACCTGCGGCGCATCCGCGAGATGATGGCGATGGCCGACATCGTGAAACTGTCGGACGAGGACCTCAACTGGTTTGACGAAGCCGGCTCGCATGAGGACGTCATCCGCAACTGGCTGGATCGCGGACCGAAGCTGATCGTCGTCACCCATGGCAGCGAGGGCGCGGTCGGCTACAGCAAGAGCCACAAGGTCACGGTGATGCCGCAGAAGGTGACGGTGGTCGACACGGTCGGCGCCGGCGACACCTTCAATGCCGGCATCCTCGCCTCGTTGCACGAACAGGGCCTGCTCACCAAGGCAGCGATCGGCGACCTGTCGGAAGACGCGATCCGCCAGGCGCTGGCGCTCGGCGCCAAGGCGGCGGCGGTGACGGTGTCGCGCGCCGGCGCCAATCCGCCCTGGCGCCACGAAATCGCCTGATCGGCCGTCCATCCGGCGGCAAAGCCGTTCAGCCGGCTGATCACTTTATGTTTCCATCGGCTGAAAAAGCGCGAGAAAAGGCACTGATTGCGCCTTGCAAAGGCCGGAATTCCGGCACCTTGCGGAAAAGCAGGAGTGATCGTCGGTAACAGGCTGCGACATCCGGACCGGTCGCCATGCCCGTGGCCCGGCTTTCTCGGATTGTCCAAGTCTGGTACCAGCGGCCCGTTAAGTTGTTGTTTCTGTGCGTGTCATGCCCCCGCCGCTTGCCATGGCGACACGCACCAACCCCTTGTTGAGGCAGACATGCAGTTCATCGATCTCGGCGCGCAGCGCGAACGTATCCGCGACCGGCTCAAAGCCGCGATCGACCGCGTTGTCGACGAAGGCCGCTATATCCTCGGGCCTCAGGTCACCGAATTCGAAAACAAGCTCGCGGCCTATGTCGGCACCAAGCATGTCGTGGCCTGCGCCAACGGCACCGACGCGCTGCTGCTGCCGCTGTTCGCCGCCGGCATCGGTCCGGGCGATGCGGTCTTCGTGCCGAGCTTCACCTTCGCAGCGACGGCCGAAGTGGTGGCGCTGGCCAAGGCCGAACCGGTGTTCGTCGATGTCGATCCCGACACCTACAACATCGACATCGCCAGCCTCGAGGCGGCGATCCAGTTGATCAAGAAGGAAGGCAGGCTGAAGCCGAAGGCGATCATCCCGGTCGACCTGTTCGGGCTCGCCGCCGACTACGAGGCGATCATGGCGATCGCCAAGCGCGAGGACCTGCTGGTGATCGAGGACGCCGCCCAGTCGATCGGCGGCTCGGCCGACGGCAAGTTCTGCGGTTCCTTCGGCCATGTCGGCTCGACCAGCTTCTATCCGGCAAAGCCGCTCGGCTGCTACGGCGACGGTGGCGCGATGTTCACCAATGACGACGCGATGGCCGACAAGCTGCGCTCCTTCGCCTTCCACGGCAAGGGCGAGACCCAGTACGACAACATCCGCGTCGGCATCAATTCGCGTCTCGACACGCTGCAGGCGGCGATCCTGATCGAGAAGCTCGCCATCCTCGAGGACGAGATGGTTGCCCGGCAAGCGGTCGCCGACCGCTACGCCTCGGGTCTCGGCGATATCCTCACGGCCTCGCGCAATCTGGGCCACGGCCGCTCGGCCTGGGCGCAATACGCCATCGAAACGCCGAAGCGCGACGGGCTGAAGGCGCATCTGACGGAGAAGGGCATCCCTTCCGTCATCTACTACGTGAAGCCGCTGCACGTGCAGCTTGCCTATCGCGACTATCCGCGCACGCCGACCGGCCTCGCCGTTTCGGAGGAACTGCCGAAGCGGATCCTCTGCCTGCCGATGCACCCCTATCTCAGCGAAACCGACCAGGATCGCATCATCGAGACGATCCGCAACTATATCGGCTCGAACTCGGCGCACGTCGCGGCGGCGTAGGCCCCTCTACTGCCTGTCCGGCTCGACTATTCGTCGTCGAGCAGGATGCGTTCGGCCGCACCTTGCATGTCGTCGTACTGACCGCTTTTCAGCGACCACAAGAACGCGCCCAACGCCGCCCCGCCAAGCAGGAGGGCCAGCGGAATAAGATAGACGAGACTGCTCATGCGCGCCCCACCACGGGCGGCAGTGGCTTTGGCATCTGGTCGGCAACCCAACCGCTGGCCACGTCGCGGCCGGCGATGCCGCGAAGCCGCAAGGCGTTCGCGACGACCAGGATCGACGACGCCGACATGGCCAGTGCGGCAAGCAGCGGCGTGACCTGCCCGGCGATCGCAAACGGAATGGCGATGGCGTTGTAGCCGATCGCGAGGACGAAATTCTGATGCACCAGCCGCGCCGCCTGCCGGGCGATATCGATCGCATCGGGAATGGCCAGCAGGCTCGGCCGGAGAAAGACAAGGTCGGCGGCATTGCGGCCGATATCGCCTGCGCTGGACGGCGCCATCGACACATGCGCGGCACTCAACGCCGGCGCATCGTTGAGACCATCGCCGACCATCATCACCTTGCGGCCCGTGGCGGCAAGCGCGGCGATGCGGGCAACCTTCTCCGCGGGCAGCAGTCGTGCCGACACCTCGCCTATGCCGAGTTGCCCACCGACGCGCAAGACCGTCCGCTCCTGGTCGCCCGACATGATGGCCACGGCAAATCCATCGCGCTTCAGAGCCTCGATCGAGCGCGCCGCATCCTGCCGCAGGCTGTCCTCAAAAATGAATGAAGCGAGCGGATGGCCGTCGCGTGAGAGCATGGTTGCGGCCGTGGCGCCGGATACCGCCCATTCGGCCCGGCCGAGCCGGTAGAGGTGCCGCCCGATCCGGCACTCGACCCCCAGTCCCGGATGCTCGGCAATTGCGACCGGCATCATTTGCAAACCGTCGTCGAAGGCCGCCAGAGCCCGCGACACGGGATGATTGGAGCGAGCCGCGATCGCACCGGCGATCGCCAGTGCGGATGGCTCGATCTGCGAGGCATTGGCCAAGCTCAGCCGCCCCGTCGTCAGCGTTCCCGTCTTGTCGAAGAGAACCGTGTCGATCTCCGCCAGCCGCTCCAGGGCCGAGCCGTCCTTGACCATGATACCGGCCTCGAACAGCCGCCTGGCCGCCACCGTGTGCACGATCGGCACCGCAAGCCCAAGCGCGCAGGGGCAAGTGATGATCAACACCGCGATGGCGACACTTATGGCGCCATGCCAGTCGCCGGTCGCGAGCATCCAGCCGAGAAAGGTGAAAAGCGCGGTCAGGTGAACTACCGGCGAATAGAGACGCGCGGCGCGATCGGCGATGCGCCTGTAACGCGAGCGGCCGCCATCGGCCGCTTCCATCAGCGCCACCATTTCGGCGAGTGAGGAATTGCCGGCATCGGAGGTGGCCGTCAGCGTCAGCGCGCCGTTGAGGTTGAGCGTCCCGGCGCGCAAGGACGATCCGGGCCCGACCGATTGAGCGGCGCTCTCGCCGCTGACCAGCGAGCAATCGACATCGGACCGGCCGCCGTGGACGATGCCGTCGACCAGGAGGCGCTCGCCGGGCGCTACCGCCAGCAGCATGCCCTCCTTGATCTGTCCGGCAGGCAGATACTCGCGCGTACCGTCCTCGCGTTCCACCGTCGCGCCGCGCGGCGTGAGCCGGATCAGGCTGCGCACGGCGCTGCGCGCCTTCTCGCGCATGACATGGTCGAGGCTGCGGCCGATGAGCAGGAAGAACAAAAGCGACACCGCCGCATCGAAATAGGCATAGGCGCCGCCGGCGGCGGTGTCGTAAAGGCTGAGCGCGAACGCCAGGATGACGCCAACGGAGATCGGCACCTCCATACTGGTCCTTCCCTGCCGCAGGGCCGACCACGCCGCCGCGAAAAACACGCGTCCGGAATAGATCAGCGCCGGAAAGGCCAGCACCGCTGAAATCCAGTGAAAGGCCTGGCGGGTCTGTGGCTCCGCGCCCGACCAGATCGATACCGACAACAGCATGATGTTCATCGAGGCAAAGCCGGCGACGGCGGTTGCCCGCAGCAGCCGCGAAAGCTCGGGGTCGACGGCCGCGTCCTCGTTGTCGAACAGATGCGCCGCGTAGCCTGTCGTCATCACCGTCTCGAAAATGGGGGGCGGCATCTCGCCCCGCCATTTCACCGACAGCCGCCTGGCGGACAGGTTGACGCGCGCCTGCTCTACACCCGGGACGCGGCGGAACGCCCCCTCGATCGCGGCGATGCAGCCAGCGCAGTGGACGCCGGGCACCGACAGATCGGTCTGGCGCAGGCCATCCGCAAGGTCGTGGCTGGCGAGCAGGATTTCATCGCGCGACGGAGGGCCGCCGAGTTCGGCCGCGGCTTCCGCTCCGGGCGCGCAGCAACTCATCTCATTGCCTTGTAGGCGTGCCACGTACCGTGACCGAGCACGGGAAAAACGACAACCAGGCCAAGCAGGCCGGTGGCGACGCTCAACAGGAAAAGCGCAAGCACGATCGAGCCCCAGGCGATCATCACGGGTATGTTGTTCCAGACCAGCGAAATGCTGGTGCCCATGGCCGTGAAGGCATCCGTCTCCTCGTCGAAAAGCATCGGCACGGAGAAGGTGCTGATGGCAAAGGCGAAAGCGGCGAAGACGCCGCCGGCCACGGATCCAACCAGGAGCATCGCCCATCCAGTAGGTGTCGTGAACAACATCGACGTGATGTGATCGAGACCCGGGAACGGCAGCAGGCCGAAGAACAGCGCGTAGATCAAGACCGCAGCCCGCATCCACACCAGCATAAGCAGGCATAGGATCGCCCCGGTGAACCAGACCTGCGCGCCGGATTTCGGCCGCACGAAGGTCATGCGCGAAAGCGAGACTGGCTGCCCTGCCGCGATCGCCCAGCTCTTTTCATAGAGGCCGATGGCGATCAGCGGCCCGACGACCATGAAGCCGGCGAGCGCGGGAAACAGGATATAGTCCAGGCCAAGCGCGAACAGTGTCCAGACGATCGCCAGCGAAACCATGAAAACCGCCGCGCCATAGACGAGGCTCGGGCCGGGGCTGACCATGAAATCCCGCCAGCCGGCTTTGAGCCAACCGACAGCGGTGCCGGCCGGCAGGTTGCGTCGGTTGCGCTCGATGTAGGGCCGCGAGGCGTCTGGGGCTTCGGTCATGGTCTTCTCTCTCAACACGCCGGCCTGGCCGGACGAAGGAGGGACGCCGTGTCTAAGGCGGGATCGAGCACGCATTCCGGCTGCGATTGGACGGCGACGTAGACAAGATGAACATTGGCGCCGATGAAGACGGCCAACAGCACCGCCACGACTGCAAACCACTTGAGCCGGGTGTTTGCCCGCCTTCGCGCCGATAGACCGGCAATCATGGCCGCCGTTCTCATTTGGCCTGCCCAAGCTGGCCGACATAGAGCGCGAGCAGCTTGATCTCCGCCGGCGTCAGCCGCGCGTTCCAGTTCGGCATGTGCCCCTGGCGGCCGGAATAGACCGTCGAATACACATCCTGGAGCGTGCCGCCGTAGATCCAATGGCTGTCGGTGAGGTCGGGCGCACCCTGCTCATGCATGCCCTTGGCGTCCTTGCCATGACACGCCACGCAGTTGCCGGCGAAAACCTCTCGGCCGGCCTCGATGCTTTCGGCCGACCCTGCGTCCGGCATCGACAGGGAGCGGACATAGGCGACGACGTCGGTGATCTTCTGACGATCGAGTATGCCGTCGCGGCCGAATGCCAGCATCTGCGAAACGCGGGTATCGTCATTGGTCGAATTGATGCCGATGCCGATCGTCTCGGCGATCTTCTCGGGTTCCCCGCCCCAAAGCCAAGACTTCGCCGTCAGATCCGGGAAGCCGGGCCCCCCAGTTGCCTTGATGCCGTGGCAAGCCGCGCAATTGTCCGAAAACAGCACGTGGCCGGCCTTCGTCACGTCCTGCATCAGCACCGGATCGGATTTGATCGCGGCGAAATCCAAGGCCTGGATCTTGTCCAGCCAAGCGGCGCGCTGAGCCTTCGCGGTTGCCACCTCCTGATCGACGATGCGACGCTGGTCGTTGCCGAGCAGGCCCTTCGTATAGGTCGAACCAAGCGGCCAGGCAGGCATCAGCAGCCAGTAGCCAAGGCAGAACAGCGCTCCGATGGCGAGAAAGAACAGCACCACCTTGGGAACCGGCGTGTTCAGTTCCTCAATGCCGTTCCATTCATGACCGGTCGTGGTGCGGCCGGTGACAGGGTCGCGTCGTCCTACATCCACGGCTTGTCGTCCTTGTCCAGAATGCTGCTTTTGGCGCGATCGAACCCGGCTCGATTGGACGGCCAGTAGGCATAAATCACCACCCCGGCGGACAGAGCGAGGAGATAGAAAAGGCCCCAGCTTTTGGAGATTGCGACCACCGCGTCATGCATGCTCATTCCCCCAGCGCCGTCTGGTCGGTCTTCCTGGCCGCATCGGTCAATCCGCCGAGGATCTGCAGATACGCGACTAGCGCGTCCATCTCCGTCAACTCGCCGGGATTGCCGTCGAAAGCCCTTACATGGGTCGCCTTGCCGTAACGCTCGGTGACGCCACGCGCCTTGTCACCATCCGGCGCGGACTGGCCATAGGCATCGATCGGCGCGTTGGCGACCATCTCGTCCGTGTAGGGCACGCCGACGGTCCGCAAGGCGGCCAGGTGCCTGCCGAGATCGTCAGTCTTCAAAGGCGTGCGCAGCAACCAGCGATAGGCCGGCATTATCGATTGCGGAACGACATCGCGTGGATTGTTGAGATGCGCCACCTGCCATGCATCCGAGTATTTCTCGCCGATGCGGGCTAGATCGGGCCCGGTGCGCTTCGACCCCCAGAGCATCGGGTGATCATATTTGGATTCGACCGCCAGCGAGTAAGGTCCGTAACGCTCGACCTCGTCGCGCAGCGACCGAATCATCTGGGAATGACAGGCGTAGCAGCCTTCACGCATGTAGATGTTGCGCCCGGCGACCTCGAGTGGCGTGTAGACGCGCATGTCGGGCGCCGCCTCGACCGTGGAGCCGATGGTGAAAAGCGGCGCGATTTCGACCAGGCCGCCGATCGAGGCGACGGCGATGATGGCCAGCATGAAGCGGATGGCGCTGCGTTCGAGTTTGCGATGGAGGTCAGCCACAGGTCATTCTCCAGGCAGTGCGGCAGGCCTGCCGAGCGGCAGGTCGACCTCGCCACCGGCCTCGACGCCACGCTCGAGGCGCGCCTGCCGGATGGTCATCAGCACATTGTAGGTTCCGACGATCGCGCCGAGCAGAAACAGCAGCCCGCCGAAGGTGCGCGCGATATAATAGGGATGCATCGCCTCGACCGTGTCGAGGAAGGAATAGGCGAGCGTTCCGTTCTCATTGTAGGTGCGCCACATCAGGCCCTGGATAATGCCCGAGTTCCACATCGAGAAGACGTAGACAATGGTGCCCGAGAGCGCGAGCCAGAAGTGCACCTCGACGAGTTTCGGCGAATAGATCGCCGGGCGCTTCCACATCCACGGGACCAAAGCGTAGATCGAGCCGAACGTGATCATCGCCACCCAACCCAGCGCGCCGCCGTGGACATGGCCGATTGTCCAGTCGGTGTAGTGGGAGAGCGAGTTGACGGCGCGAATCGCCATGAACGACCCTTCGAAGGTCGACAGGCCGTAGAAGACCGCCGCGACCATCATGAAGCGCAGCGTCGCGTCGTCGCGCACCTTGTGCCAGGCGCCGTTGAGCGTCGCCAGGGCGTTGCCGGCCGAGGCCCAGGACGGCACCAGCAAAACCAGCGAAAATGTCATGCCGAGTGTCTGCACCCATTGCGGCAGCGCCGTGTAGTGCAGGTGGTGCGACCCTGCCCACATATACATGAAGGTAATGCCCCAGAAGCTGATCAGCGAAAGCGGATAGGAGAAGATTGGCCGCCCGGCGCGCTTCGGCAGGTAGTAGTACATCATGCCGAGGAAGCCCGAGGTGAGGAAGAAGGCGACGGCGTTGTGGCCGTACCACCATTGCGTCATCGCATCCTGCACGCCGGAGAAGGCCGAGTAGCTCTTGGCGCTGCCGAAGGAGATCGGCACAGCCAGGTTGTTGACGATATGCAGGATCGCCACGACCAGGATGAAGGCCATGTAGTACCAGTTCGCCACATAGATGTGCGGTTCCTTGCGGCGGGCCAGGGTGCGGACAAAGATCAGGAAATAGACAATCCAGACAATCACCAGCCAGAGGTCGGCATACCATTCCGGTTCCGCATATTCCTTGGATTGGGTGATGCCCAGGAGATAGCCGCTGGCTGCAACGATGCAGAAGAGATTGTAGCCGATCAGCACGAACCAGGGGCTCAACTGGTCGGGCAGCCGGGCGCGCGACGTTCTCTGCAGGACGTGGAAGGAGGTGGCGATCAGGGCATTTCCACCGAAGCCGAAGATGACGCCGCTGGTGTGGACCGGCCGCAACCTGCCGAAGCTCGCCCAGGCGGCGTCGAAGGTCAGCTCCGGCCAGGCCAAAAGCGCCGCAACCCAAACGCCAACGAACATGGCGATGACAGCCCAGAACATGGTGAGGACAATGCCCACCTTGGTCGGATCGTCATAGTAGTGCTCGAGCAGGGACCGGTCCGGCGGCGGCGCATCCCATCTGGCGATGATGAAGCCGCTCAACGCCAGCGCGAGAAGGAGCACGGTGAAGCCCTGGACGCCAAAAGGCTCGCCACGACCCGCGGCGGCCATGGCAAGCCCGATCGCCGCCACGACGAGGCAGATGATAAGCCCAATCTGCCGTTCGGTGACAGTAAGCTTGGTCATGCGAGGTCTGCCTTTCGCGTGCATGAACGGCGGTGGTTGGCCCGCCTTATACGCGCTGGCAGAAGCTGTCTTTGCGCTAGCGCAAATTGGCCTGCCCTATTGCCCGGTTTGCACTTTGAAAGTCTGTGCTTTCGCGGCATTGTACAAAGTATGACCACTGCCGAAATGAGATGAGCGCCGGCCGCCAGGACGTCCACAATTCCAACGTTCCCGCACTGTGCCAAAGCTGCGAGGCGCGACACAACGGCATGTGCGGCGTGCTCAACGCGGATGAGCTGCTCGCCTTCGCCAAGCACACGAGAGTCGTCAGGCACGGCGCCGGCGAAGAACTGCTTTCCGAAGGCGCGTCGATCACGGCGTACAGCAATGTCATGCGCGGCGTGGTCAAGCTGATCAAGACGCTTGCCGATGGACGCCGGCAGATCGTCGGGTTGCAGTTCGCGCCGGACTTCGTCGGCAGGCTCTATGCCGACGAAAGCGCGGTCACCGCCGAAGCCGCCTCGGACGTCGAGCTTTGCCGCATATCGAAGCGTGCCCTGGAGCGCATGGTCGCCAGCAATCCGATGCTGGAGGGGCGGCTGCTCAAGCAAGCGCTGCGCGATGTCGACGAGGCGCGGGAATGGATGGTCGCGCTCGGCCGCAAGACTGCCTCGGAGAAGCTGGCAAGCTTCCTCGGCCAGATCGGCAGACATCTCGACCCCATGGTCGCGCAAGACGATCGGACGCTGGCCTTCGAACTGCCGCTTACACGGGCCGAGATCGCCGATTTCCTGGGATTGACCATCGGGACGGTCTCGCGCGAGCTGTCGAGGCTGAAACGCGACGGGATTATCGAGATCAGATCCCGCCGTCAGATCGAAATCATCGACAGGCAGCGCCTCCAGCAGCGGTCAGGCTGACCCGATCGCGGCCGCTCACACTGCCTTGGCTGCCTTCCCGCTCGCAATAAAGTGCGGATTCGCGAAATCGGCGTCGCTGGCCTGGTTGCGCTTGCCATAGGCGAGCGGCTGGCCGTCCAGCGTGCGCGTCATGCCGCCGGCTGCGCGCAATACCGCATCGCCCGCCGCGGTATCCCATTCCATGGTGCGGCCGAAGCGTGGATAGACGTCTGCCTCGGCGGCGGCGACGAGGCAGAATTTCAGCGACGAGCCGACCGAGACGATCTCGGCGGCACCGAGGTCGCGAATGAAGGCATCGGTTTCGGGCGTATTGTGCGAGCGGCTGGCGACGACGGCGAGCGGCGTCCCCCCTGCCCGCACGGCAATCGGCCGGCGGCCGGTGATGCGAAACTCGCCATCGACCTCGATCGCTTCCGCCCTGCCCGGTCGGCCCGAGAAGAAGCGCCCGGTGCAGGGCGCGAAGACGACACCGACTTCCGGCACGCCGTGACGAATGAGCGCGATGTTGACGGTGAAATCGGTGCGGCGGTTGACGAATTCCTTGGTGCCGTCGAGCGGATCGATGAGAAAGAAGACGCCGTCGAGATCGGGTGTCGCAATGCCGGCCGCCACCTCTTCCTCGGCCACGCAAGGGATGGCCGGATAAGCGGCGCGCAGGCCGGCGAGGATGATCTTCTCGCTCTCGCGGTCGGCTTCCGTCACCGGCGAGGAGTCGGACTTGCGGTCGACGGCGCAGCCTTCGTGAAAGACGCGCATGACCTCGCGCCCGGCTTCCAGCGCCAGGCGCTCGAACACGCCGAGTATTACCTCGTCGTCAGATGCCGCCGCCGCTGTCGTATTGGTCTTCGGCAATGTCGCGCTCGTTCAGCCAGAGTTCCAGGGCCTCTACCATCTCCTCGGCCGATCTGCCGAGCGTCTTGAGATGGATTTCGGGATTCTCCGGAGCTTCATAGGGTGAATCGACGCCGGTGAAATTCTTGATCTCGCCACTCAGCGCGCGCGCATAGAGGCCCTTCGGGTCGCGCCTGGCGCATTCCTCGAAGGGCGTGTCGACGAACACCTCGACGAACTCGCCATCGGCCATCAGTTCGCGCGCCACGCGCCGTTCGGCGGCGAAGGGCGAGATGAAGGAGACGATGACGATCAGGCCGGCATCGGCCATCAGGCGGGCGACCTCGGCGACGCGGCGGATGTTCTCGACGCGGTCGGCGTCGGTGAAGCCCAGATCGCGGTTGAGACCGTGGCGGACATTGTCGCCGTCGAGGATGTAGGTGTGGCGCCCGGAGGCGAACAGCTTCTTCTCGAACAGGTTGGCGATGGTCGACTTGCCAGAGCCGGAAAGGCCGGTGAACCAGAACACGGCCGGGCGCTGGTTCTTCAGGTCGGAACGGCCGCGCTTGCCGACATCGAGCGACTGCCAATGGATGTTTTCGGCGCGGCGCAGCGAATGCAGGATCATGCCGGCGCCGACCGTGGCATTGCTGATGCGGTCGATCAGGATGAAGGCGCCGGTGGTGCGGTTCTCGGCGAAATTGTCGAAGGCGATCGGCGAGCGCGTCGAGAGATTGCAGATGCCGACCTCGTTCATCTCCAGCGACTTCGCCGCCTCGTGGGCGAAGTCGTTGACGTTGACGCGGTACTTCAGCTCGGTGACGGTGGCGCTCACCTGGTCGGTTTCGGTGCGCAGGATGTAGGAGCGGCCGGGCAGCAGCGCATGCTCGTCGAACCAGACGATGTTGGCGGCGAACTGGTCGGCGACCTGCGGCCGCGACGCTGGCGCGACCAGAATGTTGCCGCGCGACACCTCGACCTCGTCGTCGAGGACGAGCGTGATCGCCTGGCCGGCGACCGCTTGGGCAAGGTCGCCGCCATGGGCGACGATGCGCTTGACGCGGGACGACTTGCCGGACTTGGCGACGACGACCTCGTCGCCCTGCGCAACCGAGCCGGAAGCGATGGTGCCGGCAAAACCGCGGAAATCGAGATTGGGCCGATTGACGTACTGCACCGGGAAACGGAACGGCTGCTCGACCGCGGCCTCGTCGACCGAAACGGTTTCCAAGTGCTCGATCAGTGTCGGCCCGGAATACCATTGCATGTTGGCGGAGCGGCTGGAGACATTGTCGCCATAGCGGGCCGACATCGGGATCGGCGCGATCGTCTGGAAGCCGAGATTGTGCGAGAACCGGCTGTAGTCCTCGACGATCTTGTCGAACACCGCCTGGTCGAAATCGACGAGGTCGATCTTGTTGACGGCCAGCACAATGTGGCGAATGCCGAGCAGCGAGGCGATGATCGAATGGCGCCTGGTCTGGCGCAGCACCCCCTGGCGCGCGTCGATCAGCACGATGGCGAGATCGGCGGTCGAGGCGCCGGTCGCCATGTTGCGCGTGTACTGCTCGTGGCCGGGCGTGTCGGCGACGATGAACTTGCGCTTCGGGGTGGCGAAGAAGCGGTAGGCGACGTCGATGGTGATGCCCTGCTCGCGCTCGGCTTCGAGCCCGTCGACCAGCAGCGCGAAATCAATGTCGTCGCCTGTCGTGCCGTGCTTGCGCGAATCGCGCTCCAGCGCGGCAAGCTGGTCTTCGAAGATCTGCTTGGTGTCCGACAGCAGACGCCCGATCAGCGTCGACTTGCCGTCGTCAACCGAGCCGCAAGTGAGGAAGCGAAGCAGCGACTTCTTTTCCTGCGCGGCCATGTATTCGCGGATCGAGTCGGTGGGGGCGAGGCTTTTGGCCATGATGTGGCGCATGCTCAAAAATACCCCTCGCGCTTCTTCTTTTCCATCGAGCCCGCTTCGTCGCGGTCGATGAGGCGGCCCTGGCGCTCCGAGGTGCGCGCCGTCAGCATCTCGCCGACGATGGCCTCCAGCGTGTCGGCATCGGACTCGATGGCGCCGGTTAGCGGATAGCAGCCCAGCGTGCGGAAGCGGACCAGCCGGTTTTCGACCGCCTCGCCGGGCCGCAGCTGCATGCGGTCGTCGTCCTTGAGGATCAGCATGCCGTCGCGCTCGACCACCGGCCGCTCCTTGGCGAAATACAGCGGCACGATCGGGATGTTTTCCTGCAGGATGTACTGCCAGATGTCGAGCTCGGTCCAGTTCGACAGCGGAAAGACGCGGATCGACTCGCCGGCGGCAATGCGGGTGTTGAAGATCTTCCACATTTCCGGCCGCTGGTTCTTCGGATCCCAGGAATGCTGGGCGTTGCGGAAGGAGAAGATGCGCTCCTTTGCGCGCGACTTCTCCTCGTCGCGGCGGGCGCCGCCGAAGGCGGCGTCGAAGCCGTATTTGTCGAGCGCCTGGCGCAGAGCCACCGTCTTCATCACATGGGTATGGGTGTTCGAGCCATGGTCGAACGGGTTGATGCCGTCGCGCACGCCGTCCTCGTTGACGTGCACCAGGAGGTCGAAGCCGAGTTTCTGCGCCATCTGGTCGCGAAAGGCGATCATCTCGCGGAACTTCCAGGTGGTGTCGACGTGCAGGAAGGGAAAAGGCGGCTTGGCCGGGAAGAAGGCCTTCATCGCCAGGTGCATCAGCACGGAAGAATCCTTGCCGACCGAATAGAGCATGACGGGCTTGGAGAAGGAGGCCGCCACCTCGCGGAAGATGTGGATGGATTCGGCCTCGAGCCGCTGCAGGTGCGTAAGGGCGATATTCATGGACTGTGAGCGTTCTCTCGTGCCATCCAGACCTTGCATCAACGGATCAGGCACCGTTTCGTAGAAACAGCCCGGTTCAAGCTTTGCTTCTGGACATTCGTGCCGGCGTTCTAGCAGATCGCGATTGCGGGGAACAATGCCAGACGCGCCCGCCAGACGGCCAATCCGGAATGAATTTTCCACGATCGGTGCGTATGTGGGAAAATCCTGCCCTACCGCCTGATGCATGACAAAGAACGGAGAAACTATTGCCTTTCGGGTGACCGCAGCCAGCCCGGCAGCGCGAGGTTCCCGCTCACGCGGATGCGGGCCGGGCTGCCGATTTGTGATGAGCCCTCCAGCGGCCGCACTATCGGGAATCGGACCCAGCCGCTATACCGGCCACAAATGCTACCCGCGCGCCGTGGCACCAGATAGGCTTCGAAGGTGATCGCGTCCGCCGTCGCGGACCAACACGGCGTCCCAACGACCCCCAGACATTGCGAAACAGAGCATTGAACCCGCTTTTATCCATCAGACGGCACCTCACGCCCGCGCAGATCAACGTCTACTTCTCGATCCTTTGCTTCTTTTGTCCGCCGGTGCTGGGTTCGGCCGTGAGTTTCGTGTTCAACGGCGGCGGCCTTTGGTCGGTGCTTCTGCTCGCCCTGAGGCGGCGGCGCTTCAATTTCGACCCGCCGATGCTCGCCATGACGGTCGCGATCTATGCCTATTGCGCGGCATATCTGCTGGCGTCGGTCGTCAACAACGCGCTCCGGGCCGATGCGCCGCATCTCCTGGCGCTGGTCACCTTCCTGCTCTTCCCGATCTCCTACTCGACCTGGAGCATCACCGCCAAGGCGACGCTTGCCCGCATCGTCGTGGTGGCCAGCATGGCGGCATGTTTCGGCGCCCTCGTGCTGGCCGTGGCGCAGTATTACTGGCTAGGCATGCGGGCCGAGGGCGGAGCCGGAAACGCCATCCCATTCGCCACGGTCACCTGCCTCGGCGTCATGATGTGTCTGGCCGGCGCGCTTTCAGGCATTGAGCGACCCAAGGGCCTGCTGCTCCTGGCGGCCGTGACCGGCATCATCGCGATCCTCTATTCGGGCACACGCATCATCTGGGTGGCCGTGCCGGTATCGGTCCTCGCCGTGCTTCTGATCAACCGGCGCAAGCTGGAGGAGGCAAGTCTCGTGCGTCTCTTGCTGATCGCCGCCGCGATGTCGCTGGTGATCGGCATTCTCGGTTTCCACATCGTGTCGGAACGTGCGGATTTCCTATTCAGCGACTGGGACGCGCTTGCCAAGGGCGACCATTCGACGGCGACGGGACTGCGCGTGGCCCTGTGGCAAATCGGGCTCGATGCGTTCCGGGACGCTCCGATTTTCGGCCATGGCATCGCCGCCAGCCAGGCGCTGATGAAACAAGGTTTTCACGACCAGTTCGGCATGGCCGCGGGCTTCAGCCATTTCCACAACGGTTTCCTGACCGCGCTGGTGCAGGCCGGCTTGGCCGGGGCCATCACGCTGGCGGCGATCTTCGTGGTCGCGGCGTGGAACGCGGCAAGGGTCCTGCGCGCCAGCGCCGATCCGCTGGAGCGCTTCGGCGCAACGATGGTCGCCGTCACGGTGATCGTCTACCTGATCGGCGGAATGACCGGCATCCTGCTCGGCCACGATATCCTTGATTCGACATTCATGGTCTTCGTGGTCGCCGGGACCTACCTCGCATCGGGACGCCAGCAGGAGCTGCCGCGGGAGCTGGCGGCGGCGGCTCCGGCCGCCTGACCACGGGGATGCGCAAACCCGGGGTAACGCCATGAAAGTGCTGGTCACAGGCGCGACGGGACTCGTCGGACGCCAGGTCGTGAATCGACTGCGCGATGCTGGGCTCGAGGTGCGGATCGCCTCGCGTCACCCGGAACGGCTGGGGCGGACAAGCGACGCGGTTCTGCTGCCCGGCTTCGATGCCCCGGCCGATGCGTTCCTGGCGGTGATGCAGGATGTGACGCATGTCGTTCACTGCGCGGCGCTGAACAATGACCGCGACGCCAGCGAGCACGACTATCTGGCGGTGAACGGAGCGCTGACTGGGCAGCTTGCGGGTGCCGCGGCGACGCTGGCAAGCGGACGCTTCCTCTACCTGTCGTCGATCCGGGCGGTGGTCGGTCCCGGCTTCAGCGGCACCATCGATGAGGAGACGCCCCCTGCCCCGCAAGACGCCTATGGCAGCTCGAAGCGCGAAGGCGAGATCAGGACGCTCGATGCCTATCGATCGGCCGGCCGTTCCGACGCCGCGGTGCTGCGCCTGCCGCCGGTTCATGGCGAGGGCATGAAGGGGAACCTGGCAACGCTGATGCGGCTCGCCGATACCGCCCTGCCGCTGCCGACAGGAGCCCTGACCGGGATCCGCTCGCTGATTTCGTCCGACGCGGTGGCCGGCGCGGTGCTGCAGCTTTTGACCAAGCCGGCGGCGCTTCAGCCCATTTATGTCGCCGGCGACCGCCCGCCCGCCACTATTTCCGAGATCGTCGCCGCCTTTCGGCGCGGCTTCGGCAGGCCGCCGCGCCTGCTTGCCGTGCCGGGAGCCCCCCTGCGCGCGGCGGCGAAGGTGCTTGGCAAAGGCAAGGCGTGGGACGCCCTGACGGCAAGTCAGATCTGCGATCCGTCGCTGCTTGTCTCGGAGGGATGGATTCCGCAAGCCGACACGCTGGACCAACTCACCGAACTGGCGCGGCGGCGCAAATCGGCCGCCGCTCACGCGCGATAGATCGTCCCTAGCAGTATTTTGAGATCGAGGCCGATCGAGGCCGTCCTGAGATATTCGGCATCGGTTTCCGCGCAGAGCCTCGGGTCCGACATGTCGATGCCGCGGATCTGGGCGAGGCCGGTGATGCCGGGAAGCGCCGACAGCACGCCGAGCGCCCGGCGACGCTCCACAAGTTCGGTCTGCGTGGGCAGGCACGGCCGCGGCCCGACCAGGCTCATTTCGCCCCTGAGCACGTTCCAGAGTTGCGGCAGCTCGTCGATCTTGGCCCGGCGCAATGCCTTGCCAACGGCGGTAATGGCCTGTGACGGCGCCTCATGCGTGGGCAAGGACGGCGTTCCCCGGTACATGGTCCGCAGCTTGTGGCAGCGAAAAAGCACGCCCCCTTGCCCGACCCTGATCTGCGAAAACAGAGCCGGGCCGGGTGACGACGCCTTGACCGCCAGCAAAGCGACAAGCAGCACGGGCGACGTCGCCACCAACATCGAGGCTGCGATCACCAGATCGAACGCTCGCTTGTGCCCTTTCATGGGTTAGAGCCTGTTTCATCTCGGTAGAATCGGGATGGGGCTCTATCTTTTTGTTTGAGCATAGCCCTTTCCAAAAACCGGAATCCGCTTGGGGCCATGCTCTAGATCCGGCGCCAGACAAATGCCAGATAGAGGCCAAGCGTCCCCGGTAGTGTCTGTCGGTAAACGCCGCTTCTGCGCAGAAGCCGCAAGCGGCGGGAGATACCGCCGTTCCGAGCCCTTATGAACAGGCCGAGGCAGGCCGCAGCGTCCTTGGTCAGTATGTCGCGGTTGACTGCGAGACCACCGAGATTGCTGTCGGTCCAGCTGGCGAATTCACCTCTGAACAGGCGCCCGAGCCTGGAGAGCCTTGCTTTCCAGGAAACATTGGCGCCGACCAGGTTTGCCGCGTGCTGGCGGTAGCGCACCAAGGGCCGCGGGTCGTAGCGGACCATGCCCCCGGCGGCGGTGACGATCAAGTAGGCCCACCAGTCGTGACTGACGAACTCCGTCTTTGCCGATGCCTTGGCCAACAGGTGACGGGCGGCGCGGTTGATCAGCATCGTGTTGCCGCCGGCAATGCTCTGCACCAGGGCGTTGCGAAATGATGGCGGGCGCCGGAACAGCGGCGAATAGCCTGCAGCACTCCCGGTTTCTGAGATCGTCGCGGTTCTCGAGCAGAACAGAAGAGGGGTTTCCGCGTCGAGCGATCGCATCCAGCGCAGCGCGCTCTCCAGCCGGTCAGGCTCCCAGATGTCATCCTGATCGCAAAAGGCGTAGTAGTCGGCGTCGATGCGTGGATCGACGATCATTGAGCGGAAATTGGCGGCGAAGCCCTTTTGGGGCCCCTTCACCAGGGTCAGGGAGCCCTTAGTCCAGCGAGGCCGCCAAGCCTCGACGAGGGCTTGCGTGCCATCGGTGGATCCATCGTCGGAAACCCACAGGTCGACGAGCGGATGCGACTGGGCGAGCAGGGACTGCAACTGCTCCTCAATGAAGGCCGCACCGTCCTTCGCGCCCAGCAGCACGGCCACACGCTGATCTTGTCTGGTCACGGGTCTAGAATCACCTAGGCTGCACAAATGGCTATCGGATCGGTTTCAATAGCCAATCATTGCCGCGCAGGACAGGTCTAACGAGTTTGTCCAACTATTTTCGGCAGTGCTTCCAGTCGCGCGCCAGCAACGGGCTTTTCCGCCTGATACAGTTCCGCCAGCACGGCAAGGGCGGCCGCCTTGTCCTGGTCCCGAATCGCCGCCTGCAGCGACGTCAACGCGGCCTGGATTCTCGGCCATTCCACGACGTCGGTCCTCAGGCCGAAAATCTTGGCGATGTCGAGCGTGACGATCTCTTCGTTCTCGCCCTGAAGGGTCTCGTGCAGCTTCTCGCCGGGCCTGATTCCGGTAAAGCGGATCGGAATGTCAGTGTAGGGGCTCTTGCCGGCCATACGGATCATGGTTTCGGCCACCTCGAGTATCGGCACCGGCTTGCCCATGTCCAGCATATAGATGGCATAGTCGTCCTTGCCCGGACGCTGTTCGGCATCGGCGGCAGACATGATGACGAGGTCGACGGCCTCGGCAACCGTCATGAAATAGCGGGTCATGCGCCGATCCGTGATGGTGACCGGGCCGCCTGCCTCGATCTGCGCCTGGAAGATGGTGGCGACCGAGCCAGTGGAGCCAAACACATTGCCGAAGCGCACGGCAATGAACTTGGTGCCGGGCCGGCGCCCGCCCTGCCCGGCCGCCTGCATTTCGTGGAGCGAGCTGACGATCTGCTCGGCCGCCCTTTTGGTGATGCCGAGCACCGAGCTCGGATCGACCGCCTTGTCGCTCGAGATCAGCAGGAACTGCGGAACCCCGCATTTGGCCGCGACTTCGGCGCAGGCAAGCGTGCCGAAAATATTGGTCTGAATCGCCGCTTCCCAGTTCTCCTCGAGCAGCGGCACATGCTTGAGCGCCGCCGCGTGGAAGATGATGGAAGGCTTGAACTCGCTGACGACGCGGGTCATCTGCCGCCGGTCGGTGACGTCGATGATGCGGCTCGTCAGCCGGGCATGGTCCTCTTCGTCGATCAGCTGATCGAGCTGGAAGATGCCGAACTCGGAAATATCGGCGACCAGCACGGCCTCGGCGCCGAGTTCCAGCGAACGCTTGACGAGGATGCGGCCGATGGAGCCGGCGCCGCCCGTCACCAGCACCCGCTTGCCGCTGACGAAGCTGCTGATGCGTCCGACGTCGGTGGCAACCGCCGAACGACGCATGATCGTTTCCATCTCGACGGCGTCGAGCACCAGCTTGCCGCCCTGCCCGAGCTCGGAGACGCCCGAGAACCGCACGACGGATATGCCGCTGTGGCGGGCGACGCGAACCAGTTCGGCGTATTCCTCGATCTCGCTTTCGGCGCCGTTGCCGAAAATCAGCATGTCGAGATTCTGCGTGCCTTTGGCGTATTCCTCCAGGACCTCGACCAGACTGGGGCGCACGGCCACCACGGGAACACCCTGGATGCGCGTGCCCAAAGGCGCTTCGGTGCCGATCGCCATGATGCCGGCGATGGAATATTCCGCCGGGTTCGCGGTGCGCGTGAACCTGATGAGGACGTCAGCCTCGCCCAGCCTGCCGACGAACAGCGCCTGCTTGACCAGCGGATTGTTCGAGCCGCGGCTCAATATCGCCCAGCTCGCTCCGTCACGGAGGAACCGGTAGTAGAGCCGGGGAGCAGAGATGATGGTGAAGGAGACGAGGAAAAAGACAATGAACTGGCGCTCGTTGAGGCCGATCACCGGCTGGAAGGTACGAAACGTCAGCGAGGCGAGATAGAGCAGGACAGTCAAAGTCGCGCAGCTCTTCAGGATGTTGAAGAAATCGGGCGTCGAGGCAAACCGCCACACTGTGTTGTAGAGCCCGCAATACCTGAACAGGAGATGGCTTAGAACGACGATGCTTGCCCAGCACGCCAGGCCCGTGGGCGACAGCGCCCCGAACGACAGACCAGACCGCGACAAAACCAGGCTGAGCGCCACCGCGATCAGGACCATGACGATGTCCTGAAGCATGATGATAGCGCGCCGTATCTTCGGCCGAAGTCCGGACACGGCTTCTACGTATGAGGTCATTGGGTAGTACTGAACTCCAGGCGCGAAGATAGTAACGCTAAAGTGGCGCCAGATCGATTGTCATCCGACACCGGCCACCTATCAAAGTGCCAAATCTTCAACCCGCCGCCTTCTATCGCATAGCGCGGAGTTGGGGGCTTCGCCAGATTTTTTTGGAAATGCACGTGGTTACCTGTCAATCTAGGCGATCCGGCGGGAGGCGCGCGCCGAGGCCGAGGCGCTTTAGATTGGAGTTGGATCGAATCCTATGCGCGACCCAACATTGCCGGAGAGATAGCTCGTCAATCTCAGATCCGCACCTGTTTACATGCCAAGGATGTTTCTTTGTCACGACCGGCTCTTACGCACTGTCGCCCGTCTATCCGGCGTCAGATCTTAGTAGCGACTTTAGATACCTGACCGGGTACATCACCCTCCACGAATGGCTGTTTTTTATCTGGATCGTTTCTTTTTGAGCCGCCTTCAACTGTTCGGCCACACTTTCAAGCTGGCTTTCCGCATCGTTGGCCCGAAGCGCTTCACTGTCGGCCTTTGCCATCAAATCAGCCTCGCGGGCTTTGGCGTTTGCCCTCAGATCAGCTTCACGGGCCGCGGCATCCGCCTTCTGCTCTTCGGCCAGACGCTGGAGGTCATTCAATTGCTCCGTCAGTTGCGCCCCTCTTGCAGCCGCTTCGGCGCGGTTCCTCTCCAACTCAGCCACCTGTTCGTCGGCAGCGCATCGCTGCTGCGCCAGCCGTTCGGCGGCCGCCTTTTCGCGAGCGGATATCTCGGCAAAGAACGCTGCTCCGAAAACCGGATTGAGGCTGTCGAAGGCGCCACGCACCGCATCAAGTCGCGACATCGCCGCGGCATCGGCCTGGTCTTCCTCAAGTACCTTCACTGCGCCGTAAACTTGCTTGATCCAATCATCGATCCTCGGGTCAGCTTCTAACTGACCTCGGCTCGCAGCATGGTGCTGATGCTTATCCGCAAAATGATTGGAAAGGGCTGCCGACCACTCCGCCTTGGGCAGAGGCCAGTCGATCTTCAGGGTGCTTGTGATCCCGTCGATCCCCTCGCGCCACTGATCAAACATGCCTTCATAGGATAGGAAAATCCGCGGCTGGCCCCGCGTCGCGTGCTCGGCCTCCAACGCATGGCGCAGCCAAAGAAGGGAACTGAAACCGACCGTGAATTCGTCACGCTTGGCCAGAGACGCGATCACCGCCAAGGGGTTGCGCCCGATCAGCACATAGCGAACGTCGATACGCATTTGCTTCATGACACCCATGTACAGCGGCACGAAACGAGATATTCGCGGCTCCTTGAGTACGAAGAGCGAGGCACTGCCATACTCTTCGTCAATCAGCCGAGCGATCTCGGCCTGGTAGAATTGCAGGCGCCCCGGAATAAGAACGTTGGGATCAAGGGATCTCCAATCATCCCACCGGCTGCCGAGCTCGGCCAGCATCCGATCATTAAGCTCCATCAGCCGTTGCGGCTCCCAGTGGCCTTCTTCGTTGGTTGGATTGGCGCCAAGCATGGTCTTCGGCAGCTCAGCACCAAGCAGGCTAATCGCCCTAGTCAGGGCGCTGGTGCCCGATCGATGCATGCCGATCACCATGATGCAGGTACGCTTCGCTGCTTTCGGCGCCGCTTCGGCGGCCTGCGGCGTCGCATCGTGCAAATTTCCGGATGATGGGTAGTTGCTCAAGTCGTCAATGCTCGCCCACGCCAAGCGTCAGGGTGGCCATCACGATGACAATTAGGAGCCGCATATTCGGCCGAAGTCCAGACACGACTTCTACGTATGAGGTCATGGATAGTACTGAACTCCAGGCGCGAAGTACGCTAGTGGCGCCAGATCGACTTCATCCGTCACCGGCCACCTGTTAGAGTGCCAAATCTTCAATCCCGCCGCCCCCTATCGCATAGCGCGGAGTCGGGGGCATCGCCAGAGGTTTTTTAGATGTGCGTGTGGTTAAGGCGCCACTTCCGGCTTGATCGTCCCGCGCGCAAGACGCGAGTACCTTCCAACTTCAGGCGCCTGGCAATGGGCTGTGCATTGTCCAATCAGTTCCCATTCTGGTCCCCATAAGCCCTCCCAATCAAAATGCTGGCAATGAGGCGTTCTCTGTCGAGACATTGCGGGTCCCGATCGAGTGTCCGATGGGCCTCATCGGCGAGCGGGGAATAGCTTTCGACGGCGGCCATTTTTCTCGCTCGGGCGGCGTGGTCGAGTTGAATTTCCAGTTCAATAGGTCCCGCCACGTTTGGAACCGCTGCGGAGCAAAGGTACTTTAGGCGAAGCGTGTAGGCTTAAGTGCCTTCGAGGGGGATACCGGAAGATCAACTAAGCCTCATCTACAACGCGGTTGATCTCATTCGCTTCAAACAACGCCCGCAACTGCCCGCACGGCCCGCGAGCGCCTCCTAGAGATTGGTCTCTCGCATTCGCGCCGGAGATGGTTTCACATCGTAAAGGAGCTGCATGGACGGCAGATTCGCCAGAACCAACGGCGCTTCTGATGATGTTGCAATCAAATACCGAAATTCTAGGGGGCAATGCCGCCTCTTTGACGAAACTGGGCGAGCAGGTCGGCTCGATCGAACTTGAAATTGCCAAGAGTCGCCAGATCGCGCTCGGTGAATCCAATTCGCACGCTGCCGCTGCTGAAAGCAGCCAAACCATGCTGCGCGCAATTGACAAAGAAGTTTCAGTCCTTGCAACTTTTGTGACCTCAACCGAAAGATCCTTCTTTGGGCTCGCAGGAGAGATTGAAATTGGTCGCGCGCGAATCGTCGGCTTCATCTGGGCGATCGGCAGAGGACGGGCGGCTTCGGCGGCGGTATGAGAAGTCCTAACCTCGCGCTCTCGGGAAGTGACTCTCGAAAACCCGAAGCCAGAACCGATAAATTGGCTTGGCGGTGTGAGAACCGAGGGAACACCAGCATGGCCGGAACTCGATCTACCCCTGTCCTGTCATGAGAGACTGACGTTTGCCCTGCGGCCGCTTTTCAAAGACGACAATACTGTCATAGACACAGATTGAGTCTGTTGCATGGGTGAAGGCGTTCGCCGGCAACGCGCCACGAGCGTGATGAGCGTTGATTTCGTCGAGCTTTCCCTTGGCAAATTCCATGAACGACCCCGGCTTGCGGAGCCCGCCGCCATAGTCCTCCCAATAGCTCGTATGCGTGTCCTCGACGAAGTAAACGCCGTTCGGCTGCACATGATGGTAGAGATGCTCAAATGTCGCGATGACATGGTCCATCATGTGACTGCCGTCATCGATGACGATGTCGATGGGACCATACTTCTCGACGATCCGATCGAGGAGTTGAGTGTCATCCTGGCTTCCAACGAAGACCTCCACCCCTTGCGACTCGTGCGCCTTGCATGCAGGATCGATATCGATTCCAATAATTCGCGCGCCCTCGCCGAAATAGGCTCGCCACATCTCAAGCGATCCTCCCTTGTAGACGCCGACTTCAACGACGACCGGCCTTCGATCTCTGAACCTTTCGAAGTGACGTTCATAAACCTCGAAATAGTGCAGCCATTTGTAGATCTCTTTGCCGTTGTTGTTCAAAAAGTACTGATGCAAGAACCCGCCCATCGTAGCCTCCTTGGCGTCGGACTTTGCCACCGCCAGTTGCTCTGATTGTGGCTGTCTCCTCCCCTTATCAACGAGGTTGGTCCTGAGCCGCGCAAAAACCGGCTCCCATTCGTTTGCAACCAGGCAAAGCGCTTCCCCAAGATTTGCCGCGATCTCGGTAAATTCCATGTTTGCAAAGCGTTCTTCCGCTTGGACAATCCACGAAGGATCGTATCTACGCTTGCCAAAGCCGGATACGACGGTGAGCCCAGTCCAAGGCGTTGCAATGGTAAACACGTCGAGATCAGTGCGAAGCGCCTTGAGTGCCGGAACCATTTTCCAGACATCGCCGGTGTGGAATTGCGTTGTCGGCGGAACCTTTTGCGTCGTGTCGTCCAGGGGAACAGTGTCGTGCACGAGCAAAACCGAGCCAATGTCGCAGTAGTGTTCGAGGTTCGCAAAATCGCGCAATGCCTGGTCGAAAGTGTGAAGACCGTCAATGAACCCTACACCCACCGGGCGGCCGGCTAGCAAGACATCCGCTCCGCCGCGATCAAAAAAGGCGTCACTCGTCTCAGGAAAAATGTGCGTTTCTGTGCTGAGTGCTACCGTGGCGCGTGGATTGGGATCGATCCCGATTGCAAGAGCCGGAGCCTTGATCTTGGAGAGCGATACGCCGTCACAGACGCCTATCTCCACCACGACCGCGGGTTCTAGCTCCGAGTAAAGACGCTCCAGCCAGTCGTAGTAGAAAGGCCCGGACATCCGTGTGTTGGCCAGGCCGACATGGGCCCCCACAGTATCAGGGTTGAGGTCTAATGCTTTGCGGTATTGGACTTCTGCCGTTTCGTTGTCGCCGATGGCAAAGTACGCATCACCGATCCCAGTAAAATAGGCGGCGTTTCGAACTGGATTGTGTCGGGCAAGAATGCCGGCAGAAGAAAGAAGTCGCGACGCCGCAAGCTCGGCTGGTGCATGCGTGCTTGCCATGCGAAGGATGTCTGCCGCCGTCTGGTAATGCCCCGACTGAAACTGACCCTTGGCCAACTCAACCAGCGTCGCCGCTGTCCGGTTCGTCGGCACGCGTTCTTCTGGGGGCTTCAACTGCGCCCTAAAGCCCGCGGCGGTGGCTGGAGCGACCCTGAATGGGTTTGCAATTGTCGCCCGGGCAAGGTGCGGCAGAAGCGATGAAGGCAGCGAGCCCACGAATGCCGAGGGGGTGTGAAAAGTAAACTCGCCTGTCCCCCTCAATGCATCCCTTTCAGCCTTCCAGACGATCCAGTTCTTGCGCTGCCGCTCGACGCTTGCGTTGGTGGACACCCCGCCATGCAGTTGGTGAAATGTAGCCTCTCCCAGAGTGAGGATGAGCTGTGCTTGCGACAGCTTCATCGCACGTTCGAGCGTGTCGAGGTTGACCAGGCCGCCGCCCGGACAGCTGAAGCGCTCGTCCATGCCGTCGATCGCCTGCCAACCCTCCCGGCTCATGAAGAGGACATTCGCTTCGTGTATCGGTGAGAACCACGGATCGACCGACGACTCATCCATCGTCCCGATCTCGAACAACCGATACCCATCTTCCGGCCATAGGATGGATTGCAAAAGCGAATCCTCGATGGCCTTTGTATAACCATTCGCAGGCGCATTGGCTTGGATATCGCTTCCAAGATACCAGCCAGGCGCAGCCACTACTGCCATCGGTGCCATGTCCAGGCCGATGCGCGCGAAATGCACCAAACCGGGCGTCACGATCCGCGCGCCGTCGATCATCACCCCGATCTTGTCGCCTTTGGCCTCCTGTATCCCGCGGTTGACGGCAGCCACAGGCGAGGGTGATGCGTCATCGATGCGCAGCAGGCGAAAATTCGGCCCATATTCCGCGACCAGACTCCCGCGAACGGCTGGTGATGATCCGTTGTCGACGACAATGATCTCGTAGTCGTCCGTCGTCACGCCTTGCTGATAGGGCGTTGCCAGCGAAAGCAGGGTCCGGGGCAGTTCTCGGGCGATGTTGTAAGCGACAACAACGATGGACACGTGATTCGGTTTCATCGCGATTCCATGGGTCAGCTGTGGGCAATCGGCTTTTGCCACCAACCGCCGGTCCAGTCTATCTCGTGTATCTTAGCTTTGATGCGGTTACGTGCGCGGTAATCCTCGACCGCCTGCAGGCATGGCAGATGCGCAAGATCGTCGATGATCGCAAAGCCGCCGGGCGACAGCCTTGGATAAAGCGCTTCAAGGCTGTCCATCGTCGACTCATACATATCGCCGTCCAGCCGGATGAGGGCGAATGGACCGGCTTTCAAGTCAGGCAAGGTATCCCCGAACAAGCCTTTGACGAAGATCACCTGATCGTCCAAAAGGTCATAGGCAGCAAAGTTGGATTCAACCTGAGCCTGATCAATCGCCAACTGGCGATATTCGTGTAGTCTGTCTCCCTGGTCGGCAGGAAAATTCTCGGCGTCCGGCGGCGGCAGACCGTCGAATGAGTCGGCGACATAAACCTTCCTGTCTTTTACCTCATTGGCGGCCAGTACTCCCCTCATGAGGATGCTGCAGCCACCGCGCCAAACGCCGGTCTCAATGAAATCCCCAGGCACGTTCTCATTAATGGCTCGCTGGACGAGGTCACGCACGTTCGTCAAACGTTTCACACCCGCCATAGAATGAGCAATTGTCGGCCAATCGCGACCCAGGAGGCGATCCTCGCGATTAAAGGGGGTCGACTCTCCCACCTTCGAGGGGTCAATCACCTGCGAACCGGAGCTGTAGATGGTATTGGCAATGATCTTGATGAGGAGATCTGTATAGAGACGGTTCACAATCGACCTTTCAAGCCACTTCGGTTTCGAATCGGAATATGCTGTTGCGGATATCCAGCCGAAGTGCAACTGAACAATCACTTTGCGACGGCCAACCAACAGCGCTGTGCAAGCCAGCCGCAACCCATTGCTAAACGGAGCCACCCCAATGCCAACCGCCGATCAAGCGATGGGCATGATCGAAACGCTCGACATTGCCGTTTTCCAGGTCAAGACTGAGACCACCCTCAGTGACCGCACGAGTTTCCTGCGGGTGCAGAACTTCGCTCGATCGGTGTTCGGCCGTTATGTTTACCTTGAGGTTGGCTCACATCTCGGCGGCAGCCTGTTCCCGCACCTGATCGATCCGGCCTGCGAAGTCGCGGTATCAGTCGATCCGCGGCCTGCGGCCCAGCCAGACGAGCGCGCCCAGGTCTTTCACTACCCAGAAAACTCGGCGGCCCGAATGGTCGCCATGCTCTCGGATTTGCTTCCGCCCGCTGCAATGGCCAAACTGACCACGATAGATAGTGACGTCTCCGATGTGCGTCCCGAGGCGATCGACCCCAAGGCCACGCTTGCGCTAATTGACGGAGAGCATACCGATAAGGCCTGTTTTTCGGACTTTGTCGGCGTTTTGCCACTCATGGAACCGAATTGCATCGTTTGCTTGCACGACGCCAACCTGATCGCCGACGCGATTGTCAATGCGGAGCGCTTTCTTGATCATCTCGGCACCACTCACGCGACTGTATTCCTTCCAGACACCGTAGCCGTGATGGGCCTCGGCAGGCTTGCGTCTGCAGTCCGGGATCAGCTCCAGCCCCACGCATTGGACCGGGAGACTTACCTGGACCGATCACAACGACAGCTATGGTCTCATATAGCCAGCGTGCACTCGCCCAAAATCCATGCCGAACTGGAGCGCCTGCGCTCTGACAATTCGCAGTTGGTCGACGAGATTGAACGCATGCGGAAGGCAAGCCTGGACGCGGAGGCCCGCGTGGCCGCCATGACCTCCAGCACGACCTGGCGCGCATCCGCCCCAGTACGAGCGATGGTCGATCGCATCAAACGTCGCTTCGCAAGTTAAAGTCGCGATGAGCGCAGTTGGAGCCGACAATGAAGCAAGTTGCCGGGGTGTGTCATGGACGAAATTTATTGAAACGCCGCACGTACCGCTCCGATCCAGCCCACTGCGGACGATGGATCGCCAAGCCGGAAAAGTCAGGACAGGTCACAAGCAGCCTTTCCGCCCCTACCCCAGCTCCCGGGCGCCCGACATGTCAGGTATACCGCCGCCGCTGGTGTGGATGCAGTCGGGCCCCTTGCACACTGCTGGAACGGCAGCCAGGAAACGCCGGTCGCATGAGGCGAACAGCATCGCGCCTGTCATCCATCATTGCACGCCAAAAACACCTGACAGGCACGCGCAGTGCTCTGACCAGCGCCTGGTTTTCGGCAACGGTGGGCCTCAAGCATGTGTCATCAACCAGCTCGTCGCCCTGCCGCCGCGGTCTGCGCGTCTCGTCGGATGACCGACCGCAGATCCGACGTCGTGATGTGCTTTGGATCGGCGGCGAACTTCGTCTGGTTGGCAAGGAACGGGAGATCGTACTGCATATCCCGATGTGCGCTTTGCGAATCGCTGGCAGCTTCACTACGACGCAGCGCCTTGCCATATGCGTGTCGCAATCGATGTGAAGAGGTCTCCGGCGGCTCCATCACAGCTATGAATCCCAGAAACAAAATGCGACACCATCAGCGATGATTGCAGTATTTAACGGCGCCGTCGACGACATCAGCAAGGCTATGAGATTGCACCGGGTGTGGATCGCGCTTGCCCACGAGGACATCGGCGACCAGCACAGACGCACGACGCTCGGCCCTCTTTGGCTCCTGGTCAACTACGTCGCGTTCGTAGGCACATTCGTTTTCGTGTTCCAGCCCGCCGGCAAGGATGCAGCGGGTTATGCTGCCTATGTCGCCATAGGCCTCCTGGTATGGTTCTACCTGATGGAAGTCATGTCCTTGAGCGTGTCGCTCTTTCAGCGCGAAGAGAGCTTCATCGAAGGCACGACGCTGCCTTTGTTTGTGTATGTGATGCGATTGGCATTGCAATCCTCGATAAGGGCGGGCTATGCGATCGCGGGATGCGTTGCCATTTTGCTTTTGAGCGGCCCTTCGATCGCCTCTCCGTGGCTATGGTCAGTTGCAGGACTGCTCCTGATACTGCTGGTCACGCCCGCAATGATCACCGTATTCGCGTTTCTCGGAGCTTTCTTTCCCGACAGCCAGTTCATTGTTGGCAATTTATTGCGGGTCGGCATGTTCTTCACACCCGTTTTCTGGGTGTATAACGGCCAAGAGGGTGTCCAGAAATACGCCTACCACTGGAATCCGTTCACTTATTTTCTGGAGATCGTCCGTTTGCCGATCATGAAGGGAGAATTTCCAGCTCATGCGTTCACTGTAACGATCGTCATGTCTTTGGCTACATGGATGATTGCATTGTTGCTGCTTGGTCGTTATCGCAGGCAAATCATCTTCATCATCTGAGTTTTCGATGGTTTCTATCAAGCTGGACAACGTAGGCCTTGTTTACAAACTGCACGAAAAGCTGACGCTTTCCGCGCCGGATCGGCGTGTGGGCAGGCCAGGCGGTAGAATCGAAGGCTCGGGCAGAAAGCAGTTCGTGCAGGCGCTCGACGGCGTCAGTTTCGAATTGAAGGCCGGCGACCGGCTGGGGCTGGTTGGCCCGAACGGTGCCGGCAAGACTACCCTTCTCAAGGTGCTCTACGGCATCTACGAGCCATCCGCCGGAAACGTGGCGATAGAAGGAAAAGTCGACGCTCTGTTCAACATCAACATAGGCTTTCGTCGCGAGGCCACCGGTCGCAGGAACATCGTTTTGCGTGGACTGATCAGCGGGTGGACGGAAGCCGAGATCGAAGAGAAGATGGAGGACATCATTGCTTTCAGCGAGCTCGGGGATTTCATCGATTTGCCATTCAAGGCTTACAGCCAAGGGATGGCCGCGCGACTGGCCTTTTCGGCGGCGACCGCGCTCGATCCCGAGATTCTGTTGATGGACGAGTGGATAGGCGCCGGCGATGCCTCTTTCCAGGAGAAGGCCAAGAGGCGCATGGACGAACTTGCGGAAAGGGCCGGCATTATCGTTCTGGCGAGTCATAGCGAAGGCCTTATCCAAAGCGTATGCACCAAGAGACTGACGCTAAGAAGTGGTCGGGTGGAATCCCTAACGATGGAGCCGGCCAAGCGTGCTGGGACAGTCGCAAGACCCTAGGCTCATGGCGCTCTTCGTGAGCAACGGCGCGCAGGGCCTGTTGCGGTGACGGTAGAATCCCAATATTTGTGCCACTTCTTTCCAGTACTCTGTTACGCCCACAATGCAAGATTTTCGCTACGTTAGCGGCTGCTGAACTTACAGACTCGCGAACGTGCCAGATGAATTACGCTAGACTCTTGAGTTGTTGATGACGAAGCCAAATGCCGTTCCGATGAATGATCTGAAGCGCCTATATCAGCGCTACGAGGTCAAAATCGACCGCGAAGTAGCCAGCACGCTGCGTTCCGGGTGGTGGCTCAACGGAAGCACGGGAAGAAGATTCGCCGCGAACTTTGCGGAGTTTGTAGGGGTGTCGGACTGTGTCCTTGTGGCCAACGGAACGGACGCCCTTGAGCTCGCCCTGGCCTCAGTCGCCAGACTCGGCGATACACGCGGCCGCGAAGTGATCATGACGGCCAACGCTGGGGGATATGCCAGCTGCGCCTGCTGGCACAACGATCTCATTCCGCATTATGTTGACATCGAACCGGCCAGCCAGCTCGTAAGTGTTGCAGTCAGTGCAGGAAGCAGTCTGCGCAGATACCGCTGCAATCGTCGTTACACACCTTTATGGCGGTGTCGTCGATGTCCGGGCCATCAGAGCTGGACTTGCACTGGCTGGCCTCTCACACATTCCGATCGTCGAGGATTGCGCTCAGGCGCACGGGGCCCGTATCGGCGGCAATATGGCCGGGTCACTTGGAGATATCGCTACTTTCAGCTTTTACCCGACCAAGAATCTCGGCGCGATGGGTGACGGCGGCGCGGTCCTCACCTCTGATCCTGCACTCGCCGGACAAGTGCGACAGTTGCAACAGTATGGCTGGACTTCAAAGTATCATGTCGGCATCCCGGGAGGGCGAAATTCCCGCATGGACGAGGTCCAGGCCGCGATACTGGATGTATTGCTCCCTGATGTGGACAATCGCAATGAACAACGCCGCGCCATCCTGGACCGATACAAGTCCGTCGCCAGGCGCCGGGTGAAATTCTTGAACGGAGGCGACGGCGCTGTCGCCCACCTCGCCGTGGCCCTCTGTGACGATCGGGATGCATTCAGAGCGTTCATGAAAGAGCGTGGCGTGGATACCGAAATTCACTACCCTGTGCTGGATTGCGACCAGGTCGGCTGGGCGGACTTGCCGATGAAAGGAATTGAGAACCTCCCTGTATCAAGAGCCAGCGTGGGCCGACTCTGTTCCGTCCCTTGCTATCCCGACATGACGAATAACGAGATAGAGCAGGTGTGCCTGGCCCTCGGCGAATGGGAGGCAATGTGACAACACGCTCGATCGTTTTCCCGATTTATCGAAATCAGGCGAACATCCCCTCCCTTCTGCAAGCGATCGCTAATTTCCATTCCATGTATCAAGGCGACATCGAGTTTGTCTTCGTCGTCGACGGGTCGCCGGATGAATCGGGCGCCCTGCTGGTCACCGAGTTGAAGAACTCCGCCTATGTCTACAAGATCATCTTCCACAGCCGCAATTTCGGCTCCTTCACCGCCATTAGAACCGGCCTCGAACATGCTTCAGGCAATCAGGTTGCCGCGATGGCCGCCGATCTGCAGGAACCGCCGGAACTCATCGTCGAGTTCTTTTCGATACTGGAGAAAGACGGGGCGGATGTCGTCTTTGGCCGCAGGGTCGGGCGCGATGATCCGCCCCTGACCCGTTTTCTGTCCAAGGCCTTCTGGGCTGCCTACCGCAAGCTGGTCCTGCCCAGCATGCCGAGTGGCGGGGTCGATATTTTCGCCTGCAATCGCCAGGTGCTGGAATCGATCCTGTCGATTGAAGAGCCGAACAGTTCGCTTGTTGTGCAGCTGTTCTGGGTGGGATTCAGGCGAGAATTCGTAGCCTATCGCCGCCGCGAGCGAGAACATGGAAAGAGCGCCTGGAGCATGGCACGCAGGTTCCGCTACATGATGGACAGCATATTCTCGTTTTCCGACTTTCCGATCGTTCTGACGCTCTGGGCGGGCATTGTCGGTTGCGCACTAAGCTTGATATTCGCATTCGTCACCGTGGTTGCCCGATTGCTTGGCAAGATCGACCCTGCCGGCTACACGACGCTGGTGCTGCTGATCACCGGTTTCGGATCGGCCAGCCTTGCGGTGCAGGGCATTCTTGGCTGCTACCTTTGGCGCGCTGTTGAAAACACCAAATCGCGCCCGCTCAGAATCATAAGCCGCGTCGTCGATGGAACATCCAAATGACGGACAGACCGTTCTTTGTTCATGACCGTGGCATTTGCGAGACTTCGCACGTCGGCGAAGGAACCCGCATCTGGGCGTTTGCCCACGTCCTACCCGGCGCCGTGGTCGGCTCGAATTGCAACATTTGCGACCATGTTTTCATCGAGAATGATGTGATCATCGGCGATGAAGTGACCATAAAGTGCGGTGTCCAATTGTGGGACGGCCTTCGCTTGGGCAATCGCGTCTTTGTCGGCCCGAATGCGACGTTCACCAACGATCGCTTCCCCCGTTCGAAGGAATACCCCGAAACGTTTCTGCTGACGACCGTCGAGGATGGCGCGTCGATCGGCGCCAACGCGACGATTCTGCCGGGCATAACCATCGGCCGTCAGGCTATGATCGGCGCCGGCGCGGTGGTGACCAAGAACGTCCCCGCCAATGCCGTGGTGGTTGGAAATCCAGCCATCATCATCGGCTATCAGACCGGCCCGCAAGTGGAACCGGTGGTGACACAAGCGATCCCCAATGCAGCTGGCGACAGAATGCCACTTGGCGTTGGCGATTGCGAGCTCTGGCGGCTGCCGCATTTCAGCGACCTGCGCGGCGAGCTTGCTCCGCTCGAGTTCGGCTCGAACCTGCCCT
Source organism: Mesorhizobium sp. M4B.F.Ca.ET.214.01.1.1 (assembly GCF_004791545.1). NCBI lineage: Bacteria > Pseudomonadati > Pseudomonadota > Alphaproteobacteria > Hyphomicrobiales > Phyllobacteriaceae > Mesorhizobium > Mesorhizobium sp. M4B.F.Ca.ET.214.01.1.1. Next base: position 566,514 of record NZ_SRUX01000002.1, read on the forward strand.
TCAGGCCGGCGCGCACGTTCCTGGTCTATGGGGTCCCTTCCGACAAGGTCAGGGGGGAACATGCGCATCGCCAGTGTCATCAGTTCTTGATCGCGGCCCATGGCCGGCTTTCGGTGGTCGTCGATGACGGTCATGACAGAAAAGAGGTGTCGTTGTCTGATCCGTCGATCGGCCTTCATCTACCCCCGGGAATTTGGGGCATTCAGTACAAGTTCCAGCCCGATACTGTCCTGTTGGTCATGGCTTCACATCCGTATGATGCAGCCGACTACATCAGAGACTATTCGGATTTCCTCGCTGTGGTCGGGCGGGATGGCAGCTGATCGCATCGGCGCGGATGCCATCCGCTTTCTTGTCGCCGGCGGCCTGAACACCGCGCTGACCAGCCTTGTCTATTTCGCCGGCCTCACCGTACTCCCATCGGCCCTTTCCTACGCGATTGCCTGGCTGGCGGGCCTAGCGTTTGCGATGGTGTTCTATCCCGACCGCGTATTTCCCGGCGGTCGTACCGGCATTGCCGACAGGCTGGCCATCGGCGGCTCGATCGCTGTCGTGTTTGTGATCGGATTGACTACCCTTCAGTTTCTCGAAGGCATTCTGCAAAACACCGTTGTCGCGTTCTTCATGACCCTTGCCACGACGACCGTCCTCAACTTCCTGATTTCTCGATGGATACTCCGCAGACCATGCTGACGCGAACAAGCACCATCCGACCGGCAATTAATCTCTTCGCGATCTTTGCCGTGATGTATTTCTCTGAACTGACTTCCTTCCAACTATCGATTGATGAGGAGGTCGCAGCCTTCAGAACGGAGGCCTCGATCTGGATTATCCAAGGGCGCTGGGGCGCCTACCTCATCGAGACATTTATCCTTCCTAATCCCATCATACCTTTCCTCACACCAGGCATCTTTGGCCTGGGCTGTGTTGGTGCCTACCTCCTTGTCATGGACATCATCGACAAGCACGAGCTCTCCGCGGCGGAGTACGCATGTTTTGCGCTTTTCTGCGGCTTCCCGACATGGTTCTTCATGGTCGAGTTTTACTCGAATATTGCCACGATCGGGATCGGTCTTTTCGCGATGGCTCTTTCGGTTTGGCTCGTTAGCAAAGGGGACAATTCGGTCCTCAGCCTGCGTTTCTTATGCGCAATAGTCGCCGGCAGCTTCGCGGTTTCGACTTATCAGAGTTTTGCGCCTGGAATACTTGTACTGGGCATCGCGGTTTCCGTTCTTCGGGCGCGATCTGACGCCAGCAAATCATTTCCTACGGACCTGTTTCGGATGGGAGTCCTCCTGGTCGGCGCTACGCTGCTCTACAAACTCGGCGACGTTATCTTTAGGTCATTTGTCACCGGGAGAAACGAGTATTTCGAATCTCTTTTCCAACTGAGCTTTCTGTTTCAACATCCGGCGACTGTCATTGGGCGCGTGTTGAACGCTGTAAAAGGCGTGTACGGCCTCGACTTTGCCACCTATGGTGCTGCGCTATGGGCGATTCCGCCACTGCTCGCGCTGGGTGGCTTGGCCGTTTTTAAGGACACCGCCCGTCCAAGACTGCTGTTGACGGCAGCAGCCTTCGCTTCGTTACTCGTTCCCTTCGGTTTTCATTTCCTCGCCGCCGGAAACATGCCCACCCGAAGTCTGGCTGGAGCGCCGATCGCGGTGTGGCTTTTTGCCTATGTAGCTGTGACGAGCAAAAATCCCAGGATTCAGGTCCCGTCGGCGATATTGCTGGCGGTGGCGCTTTTCCAGATCCAGGTCATCCAGAATTCTCGCCAGGCATCCAACTACCTACTCGACAAGCACGATACTCTTCTTGCCGTCTCGATCTACAACCGATTGTCGACGACACCGGGGTATGACGCAAAACGCACATATGCCATCAGCGTTTTCGGCTCGCAGCCATTTGCGACCACATATCCAAGAACGCCCGGCTCAACGGTGGGATACTCCTTCTTCGAATGGGACGGCGGCAATTCCTGGCGGATTGCCTACTACATGAAACTGCTGGGTTATTCCAATTTGAACGGCGCAACGCCGGATCAAGTCGACCGAACAATTATCCGTCTTTCAACGATGCCGGTTTGGCCTGCTCCCGGCAGTGTGGAAATCAAGGACGACATCGCGCTGATAAGGCTCGGCGAGACACCTAGCTACCCAAATCAGCAAGCCCTCGAAAGGGCGGCTAACCGTTGAAGCCACCGCAACTGGTTCCCTCACGGAAGTCCTTCAGCGAGGGATGGCGCAGCTTCTCCTCGCCTCGCCGGTTCAAAGAACTAACGCATTTCATTAGCTTTAGCTTTCGCCAGATGTTTAGTCCCGGCATTTGCTGAAGCGGATTGAGTTTGAAGGTTCCGGTTGTGACGCCCACGCCTTGCAATGAACTCGTAGGGCGTGAGACCCTTGAGGGTCTTGAGCCTGCGGGCGAAGTTGTAGGCGGCGACGAAGTCGGCGAGATGGGTGCGGAGTTGGTCGTGGCTTCGTAGTAGAAGCGCTTGACGGTGGCGTCCTTGATAGTCCGGTTCATTCTCTCGACCTGGCCGTTAGTCCACGGATGCCTGGCCTTGGTCGTGCGGTGCTCGATGTCGTTCCTGGCGCAGGCGTATTCGAAGGCGTGAGCGCGGAATATCTCGCCACTTGCGATTGCCTCTTTGATCAGCGGCACCGCCGAGCCACCGGCATAGGGGGTGGTGAACTGGATGCCATTGTCGGTAAGCACGGTATGGATCTTGTAGGGCACGGCCGCGATTAACCGCACTAGAAAGTCTCTTGATACGGCTGTGGGGGCCTTCTCGTGCAACTCGACGAAGGCGAACTCGAGGGTGCGGTCGATAGCGACGAACATCTGCGGCTTGCCCTGCTCGGTCCTGACCTAGGCAATGTCGATGTGGAAGTAGCCGATCGGGTAGCTCTTGAATTTCCTCTTCGCCGGTTTGTCGCCCTCGACATCCGGGAGCCGGCCGATGCCATGGCGCTGCAGGCAGCGATGCAATGAAGATCGCGTCAGGTGCGGGATGGGCGCTTGAAGCGCATAGAGGCAGTCGTCGAGCGGCAGCAGCGTGTAGCGGCGGAAAGCAACAATGACCGCCTCTTCCTCAATCGAGAGCACCGTCGAACTCGGTTCCTTCGGACCGTCGGTAGATCGGCGACCGAAGCTGGCCTCTTCCACTTCGCAACCGTCTTCTAGTTGATCCCGATGGCGCTTGGCCAGCGTCCTCAGCCTCTCTTGACTATGCTGTATCGCTCGACGGACCGCCTCTGTCGTTGTGGCGCTCCCATGCAGAACTTGCCCATAGCGCATCTTTTGATTCGGAAGACAATGATGCTCCATCAAAGCCCGGGATCAAACATCTAGCAGCGCTTGTCCGGCGTCACGGCGCGGTTTGTGAACTGAAGGTTGCGATCAGGGCGGCCGGCATCCCGGCATGGCTGGCAATAGAGCACCTTGATCAGATCCCAGTGCATGCAGCCATCGTCTACGCCCAGGCGCCGGAAGCGCCGCCACGTCGAGCACGACATGTTGAATGCAAGGCATGCAATTTATGTTTACAAGGCGCTCTGTGAACAGCAGCAGGTGGCAACCAAAATGACTTTCGAGCAAATTGCAACCCTTTATTCAGACTACGCTAATAGAGCGGTCAGCACCGAACTTCACCCAAACGATGTAATGTACAACACTGGTCCGTCACATTACTTCAACGTCGGGAAGTCGGGCGTGCAGGCCATTCTCACAGGCCTCTCGCTTTCGTGGCGCAGCCAGGTGATGACGGTTCTCGACTTGCCTTGCGGCCACGGCCGCGTTGGCCGGCACCTTAGGCAGCTCTTTCCCAATGCCGAGCTTTTCTATTGCGACATTGATGCCGAAGGGGCTGACTTTTGCGCCCGAGCGTTTGGCGGGAAAGCCATACACTCAAAGGCTGACCTGCTGCAGGTTGATCTGCCAAAAAAACTCGACATGATCTGGGTCGGGTCGCTCTTCACTCACGTCGACAAGCGGCGAACGGATGCATGGCTGCACTACCTTGCCGACCATCTGAGCGATCACGGCGTTCTTGTCGCCACCTTCCATGGCTATTTCACTGGGAAAAATACCAAGTTTCACGGCGGCGTGGATGAGGCGCGAGTTCGCCGAGAGTTCGAGACAACCGGCTTCGGCTATTCGCGATACACCACCCTTGCCGGCGTGGAGGACTATGGCCTATCGCTGTCGAAGCCGTCCGCTGTTCTCGACATCGCCGACACAATTCCCGGCGTGCGCGCCTCGTACATCGAGCGCGGATGGGCAAACAATCACGATGTCTTGGTGATCAACAAGAATGATCGGTTGGCTACCCTTGGCTGATCTGACCTTGCCCCTGTAGTCTAATCCGGTTTGAAGTTCGTTCTGGCCCATCGAAGAGGACCAGGACATGAAGCGCAGCCGCTTTTCTGAAGAGCAGATCATCGGAATTCTGAAGGAGCATGAGGCCGGGGTCTCGGTCGTCGATCTGTGTCGGAAGCACGGCGTCAGTGATGCTTCGATCTACAACTGGAAGGCCCGCTTCGGCGGGATGGATGTTTCCGAGGCTCGGCGACTGAAGGCGCTGGAGGACGAGAACACGCGGTTGAAGCGGCTTCTGGCCGACGCCATGCTCGACAATGCCGCGTTGAAGGATCTCGTGGGAAAGAAATGGTGACGCCCGCGGCCAAGCGGAAAGCTGTCGCTCGCCTGAAGGAAGGCTTCGGGATGAGCGAACGGCGGGCGTGTAAAGCCATCGGCGGTTGCCGCATGACGGTTCGCTACGAGACCAGCAGGCCCGACGACCGCGAGCTTCGCGCACGGATGAAGGCGATCGCGCAGGAGCGTCGCCGGTTCGGCTACCGGCGCCTGCTCGTGATGCTGAGGCGGGAGGGCCTGGTCGTGAACCACAAGAAGCTGTTCCGCCTCTATCGGGAGGAGAAGCTCGCCGTTCGCCGACGTGGCGGCCGCAAGCGGGCGATCGGGACCAGGGCGCCGATGCTTGTGCCGCTGAGGCCCGACGAGCGCTGGTCGCTCGACTTCGTATCGGACCAGCTCACCGACGGCCGTCGCTTGCGCATCCTGGCCGTCGTCGACGATTGCACGAGAGAGTGCCTGGTACTCATCGTTGATACATCTCTCTCGGGCATGCGGGTTGCCCGCGAACTGGACCGGCTCATCACCGAGCGTGGCCGGCCGAGGATGATCGTCAGCGACAATGGCAGCGAGTTCACCTCGAACGCCATCCTCGCCTGGGCGGATCAGAACCGCGTCGAATGGCATTACATTGCGCCCGGCAAGCCGATGCAGAACGGCTTCATCGAGAGCTTCAATGGCCGACTGCGCGATGAACTACTCAACGAGACGCTGTTTACCTCGCAGGCTCAGGCGCGCGTAGCCATCGCCCTGTGGCGCGCCGACTACAACACCGCGCGGACGCACTCCCAAATCGCCTGGCAGACACCGGCCGAGTTCGCCAGCACCTTCAATCCGCGACGGTCGCTCGCGCTGCGCTATGCCAAAGGCTCCGCGCCAGCGCCCGTCGCTTCACCCGCCCAGCAGGGCAAAACCCACGCCGGAAACGAACTCAAAACTGGATAAAAACTGGGGGCAACGTCAGATCGCACGCGCTACTGACTGAAGGCGACTTGGCCACTGTGAAAAAACACTGGCGGGCCTGGTGACACCGGCCCATACCTAGTCTAGTTGATCGACCGTTGCTAACAAGGCCTCGGCGATCCGGAGGAAGTATGCAACACACATTGCCGTACCTGGCAGAGGCGGAGCATATCGCGGCCAAAACTGGGAGCCCTGAACAGGCCCTCGCCGCGCTCAGAAAGCTAAGCCTCGACGACTTCGGGCTGTTCGTAATTTCCTTGCCGAACAAAGAATACCCAGCGCTCTCGAAGATACTGCCGCGCATGGCCAGCCCAGAAATACAGACCACCTGGACGGGTGCAAGTGGCGTTGAACTCCTGAAGCAGACCCTTGCCTTCACGCGGATCGTTGAGAGCTGCGCCGTTCGCCATACTCAAAAGCCGCTTCACGGCTCCACGATCCTCGACTTCGGATGCGGCTACGGGCGCATCATGCGGATGATGTACTTCCGGATCGCCTCTGGGGCGTCGACGCATGGGAAAATTCGCTCATGACCTGCAAAGAGGCCGGCATGCTTGGTCATTTTGTGCAGTCCGAGCGAGTGCCCGAAAGGCTGCCGGTCGGCGATACTAAATTTGATCTCGCCTTTGCTTTCTCTGTGTTCACCCATCTTGCCCCGAGCGCCGCCGACGCCTGCCTGCTGGCCATGAGAGGTCATCTGCGGGACGGAGCTTTGTTTATTCTGACGATTCGCCCAGTCGAATTCTGGCCGTTCATTGATCAAGTTCGGAAAACAAACGTCCAAGCAAAACTGGTGAAGGAGCACCAAACCACCGGGATCGCCTACCTGCCTCACAACGGCATTGAAGGCGAGACATACGGCGACACGTCCCTCACCTTCGATTTTTTCAGGAAGGATGGGTGGAAGATGCTCGGCTATGAGCAGTCGATATTCGATGTTTTCCAGACGTCCGTGATACTGCAGGCCGCCTAGTTGCCATCGGAAACGAGCGTTGCCCATTTGCCGGACGTCGCCGCTTAAGGATCGCTGTGCTCTCGCTTAGAGAGTCAGACCCGAGCGAGGCGAAGAGATGGGCGAAACAAAAGACAAAGACGGGATTCAGATCGGCCACTTCGACGCTATGGCCGAGATGAGCGATTAGTTCACCTCGCGAAAATCCTGCAGCGAGGCATGGCGCAAGTCTTCCTCGCCCCGTAAATGGTCGGCAGAGGCACCTGTCTGCCCTTGGCCGGTCCACCGACTTGGCCACAAACAAGAGCCACCGACGGATCGACGAATTGGTCGCGCATGAGGGCAAGATGATCCGGCATCATCAAGTCATCATCCGGAGAGAAGGCCATTAATTCCCCTCGTGACGATCGAAGGGCCAAATGACGATTCGCATGCCCAAAGTGCGGTGCCTTGGGGAAACTAAACCAACGAACGCGTGGGTCAGAAAGCCCAGGAAGAGCTAGAACCGCATGTTTTCCGTAGCCGCCCCACACTTGAGGGCCGCAGGGCGCGGGGCTGCCGACGGATGCCCTTGAAGAGGCGCTCGTTTTCCTACGCCGGCTCGGCTCGGACGACTTCGGCCTCTATATGATTTCCTTGCCGAACAAGGACTATCCCGGCTTGTCGCATCTCCTGCCGGCGGTGGCCAGCGGCGAAATGCGGGAGACTTGGACCGCCGGGGCATTCCAGATGGAGTCATTTTTCAGACCATCTAGCGAAACGTTCCAAAACATCAGGCCCTATCTGGCTAAGAATAGCCAATCCGCGTGAGGTCAGCTCGGCATCCGTCATCTCAAGATATGATATCTGGTTTACTTCCGGGCACCAATGTCGATCCAAAAACTGTGCCGGCTCAGGGATATCAGAGAAGTCGGAGAGAATCTGTACATTCTCTTCCCGAAACCGTTTTGCGATACTCCGGGCCGTCAGGAGGTCGAGCATGGGAACGTTGGCGCGTTTGTACTCGTCGGGTAGCACTGTCAGCAACCATCTTTCAAGTTCGACGTCGTGATACCCCGAGAAGAGATCCCGCGCGCGCTTGGCCATCAGGTGGAGGAGAGAATAATCGATCCCTTCGTTCGCCCTCAAATCTAGAGGGGAGATGCTGCTCCCGATCAAACCAAAGAAGTCCGGGACGACACCACCTCCGACAAGAGTCGGGCCGAGCGGCCTCACAATGACCCGAGCTCGTGGTAGTGCTGCGCGCCACGCGTTTAGCGATTCCAGACAATTCGGCATTCCGGTTGTCAAGCAACGCTCAACGAAAGCTCGAAGGCTGGTGGCATCCTTCATGTACCACTGCTTCCACGCGCTTGGTATCCATTGGAATTGCGGGCGCATGTAAATGACGACGATCGTATCGATCTCGCAATCAATTCCCGATAAGAGTCGCGGTTTCTTCGGAGATTCAAGATTTTCTGCAGAAAGTACTGCGACAGACGGCGCAACTCTTTTGATTTCCCGACCGAGCCGCTCGGTCAATACCTCGTCTCTCTCGCAGGCCTCTTCGACCAACCATTGCGGGATCCCAGGCTGATCGAACGTCAGATCACCGCCAATCTTGCGAATTCCATCCTGTTCAAGCGCCGCCGAATAAACATGCAATGCTTCTTGAATGGCGCTACTTCCAGTCTTTCCAAAGCCGGCATGGATCACTAATTTCATGTTCATGTGTCTTTCAGAGGAAGCGCGGATCGCCATCGAGTTCAACCAGGTTCAGTACGACGCCTACGGGCCCCTCTTAGCCGCTTAACCCCTACATAAGAAGCCCCTGTGGCGGCGCGGGCACAGCCTTGATGAGTTCGCTGCTAGACGCGGGACCCAAGTCGCCCAATTAAACCTTGACTTATCGCAAGTGATATCCCTTGGGTGCTCAGGCCCGACATAGGAAGCCGCGCGGAGGCGTGTGGCTCAGCCATTGCCCGCTGTCGCGAACTGCCCCGGAATTGGGCTTTGGCTCTGCCGCCAGCGATACGTGAGGGCGACGCCCTCATCAAGCGTATGAACCGGGCGCCAGCCGAGATCGCGTTGGATCTTCTGTATATCGAGAACGTTTCGGCGGACATCGACTCCACGGGCCGGCGCGTAGACAAGTTCCGCCGGAATGCGAAGAATGGCGGATATTTTGGTCGCCAGTTCGATTACGCTTGTGCCCACGCCGGAGCCAACATTGTAGACTTCCCCAGCGCTTCCACGAAGGCCGAGCAAGATCAATGCCTGCGTGACGTCGTCGATATAGACGTAGTCGCGGATATTTTGGCCATCGCCCCAGATCTCCACCGGCGTTCGGCTGGCTATCCTGTCGAACAGGGCCGCAATCAGCCCTTGGCCTTTCGCCGCCGACTGATATGGGCCAAATGGGTTCGAAATCCGCGCGATTACACTGTCGACCCCGTGCAGGGATCGATAGAGATTGAAATATCGCTCGATTGCGAGTTTGACCGTTCCGTAGGATGAGATTGGCACATTCGCGTGCTCCTCAGATATTTGTGCCGCGTCGGTCTGACCATAGACGGTGCCTCCTGACGAGGAAAAAACCCATCGACAGTCCACGCCCTTGGTCGCCTCCAACAAACCTACGGTGGCCATCAGATTGGCCTCGATCTCAGCGACGGCCATGTCGGTTGCTGCCGTCGGGCGTGCGGAACTGGCCAAGTGAAAGACTATGGAGCCCTCCATCGCGGCGAGAAGTTGGCGGGGCGGGGTGGCTAGATCGCCAAGAATAATGATGCTCCCCCTAGGCCAATGCTCGGACGCATAACGGGCAAAGCAAACAAGCTCAAAGCCTTGCTCCGCCATGGTGCGTGCGAGGTTGATCCCGATAAAGCCTGAAGCTCCTAGGATAACCGCCTTCCTACGCACGCTGGCGTGCTGCGGGCGCTCCTGTGTCATGCCGCATCCGAACCTTTGACGCCGAGATAGGTGCGAACGTGCTCTAGCCAGGCATCAGCCTTCCTGCGCGTTTCGGCGGAAACTAACGCAAGTGAGCGTGCCACTTCCTGCGCCCGCCGTACCTCGCTCAGATGCGTCTCCGCCATTTCGGACTGTGTGACGCTCTGCGCGTGTCGTCGGTGCCAGTTGAGCTGCTTCGCGCTGAATCGCATCTTTCCCTGTATCAATACTCTGAGATAAACGAGCCAATCTCCTGCTACGCGAAAGCTGAACAACTCGTCGCCGATTTCGGCAATCGCTTTGCTGATCGCAACTCGACGGAAAACAGCTGCACTGACGTTCGGAATCGTGTTTTTTATGCTCATCGCCTCGCTGATCTCGGCTTGGCCATTCTTGGTATAATCGGACAACCAATCGTCAGAGATGTCACGGGTGTAGTCGATATAGCTTTCTGCGAGCACGCGGCCTTTACCGTCCAACTGCCCAGATTGGCTATACGCAAGCACAAGGGACGGATCAGCGAAGGCGGGCACCAGCTCTTCGAGAAAGCCAGGCTCGGCGAAATCATCGGCTTCCGCGATCCAGACCAGATCGCCACGGCTACGACCGACGCCCTTCGCCCATTGACGAAAGACCGATCCCGAATTCCGGCTGCTGATGGACAGTTCCACATCCAATTCACTGTGCTCAGCGCGGAAGCTGTTGATAATTTCAACACTTCTATCCGTCGAGGCGTCGTCCAGCACGATAAGTTCATAGATCGGATAACTTTGGGTCGCGATACTCCTTAGCCGTTGCAACAGGTGGTTCGCGTAGTTGTAGTTCGGAACGACCACCGATATGCGCTGGAACCCTGTAGCGTGATGAAGAAGGTCCATCAGATATTGCCGCATTGATCCAACCGTAACGAGGTCGTGTTGGACAGGACCGTCCAAAATCCCGCTTAGCTGAATGGCAAAATCTTCAACGTCGAGCTTCTTCGCGAGCCTACCTCCACTATCAAGGATGAAATCGGCTGCGCCGGTTGCATCCTGAAAGGCCACGACCGGAACGCCGACTTCCGCGGCTTCTAGAACGACATTCGGAAACGGATCCTCGCGTGACGTCAATGCGTATGCAGACGCTCCGGCGTAGTATGCCATTGGGTCTTGGACAAATCCGACGAACTTGACGCTATCCTTCAGCTTCTTCTGAGCAAGAAGCGTTTCAATCGTTTCCTTCATCCCCTGGTCGAAATGACCAATCCAAATGAACGCTGTACCGGGATGCGAGCTAAGAACTTTTTCTGCCACTTCGATGAAAAGGTCCGGCCCCTTTCGGTGATCCACGAAGGCTACGGCAAGAACATAGCGGGTGCCCGGCGCAAAGCCATGCTGATCACAAATAAGACGACGTGCTTCCTCGGACTGGCCTTTGAACGGGTTTCTCCGCACGAGGCCCTGAGGACGGATCAATGCTTGCCTGAGCGGTTCGCCGAGGAAGCTCTCGAATCCGGATTGAACGATAGACGCTGCAAAAACGATTTTGTCGGCGTGTTCGGCGATGGCGAGGGCGTGCCTGTTCAGACTGTAGGACTCCAAGACTCCAGGCAGTTCGTGAACTAGAGAAACCGTGCGGAAGCCAGCTTCCTTTAAGACCGGAACCATCAAGCCAGATACCGTGGTGTTTACAATAGCGACCTCGGCACCAGCATTCCGTATCGCCTCCAATTTTCGGCGCACCAATTCCACTGGCTCGCTGTCGAGAGCCACGCGGTGCAGCGACGCAACCTCGGCAAAGCGCGAAAGCATAGGGCCATCGCCGAGGACGATCATATCTACATCATATTGCAGCTCCCCAAATTCCCGGGCCATCGCCAGAGCGAGCAATTGTGCACCATGGGGATGGGCATCGTGGGACACGATTGCTATCCGGGGCTTGGGCTTTCCGTTCGCCGCCTCCAAGGAGTCGCGGGTCGCTTGCAGGTAAGCATGGCCGTTTGCGCTATCGGGCTCCAGATGAGCGCCTTCCGCCCACTCGTTCCAGGCATTGACGAAGACCAGCCGCTCGGATGGTTCGTCGACATGGGTCAGCGCGTCCTCAATGGCGTTATCCAGCCATCTGCGGTAGAGCGCGGGGGTGTTGTTGATGAACACAGTGCCGCCGCCCTTACGGCGTGCCGAGTTGTCCCAGCCGGGGCAAACCGAGCGGAAGAGCTTGTACTTGCGGGGCGGATAGTTCTCGCTGCGCTGCAGAAAAACCGACCAATCATAGACAGTCGTGGCAAAATCCTGGCGCAGCGGCGCCACAGTGTGCGTGACGTTTGGCGGCGCGGAATTGTTTGGCGGAAATTCCACGGCGGCATCGAACCCGTAACGTTTGGGTGGCACCGATTCGAAGGATTGGGTGTAGGCGAGAAAAATCTCGCCAATACCGTTCGCCCGGCACCATGTCCGCCAACGGCGCGCTGTCTTGGCTGCCGCCGGAAGCAGGCTTGGGCGGTAGACAAGCAGCAGCGGCTTGCCGTCGATTCGGATGTAGCGAGGGTCGCGAAGATAAGGCGCAACCTCGGCTATGAAGGCTAGGTCGTCCCGGGGTGAGTGGTCCTGGGCAATGAGTATCTCCTGGTCCATCCCATCCCAGCGACGCGACCAGTTCTCGTTGGCCCAGCAGAGGCAGAACGGCATGTCGAGGCTCTTGTCCTCGAGCCAGTTTTCGAGCGGCTTTTCCAATAGCCTCTTGCCGCCGAACCAATAAAAATAGAAGCAGAAGGCCTCCACTCCATAGAGTTTTGCCAGCTCGATTTGGCGGCGCTGCACGGCGGTGTCGCGCAGATCATAGTAGCCAAGCGCATCCGGTACATGCGGCTGGTGGTGGCCGACAAATTGCGGCTGGGCGGACCTGACATTGGTCCATTCTGTGAAGCCATGCCCCCACCATTCATCGTTTTCGGGGATCGGGTGGAACTGCGGCAGGTAGAACGCGACGACGCGCACCGGCTTCTGAAGCAGCGGCGGCGCTTCGAGACGCGGCACATAGACAGGTTCAGGAGCAAAGCCCGGGCCAGAGGTGGCCGACCTATACGATGCCGCTCCGTTGTCGCCCAAGGGTGCGTTGGGCGCCTCCAAGCTTCTCCAGGCACGGTAGGCATTCGTAACGCCAAACAGCGAAGGGAAGGTTGAAAACGCCGCTCTCTTCAGCTTCCGCTTGGCGTTGATCGGCAGCGGCAGATTGTGCCAACAGGCGTAAGCGGCGCGAGCCGCGAAACGGCAAAACTTGATGGGTGAATTGCCGATCGCGCGAACACGGCTCCCAATTGCGCGCAAAGGCCTGGTCAGTCGCCATGACGTGCTGGCGTAGACGGCATCAAGAATACCATGCAACCGGATTTCCTCGGAGCGCGCATTGTCGCGATCGGCAAGGAGCGTGCTGGCGTCCACATGCACCGTCGACAGTTCCGCTTGCAAAGCGTGTATCTCTTCTGCCCTCGCAGCGAGTTGGGCTCTTGCGCGTGCGATTTCGCCGGAGCGGCTCTCGACCTCTCTGCGCGACTTGGCGACTTCTTCGAGGAGCGCCTGCGTCTGCATTTCGCGATGCTCGCCCTGTTCCCTGTGGCCCGCGATCTCCTCTTCCATCGTCATCGACTGTAACGACCACGGATTTCCAGCTTGGCTGGCAGCGTTCAGCACCGTACCATCAAGTCGAAGGATGCTTTGCTCGACGGCCGCGACCTCCCCGGCTACATGGCGCCGCCCCAGGACGTTCTCCTGGGACGGCCGTTTAGTTATGATGCAAAGAGAGTTCAGGAACTCTATGGAATGGATGGACGCAAGCGAAGGCTCATCGAATGCGATCCCGTACCGATTGGCGAATGCTGCAAGTGCATCCGTTCGACGGTGATCCAGTCCCCAATGCTCGTGATTTACCAAGTCCAGCAATCGCTTGAAAAACGATATCGAGGAAAGCGGATCGTAGAGGCCACCTTCGAAATCCTGCCAGTAGCTGGTATGCAAATCCTCGATAACGAATATCCCACCGTCTAAGAGGTGAGGAAAATAACGCGCGAATGTCCGTATGACGTCGGAAGATATATGCGACCCATCGTCTATGATCACGTCGAATGTCTCGGATCGTGCAACAATACTACTCTGGATCTCTTCCGAGTTAGCATCCCCGACGACAACGTCTATCCTCTTGTCGTCGAAACGCAGCAGACCGCAATTCTGGTTGATATCGCAGCCGAGAATAATTTCCGCCTTTGGAAAATACTTTCCCCATATCTCAAGTGAGCCGCCATTCTGGATACCGATTTCGAGGATCCGAACCGGCTTGCTTCGATATTTCGAAAAAAAACGGTCATATTCACTCAGGTAGATCGACCATTTGTCCGACACCTTGCCGTCATGGGCATCATAGAGCCGGCGAAGCGACCGTGTACGGGTATTGGTAGCTTCCGCTTTCGGAACGCTGTTCTTCGCTGGGGTCGTTGGTTCGTTCATCGTTGAAGGCTGTCCTTGATTGGCGCCGAACCGCTTCGAGGTAGCCCCGACAAGCGATCCGTAGCACTGTCTCTCGATCGACGCCCTAAGTTCCGACTATTCCCTACGAGGTGGGCAACCACTATCTCCGCCGACGCCCTCCACTTCGGCGCCGTCCACCCGAACGCGACCGCGAATTTTGCCGTCGATAGCCGCGAATTGGCTGGGCGGCGCGCCTTTGTCGGATAGTCTCTGGTCGCGATTTCGCGCACCCCAGCATGCGGGCCACCCAACGCCTTGCTTATTTCCAGGATATGACGGGCGAAGCCGCTCCAGGTGGTCTCGCCGGTTCCCGCCAGATGGTAGATGCCGAACGAAACAAAGTCCTTGTCGCCGTGCAGAACTGCCGCCACATGCAAGATCGCATCAGCGATATCGAGCGCAGACGTCGGGGTTCCCCACTGGTCGGCCACCACCGCGATCTCGTCGCGGTCGCCAGCCAGCCTCAGCATCGTCTTGACGAAGTTCCTGCCGAAGGGGCTGTAGACCCAGGCCGTGCGCAGGATCAGGTGGCGTGGATTGGCTGCCGCCACCGCTACTTCTCCGGCGAGCTTGGAGGCGCCGTAGACGCCGAGCGGCGCTGGCGCATCGGTCTCCACATAGGCGCCGTCCTTGGTGCCGTCGAAGACATAGTCGGTCGAAAGGTGGATAACCGGAACGCCAAGCCGCGCTGCCGCCTCTGCGACCGTGCCGGCGCCTTCGGCATTCACAGCAAAAGCCAGGTCGGGCTCGTCCTCGGCCTGGTCGACGGCGGTGTAGGCAGCTGCAGAAACGATGATATCGGGCCGCGATGCTTCGAGCGCCTTGAACACCGTGTCGGGCCGCGCAAGGTCGAGTTGCGGCCGGCCAACGGCAACGACTTCCATGTCGCTCCGTCCTTGCGCCGCCTCCAGCAGGCTCGCGGCGATCTGGCCCTCGCGTCCGGTGACAGCGATCCTCACGACGCGCCCTTCCTGTCTTCCACCGCGGCCTGGCCCAGCCGCTCACCGGCATAGCGCTGCTCGCGAATCGGCCCCCACCACCATTTGTTGTCGAGGAACCAGTCGACAGTCCTTGCCAGGCCGCTGTCGAAATTCTCCTTTGGCGACCAGCCAAGATCGCGGCCGATCTTGGAGGCGTCGATGGCATAGCGGCGGTCGTGGCCGGGGCGGTCGGTGACGAAGGAGATCAGGTCGCGGTAGCGCTTGCCGCCAGCGCGCGGCCTTCGCAGGTCGAGAAGATCGCAAATGGTCTCGACGACGCTCAGATTGGTGCGCTCGGAATTGCCACCAACATTGTAGCTCTGGCCCGGTTGCCCCTTTGTCGCGACAAGCTCGAGCGCGCGTGCGTGATCCTCGACGAACAGCCAGTCGCGCACATTGGCGCCGGCGCCGTAGACCGGCAGCGGCTTTTCGTCGAGCGCGTTCAGGATGACCAGCGGAATGAGCTTTTCGGGAAAGTGATAGGGCCCGTAATTGTTCGAGCAGTTGGAAAGCACGACCGGCAGGCCATAGGTCTCGTGCCAGGCGCGCACCAGATGGTCCGAGGCCGCCTTGGAGGCGGAGTATGGCGAGGACGGCGCATAGGGCGTCTCCTCAATGAACATGCCACCGTCGAAGGGAAGATCACCGAACACCTCGTCGGTCGAGACATGATGGAAGCGGAAGCGGGTCTTGCGGTCCTCCGGCAGGCCGCGCCAGTATTCCAAGGTCGTATTCAGCATTCGGTAGGTGCCGACGATGTTGGTCTCGATGAAGGTGCCCGGCCCGTCGATCGAGCGGTCGACATGGCTCTCGGCTGCCAGGTTCATGACGATGTCGATGTCGTCGCGACGCAATATGTCGAGCACCGCCTTCTCGTCGCAAATGTCAGCCTGCTCGAACCTGTAGTTGTGTGCATTCTCGATCGGCCGCAGCGAGGCGAGGTTGCCGGCATAGGTCAGCTTGTCGAGATTGGTCACGCGACAGGCCGGATTGGCGCACAAATGCCGGCATACGGCCGAGCCGATGAAGCCGGCACCGCCAGTCACCAGGAAATTCACGCGGCCCTCCTCACGAAACCCTCTCATGCGAACACCTCCGCCATGCCAAGGACCGGCGCGCTGAGATCCTTTTCCGAAAGCTGGAACCCGCCTGATATCGCAGGCCATTCGATGCCGATGGCCGGGTCGTCGTAACGGATCGACCGGTCGTGCTCGGGCGAATAGGTGTCGGTGACCTTGTACAGAACCTCGGTGTCGGGCTCGAGCGTGACGAAGCCGTGCGCGAAGCCTTTCGGCACCAGGATCTGGTTGCCCTTCTCGGCCGATATTTCGAGGGCGACCCATTGCCCGAAGCTCTTGGAGCCGCGACGGATATCGACCGCAACGTCGAGGATGCTGCCGCGGACCACGCGCAGCAGCTTGTCCTGGGCACGCGGCGGTAGCTGGTAGTGCAGCCCCCTCACCACGCCCGCTGCGGCGGAATAGGAGTGATTATCCTGCACGAAGCGCAGGTCGATGCCGGCCTCCGCAAAGCGCTCGGCATTGTAGGTTTCGATGAAGAAGCCGCGTGCGTCGCCGTGCCGCTTCGGCACGATCTCCACAACGTCGTCGAGGCCGAGCGGCCTGATTTCAAGCACCCTGGTCCTCCGTCAGATCCATGACCCGCTTGCGAAGATAGGCGGCATATTCGTTCTTTCCGAGGCGCATGGCGCGCTCCAGAACCTTGTCGGCGGCAAGCCAGCCCTGCTCGAAGGCGATCTCTTCCGGGCAGGCGACCTTTATGCCCTGGCGGTGTTCGATGGTACGCACGAAGGATGCGGCTTCATGCAGGCTGTCATGCGTGCCGGTATCGAGCCAGGCATAGCCGCGGCCGAGCTGATGGACCTGCAGTTGCCCGCGCCCAAGATAGACATTGTTGACCGCCGTGATCTCGAGCTCGCCGCGCGCGGAGGGCCTGATCGTCGAGGCGATGTCGATGACCTCGTTATCATAGAAATAAAGGCCGGTGACGGCCCAGTTGGACTTCGGCTTCTGCGGCTTCTCTTCGATCGTCAAGGCAGTGCCGCTGACCCTGTCAAAGGATACCACGCCGTAGCGCTCAGGATCGTCGACATGATAGGCGAACACGGACGCACCGCTTTCGCGCGCCGCCGCCGTGCGGCAAAGCTGCGACAAGCCTTCGCCGAAATAGATGTTGTCGCCGAGGATCATCGACACGCTGTCCTTGCCGATGAACTCGCGGCCGATGATGAACGCCTCGGCAAGACCATTGGGGTGGGGCTGTTCGGCGTAGGACAGCTCCAGCCCGAATTCCGAGCCGTCGCCCAGCAACTCCCGGAACACCGGCAAGTCGCGCGGAGTTGAAATGATCAGAATCTGGCGAATTCCCGAAAGCATCAGCACGCTCAGCGGGTAATAGATCATCGGCTTGTCGTAAATCGGGAGTATTTGCTTAGAGACGGCTAATGTTAGCGGATAGAGACGAGTGCCGCTGCCTCCTGCAAGGATAATTCCTTTCAACAAGCTCTCCCTTGAAAACCGAGGCCCCCGCCCTGACAACAAGTTGCCCGTGCTTAGGTTTCAAGCAATGGCTTGTCAATCTTCCCGCTCGGGCAGCGTCCAGGATCATCCCCGTTTGTCCTGATCGGTTAGTGGACAGTATCGGTCAAGCTGCAGCGGAAATGGTCGCCAGAGCAGATTGCCGGCTGGCTCAAGCGCACCTACCCAGGGGAGCCGCATAATCAGGTGTCGCACGAAACGATCTATCGCAGCCTGTCCATTCGGGCACGTGGAGTGCTGAAAAAGGAACCGCTGGAGCATCTTAGAGCCAGGCGCACGATCCGCCGTTCCCCGCACGCCAGCATGAAGCGGAGTCGGCTGGGCCAGATCAAGGATGCAATCTCCATCAGCGAACGGCCCGCCACCGTCGAAGATCGAGCAGTTCCCGGCCACTGGGAGGACGACCTCATCTCCGGGTCCAAGAACAGCAACGTGGCGACGCTGGTCGAGCGTCACTCGCGCTGTGTGACGCTGATCAAGGTCGCCAATAAAGATACCGAAAGCGTCGTCTCAGTCCTAATCAAGCAGTCGCAGAAATTGCCGGAGAGCTCTATCAATCGCTGACATGGGACCGAGGCAAAGAGCTTGCCGACCACCAGCGGCTGACAATGGCCACGGACGTCGAGGTCTACTTCTGCGATCCTCGATCGCCTTGGCAGCGCGGCTCGAATGAAAACACCGACCGACTGCTGCGCCAATATCTGCCACGTGGCACCGACCTATCCCTGCACAGCCAGGCAAAGCTCAGCGCCATCGCGCGGCAGCTCAACGGACGCCCCAGAAAGACCTTGCTCTATTAGACCCCAGCGGAGAAGTTCGCTGAGTGTGTTGCAGCGATCGGTTGAACCCGCCGCCCCAAAGCGGCCATTCGCTGCGAACGATGTCTATTGAGCTGGGGGGCGAAAACCGTGCCTCCAAACCCGCCGCCCGGCAACACCTCTGAAGGACGAGCGTCTGCGCGGGAACAATGATAGTCGCCGCCATCGAATAGCGAAGGGCGCCCATACCAGGCCTCGATTGCCTTGCACAGCGTCATCTCTGCTGAGCGAGGTATGGAAGATCCGGGAAATCTCGAATGGCGCTACAAAGGTCAGGTTTGGCAGAGCACATCTGAAGCAACATCTCACCGGCCCGACCGCTCGCTTGCAGCAAGCAACGAGGCAAACATGTGCGCATAGTTTTCGGCCAGCTCTCCCCAATCCCACTCTCGGATCGTCTCGATCATGCGGGCGGCCATCTGCGACCCCAGCGACGGCGTGTCCCGCAACAGGGCGAGCTTGTTCGCGAGCCCCTCCGCAGTTCCATCGAAGAACAGCCCGTTGTCGCCATCCCGAATCAGCTCGGGCATGTTTCCCACACGGGTCGTTACCAAGGGGACACCGCACGCCGCCGCCTCCAAGCAAGGATTGGGAGTGCCTTCGCTGCGACTGGCGCAGACATAAACGTCGAGACCCCGATAGAAGTCGAGCATTTCGTCATGGCTGCGCCAGCGTTGCTCCCGAACCGCAGTCAGTAGTCGCACGCCCGGCACGGCAGCGACCGCGGGCTCGATGACGTCGTGGAAGCCCCGATGCGCCGGACCATGGTTGCTCAGACTTCCCGCCCATCCAACGCGGAGCTCGCCAGCCCGGGGTTGCTCTTGTGGGGGACAAAAGAATGTCGTGTCGACCCCATTGGGCGTGTAGTGGACCGGAACACGCAGTAGAGGACCGTATTCGTGCTCGAGCTGCCGATTATTGACAAACACAGCGCGCGCCAGCCGGTGCAGGGTGGCGAGCCCCGGCTCGCGGAATTCGCCCTCGAGCTCTCTGTGGCTGCAGATCCCGATGAGCAGCCTGTCAGACCGCCGGGCGAGGGCCGATTCCGGCAGGGGCAGTTTCGAGATTTGGAGCCAATAGAAGATGAGCACGATGTCCGCCGCGTTCACGTCGGACTCAGTCACATCATGCTGAAATCGTTCGACGATCTCGAACCTTCTTTCCAGCACGCGCCGGAGATTTTGGGTCTTGCGATCGATCGCCCAGCCGGGTCGGTCCGCGATCGCCAGGATGCGGGGGAGGTGTACATCGCTCACGGGGCGTACCGCTCAAGCCAGTGCGCCGACCATGGATTGGCCTCGTTCAGATCGTCGTCCGTCGCAGTGGCGCGCATCTGGCTGGCGTCCGGCAGCCGGATATCCTCTGATCGCAAGCGAGGTCGCCATCCGTGCCAACCAAGACCATTGACCTCCTCGCTCAGGTACCGGCGGCCAGCATACTTGCGCGCGGCGTGCTCTGCACTCAGGAACAGATAATGCTTCATGCGAAAACGCTCGGGGTAGAGCGTCACCGGCCCCCCGAAGCGTACGCGATGGCCGCCTGACCACGCAATCTCCATGGGGCCGTCCTGTTTCTTGTACGCACGGACGCAGTGTGGGGAGGTCGGCCGGAACGGGTAGTAGGTCCGCAGCGTGTATTGATAATTGGGATTGTCGTGATTGGGGGCTTCCCTGGTAGGAATGAACGTGAACTCGGAAGACTCGATCGCGTTGCAGCCGAGTGCGTCGGCTGCCGCAATGGCGGAGACCAACGATGAGTACGAAGTCGGCGGAAGGTGGATCTCGTCAGCGTCAACATGCATGAACCAGTCTGCTTCGAGCGACTGAAATAGTTCCTCTTTGCGACGAAGAAGGTGCTCCCAGCAATACCAGCCGTTATGCGGGATACTTTCGAATCCTATCAATCCAGCCCCGCAGTAGCGCTGGGCAATCTCAAGCGTTCGGTCCGTCGACTGATTGTCGCAGACGTAGACCTGCACGCCTTGACGAAAGAGGTTCTCAAGACATTCGGCGATGAACCGTTCTTCGTTCCGTGTTGTAAGGACCGCGACGACTCGCGGGGAATTCCTATCACGCGCAGCATTCGCAATGTGAGTGTTGAGATCGACCAAATCCCTCAATCCTTTGTCGTATGCTTCCGGATGTCATTCTGGCCGATCAACTGATAGGGCGCAATGAACTTGGCCGGAATGACGGTCTAAAGACTCACAGCGGCCATGCCAAGGCGCTATCACTCTCTCACCTGAAGTGCAACGCGCGCTCATAGCGGTCCCCGTCGCGATCGCAAGTCTCAGGAACAGCGCGTTCGGAAACAGGCAAAACGGCCCCTTATGGCGCCTCCACGCCTTGCTGTTTCTGTCGCAGCCTCCGCATCCGACAATCACATCCTGGCTCATCACATTCCGTTTCGGGAAGGAGCAAACCGCTCCTACCTTTCTTCACTGCGCAACCGCAATAGGGCATCGGATTCCCATCAAACGGCAGCGCATTCCTGGACAATTCGATCCCGCGAAACGACAATCGGATCCCGCGCAATGCACAACGGATTTCCCTGTTAGATCGCCGCCGACCTCTGACTTTGCCGGATACTTGGTCGAATTTCCCTGATCTGAAGCAGGGAAATTTCCCCTAAATTATCTAAAATTGCACGATAATATCGCTGCCTCGTTCCACGCATCAGGCACCTCGCGGGAATTCCCGCTTTTTTGCCTGTTGTCTGGAATATCAAACGGAGACTGGTTCGCCAGTGACTGCTCGGTTCAGGCGCGATGTCCTCGTGTTCTGGAAGTTCGGGCTGGCGATGGATACCACTATTGCTGGATCCTCGGCCTGTGCATCCTTGGCGGCCTCGCGTTGGAGAGGATGACACCGCAAGGATTGTTGCGCCGGGTCCAGTCGTCGGCCCTCAAACTTCTCAGTGCCCTCCGGCGTCGGCGGCGGCAGGACCCGCTCGGCCAAGCGCGGATCGGCAAAAATATCGGGCCTTTTCTCGCCCGGATCGGGAACGGCCCGACACCATGACGCCGGCATCGATTGGCGAAGGACTTGATGCCACAGCCGGCCGTGAAGGCCAGCACACATTCGAAGAAATGTATTGTCAAGAGAAGCATGCAGCCCGCCAACGCGCATTTCAGTTGACCGCTGTCTCTCAGAGCGGAGAAACGCGCCGCGCGTCCTGGCGGGCGCGCTTGCACGAAACAGTGCATAGGAGTTGGCTCTCGATTGCTGTTGCCCACAAAGGATGCGAAAAACTTCTCAAAAGACGAAAAGAAGCTTCTCGGGGGGAGTTGTGCCGAAAGTATTTTTGTCGATACAGGGGCTGCGCGGAATTGCTGCGCTGCTCGTCGTCGTGCATCACTACTACGCCACCTATGGTTCGATCCACAAACTGGCCGGCGGCGATCTGCCGTGGCTTCTCTCATATGGAAACTTGGCGGTTTTCGGCGCCGTTGGCGTGCCGATTTTCTTTGTGATCTCTGGATTGGTCATTGGTTTGCAGCGGTTTGAAACGGGAGCTGCGGGCATATATGACTTCATGGCTAAGCGGTTGGCACGCATTGCTCCCCTCTACTGGGTGATGACCCTCGCCTATGTTTGTTGGGCTTCACAATTGTGGACATGGCCGCAATTAGGCCGCTCACTGCTGTTCGTCGAGAGGCCTGTCACAGGCGAGCTTCCTGCGCTGGGGGTCGGCTGGACTCTTGAATACGAAATGTTCTTTTACATGGCATTCGCGGTCGCGGTGGTTTCCGGCATAGTTGGTACCAGGGCAAGGGGCGCGGCCATTCTGATCTCTGTCTTCGCGCTGATGGTTTACGTGAACTTATCGACCGATGCGGCGGTCTTCGGCTTTTCCGGAGCTCCGGTTATCTTGGAGTTCTGTGGCGGCTTAATCATCGCATCGACCATCCAGAACCGCGCCGTGACGCGGCTATGGCTGCCCTATCTCGTTGTCGCCCTGGCGATACTATTCCTTTCGACTACAGCCTTCGTCGGTGAGTCGCGAAACGTCATTTTTTCCATGTGGGGAGCCGGGGCCTTCTGCCTCGTGTTTGGGCTTGCCGCCGCAGAGGTCGAAGGTCGGGTCTTCATGCGTGGCCGCGCGTTTCAAATGCTAGGTACCGCGAGCTATGCGATCTACCTTGTGCATCTCGTCCTCCAGGGGAGCTTGTTAAAATGGCCGATCTGGTACTGGCGTTGGGACGAAATCATCGAGCCGCATCTCGGGCTTGTGCTCATGGTCTCGTTCGCTGCCTCCTGCGGACTAGTCGTCCACTACGGCTTCGAAGTTTGGGCCAACGCTTGGTTTCGGCGCTGGCTTTTACAATGGTCGCCGACGCGTCTTCAGCTCAGTCATCCTCAAATTGCCGATGGCGATGGTCCGCGTATCCGCGCTGTCGCACAGGAACCGAGCTGACACGCTGTTCTCGTGGCGCTGAGTGCGCCTACTTCCGCACGATCCAATCCAGCAAGTCTGGACCGATCGTCTGTGCGCCGGTGAAGTCGCTGACCATTTGCGCCGCAATTTCCGCCATCGAACTTCAGGGAATTCCGTCTTCAATGACCGATTTGTGGAAGGTGGCTCGTAGGATTTCGCGATCGAACGCCGACACCTTGGGCCGGACATTTCTGCTTCCCGGAAGCACAGCCATCACTTGATCCGGGTCACGGTGGCGCTGGCGCGTTGGCGCGTGCTTCGCAGCAATATGGGCCGCGAGTTGCTTTTCAGCCTCTGCAAAGTCAGATCGAGCGCAGCCAGTGCTATATCGCCTTCCGCCATCTTCGATGTACCAGCGGCCCGCTGCATGAGCGACCCGTCTTTTTTTCCGGTATTCGTCCCGCCAGACAAGGCGAGCTCCTTTGCTAGGGCGCGACATAGGCGTCGCATTTCCTCGATCGCCGCCACGGTCGTATATTCCTTGTTGGCGATTATTTCTGTGGTAAGGCGACCACGGCCGCGCTCTTTGCGGAGCCCTTTGACCGTCATCCGGAAAAGCAAGCTTGGCAGCAGAGTCTAGTCGCAAGGGCGCGTCGATGTCGAAGTCGGAAAACTTTGGCGCGATATCTCTCTCGCCATATAGTCTGATTCAGTGATGATCTTGATCTTGCATAGGCGAGCCGACGCTGTCGATCGAGAGACGTTTTTCAGCTCACAGCAATCGCTTTTGGCCCTAGTCCGACACCAGACTAAAAACTTGTCGGTGGTCACTTCAAAAAAGCGCGCATAAGTCATATTGTCCTTTTATTTTCAATATGATAGCCATAGTCTCCGTAAACAGCCGCACCCCGGTTTAACACTCTTTAAATCACATAAATTTCGGTGGAAAAAAGCCGGCGGGATCTCCGCCGGCTAGCTATCATGTCGGTAGGGTCGAGGCTGGATATGTCAGGGTCGCTTCGGCAGCAGCGACCAGACGGCCGGCACCAGGGCCGCGGCCAATGCCACCTTTATCAGGTCGCCGACGATGAAGGGCACGACACCGAACTGCCAGGATTTTTCGGCGCCGATCAGCATTGCCAGCCAGGCAAAGCCCATGGCCATCATGACGACTTCGCCGACCAGCATGGCATTGAAGAGCTTGACCGGATGACGGTCCCAACCACGGTCGGCGGCCCAGCCGACGATCGCAGCCATGACGACGAAGCCGGCCAGATAGCCGCCGGTGGAGCCGAGCATATAGGCGACGCCGATGCCCTTTTCCGGCGTGCCCTGGAAGACCGGAAAGCCCATGGCGCCCTCGGCCATGTAGAGAAGCAGCGTGGCGACGCCGAGGCGCAGGCCGAACGCCGACGCGATCAGCAGCACGGCCAGCGTCTGCAGCGAGATGTCGACCGGGCCGAGCACAACCTTGGTCTTGGCCGACAAGATGAGCAGCAGCGTCCCGACGATCGCCAGAAAAAGCTGCGTCGCCAGCCGCGCCGCGCCCTTTTCGGGCAGTGCCAGAGAAACAAGCGGACGCATCGTTGCTGCAAGTGCCATGGTATTCCTCATTCCGGACGGCCGCCGAAATGCGGCTTCGCTTTTTCCTATATTGGCTTCCGTGTTATGCGGCAATCGCTTTTGCCGTCTCACTGAACGGAGCTTCGCGTCGCCTCATGGCCCTCAAATTCGACACACGCTTCGATCCCGCCTACGGCCAGGCGGTGACGGTCGCCCCGGACGTGCAACGCGTCACCGCCGGGAATCCCGGTCCTTTCACCTTCCACGGGACCAACAGCTACGTGATAGGCCGCGAAACGCTGGCGGTGATCGATCCGGGTCCGGACGATGACGCGCATCTGCAGGCCCTGATCGAAACTATCGGCGGCAGGCCGGTCAGCCATATCCTCGTCAGCCATACCCATCGCGACCATTCCCCGCTGGCGGCGCGGCTGAAGGAGCGCACCGGCGCGACCGTGCTTGCCGAAGGCCCGCACCGCCCGGCCCGGCCGCTGCGAATCGGCGAGGTCAATCCGCTCGACGCCAGCGCGGACATGGCTTTCATCCCGGACGTCGCGCTCGCCGACGGCGCGCTGGTCCATGGCGACGGATGGACGATCAGGACGGTGCTGACGCCCGGCCATGCCGCCAACCACGCCGCGTTCGCGCTCGAAGGGACGGGCATCCTTTTTTCCGCCGACCATGTCATGGCCTGGGCGACCTCGATCGTCGCGCCGCCGGACGGCGCCATGGCCGACTACATGAGTTCGCTCGACAGGCTGATCGAGCGCGACGACCGGCTGCTGTTGCCCGGCCATGGCGGGCCGGTGACCAAGCCGCGCAGCTTCATGCGCGGGCTGAAGACGCATCGCAAGATGCGCGAACGGGCGATCCTGGAACGCATCCGCGGCGGCGACCGGACAATCAAAGAGATGGTGGCGACGATCTATCGCGACACCGACCCGCGCCTGCACGGCGCCGCCGGCCTGTCGGTGCTTGCGCATCTGGAGGACCTGGTAGCGCGCGGCCTCGTCGCCACCGACGGCGACGCGGCCATCGACGGCATTTTCACGCCGGCGGCATGACCATCATTCGGCCGGCGCGGGCCCGACCTGGCCGGCGACCTCCTGGTCGAGTTCGCCAAGGAAATCGACGATGCGGCCGGCATTGTCGCCGAGGTCGTAGCGGCCATAGCGAGAGGCCGAGCGCATGTCGACCACGACCGTATCGCCGTCATCGGCGATGCGGATCGCGACATCGGCGGGCAAGCCGAGCACGAAACTCCTGGCCAGCGCGTTGATCGTCACCTCGCTTTGCCCGTCGGTTTCGGGATACGGCCCCTGAAGCTGCCAGTCGCGGCGGTCGAGCACGGTTTCGACCGCGTCGACGACGGTCTCGAACGGCAGGTTGTAGCTGCGGCCGGTGACCAGCGGATAGGCATCGCCCTGCAGCCGCTGCTCGCCGGGCGTGGGTGGCGACAGCACGTTCATGTCCGCCGTCCGGTCCGATGTGTCGAGCACCGGCGGATCGTCGAGATCGGTCGAAATGTCCCTCAGCGGCGGCGAGGTCGTCGCCCAGTAGGCGGCGACGCCGAAGGGGGCAAGCACCAGAAGCGCCAGCAGCGCGCCGACCGACAGGTCGCGTCCACCGCGATCGCCGAAATTCCACAGCCTCGACAGGGCGAAGCCGGCAAACAGCAGGGCGAAGGCGGCAAGCAGCGCGACGATCGCCAGCACCCAGAGGAATACAGGCGTTTCGACGAGGTCGAGCTGATGGCCGACAAGCACTGTCAAGAGCAGGACCAGCGAAAAGGCCGCTGTCCGCCGCGACCAGCCGGCGGCGCTCGACGTCTGCCGTTCAGCAACAACAACCATATCCGCCGCACCAACCCGAACGATCTTCAGAGCCTCTGACGGCTGCCAGAAGCCTCAAAAACGCCCATCCCGTCAATCCGTTGGCAAGCGATAATCCCTGAACTGCTCACGCAAGGTGATTTTCTGGATCTTGCCGGTGGCGGTGTGGGGAATTTCGCCGACGAAGGCGACGTCGTCGGGCATCCACCATTTGGCCACCTTGCCGCTCATGAAGGTCAGGATGTCGGCCTTGCTCGGCTCCTTGCCCGGCTTGCGCACGACGACCAGCAGCGGCCGCTCGCCCCATTTCGAATGCGGAACGCCTATTGCCGCCGCCTCGGCGACATCGGGGTGCCCGACGGCGAGGTTCTCAAGGTCGATGGTCGAGATCCATTCGCCGCCCGACTTGATGACGTCCTTGGCGCGGTCGGTGATCTGCATGTAGCCACCGGGATCGATATGGGCGACGTCGCCGGTGTCGAACCAGCCCTCGGCGTCGAACTGTTCGGAACCAACACCGCCATAATAGGCGCGCGCGATGGCCGGGCCGCGCACCTTCAGCCGCCCGAAGGTCTTGCCGTCCCAGGGCATCGCATTGTTCTCGTCGTCGGTCACCTTCATCTCGACGCCGAAGGGCGGATAGCCCTGCTTGCCCTGGATATCGAGCCGCGCCTCGCCCTCCAGCACGGCATATTCCGGCTTCATGGTGCAAAGCGTGCCGAGCGGCGACATTTCGGTCATGCCCCAGGCATGGATGACATGGACGTCGTAGTTGTCCTGGAATTTCTGGGTTATGGCGCGCGGACAGGACGAGCCGCCGATGACCACCTTCTGCAGATGGGGAAGTTTGCTGCCGGTCTCCTCCAGATATTGCAGCAGCATCATCCACACCGTCGGCACGGCGGCGCTGAAGGTGACCTTCTCGGTATCGAGCAGCTCATAGATCGAGGCGCCGTCCATCTTGCAGCCCGGCATCACCAGCTTGGCGCCGATCATCGGCGCGCTCTGGCCAAGGCCCCAGGCATTGGCATGGAACATCGGCACGACCGGAAGGATGACGTCGCGGGCCGAAATGCCCATGGCGTCGGGCATGGCCGCGATCATGGCGTGCAGCACGTTGGAACGGTGGCTGTAGAGCACGCCCTTGGGATCGCCCGTCGTGCCCGAGGTGTAGCACATGCCGGCGGCAGTGTTCTCGTCGAACGTCTTCCAGGCGAAGGCGCCATCGGCTTCGGCGAGCCACTCCTCGTAGGCAACCGCGTTCGGCAGCGCCGTCTGAGGCATATGCGCCTGGTCGGTCAGCACGATGATCTTGTTCAGCGATTTGACCGCGCCGGCGATCTTTTCCAGGACCGGCACGAAGGTCAGGTCGACGAAGATCGCCTTGTCCTCGGCGTTGCTCATGATCCAGGCGATCTGTTCGGGAAAGAGGCGCGGATTGAGCGTGTGATAGACCGCGCCGATGCCCATGATGCCGTACCAGGCCTCGATGTGGCGCGCCGTGTTCCAGGCAAGCGTGGCGATGCGGTCGCCGAGCCTGAAGCCGTCGCGCTCCAGCCGCTGCGCGACCTTCAACGCCCGATGATGGACCTCGGCATAGGTGGTGCGCACGATCGGTCCCTCGATCGAGCGCGATACGATCTCGCGTCCGCCATGCTGCCGCTCGGCATTGTCGATCAGCTTGTGGCAAAGCAGCGGCCATTCCTGCATCAGTCCAAGCATTTGTTCCTCCCCTGCGCTTTGGCGATCCTTTTTGCGGCATTGTGGGACGAACCGGCGGATTGTCCAGCCGTAAGCGCTGAAAGCGTTGCATTCCTTGAAGACCCTGCGCAAACCGCCACAATCCGGCCATCGTCCGCGTTAAGTTTCGTTAATGGGCTGGGTGCGCGATTGGCGAATGAAAGAGGTTCGCATGGACACGCAGCTCGACGACAAGGCGCCGGAAGACCTGGAACTCGAAAACTCGCTTGCCGAAAGTCTGGCCAATCTGGCGCCGGACACCAGGACGGTCTCCGAAGATGAATTCGTCGAGGTTGTGGGCGGCGCCCTGGAGGCGGTCGGCGGCACGCTGCTGTTCAAGATGTGCGTCCAGAACGACGGCGAAGACCAGCACGTTGCGGCTGCCTGTGTCGGAGACGGCGGCAATCGACAATTCCTGCTGCTCACCCTGCCGGCCGTCGGCGGCGCGCTGAAGGTCGAGACCGCATCGAGGAGCACCAATCCGGTGGCCGGCATCGCCGCCGCCTATGCCGGGCTGATGGACGTGTTCCAGACGGCTGCCTGACGATTTTCTCGACGGCTCGCCCTGAACGCCGCCCCGGCGTGATTTCGTTTGGGCTTGCGCCGGCTGCCTGCACGACACACCTATTGCGGGCGACCTCTCAATCGGACAAGGACAGCCCGCCAATGGACCAGATCGCCAACCCCGCCCCCGGCTTCCAGCGCAATCCCGGCAAAGTCATCACTGTCGAGTCCTTTAGCGGCACCGTCACCGTGCGCGCCGGCGAAACGGTCATCGCTTCCTCGACAAGGGCAAAGCTCCTGTCGGAGCCGCCCTATCCTGCGGTCTTCTACATTCCTTTCGACGACATCGATTTCAGCCAGTTGGCCAAGACCGGTCACTCGACGCACTGCCCTTATAAGGGCGATGCCAGCTATTGGAGCGCGCTGCCGGCCGGCGAGACCGGCAAGGATGCGATGTGGGCCTATGAGCGGCCCTTCGACGAGATGACGGAGATCCGCAATCACGGCGCCTTCTATCCGAGCAAGGTGACGATCGAGGCCACGCCGGACTGACATGCTGCCTTGCCGGACGGGACGAGGCCAAAGCGTGGCCTGACCGATCAGTCGGTGGTGCCGTCGTTGCCAACGCCGTCGGCATCGTCGAGCCGCACCAAGGTCAGACCTTTTGCCTTCAGCGCCAGCAGGCCCTGGACCACGCCTTCGCCGGCGGCATGGGTCGGCTGGTTGATGTGGGCGATGATGACGTCGCCATCCTTGGCGGCGGCGATGCGGCGGGCGGTTTCCCTGGCCCCCAGAAGCGAGCCGCCATCGCCGTTGATCGAGAAGCCCGCGACCTTGAAGCCGAGCTTGCGGATCGTGGCGATGGCCGACGGGCTGTATTCGGCGGTGGCGCCACGAAACCATCTCGGCGCCGGCTCGCCGGTGCCTGTGAGTGCCGCGGCACCCGATTCGACCTCGGTCAGCACCGCTTCCGGGCTGCCGGCACTGCGGATGCCATAGATCTTGCGCGGCGTGTCGACCGCCGGGATATGGCGGCCGCCATGATTCTCCAGCTCGAACAGATCCGGATGGGCGCGCATGATCTCGACGGCGGCGGCGTTGCGCTTCAGCCAGATGCCGGTGACGAAAATGGTGGCCGGGATGCGGTTGTCGACGAGCGCCGAGAGGATGCGGGTGTCGGTCTGGCCGCCGCAGGCGTCGAGCGTCAGCGCGACGCGGCCGCTGCCGCCTGCCTGCGGTTTCAGATGCAGCGTCGGCTCGACAAGCGGCGCGGCGCCGGCCGTGGACACGGCGCAAACCGACAGCGCAATCGCGCAAAGATGTTTCCGCAAGAGACGCATGATCGATTTCCGGGCCGGTGGTCGAAGCAGGATGGTTGCAATATCCAGCCAAAAGACCCGCATCAAGGCGAAAATCGGGACGGCGCCCGTGCGAAGAACGCAGTCACGAGAATTTGCTTCAGGCGTAGCGCGAGAGCGCGTTTGCCGTTTGCTTTTCGGTGCGCGCAAGGATCTCGCGCACGGCGTCGGTTACAGGTCCGACTTCCAGGCGCCAGACGCAGCACGCCTTGCTCGGGTCGGTCGGCTTGCAGAAGTCGCTTGCCACGCATTCGCAAGGCATGGAGGGCTGCAGCGCGATGCTCGCCACGCCGACCGGCCCCCAGCGGATCGGATTGGTCAGCCCGTAGAGGCCGACGACAGGGGTGCCCGCTGCCGCCGCCATATGCATCGGACCGCTCTCATTGCCGAGGAAAAGCCGCGCCTCCTTCAGCAGCGCCAACAGCGTTTCGAGCGAAAGCGCACCGACAAAGTTGACGACCGGCGAGGCTGTCCTCGCGGCAATCTCGTCGGCCGCTTTGTGCTCGTCCGGGCCACCGACGAGCACGAAATCCAGCCCGGTCTCGCGCGCAATCTCGTCGATGACGGCGGCGAAGCGCTCCGGCTGCCAGCGCCGACCGAGAAAACTCGCCCCGGCATGCACCGCGACAAAACCGCTTCGCCTGAGATGGTATTTGTCCAGCAAGGCGAGCGCCCGCGCCATTTCCACAGCCAATGGGCGGATCGACGGCGCTCTCGCGCGCAGGTCGACGCCAAGCGCCTCGAGCGGCGAAAGGTATCGGTAGAGATAGTGCCGCTCACCGAAGCCGAACGGCCTGGCCCGGACGTTGGCCGGCTGACGCTCGTGCCAGCGCAAGGGCCTTTCGGACGGATGGTAGCCGACCCTGGCCGGGGCGTTGACGAGGCTGCTGATGATGCGTGAGGTCTTCGAATCGGTCAGGTCGATCGTCATGTCGAAGCGGTGCCGGCGCAGCCTGCGCACCATCGAATACAGCTCGCGCCCTCGCTGCAGCGGCGATCCGCGCATCATGGCGCGGCGGAACGTGACGACATCGGAAGCGATGCCGTGGGCGGTGAGGAAGCTGGCGAAACGTGCCTCGCAAAGGAACACGATCCCGACGCCGGGATAGCCGAGCTGGAGGTTCCTGGCCAGCGCCGAGGCGAGAACGAGATCGCCGATGAACTTCGTCTGTAAAATGAGGATCGAGCGGAAGGGAGCGGGGGAAATCTGCAACATCTGTCTCGGGCGCCGGGGGGATCGGAGACCCTGGAGACTGGGCGGAAACGATGTCGAGAATGGGGGCCGCCACGCGCACGTTCGCGTGACTTTGCTTACAAAACCGTAAGGCGGCGAGCCCACCGGCATGCCGATCGGCTAGCCGGAGCATTCCCTGGCAAGCCAGGGAATGCTCCGCCCGGGATTGTGGTTTTGTCGCGGATTCCGGTCGGAAATCCGTGCGACACCGCGACCGAAAAGATCAGTCGCGTTTTGCTGATGTCTTTGCCACCTTCACCGCGGCCTGCGCCGCGGCCAGTCTGGCGATCGGCACGCGGTAGGGCGAGCACGACACATAGTCGAGGCCGACCTCCTCGCAGAAGCGGATCGACGACGGATCGCCGCCATGCTCACCGCAAATGCCGAGCTTGATCCCGGGCCGCGTCGCCCTGCCCTTTTCGGCCGCGATGCGCACCAATTCGCCGACGCCCTCTATGTCGAGCGACACGAACGGATCCTGCTCGATGATGCCCTTCTGCCGGTAGGTCTCCAGAAAGGAGGCCGCATCGTCGCGCGAAATGCCGAAAGTGGTCTGGGTAAGATCGTTGGTGCCGAAGGAGAAGAACTCGGCCGCCTCGGCGATGACATGGGCGCGGATGGCCGCGCGGGGGAGCTCGATCATCGTACCCGTCAGGTAGTCGATCTTCGTGCCGGTTTCCTGCATGACGCTGGCGGCGACCGCGTCGATGCGCGCCTTGACGTAGTCGAGCTCCTTCACGATGCCGACCAGCGGCACCATGATCTCCGGCACCACCAGCGCGCCGGCCTTGTGGCCGGCCTCGACGGCCGCCTCGAAAATGGCGCGCGCCTGCATCTCGGCGATCTCGGGATAGGAAACCGCAAGACGGCAGCCGCGATGGCCGAGCATCGGATTGAATTCGTGCAGGGCCTCGGTGCGCTGCCGGAGCTTGTCGGGCGACACATTCATGGCGGCGGCGACCTCGGCGATCTCCGCCTCGGTCTTGGGCAGGAATTCGTGCAGCGGCGGATCGAGCAGCCGGATCGTCACTGGCAGGCCGGCCATGATCTCGAACAGTTCGAGAAAATCCGAACGCTGCATCGGCAGGAGCTTGGCAAGCGCGGCGCGCCGGTCCTTTTCGGTATCGGCCAGGATCATCTCGCGCATGGCGACGATGCGGTCGCCATCGAAGAACATGTGCTCAGTGCGGCAAAGCCCGATGCCCTCGGCGCCGAAGGAGCGCGCCATGCGCGCATCGAGCGGCGTTTCGGCATTGGTGCGCACCTTCATGCGGCGAGCGGCGTCGGCCCATTCCATGATGGCGGCGAAATCGCCCGACAATTCCGGCTGCAGCATGGCCACCGCGCCCTTCAGCACCTGGCCGTTGGCGCCGTCGATGGTGATGACGTCGCCCTTGCGGAAGGTCTGCCCCATCGAGATCAGCGTCCCGGCCTTGTAGTCGACGCGCAGCGAGCCGGCGCCGGACACGCAGGGCTTGCCCATGCCGCGCGCCACCACCGCGGCATGGCTGGTCATGCCGCCGCGCGTGGTGAGGATGCCTTCGGCGGCGTGCATGCCGTGGATGTCCTCGGGGCTGGTCTCGATGCGCACCAGGATCACCTTGCGGCCTTGCGCCTTGGCGTCCTCGGCATCGCCCGAGGAAAAGACGATCTCGCCGGTGGCGGCGCCCGGCGAGGCAGGCAGGCCGACGCCGATGACGTCGCGGGCGGCCTTGGGGTCGATGGTCGGGTGCAAGAGCTGGTCGAGCGAGGCGGGATCGATGCGGGCGACCGCTTCCTCCCTGGTGATCAGCCCGTCCCTCGCCATCTCGACGGCGATCTTCAGCGCCGCCTTGGCGGTGCGCTTGCCGGACCTGGTCTGCAGCATCCAAAGCTTGCCGCGCTCGATGGTGAATTCGAGATCCTGCATGTCGCGGTAGTGCTTTTCCAGGCTGTCGGAAATGTCGACGAAAGCCTGGAAGGCTTCCGGCATCAGCTTCTGCAGCGACGGCTTGTCGGAGCCGGCGGCGATGCGCGCCGCCTCGGTGATGTTCTGCGGCGTGCGGATGCCGGCGACGACGTCCTCGCCCTGGGCGTTGACCAGGAACTCGCCATAGAGTTGTTTTTCGCCGGTCGACGGGTTGCGGGTGAAGGCGACGCCGGTGGCGGACGTGTCGCCCATGTTGCCGAACACCATGGCCTGGACATTGACCGCCGTGCCCCAGCTCTCGGGGATGTCGTGCAGGCGCCGATAGGTGATGGCGCGGTTGTTCATCCAGGAAGAGAACACCGCTCCGATCGCGCCCCAGAGCTGTTCTTTCGGATCCTGCGGAAACGGCTTGCCCAGTTCCTCCTCGACCTTGGCCTTGTAAAGCGTGATCACGCCCTGCCATTCGAGTGCCGTCACCTCGGTGTCG
Organism: Mesorhizobium sp. M4B.F.Ca.ET.214.01.1.1; assembly: GCF_004791545.1. Classification (NCBI taxonomy): domain Bacteria; kingdom Pseudomonadati; phylum Pseudomonadota; class Alphaproteobacteria; order Hyphomicrobiales; family Phyllobacteriaceae; genus Mesorhizobium; species Mesorhizobium sp. M4B.F.Ca.ET.214.01.1.1. The sequence continues at coordinate 599,875 of NZ_SRUX01000002.1, forward strand.
AGCTCATGGCCGAGGTTCGCCTTCTCGTCCTCCAGGATCTCCTCGAAAACCTCATGGTCGAGACCCATGACGACGTCGGAATACATCTGGATGAAGCGGCGGTAGCTGTCATAGGCAAAGCGGGCATCGCCGGAATCGGTGGCCAGCGCCTCGACCGTCTCGTCGTTGAGACCGAGATTGAGAACGGTGTCCATCATGCCCGGCATGGAAGCGCGGGCGCCTGAGCGGACCGACACCAGGAGCAGCTTCGCCGGATCGCCGAAACGGCGGCCGGTCAGCCGGCCGATATGATCGAGCGCTACCGCGACATCCGCCTCGAGCTCGGACGGATAGGTGCGGCCGTTGGCGTAATAGGCGTTGCAGACCTCGGTGGTGATGGTGAAGCCCGGCGGCACCGGCAGCCCGAGGCTGCACATCTCGGCCAGGTTGGCACCCTTGCCGCCGAGGAGATTGCGGTCGCCGGCACGGCCTTCTGCAGCGCCATCGCCGAAGGTATAAACCCACTTGGTCATGCTCGCCCTCCAACGGTCGCAGATTGCAGGTTGGCGAAGCCTGTGGCCTTGGCTCCGCCCTGTCCGAATCGAGCGATATGATGCTGCACTGCGAAAGGCAAGGCGTCGGCAAAGCCGGCCGGCCGCTACAATCGATTAAGGAAAACCGCTAAAATCGATTAACTAAAAGCTGCGTCAAAAAGACCGAATGATTCCGAGGCCACCAGAATGGATGCAACGAGAGTATCCGGAGAGCGCCATGCAACCTGTCATAGGTCTCATCATCAGGAATACATTGCAAAATGCAGAGCCGCTAAAATTCCGCGCGATAGATCCAGGCGCTGCCGAAATCGAGCGGCCAGGATTTCGGTCAACCACGTCAGCAGACGTGCCCGTATGATTTTTTGTTGACAGCGAACCCCACTCCAATATTACCGGCCTAACTTTCCAAACAGAAAAAGCGAATGATGAAATTCGGGTCGAGCGGCGTCCGAGGTTTGGCCTCGGAATTGGTTGGGAAGCCCAGCGGACTCTATACCGCGGCGTTCGCCTGGCGCCTGGCTTCAAGCGGCTTGCAGTCGAGCGGCCCGGTCTTTGTCGGCCGCGACAAGCGCGACAGCAGCCCCGCGATTGCCGACAATTGCATGGCGGCACTGGCCGCGAGCGGATTCCAACCGATCGATTGCGGCGTCATCCCCACCCCGGCCCTTGCCCTTTATGCCCAAAAGCATGGCGCGGCCGCCCTGATGGTGACCGGCTCCCATATTCCCGCCGACCGCAACGGCATCAAATTCTATCGCCCGAATGGCGAGATCGACAAAGCGGACGAGGCTGCGATAACGCAGTATGTCGCCGAAAGGTCAAACGTGTACGATCCGCCGGCGCCTGCCGAAACGGCCTGGCCATCGCATCACGATGAAGCCGTTGCCGGCTACCTAGAGCGCGCCAACGGCATTTTGGGGCCGGATTCGCTATCCGGAATGAGAATCGGCGTCTACCAGCACAGTTCGGTCGCGGCGGAATTGCTGGTGCAGGTCCTTCGGTCTTTCGGCGCCGAGGCAGTTCCTGTCGGAAAGAGCCAAACCTTCGTGCCCGTCGATACCGAAGCCGTGGATGCAGGCACGCTTGCGAAGCTGAAGGGCTGGGCCCGCGAATTCGCGCTCGACGCCATCGTGTCGACGGACGCCGACGCCGACCGCCCGCTTGTCGCCGACGGGAACGGTGATCTGTTCCGGGGCGACCTGATCGGGCTGGTTACGGCTCTTTTCGTCGCGGCGGATACGGTGGTGACGCCCGTGACCTCCAATTCGGGCATTTCAGATGCCCTGGGTTTCGAGGTGAGGAGAACGAAGGTCGGGTCCCCCTTCGTCATCGCCGGCATGGAAGCGGCGTACCGCGATGGCACGGTCGTCATCGGCTTCGAGGCCAATGGCGGCGTTCTCCTGGGGTCGAATTGCCAGTTGAATGGAAAGACGTTGCCCGCGTTGCCGACGCGGGACTCGCTCCTCCCGATCCTGGCCGTGCTTGGCACCGTCGCATCTACGAAAAGACCACTGTCGCGCTTGCGCGAGCTTTGGCACCTTCCATTCTGCGCCAGCGAGCGCCTCGAGAACTTCCCGCTCGAGAGCTCGCGCAAATTGATGACCGAGCTCGCTGGCCCGGATGCGCTGCAGCAGTTCCTGGCCCCGTTCGGTACCGTCGCCGAAATCGATGAAACCGACGGCCTCAGGGCGCGGATGGATAGCGGTGAGATCATCCATTTGCGGCCGTCCGGAAATGCGCCGGAATTGCGCTGCTATTCGGAGGCCGCGACCTATCACAGGGCGACTGCGATCGTGGCGCTGACGCTGGAGAAGGCGCGGGCATTCGCATCCACCGGCCCAGAGGTCGCCTCATGAAAGTCGTTCCGGTCATCATCAGCGGCGGAGCCGGCTCGCGCCTGTGGCCCGCCTCGCGGCAGTCGCACCCCAAACCCTTCCTCAAGGTGGCGGACGGGCATTCGCTGATCCAGCACACCGCCTTGCGCGCCGCCTCGATCAAGGACGTCGTCGAGCTTGTCACCGTGACGTCGCGGGAGCACCTCTTCCTGACGACGGACGATTTCGACGAACTCGACCCCGTCGTTGCGCAGCGCACCTTCCTGCTCGAGCCGAAGGGGCGCGATACCGCCGCCGCGGTGGTCGCGGCCGCGATCCACGTCAGGACAACGCAAGGCCCCGAGGCCATTCTGTGCATTTTCCCTGCGGACCACATGATTGGAAACGTGGCGGCCATGGCCAGGGCCATCGAACATGCCGGGCAAGGACGCATCGCGACGCTGGGGATAAACCCAACCAGACCGGACACGGCCTTCGGCTATATCGAGGCGGACGGCGAAAAGGTCGCCCGCTTCGTCGAGAAGCCGGATCTGGAGACCGCCAGGGCCTATGTCGCGTCCGGGCGCTTTTCCTGGAACGCCGGCATCTTCTGTTTCCAAGCACGGGTCATGCTCGAAGAAATGGCCAAGCATTGTCCCGCGGTGATCGAGGCCGTTCTCGCCAGCTATGAGGACAGCGGATCAGCCGGGGCGAAGGCTTTGCGAACATCGAACTCTCGGCGGAGCATTTCGCCGTGGCGCCGCGCATTTCACTCGACCATGCGGTGATGGAAAAGGCGCAAAACCTGGCCGTCGTTCCCTGCGACATGGAATGGAACGACATCGGATCGTGGAACGCGATGGCCGAACTGGTCGCCCCCGACCAGAGCGGCAATCGAATTCGCGGCGACGTTCGCATGGTCGACACCGCGGGCAGCTACGTCAGCTCCGACAAACGCCTTATCGGCACGGTCGGCGTCAGCGACCTGGTGATCGTCGATTCCCCGGACGCATTGCTGGTGGCAGCCCGCGACCGCGTCCAGGACGTCAAGAAACTGTTCGAATCCCTCAAGGCTTCCGGACATGAAGCGCATTTGCTTCACAGCACCGTGCACCGGCCGTGGGGCACCTACACGGTTCTGGAGGAAGGCGAGCGCTTCAAGATAAAACGCATCGAGGTGAAGCCTGGCCGGCGGTTGAGCCTGCAGATGCACCACCATCGCTCGGAGCACTGGGTCGTGGTCAGCGGCTCGGCAAAGATCTTCAATGGCGACGAGGAGCTGTTCCTGGCGACCAACCAGTCGACCTACATCCCGTGCGGCCACAAGCATCGGCTCGAGAACCCGGGCAAGATCGACCTGGTGATCATCGAAGTCCAGAGCGGCGATTATCTCGGCGAGGATGACATCGTGCGGTTCGACGACGTATGCGGTCGCACCTGACAATTCATTGGCTCGCAGGGTTGGCGGGCAAAAACTACACACACAGGGGCTGGGACGGGGCAAACATCAGACACACCGAGAGCATTGATGACAAAGACAGCATTGATAACCGGCATCACCGGACAGGACGGCGCCTATCTGGCGGAACTCCTGCTGGCAAAGGGGTATTAGGTCCACGGACTTGCGCGGCGATCGAGCACGGCCGACGTCAACACGACGCGCCTGAAATGGCTTGGCATCGAGAAAGACGTCAGGATCGTCGACTGCCCGGACGGACTTGCGGGACGAAGCTCGGCGTTATAGAACATAACAAGAACATAGCAAGGAGTTGCGCCATGAAACTGACCGGGAAGCTCGACTATCTGGAACTGCCGGCGACCGGCGGCACGCTGGATAGCGTGAAAGCCTTCTACAGCGCCGCGCTCGGCTGGTCCTTCACCGACTACGGGCCGACCTATTCGGCCTTTGCCGAGGGGCTGGACGGTGGTTTCCAGGCCGATGCCGGCGAAGCCGCCGCGAAGCCGCTGCCGGTGCTCTATTCGGAGGCGCTGGAGGAAACGCTTGCGGCGGTCGAGAATGCCGGCGGCGCCATCGTCAAGCCGATCTTCTCGTTTCCAGGCGGACGACGCTTCCATTTCACCGATCCGGCCGGCAACGAGCTGGCCGTCTGGGGCGAATAGACGCAAACTGACCGGTCCTCGGGCCGCCCCTCGGACAGGCGCGCCGGTCAGTCGACGGCGAAACATGCGGCAAGATTACCTTGGATGAGACCTGTCCGAGCATTGAGCTTTGCGCCGGCTCGTCCTATAAGGCCGCGCGCAACGGCACGTTGCGGCTGTTGGGGCGTCGCCAAGTGGTAAGGCATCGGTTTTTGGTACCGACATTCCCAGGTTCGAATCCTGGCGCCCCAGCCAACAAACCCTTAACTGATTGTTCTAGCTCACTTTCTTCACCGAAAGGAAGCACCGAACACCCCCTTGCTACAATTGACTGCTACAAATCAGGGCGGGGACGTCGGCTACTCAACGTGGTTCGACGAGACGGCGTGTTTCATTTCCGGCGAGTCGTACCCTCGCCGCTGCGATCTCGGATTGGACGTTCTGAACTGGTCCGGAGCCTATCCACAAATGCCGTGGCCTCTGCCAGAATGCGCGCTGATTTGCTCTATAGACATTCTGAAGGACTTTTCGCGGCCGCCGCCTCCATGCTCTCATCCGATGAAATTTCCCGGCTGGTGAAAGACTTTTATCAGCTCACCCTGACCATTGACGATCATCGCCGGCTATTCCCGGACCAGCCGTGGTCCGAGGAGGACCACCGAGCGCGATCGGACTACCTCGATCAAACGCTGGTCGAGCAGCGGGACGCTCTGCGGAAGAATGATTTCGAGAAAGCCAATCCAGCAACACAAGTGGTGATGGCTCGCAGCAATGTGGCCGAAGGCGACCTCCGTCCGGGCGAGTACAATCAGATCCGCCAAGCGATCTTGCGGGCCAGTATCGACATTATAAGTGAGCTACGGGCACGCCAGGATGGCGACTTCAATCACGACCCGCGAGACAGATTGCTCAAAGATGCGCTTAGTGGACCGACCGACGCGTCAGAGCGACTGAGCAAGGCCTCTGCCCTCTCGGTCGTAGCGCCCTCTCCGCCTCCGCCAAGCGGCGGACCAAATTTCTCGGAAATTGCAGAGGCCTTCCGCTCGGATCAGGTCGTAACTAAGATCTGGGACCAGCAGACGGCGGGACAGGCACGCGCAACATACCGCCTATTCGTCGAGATTTGCGGCGACCGTCCGCTCAACGCTTTCACGCGCGCCGATGCCGACGAATTTCGCAAGAAGGTCCAAAGGCTGCCCTGGGACTATTCCAAGGCCCCCGCCTATCGCGGGCGCACGGTCGAAGAGATTTTGACGGTTGCCGCGGCGCAGGCTCGAACAAGAGAAGTCCAGCTGATAACCCAGCGCACCGTGAAGCGACATTTCTCCGCTCTGAGCGGGCTTTGGCAATCAGCGCTGTCTGCCGGGGCAGTGGGTCAAAACATCTTCAGCGGTTTTCGCTTCGGATCAACAAAAAGGGCTTCCGAGCAGCGCGACGCGTGGACCTTGCCAGAGCTGAAAGTTCTCTTCCAGTCGCCAATTTATACCGGCTGCAAATCCGAACTGCGCCGTGCCGACCCAGGGTCTCTGATATTGAAAGACGAAAAATACTGGCTGCCGCTAATAGCACTTTTCTCCGGAATGCGGCAGGAGGAGATCGCCCAACTCCATGTCGAAGATGTCAAGGTTGCTGATGGAATCACCTTCTTTGACATCAACGATAGACCGCCAAGGATGCTTAAGAATGCAAACGCGGCCCGCCAGGTGCCACTCCACTCGACGCTCATCAAAATCGGCTTCCTTGATTATGTCGAGCACTGCCGGAAGGGCCGCCAGACCAGACTGTTCCCGAACTTGAAACCTGGCGGCGCCGATAGTCGACTTGGCCATTCATTCTCAAAATGGTTCACCCGATATCGCCGGGACATCGGCGTCTACCGTAAAGGCCTAGACTTCCATAGCTTCCGTCACACGGCCAGCACTTTGATGCATCAAGCCGGCGTCGAACGAGCTGTCCTTGATCACGTTACTGGCCATTCGACGCCGGGCGAGACCAGCCGTTACGTTAAGGCGTCGGCCTTGGCCCAACTTCAGTTGGCTATCGATACGATCGATATTGGTTTTGATCTGCCAGGGTTGCTTGAAGCCGGGCCCAACGTGAAGGCGTTTGTCCGTCCGCAGCTGAAATACCGGAAACAAAGGCGCCGGCCGCCGAAAAACCACGAGGCTGGTTGATTAGCAGTTCGATTACTCGGAGGCCGCCAAGGATCAAACCAGCCCCTGCCAGAGATCGTGCCTAGCCCTTTGGAGGCGTAATCCAATATCCAAAAACAAAGCCCACCGCACTATAGGCCCATCTCAGCGTATCAACTGGGTATTTGCCGTGAAGGATCACGTAAAGCGCGGACCCTAAGACGGCGACAGAAACCAAAATCGCCATTATTTGGGCAAGCGTGAAATGAGGTCTCGTGAGATGAGAATATTGGTTGGCGATGGTTCCGAGCATTCCGATCAAGACAATAGCCAAAAAAGGATCGTCCACTGCTTTCTCCCCCGCTAATATTAGGAGGAAATTATAAGACCCTGTGTCCGACCGCAATCCGGTCCTTCAGGATAAATTCGCCGGCCCTTCAAGCCTTTCCAGCCCATTTGTCTTATAGAGTGCGTGCGCTGAGAGCACGCCCGAAAGGAAAAGCACTGCCCAAAATGGACAACAATGAAAGCGCCAGACACCTTATTTCGCCGTTGATCGACCACCATGCCATCTCGTCGATCTGCGTAACTGATTCCCATGTCAGCCAGATATTGTCGGATGTAGAATTATCTGACTCCATAGGCGATGGAAAATTCATCGAACTACGCCTACGGCTGATTGATTTCTACACCGTAATATACACCGAATTCGATCAAGCCTACAAAATTGGCCGCAGCGAACTCTTGGGGAGTATTGATGCCGTACGCAACGCGATTCGAGCTCTCTTGAGCAAATTCGAGGAGGAAACACCCTTCGCCACAGCTCTACGCGCCGCCGAACTCGGGCTTCTCGCACGTCAGGGAATCGACAAGAATCGGTTGAGACTTCCTCTCGCCTTGTCGGATCTTGTTCCCGCTCTAGAGAGCATCGACGCGGTTGCTAAGTACCTCAGCGAGGAACAGGATCGCTTCGACAAACTTAGCCCATCGGAAAAGATTCGTTGGCGATTCGACGGAGCCAGCCGTTTGGAGCGAACCGCTCACGAACAGCTCTATCCATACCTGCGCAACCGCCAGGACGATAAGCCGGAGCACTACGCTATCCGTATGATCGCCGATATCTACACATGGCTCTACGACCGAGAATTCGGGGTTACCACAGTGCCTGACGGCCGCCCTGGGAGTGAATACGGCCTGCAGTACAAGGGGCCGGCGATCCGATTCGCATGCTCGATCGTCAACCGTCTCGGTCTTCGACGTGTTTTCGGCGTCGACGAGCCCACCCAATCAGCCGACGGCTCGGAGAGCCAAACCCGCTGGAAGCGGGGTAAGGCTGCGGATGTCAGGCTCGCTAACAAGATCGGGCAGCTCTGGACGAATGACAAGCGACGGAACAGACCAAAGCCTCGCCGTGGGTGGCCAGACGACAACCCCCGCAATTGACCAAAACCTGTCGAGGCGGCTGGAGGATGCTCGATGCCCTCAAGCTCCTTGGGAAGTGCACCCATTCAAGGCGTCGCGACCCGCCTAGGCTGAAACCTAGCGGGCGCAGGCCAAGATGAGCCGTGTTTCCCGAACGGCATGCTGTAAGCCCATCGCGTCGGTGTGATCCTTCCCCCAAAATTCAGCTAGCTCGTTCCATAGTTCCGCGTAGTCTCTGCTGCTGGCTGTCGCCCGCATCTCCAACTGATTCACCAATTGCAACAGCGTCGCGAGGTGAGGACGCCAAGACGGCGCGGGCGCGCGCTCGAGATTTCGGTCGGCCAAGTTGACAAGGACCGCTCTCATCCGATCCAGCGCGAGTTCCGGCTCTGCCTTCTGCAAGATTGATAGATGACCCAAAGCTAGCGGCTCGACCTCTCGAAACATCGACACCCAGTCGGCCAACGCATCGGTTCGCCAATCCAGATCCAGTGCCCGAGCTGCGTCTCTCTCGGTGAAGGCCTTGTCCTTGACGACCGCAAACACCGCTTGTGCAAGGAGGCCTGGTAATCCCGCACCCTTCTCGACAACTAGGTCGACGACACCGGCACCAAGGCCACCGAGGTCCTCCGGCGCACAAAAACGCGACGCAAGCCTGGTCGCGGCCTCATCCTCCAGTCGAGACAAACGATGAACCTCGCACCGAGAAACGCCGGTGGCGCTGAGTGCCTTCATGTCGCGGCCGCAGACGATAAAGAGGGTGTCCTGGTCACTTTCCTCGATCGTCTTCAAGAGGGTGTCGATCAAGCGACCTGCCCGTTCGGGGTTTTGAATAATGACGGTTCGGCGCTTGGCGAATGATCGAAAGCGAATGCGCTTCAACCAATCTCGTACCGAGGACGGATCGGCGCCGTGTACGGCGCCATCAAGCTGGACCAGGCTAAAACTGCCGTTGTCGAACGAACTGCAGGCCTCGCATTTGCCGCATGGTGAACGGGATTCTTGAGGGTACCCTTCGCAGAGAAACGCCCGTGCGTAGGCGAGAGCCAACGTCTCCTTGCCCACGCCGTCAGGTCCAAACAGATAAAGTGGCGAGTGTCTGCCTGCGGCGAACCGCTTCTTTACGGCATCTACAACCACTCGATGACCAACGATGTCATCCAAGGAGTGAGCACGTTTTCTGGGTTTTGCGTCTCCGCTGAATTCATCAATGGGGACGATCGGTGCTGAACTTCGGTCGCACAGGATTGCACGCAGCCGCTGGATCCAACCAGGTTCGTTTGCTTCTCCTTTCCCAAGGTATTCTGTGAGCGCATGACAAAGGCTCAGCTCTGCTTCAAGCCCGTCACCTTCTTGAACAACTCGGCTCGCATCGGAAATGTTTCGCCAGAGCCCAGACAGCCGATCCCGGTCCGACAACTCACTGCGGAAACGATAGTCGCGCAGCATCTGTTCGACGGTGTAGACGAAGGAGTCGGGCAACACCTGTTCGTCGCCTTGATCGTACGCGGCAGCGCGCAGCCTTGCAGTCCACGCGACCACCAAAGCCGTCCACAGGACGAGGTCGTGGCCCATGACGTCCTTGGTCCGCCCGCCGAGACGCCTGGCACTGAGACGATGCAATTCGTCGACGAGCAAACTTTTGGACCACCCATTCCTCAATCTCAAATCGATCGCATGAGCGATGTCGGCCTCGTGGCTCGAGAGCGGGTCGCGCACAAAGGCCACCAACGGTCGAGCCAAAAGACTACGCTCCTTCGCTTCCGTCTCCAGTTGCGCGTCGTCGACCAGCCGGCCCGATGCCATATCGACATGTAGCGCCACATAGCTGTCGAACGCATGGACCAGCTCTGGTACCGCTACCTTGCCGCCTGATAGGTGGGCCTCGAAACGGACTTTGAGCTCTTTTGTTTCCAGGGCCTGCTGCGGAGCCAGGTCGCAGCTTATCCGGAGAAAATCCCAGATCGCCGCGGGGACTGCGTCGGTTGCTATGATTGGCTCCTCGAGCATCAAAACGCCGTCGGCGCCGATCCACGAACGATCGGAAAACAACCGAGACCCGTAACTGGCGAAGATCGCGACGTTGGACGTCGAGGGGCTAGTGATCGTCGAAATCAACGAAGCAATGTCCACGCCGGCTCCGCTCGAAAGTTCGCAGAAGTATGCGCCAGGAATCAAAGAAGCGCCACTTCCCACAATCTCAAGTTCCGACGGCTCGCATTGATGAAGGTCCAGACCATGCTGTCCGTAGAGATCCCGCAGAGTATCCATCAAACGGCGCCGCAGAGCGCCGGTCCGCATCCGGTAGACAAGCACGCGGGCTGGCAATTGCGGTTTGAGCAGAAACTCAACGTCAAGAGCGGTTGTCATGGCATGGCCCTCCACCAGCCTGTCCAGTGCCGACGCCGGGCTTTCGCTGTGGCCCACTCGGCAGTAAGCCGCTGCCTTTCGGCATTGACACGTTCCGCGTCATAAATCGCCAAATCTGCCACTTGCTGACGGCGGCTCGCGCACTCCTTGATGCGATCCCTGTGCTCTTTCAACTCCCATCCGGATGTGAGGTGTCCCAAAGCTCTATCGTCGAACGCTGACAGGAACTCCATGCCGTTCGCAGTGGCTGCGTCAATGGCCGCGTTGCCGACAAGGCCCTGGAAGTACAGTACCCTAAACGGCAGCATCCCCGGCTGCCGCCAGTCTTTTCTTATGCCAATGTCCCTCAAGGCGCGAGTGGCGCCTTGATCGTCTTCAATAAAGGCCTCTCCACCGAGACCCGCGCAAAGCTTGAACACTTGGGCCCAATGAAATCTCATGCCCTTGTTGTCATTGGAGAACGACACCTCGACGTCGTGCCCGTCGGCGCCGCCGTTGGCCTGGTCTCCCCGGTCGCACCACCTTCGAAGTCTTGGACCGCGGGATGGATCATCAAGACCCTCAATGTGAGCACAGACGTATCCGATGACATTGCCCGTCCCACTCGCCTCCAACACGGTAATCGAAGCAGTGGACCGAGGCAGATCAGGTCCGCCAACCTGCAAGGCGCGAACGAAGTCCGCAATGAACGTTGTTGTCGTCGCAAGCTTGATGTCGGAGGCTAACGGCCGGATTTCGAAAGCAGCGTTCATCGTCCAGCCTGTTGCCTGCGTGAACCAGCTCGCTCGATTTACGATTTCGCGGACATCTTTGAGACTGAGGCTTTGCTGATCGCCCAGCTCGTCGTCGCCCTGGCCTAGCCCCAGCAGATCGGCGTCAGGGTATTCTCGATGCCGATCGCTATGATATTCGGCAAGTAGATCGTGTTTTGCCGCTCTGAAGTGATTAGCTCGCATGGGAGGAGTTGCCGAATGGTTCAGCGAACCTGCCAAGCGATGGTTGACCAGATCCTGAAATAGGGCCAGTCGCAGCTGGAAATCAGCTTCCTGGACTGAATGCGACCGATCCCAAAATGACAACATGCGCTCCCAATAGGGAAGGAGCTGGATCGATGACTGAAGGCCCAGTCGGCGACAAAATCCTTCAACAATGGCGGCTCGACCGTCCTTGATCGAGAACGTGATTGGGTCACCGACGAAATCAACGCCGAGAATGTCGCAGTATCGGATCGATGTGAGGAAGGCGCGAATCCAATCGATCTTGACCGATAGCTCCTCCGGCCAATCAGCCAGCACTTTCAGCTGTCTGCCCTCGTCGCCGCTCGCCAGGGCCAGAAACAGCTCGACGAGGCGCTCGGTTTGATCGAGGCCGAACATCTCCTTGACGGCGGCGACGGTGACGGCCGTATCCAGGCCTCCGACCTGGTCGAGACCCATCAGCAGATCACGGGGATAGCCCCGCTTGATTGACGCCAACAACGCCAGGCCGTCGACATCGTACTCGATGCCCTCACGATCGGCGACATCGCGCAAAAGCCGGACGGCATCGCTTAAACCGAGACGCCGCACCTCAAGACGCATAAGACGCGATCGAAGCGTATACCTCAAGGCGCTTGGCTCTGTCGTCGCGAAGACGAAAGCAACGCCTGGCGCTGACTCTTCTACTCTCTTCAGAAGGCTATCCGCAGTCCTTGGGGATAGACCGTGAGCCTCGTCGAAAAAGAGCACTGACGTCTTGTGATCGACCGGCGTTCGATAGCGGCCCTCGAGCCAAGCTGCGACGTCGTCCTCGCTCCCACCCTTACCAGGCACATCGTACTCGAACAGGCCGTCGCGATCCGTGCAGAAGGCGCATATGTTGCAGGGTGAACCATCCACAGCAACGTTGGAGCAATTGAGCGCCTTGGCGTAGATGCGAGCCAACGTCGTCTTGCCCGACGCGTGCGAGCCGCACAGAAGGAGATGTCTCGGTCGCGCCTGGCAGAGCACCAGGCGCGACAAATAGCCAACAGCATGCGGCTGGCCCAACACGTCCGAAAACCGCGTTGGGCGATACTTGTTTGCGAGGTCCACTGTTCTCACTCCGGCAGTTCGGTGCCGCCAGGTTCAAGGTCCGGCGATGCTGCTGGCGATGCGGGCGTTGGTGGCGTTGACGGTGATGATGGTGGTGGCGGAGGTGGCGGAGGTGACGGAGGTGGTGCAGATGGCGGGGCTGGTGGAGGTGGTGGTGATCGCGGGGGTGGCGAAGATGGCGGGGCCGCTGCAGGCAACACGCCCGCAGCACGGCGCTTGAAGATGTAGACATAGCCGGTCTTGAGCTTCTGCCTTCCCGAGAATGGAACGTCGGGGTTGTCGGCGTTCTTGAGAATGTCGTTCGAGAACGCCTGCGGGCTAGGTTCTTGTCTCGTTTGCTTCATGTAAAGCTCATGCAGCTCACCGGCCATGACACCGGATTTGTGTGAGATCGCCCGGACCTCGGGAGAATTTACGTCCAGCCTTTTCAACCACGACAGGATCGGGCTTTCGGGAATGAAGCGACCTTGATGCCGGTAAAGTTGCGTGAGGAATACCCGGATGGGCGACGGCTCGAACGGCGACACCGAACGCCACAGCAACTCGTAATCAAGCGCCTTCACGGTCTCCCAAACGCGTTCACTACCGCCCTTCTCTACCGATCCGTTTCGGAACGGCATCATCGCGAAGCGCCTGTTGCCGGTCTCGTCGCGGACCAAGTGTTGGATTTGCGTGTTGGCCGTTCCAATGAACGACGAAAGCACCCGGTGACGCGCGGTGGAAGATGTACCAAGGCGCCGGTTCGTCGCGATATCCGCCGTCAGCCAGGACTTGAGGATGGGTACGGCCCGCGGCTCAAGCGCTTGCATGTCATCGACAACAACTACCGGGAAGCTGAAAATCTGCCCTGCCCGCGTGTCGGCGATGTCGCTGAGAAAGGCAAATGAGGCAAGCTCTTCAAGCTGTGCAACCAGCGCCTTCACGAAGGTAGTTTTGCCGGACCCTTGGTCGGCCCCCCAGACGATCGGCATCAAGTGATGCTGCATCGGCAGTCGCAGCGCCTTCGTCTTTACCTGCCAGACGAAGTGCTGGAGGATCGCCACACTCAGGTTGCTGTCCATGGCGAAGAGCGAGGCGACATCCGACCACTGCGATCGTGCGGCGACGATCTCGACATCGCGAAGCTTGCGTTCGATCAGAGGACCCAGCACCGCTTCCCGGCGTGCCCCTTTTTCGCGCTTCACCACCTGTCGGCAGGCGGTCGAGATGGCTGACCGCTTGAACGAATAGTGCTCCTTCTGCGCGAACAAGACCATCCGGTCAGTCAGATCTGCGATCGTCTCGTCTTCCTTGGCGAGCGTCTGTTTCACGGTCTCGGGCGTCGCTGGCTTTGGTTCGGAGCCGAGCTGCGCAATCGCACCGTCGTAGAGAATCCGAATGCGGTGGAGGCGAAGGAAATCAGTCACAAAGGCAACCGGATCGCTCTCGTGTAGACGTGGTGGCGGAGGGACCGAGACATCATTGGTCTCCCTCGACAAGAGTAGATCGGCGCCCTCGGCAAGGTCGGGCTGATGAGTTAGTTCGATCGCTGCAGGCTCAGCCGGCAATTTTGTGATGTCGTCCATAGCGGGTTCTCCGTTGCTAACGGACGCATAGATAGTTCCTCAATTTTCGGACGCGCAGACTGTAAATGGATCTGTTTCGGACGCACTTACCATTCACATGGCAGCCAATGGCGGGCGCCTCTTTGCATCGGAAGACTCTACCATCCAGGAAGTCCCTGCAGGATGTATCTACGTCTGACAATCGCGGAAATATGTGCTTGAACGGCCTGGTAGAAATGACATTAAAAAGCCCGCCAAAGGCGGGCTTTCGAAGGCGATGGGTCATGGAGCCATGACATCAACTGGCGCTAATGCAGCCAGAGGTGCCCCTTCTTGGGACGGACGATGTGGTCGAACATTTTCATGGCATCACCTTTCGTGAGAAACCGCTAAATAACGTAGGTATGGCTCTTTGGTTCCGCAAGACCCGTCCCACGCTGCCGCTAGCGTGGACAAGAACCAGATCCGGTCAATTTGGCTGGCTTGTCGAGGGTCAGGGTCATCGGTCGGCTCAACTCCGCGCCGAGATGCGCCAATTCGTCCCTCACTCTTATCTGAATCTTGCCTGACCAGTTGGTGAGATCCTTGGCGTCAGCACATTCGATCATTGCGGCAATCGGCACACCCTGTCCTTCTGTCAAGCTAAAGGCCTTCAAAACGCTTTCGCTTCCCAAAGCCTTGGCGATGGAGAAGGTCTTCCAGTCATCAACCCGCTTCAGGTCGATGTTGGCCGACCATGCCGCCGTCTGCGAGTCTGCCTTCAGGCCAACCACTTCAATCGATGCATCAACGTCGCCGTCATTCGTGACCACTAAGCCGTCGATGACAAAGCCAAGCACGAGGGTGAAGTCCTCCGGCTTCTTGATCGTGAAATAGTTGCCGGGCCTGACTTCGAGCCGCGATACCGCCTCGCCCTGTTTTAGATGCTCGTCAAACAGGCGTTCGTGGCTAAGGGATAGGGCCTTCGGGATCGGAGGCGGTGGCACCGGGCGGGGCAGGAGATAGTAAACCAGTCCTGCCAAAGCGATTAGCAACAAGACAATTGAGGACCATCTTGCTAGATCACGCCTTGCCAATGCACGTGTATCGACAATCTTTTGCAGATCGACGCCGTTCTTGATTTTGTCGTACAATTTTGAGGCTTGAGCGGTATCCTGATTTTTATGGGCCAGGAACGCCCGGAGCGCTTTCAATCGCATCGCATCATCTCGGAAGGTCCTGAGGATCTCCAAGACCTGGCGTTCCGTGAAAAGCGGATAGCCTTCAACAATGATCCGAAGCGACTCCTCCGCCGCTGTGACTTCCTTCGCGGGACCGACTACATAAAAATAGGCAATGAGAGCAAGGAAACCGAAAACGCCGGATGTGCCCGCTATTGCAGCGACGACCTGCGGCTCCACCACGATGCGACCCCTCCATCCACACAGCAGCACGCCGCATCATGGCGCTTCGCCGAGATCTCAACCTAGCACGACTGCCCAGAGCTAAACAACTTCTCGAACGGGCGATCAGCAGTCGATTGTCGCCCTCTCAGCAACAATGTTCGGTTCCGAACTCGTGTCATTTTGCTGTCAATTATGTTCTCACTGATTTTTTACGCCTTCTGGCTTTTACAAACTGCTCCGTTTTGTCTTATGGTGCTGCGTGGGTGTAATTCTGGGGGTGCAGTACATGCCGCGCAATTTCGATCAATTGTTGAAGGACTTGAATTCTGCGACCGCCGTCGGGTCACTCTCGGAGACTTACGAAAATGTTTTGCTGCCGGATGTACTGGCATTCGGCGCCAATGTAGAGAGCAGTCCGACTCAGGACAACATCGCGCAGTGGCTTCGCGTATATTCAATTATATCGGGGCTGGCGATCGAGGGAGCCCCTGAAATAACGGAGCGTTTGGCCGCTGCCCATCCAGCAGAATATGATTTGGCCCTCAAGTCGTTGCCGGCCCCAGTCCAGAGCGACTCAAATGCGTTGATACTCGCCACGCACGGCCCAGCTTTCACGTTCAAGGATCTGGAAACAGCAAC
Organism: Mesorhizobium sp. M4B.F.Ca.ET.214.01.1.1; assembly: GCF_004791545.1. Classification (NCBI taxonomy): domain Bacteria; kingdom Pseudomonadati; phylum Pseudomonadota; class Alphaproteobacteria; order Hyphomicrobiales; family Phyllobacteriaceae; genus Mesorhizobium; species Mesorhizobium sp. M4B.F.Ca.ET.214.01.1.1. The sequence goes on from NZ_SRUX01000002.1 coordinate 615,886, forward strand.
CTCCGAAATCTTCGCATCGTCGACCATCAGCGCTGCGCTAAGCGGAGGGTTACCCGTTCTTGCCACATTCGTTGCCACAGCCGCGATGGATACCTCGCGCGTGGCTCGATACACCGGGACACTGACGGTTTACGATCCCAACAAGAATGTCATCGGGACCTATAGCGCCTCAACCGGCGGATTCGTCGCGGACTACAAAAAGCAGAATGGACCGACCCCTCCCGGTCTCTACATCGTCAGCAATTATCGCTCGGATCGGACTGGCGCTCCTGGGATGAGCCGCGGAGGGATCAGCTACTCATTCGATCTGTCCGAAGTGGTCCCAACCGCGTATAGGCCGGGCGTCTATCGAAGTGCGTTTCGGATTCATCCTGATGGTCCGCCGCCCGGCACACACGGGTGCGTTGGTGTCGACGAGGACGGCGCGACGCTGCGGGACTGTGCTCAAAAGCTCAGTCAGACCCTTCAAAGCGGACACTTCCAATTGCTGGTCAGCTATGGGTCGAATCCCCTGGCCACAAGCTGATCCCGCAGCTTCGAAGCTACCCGTGAGGTTCCGGAACGCTGCTGCAGCGTTCTCCGCGGCTTGGCATTAAGAAGCAGAAAACCGTTGGCAAGTAGACCTCCATCTTCCCGCCCCCCTTAACGATCAACAATTTCCGGATGAAAATCGCCATGCCTGACCCCTCTCGCTACGCTACTCCACCAGACAATGACAACTCAGCCTTGGCGTGGCAAATCGTGCAAGAAAGCATCGAAGCCATATGCAATGCAGATCCGGGCGCGGTGAAGGAAATAATCCTTGTTACGCCGGTCAAGGACCAGATCAAGAATGGATCGCTCGCAACCCATCTTGGAGAGCAGAGCGCAACGTCCCTTTTCAAGGGGGACAAAATCGTGTTGCCCTCGGGGGTTAGCTGTCGCCATGCGAGTCTGAAGACGATGGGGCGCTCTGCCACCGATGCTGTCGTCGTCGTCTACTATGCCGATGACGAAATGCTGGAGAAAGCAGATGGTCTACTAGGGCCTCGCGGAATCGTCGCCGTTCCCTGGGTCGATGGCGATATCGACAAATGGATCAAGCGCTGGAACCCAACGATCATTGGCAAGGCCCCTGCTCCGGCTGCAACGTTGCTCAGCGATAAGGTGGTCGAGCGGGCGCTGCTGGCGCTAACCCAATCGGTCAATCTGTCTAAAGGCGCCCTTGGTCCTCTCGACAAACGTGATGCCGAGGAAGTGCTGCGCATTCTGCGAGCACATGGCCACGCGTTGACGCCTGACGATATCAAATCCTGGGCCATAAAGAATCGCTGGAAGCCTTCAGCGGCCGCCGAGTTGGGGAAGCTCGCGGCAAAAATTGGCAAGCTTAAGGCCAAGCCGTCGCTTTCCAAGTATCACAAGCCACATGATCGATACCAACGATGGCTTCATTGACGTCGAGCGGGCTAATGCATTTGCAGCATGAGCCCATACCTTGACCGGGCCTGGTCTGTTTCCTCGCCGAGCCCAATCCTAAGCCACAAGGCAACACGAGCACCGCAAAGCTGAACCCACGGCCATCTGATGATCGGAGGGTTTTAGAATGAGAGGGTTTTACCGCCAGATTACGGACGCCGTTCTCGCGCAGCTCAATCAGACAAGCACTGGCACCTGGATTTGCCCCTGGCATCGTCCCACGGGTGGCCTGCCCATCAATGGCATAACGGGACAACGATATCGCGGCGCAAATGTTCTGAGCCTTTGGTGCTCCAGCGACCGCGCCGGGTATGCTGATAGCCGGTGGGCAACCTATCGCCAGTGGCACAACCAAGGTGCACAAGTTCGCCGCGGTGAAAAAGGCACCGTCGTGGTCTTCTACAAACCCATGGGGAGCCCCGACGGCGACGGAGTCGCAAATGCCTCGTCCGACCGCCGTTACGTCCTGCGCATGTCCGTGGCCTTCAACGCCGAACAATGCGATGGCGTCATCCCGCGGCGAGAGCAGGCGAACGCCCAAGGTTGGACAACCTCCAACTTCGATGAGTTCGTCGAAAAGACAGGCGCCACTATTCGCTTTGATGGAACCAAGGCTTATTACAGCCCAGTCTCCGACGAAATCCGGCTACCTGCACGAGACTGCTTCAGCAATGCGCAGGGCTATGCAGCCACCCTAGCCCATGAACTCATCCACTGGTCTGGGGCCAAGCCGCGGCTAGCGCGCGATCTTTCCGGTCGCTTTGGCGATCGAGCCTATGCGGCGGAAGAACTCATCGCGGAGCTCGGGGCCGCCTTCGTCCTTGCGGGGCTGGGCCTGGCAAGCACCCCTCATCAAAATCATTCGGAATACATAAAGGACTGGCTGCCCCTCTTGCGCGAAGATCCTGGCGCGATCTTTTCCGCGGCAGCCCAAGCCTCACGAGCCGCGGATTGGCTCTTCGAGATCACCGCGCAAAATGCTGGCGAGAACGGGCCGCCCGCTGGCTGAGGACGACGCAAAAACATCAGTAGCTCGACGAAACCCCACAGCCCTTTTTCCGAGGCGGTTCATGCTCAAATTCGTTCCATGCCAACTCGCCACGCCCTCTCGCACTCTGCCTTCGGGTGACAACCTTCTTTTCGAGCCGAAATACGACGGATACCGGTGCCAGCTCTGGGTCCGAGACGGCAAGCTTCGGCTCTTCACCCGAGGAGGACTGGACTGGACAACGCGTCTCGGTCGATCGCTACCGAGCGAGGTGCCACATGAGCACGACTACGTGCTCGACGGCGAGATCTGCGTGCTCGACAAAACAGGCCGGCCTGACTTCGGACTGCTCTGCAAAGCGCTTTCCGATGTCAGTCTGCCCTTTTCATTTTTTGCGTTCGATTTGCTTGCGAGTTTTGGGCAGGACCTGACCTGGCTGCCGCTACGCGCCAGAAAGGACGTCCTTTCTCAAGCGGTCGAGAGCCTGAACATCGAGGGGCTGAACTTCGTTGACCATTTCAGCGATGGCGAGGCCCTAGCCGCAAGGCTTGAGGCAGCCCGCTGGGAGGGCCTGATGGCAAAAGATGGCCACGCGCCTTACAAGCCAGGCGAAAGGTCTCCTGCCTGGAGAAAATTCAAATTCAAGCAGCGTCAGGAATTCCTCATAGCGGGATGGCGACCCGACAACAAAACCGGTGCCGTCAAGTCCATCGTACTGGCGACCATGGATGACGGCGCCCTTACGCTAAGGGGTAGCGTAGGCAGCGGCTTTTCTGGGAGCCAAAGAAAACAGCTGGCCGAATTCCTCTCAAACCCCGCCTCTCTTGACTTGTCAGCGCCTCAAGCGACCATCAAGGGCGACATCCGTTTCGTGTCTCCACAGCTCGTCGCCGAAGTCGAATTTCTGGAATTCAGTTCGAGCGGTTGCGTGCGGGGCGCGAGCTTTATCGGCCTACGAGAGGACAAAGCGGCGAGGACGTGCAGCAGGAGACGTTTGCCTCTGACTCCACTGAGAAAATCGCTGAGCCCCTGGCCGCATAGCGGCTAAGACTTGGCTGGTTAAAGCCCTATTTATTATTACCCGATGACGACGTACGTAGACCTACGACGATCTCCGATGAACACCCGCCAAGACCCAGACGAACACCCAAGACGAACACTCCAGACCAACACCCAAGAACGACACCAGATATGAACAGAAAAGGTCCACCTACCCAAAATCGACCAATGACCTCAGCCTAAAAAGCCTACCAATTTCTTGATCTATGATCCGGCCCTCTAGGGCGTCTCCAGAAATTGCTGCCCCCCTTCATTGAACCTTCCGTGTCACTGACAGGAGTTCAAATGGAAACGGCACTATCTCTCACCTACATCGAACCTACCTTTGGCAGCTCCGACCGAGCCCGCACTGTCTTCGAACGACCGCTGGTTCATCCGCCGCTGATCCCTGACTTTGTCCGCAGGGCCAAGCACGCCTTCGTCTCGACGGACAACCGCTTCGGCGCCGCCGCTAGGCTCCTAAGCGCCCTCTGGCGCGAAGAGCACAAGCTCCCGATCGGCGCACTCATCGTAGGCTCCAGGGGCGATACACGGAGGATCAAGCTCGGATCCCGAATATCCGCCGCAGCGGCCCGGGCCGGCGCCAACTTCATGACCAACGACGTCACCGCCTTGGCCAAGGCCGAGCTTCTCTTTCGTGAACCGGGATCCGTATGGGACGAAGAGCGCCTGTGGACCAACCTGCTTTCGTCCCAATGCCTCACAATCAACCTCTGGGCGCCATTTGCCTTCGACCTCGACCTCGCCAGTGCCGTTTGGCGCAACCTCTTGCCGGACTTCGTCCAGACCGTGACGCGAATCCGGTTCGAACATAGTCCCGGCCGATTCCAGGAAAACTACTTCGGCGATGGCACCGCCTTTGACGTCGTCGCGGAAGTCGTCACACCGGACGGTGAGATCGCTTTCATTGCCGTGGAGGTTAAGTACGTCGAAGAGATGCTGGCGCCCGCTGCGCGCCACCGCGATCGCTATGACGAGACAACGCGCGAATCCGGGCTTTACCTCGACCCTGAGGATCCCTTGCTCAAGCGCCCTGGGTTCGAACAGCTTCGTCGCGAACATGTCATGGCGCAGCTCATGGTCGACCACGGCCTTGCCGCACGAGGCAAATTCATAACCATCGCACCACGCCTCAACCGACGCGCCATTGCGTCGAGCGCGATGTACGCCGCTGAACTACAGGACGCTTCAGGCAACACCCAGCACGACGACGGAAGAGAGCGTGTGGGCTTCGAAGCCTTCACTGTCGAGACCATCATTCGTGCGATCGCGGACGCGGGCGAAGCGGAATACGCCTCCCAGCTTTGGGGAAGGTACTGCGACTTTCATCGAGTCGTCCGTCACGTGATGGAGACGATCGTCACAACCCCGGCCGGCAAAGCCTTCGACCGAAACAGTGAGGATGTCCAGGACGAAGCCTGACCCGTTCATTTCCGGCACTGACAGCTAAGGCGACCTGCGCGGCGGTGACGTCCCCGCGCAGGTCAACCTTCAAATCGCTGCCCCACTCGGCTTCGGTCCGATGCTCAAGCGGCTGTAAAGGCGCTACATTATGCAGCCGTTCCTATCCATCGCTTGATCGATCCTTCGATCGCTCTCCCATCCCTTCCCTTCCATCCTTCCATCTCTTCCATCCCTTCCCCTCAATCCGAGAACCACGACAACCAAATCCACCAAGAGGAAAACGTGCAATCTGCCCTCCACAAACCCGACGACTCCATCCAGATGCAACGCGCTATCAAGCGCCTAGTGAGCAACGGATACGACGTTTTGAGGAAATCGCCTCACCAACTGAAAGTCGGGCCGTTCAACTTCTATCCGGACAGGGGCACGATCACTCAGGATGGCGCCAAGCGAATCGAACAGAAGGGCATCGAGCACTTCATCACTCGTCTGAAAGAGCGCGAGGTCCCCACGAAGTCCAGGTCTCTGTTTCGTAAACGAGAGAACAAGGACGCCAGCCTTACGATCGTACTCGAGCCCGATAGCCTGCCGTTCTAAGCGTCAAAGTTCGCCGCAGAACTCGAACGAGAGCAGTGGCCGCCAACTACTTCGAGGCTAAGCCAGCTTCCACCAATCGACGGAATGCCTCCGATCTGGTGGGGAGGTCAGGCTGACCGCGTCGCCATTCGTCAACACGTGCAAGCAAATCACTCGAGAGCCGCAACTCGAAGCGCTCGGTTTTGGTGTCGGCGGGATCAGGAGTATTTGACAATCGGAATGTCCGTAATGTACGGTATGTACGTAACAAGTGGTTCGCTCTCTCAGCCGAACGACGTGCTGCAACACGTCGCTCGGCTTAACCACACCCCAAGCTGTACGGAGCTCGGATCATGGCTGATTCCGACAATACCACGACTTTGCCTTTCGTCATCGGCAGGAGCACATATGCCCCAAACGCTCATTGGGATGCGGGTCGCGATCGACGCACACATTCATCATCCTCAAGAAGGAATTCTCGCAGTGCCGCGGTGCCTACGATTCGCGATCAATTTGGCAGCGTCTTGGCTAACGCGCCCCTGGCGCCTCCAATTTATCTGTCCCGTTTCCCGAGAGGCGTCAGAAGATCCAAATAGCTAACCCCCAGCGCCTCAGCGAGTTCATACACAGTGATGACGGTCGGATTACGCTTACCACGCTCTAAGTCACTCAGGTACTGCTGACTAAATCCTGAGCGGGCCTCAACCTCCTCTTGGGTGAGTCCCTTTTCACGTCGAAGGCGAGCGAAATTCTCTCCGACCAGAGCGCGCATATCCATGCAGCACTGGGTTGCGGAATTCGTCGCGCAAAAGTATCAACTATAATATGTATTTGCCAACGCGCTTCATCGCAGGCGGCCCTCCCCTTGGACGCAAGCAATCTTCGTGCCGCTCAACTGAACCCGCCCAACGCCACAACAGCCACTGAGGGAAGAAATGGACGTCAAGCGACTTCTAGCGCCATCACTATTGGCAGCGGTCCTCGGCATCGAACCAGTAGCCGCTTCGTCGACAAGTTCGTTCATCGATGTCTTGAGCGGCGGGAGCAGCTCCAAAATGGACCTAGTCGCACAGAGCGAGAGCGACGAGCAAGTCGTGCCAGGCATCTCACCCGTATTCCTCGCGAAGCTCTCGGCAATCACAGAAGACGCCTCCCCCACAGACAAAAAGCTATCCGACATTGACTCGCTGGTGCGCTCCTACGGATGGCCATCAACCCCACCAGCCATTGCGCAGGTTGTCGCCGCTGCCCGCGTCAAAATACTGGCCCAAAAAACGAAACCGGCAGATCTGATCGTCGGTGAGATCCCCTGTGAAGATGTCACAATCGACTTCAACAGCAAGCAGCAGTGGTACCCTGGAGGAACTCCCTTCGGAATCCCTTTCGAACAATGGACCGTTAGTTCATTCAACGCGTTGAAAGCCCGAATATCCGAATGTGGAAACCCAGATGGACAAGGTCTGATCAGCTACCTTGATTATTCCGTGGGAAATCCGATGGCAGAGCGAGAGGCGGACTCGGATCGTACGAAAGAACTCCTGGATGAGCTCGCCGCAATCGTACGGGATCAGAAAAATCCGACGCAAAGACTGGCCGCTATCGACGACTTTCTACGGCGCCTCAAATGGGCGGCCCCGCCCGAGGTGGAGCGAGAGATAGAGCGAGCCATGGCAGTCGCGCAGGTTGAGGAGCGAGCGACAGAATCCGCTCAATCCCAAGCCACAAGGCAACGAGAAGAAGCAACCATAAAAATCGACGACGCCGCCCTCCAGGAGGCGCAGGAGGTTACGATTTTCAGGCAATTCTCCACAAAATACTACGTTGCAAACTATTGCGCGGAACACGACGCCTTTTTCACGGCCGAGGAGGTCGAACGCCTTCGAGCGGAACTCCAGTCGACATTCGCCGCTATGCACTTATCCCAAGAGAAAAGAGACGCGGCGTGGAACCACATCCAGGCCACAGCGCCAGCGCAGCTTGCAGGCGTTGCCGATGAGGATTGTGCATCCGAGAAGCGAGCCTACGCACTGATTTGGCCTCAGGTTTTTGCTCCGACCAGCCCCGTCGAAAACCCGTTTTAGATCGGCAGATGTAGAGCCCAACGCCGACAGCCCTTTACGTCGAGCGCCACGATGGCGCTTGGCCTGTCTTCAAGACGATCCAAACGTCCTCGCCGGCACTCCCGGCGCCGTCCCGCTCTCATCATGCCCTACGAGCATTGCGCCACGCATATTCCGGCGGGCGAAACAACGCCGCTCTAAATGCTGGACGGTGGTAAAGAAGAGCACACGCCAAACGAAAATTGATTGCGGCTGGGCTGCCCTGCATCACTGAGCCGAGCCTGGTTCACGCCTGCTTTGGCTCGTGTCGGCGCCCCGCCGGGCCCCCAATTCATTCAACAGCTCGAGGGAAACGATCCGCAGATGAAGATCAGCGCAACCTACTCGGCGGAAGACAACAAGGTTCGGCTTTACGCTTCTTCTCGCCTGGATAGCGAGACCTACCAACGCGTCAGAGACGCTGGTTTCGTCTGGGCGCCAAAACAGGAACTCTTCGTCGCTCCGAAGTGGTCTCCTGCGCGAGAGGATCTGGCCATCGAATTGGCCGGTGAAATCGAACCGGAAGAGATGACGCTCGCGGAACGCGCACAGGCCAAGGCTGACCGCCTCGACGAACTCGCAAACAGGCGCCATCGCCAGGCAAATGCATTCCAGCGCGCCGCGCAGGATCTATCCGAGGCGTTCGCCTTTGGACAGCCAATCCTGGTCGGACATCATTCGGAACGCAAAGCGCGAAAAACCCAGGAACGGATGCAAGCCGCCATGACCAATGCCAACAAGGCCGAGAAGTTGGCAAACTACTGGCTCTATCGCGCCGAAGGCGTCCAACTGCACGCCAACTACAAAAACGACCCCCGCGTGCGGGCCAACCGCATCAAAACTCTGCTTGCCGATCTGCGCGACATGCAGCGCGAGATCAATCACGCCCACCTCACACTCGCGATGTGGGAGAAGATTACCCAGGACGAAGCCATCAAGGTCGCGGTCGGCCGCAGCATACCCACGGGCCAACTTGCACCTTGGGACCTTTGGGGCAAGGTCGAGAAAGGTGAGGTGTCGCCCCAGGAGGCGCGGCAACAATGCATTGATTCCGCGCAACGATCGATTTCCAGCGACAAGCGGCGCCGCTACATCCAACACACGCTCAACCGGCTCAGCTACGAACGCGAACTGCTCGGGCCGGTGCGCCGATACAAGGGTGAGCTCACGCCAGTGATCCTACAGGCCTTTGCCCGCGAACACGGCGCGCACAAGCCGCAAGCGCGTGCGATCGACTCCGACACCTTCGTGCTCGAAAGCGAGGCCACGCTGCCACTCCACCTCGCCAACGACACGAAGCTTTCATTGTCCGCCGAACAATGGCGCGACCTGATGCAGTCCGCTGGCTACGAGGTCCCGCAGGAGAAGGATGCGTTGCCGCCCATCCTGAACCTGAAGGCAAAGGCGCTCCGGTCGCGGCATCGCTATTACCGCGATCAGGTACAAACCTTCCGGGTGGTCGAAATGACCAAATCAAGATATGCCCAGTTTCATCTTGAGCAGCGTGGATGTCGGTTGTCTCTTTGCGGCGGCTTTCGCTTCCGCATCTGCATCGACCCGAACCATGAACCACGCCACCTGGCGCCCTTCGTGGCCGCCTTCTTCACCGACGCAAAGGCCCACCCAATGCCCGACAGCGTCGCCACGCTCGAAAACTTGGATGGCGCACAATGAAGCGCGCCATCTACACCCGCCCCGATAAGCCGATGCGGATCCTCGTCAAGCGCCGCGACAGCTATGGCAAGCTGGAGCCCATCCGGGTCAACGAACCCGTCATCGTCGACAAGTTCACTGAGTGCCACGTCACACCCGACGACGTGGCCAACCGCATGGTCGCATACCTTGGTCCGCAGGGCGATTTCCTCACGCTGGAACCCAGCGCCGGCACCGGACAACTCACCAAGGCTTTACTGGCGTCCGGTCACAGCCGATACGAACTCACGCAGGTCGAACGACACACCAGGCTCGCGAGCGGACTTCATCAATTCGGCCCAGTCATCAACCGGTGCTTTCTTGAGTGGGCTGCCGAGGTTAGAGGACGCGTCGAATACCCGCGCATCATTATGAACCCGCCCTTCAGCGAGGTCCGCAAACACGTCGCGGCCGCACTACCATTGCTCGGACGCGGCGGTCATGACCTACCCGCGGTCCTGGTAGCGTTGGTGCCGACCACATTCGTACACGCTGACGCCGAAACGCTCGAGATCCTCCCGACCGACACTTTCGCGACGGCCAAGGTACGCACCAAAATCATCGGGATCACCAAACCAAACTAAGGCGTTCGGCCCACTCTGTCCCTCTTCTTGATGACGCAGCACGCAAGCACGCCCCGCGATCAGGGCCTTGCTTGTTTTATTTATCGGGCCACCGATTGGTCTTTCGAACGAGGAGCAATTCATGAAGTTCAGGATCTACCACGCCTATGACGAGAACCGACATGGCACCGCATCAATCGTCAAAGCCACCCAAGCCGAAATCGACCATTATTTTTGGAACGACGCGTTCGAACATAGCGAACACCTCGACGCCGACACCATGGAGGAATTCAAGGCGCTCTTCGATAATGACGTATCGGAGGCGATGGCGAGCTGCCGTCCGTACACTTCATGGGGCATCGACCGTGATGAAATCGAGACAGCGCCAATCGTGCCCACGGATGTGGTAAGCGCCGCGCGTACCGCGGTGGAGGCGCTCGCCTTTGCGCGTGACTGCTTGAAAGCGGCCGGTGCCCTTCGCGCCGCGAACAAGACACGGCTCGCGCTCTCCTCAGCCAAGGGAGCAGTCCGCCACGCCGAAAACAAGTCCTACGACCAGGTCGGCCATCTCAGCCAACTGGTCGCCAAGCACGACGCCGCCATGGCGACAGCACGGGCCGCGCGGGAGCCCTTGCCCGCCATCAAATGGTCGGAACGGGGCCGTGAGCCGCCCGTCCGCTTCGAGGCAACTCATCAGAAAGTGGCCGAACAAAATGCTCCCGAGAGTTGGCTGAGGTAAGCAGAAACAGCCACCCGCCAGCACCTTTCATCTCGTCCCAGAGTCGAACACATCTCCTTTATCGGTTTAGTAACTACGCAATGTCAGATTATTGCGTGGGACAGGGGCAGAATCTTAATAGAGAATTACCGATCGCCGCATTTATCAGGCGATGGTCCAATCTTGATGGAGGTCAAGAGCGGGCAAACTACTCTCTTTTCTTGGCAGAGCTTTGTGATGTAATTGGGGTTAGGCGACCCGATCCTGCACTGGCTGCTCACGATTTCAACGACTACGTGTTCGAGCGGCGCGTCGAAAGAAAGCTCCCTGACGGGACGACCGAGGCTGGGCGCATCGATCTCTACAAGCGAGGGTGCTTTATCCTTGAGGCGAAGCAAAGCCGCCTCCGCGGCGGTAAGAAAGCGGTGCCAGAAGGTCAGACGGACCTATTCGCCACAGCGGAGAGAGGGCCCGTCGACACAGCGGTGCCCGGCCTTGATCATGTCATGGTCCATGCGCGCCGGCAGGCGGAAGGATACGCAACCAAACTGCCCGCGGACCATCCCTATCCGCCCTTCATCATCGCGTGCGATGTCGGGCGAGCCATCGAGCTCTATGCCGATTTTTCCGGTTACGGACGCCACTACGCCCAGTTTCCCGATGCGCGGCAGTTTCGCATCGAACTCAGCCAACTGGCGAATCCTGATAACCGAGAACTGCTGCGCGCGGTATGGGAACAGCCCCAATCCCTAGATCCGGCACAGAAGACGGCCAAGGTAACGAGAGAGATTGCCGGGCAGCTGGCGGAAATCTCGAAAGCCCTTGAGGGACGCGGTTTCGAGGCACGCAGCGTGGCAGTTTTCCTCATGCGGTGCCTTTTCACGATGTTCGTCGAGGATGTGGGGCTGCTCCGCAAGAAGGGCTTCACGGAGCTGCTTACGAAGTGCGTCGACGACCCCACCCGGTTCACCTTCGAAATCGACGACCTCTGGCGGCACATGGACCGAGGAGACTATTCGCCCGGGATTGGTGAGAGGCTGCTTCGATTCAACGGCAAGCTGTTCAAGAACGCGGCGTCGCTTCCCCTGACCACGGACGAGATACGTCTTCTCCGCGACGCCTCGGATGCGGACTGGCGCGATCTGGAGCCTGCAATATTCGGGACCCTGTTCGAACAGGCGCTGGACCCGATCGAGCGCAAGCGTCTCGGTGCGCACTACACGCCCCGCGCCTATGTCGAACGGGTTGTGGATACCACGATCATCGAGCCTCTCACCAAGGACTGGATTGGCCATCAGTCGGCTGCCGAGCGCGAAATTCGTGCTGGCTCGACGGCAGCCGCCATCCGTGAGGTCGAAGACTTCCTCAGGCGCCTGGCGTCCGTGCGGGTACTCGATCCGGCATGTGGCACGGGGAATTTCCTGTATGTCGCCCTCCGTCGGATGAAGCAGCTGGAAGGCGAGGCGCTCAAGCAATTGCAGGATATCGGCGGCGAAGAGGCGGTTGCGCGCGTCACGGACATCTCGGTGAAGCCGGAGCAGTTCTTCGGCATGGAACTCAACGAGCGCGCCGTCGAGATTGCCGAGCTGGTGCTCTGGATAGGATACATCCAGTGGCACATGCGGACCCGGTCCACCGTCCCGCCCGAGCCGGTCCTAGGCAGCAGCGACCATGTTCATGCGAAGGATGCGCTCATCACCTGGACAGGCTACCCGCATCCGCAGCTCAAGCGAGACGCGTTGGGTAAGCCCGTAACCGATGGCCAAGGCAACGAGCTCTATGTCTATCCGAATGCGATCAGCGCCGACTGGCCCGAGGCTGACTTCGTCGTGGGAAATCCTCCATTCATCGGCGGGAAGGATATTCGCGGGCGGCTGGGTGCGGGTTACGCCGAAGCCCTGTGGGGTGCCCACCCGCAGATGAACCCTGCGGCGGACTTCGTGATGTATTGGTGGGATCATGCCGCCGAACTGCTCGTCCGGAAGGGAACGCGACTGCGCCGTTTCGGCTTCGTCACGACCAATTCGATTACGCAGGTATTCCAACGGCGGGTCCTTGAGAGACATCTGGCAGGCACTTCGCCCGTTTCCCTGGTGCTCGCCATTCCCGATCATCCATGGACTAAGGCATCAAAGGATGCCGCCGCGGTCAGGATTGCGATGACCGTAGCGGAAGCTGGCGAACGAGGTGGCGTCGTGCGCCTCGTGACGAAAGAGGCAGGTCTCGACACCGACGAGCCCATGATCGAGTTCGTGGAACGTGAGGGGAAGATCAATCCCGACCTCACAATCGGGGTCGATGTCACCAGAGCGAAGGCACTGGTAGCCAATGATACGATCTGCTCACCGGGTGTTAAGCTTCATGGCGATGGCTTCATCATCACGCGGGAAAAAGCACTGGAACTCGGCCTTGGAAAACGCCCAGGCCTCAACCGTCACATCCGCGAATATCGAAATGGCAGGGATCTGACATCGCGGCCCCGTGGAGTGATGGTTATCGACCTGTTTGGTCGCGCTTCCGATGAAGTCCGACGGGAATTCCCCGAGGTCTATCAGCACCTGCTGGATACGGTGAAGCCGGAGCGGGACCGAAATAATCGGGCCTCATATCGAGATAAGTGGTGGTGGTTTGGCGAACCACGACGGGAACTCCGACCAGCAATGGAAGGCTTGCCCCGTTACATCGCCACCGTCGAGACCATGAAACATCGCATCTTCCAGTTCATGGAGGCCACGGTGCTTCCAGACAACATGCTGATCGCAATTGCATCGGATGATCCCTTTCATCTCGGCGTTCTATCCTCGAAAATCCATGTGACCTGGGCGTTGCGCGCCGGAGGCCGGCAGGGTGTTGGCAACGATCCGAGGTATTCCAAGTCTCGGTGCTTTGATCCTTTCCCGTTTCCCGACGCCACCGCGTCGGCCCGCGTCGAAATCGGTGCCATTGCCGAAGAATTAGACGAGACGCGAAAGAGGGTTTTCGCAGAGCACCCCGACCTTACTCTCACCGCGCTCTACAATGTTCTTGAAGCTGTCCAAACTGGCGCTGCACTCACTCACAAGGATCAGGACATCCGAAGCCGCAGCCGTGTTCTGATCCTGCGGGAGCTTCATGATCGTCTCGACGCCGCCGTCGCAAAATCCTTCGGGTGGAAGGCGGATCTCGACGCTGAGCAGATTCTCGACGGCCTCGTGCGGCTTAACGAAGTCCGGGCCGCAGAGGAGCGGGGGGGATTTATGAAGTGGCTGCGCCCTGAGTATCAGATCGACAAGATTGGCCCGCTGGCCCACCGGGGCGACCGCATCCAAGCGATCCTCTCGACCAAGATCAGGGTGAAGAGGGCCGCATTCCCGGCAGCACGACTGGATCAGGCGCGGGTCGTGCTCGACCTCATGGCCCGTGCGAAAGCGCCTCTCTCACCAGAGGAAATCGCTCTAACGTTCACATCGTCGGATGAAACAGTCGCCGAAGTGCGGGACGTGCTTCAGTCATTGGTCAGGCTTGGCCAGGCAGAGAGCTACGATAAAGGAAGAAGCTTCTTTCGAGCCGCATAGCGCCGCTCCTTCATATCACCTACCTGTTCGTCAAATCGCCTGCCGGATAGGGGCCGGTAGCGGCCTGTCCGGACAGCATCTTTGGGCAGGGCATAGCCGACCTTCAAGTGACGAATTCGTTGTCTTCGACAAGCTCACAGTTGTCGCCGCCCGGCACCCGCCGTCTGTTCGATTATGACCGCGGCTGGAGCGGGAGGCGTTCTATCGACCGAGTTCGGCGGTTGAACATTGTCAGTCGCCCCCCTGTTAACCGAGCAGAGCAATTCATCTAGGTGAAATGAAACTGCTTTCGGAGCAAACAACAATTTTGCGAGCACCACGAGTGAGTGCGACATACAAGTCCTGGGCAGAGAAGGACGAGGTGTCCAGTAACACAGCTACATCCGCCTCGAGTCCCTTCAAAAGGAGAGTGCTTCCTACAGCTCTGCCCTTGATTTCGCGTCCAACCACTCTCTGCTGTTCCCGAACCGACATCGCGAGCTCATGAAATCTTTCAGCATCTTCGCACGAATTCAACGTCCGGAGGCAGGCCGAAAGAATTGCAGGGCGATGTGGTCTTACCCCTGCCTGCTTGTTTATCTCCACAAGCACCTTGTTCGCATTCATGGGAGAAGGACTTGCAGCGAAGTCTAGCGTGGCCTGCTCTGCAGCGGATGCTGCTTTTGTCGCCGTTCCATTTCTGAGGGCGTTGATCCGGGCCTTCATCGACGATCCATCCACGCCCGTCATGACCGACGCGGCGAAGTCGATCAGATCGCTGGTCGCCGCGGCATCGTCGAAAGAGAACGTCTCGGCGAACTTGACGAAGTCGGTCAGGTCGACATTCTCGACTACCACCGCGCCAGGAGTATGCCGTGCTACATTTTGCTGCCGTGCCTTGTCTGTTCCAGCGCAGAGGATAAGGATCGACCCTCCCTTGACCGGAGCGGGGGTTCGAGCCGCCTTCAACAGCGCTGGCGCATCCTTGGGACCATCTATTTGCATCCACTCGACTTCCTTTGGTGCCTTGAGCAAATCGATCGCTGAGCCCGAGCGGAGCAGTGGGCGAATGTCGAGCAGCCATTGTCCGAGGTCATGACAATCCACATTGTCCCAGCGGTAGGGAACGTCGAGTTCCCCAACAAGTGGAAAGAATTTGAGCACCTCCGAATCCCAATCTACCTTGGGTCCCGACCAGCCGAAGATGCACTGAAGGTCGTCTCCGAGGACGCAAGTCGGAAGCAGGCCCGCCAAAGCAATGACGATGTCGTGCTGGGGTTTCATGCAATCCTGATATTCGTCGACGAAAAGTCGCGAGTAGCTGGCCTTCAAGACGTCACTGACATGAGCCGCGTTCAGCAATCCCAGCGCGTGCTTCTTTAGCGCCGGATAGTCGCGACTTGGGATCTTGAGCTCGAGAAGCGCCGGATGATGCCCACTTCGTCCCGGGAAAGTGGAAATCAGTTGCAGTGCCCATCCGTCGATCGTCGTTAGACGATAGTTCCGCGCCGGGACGCTCAGTCCGTCGAGCCGCTTTTTTAGCGCCGCGACGCCCGCGTTGGTGTGGGTCAGCACCAAAATTGGCTTCGCTCCGTCATGGCGAGCGAGCGTCGATGCGATGAGATGCGTCTTGCCGCATCCGGCAGGTGCGCTAATGCATCCCCGCTCGATTTTCAGAAGGTCCGGGACTTCCTTCATTCGGTTGCCCAAGCGATGATCGATTTAGCGACCGTCTTGAAGGGCACATCAAAGTCCTTGAATCTGGGCCCTATTACCTCTCTGGCCAAAAACTCCATCCGCCCGGCGTCTTTAAACCAACCCTTTTTGCCACCTGCCGCCTTCGCGATCCATGATTTCTGTTCTGGCGATAGACAATCCAGATCGGCGAGGGCCTCTGCGCCTTCGAGATCCAGTTTTCCGCCCGAAGCACTTTTGAGCCTGCTATCCAGAAACTCTACATCGTCAGGGTTCAACCGTTCGGCCGTTTTCAAGATTGCCAGGATGACCGAATCCGTCGCCGAGCAAATAATGGCGTCTTCGATCGACTGGCCTTCGGCCCAATGAAAAAGTGTTCCACCGTTTTCGACGAAGGTTTTCGCCTCCGCTTCTGGAATGGGCCTGTCGTTGTCGATGAAGATGCCGACGCGATATCCCAGCGCCTGAAACGCCGCCGCCCTTTCGAATGGCCGCGTCTCCGACCCTCCATCGCAATCGAGCAAAGAGACCCCCGCGGCGTCGATGGATTCCGCACCTTTCTCCTCGACCCGGAAAAGGTCTATACCCCTTAAGAAGCCGATCTCAGTCTTTCCCTCGCAAACAAGCACGGACTTGGCGAGGAACGAACTCGACGTGGCCCGCAGCGCTCCTTGGACTTCGCGGGGCGCGGCAAGAACCGAAGTCTGGCCGCCGGCCTTGTCCTGCCGAACGATGAAGAGCTGATTGAAAGCGAGTTCCTGCAGCGCTACTGGCGAATGGGATGTCGCGAAGACCTGCATGGTTGGTTCGGTTTCCTTGGACCCGAGAGATTTCAAGAATCTCACGATGCGATGCGGTTCCAGTCCCATTTCGATCTCGTCGATCAGGGCAATCGATTTCGACCTAGACGCTTCTTTGTGCAGCCCAGCGGTGAGCAAGCGCTTCGAGCCAGTACCCATTCCCCTCAGCGGAATCCCGGTTTCGTCGTGCAACGATATGGACCCCGACCCAAATGCGACGGCATGGATATCTAGCATCGCAGTCGCGGTCGAACCGACCGAGATGCCGAGGCCCTTCGCCGTGGCGTTGACGATCTCGATCGCGTCTTTAAGCTGGTCCTTCGCCTTGTCAGCGAACGCTTTCCTGGCGTCACGCGCGGCGACCGAAAGGACGCCAGAAGTGTCGGGTTTCTCATCCGAGAGCTTGTTCAACAGTGATCCACGGCGCCATGCCAAATGACTATCGCCACCCGCACCTAGCCTCAGCGGTGACAAGCGTTCCCGATCCGCCCACTTGAGATTTCTCTCCAATCCCTTCGCGGCCGCCCTTGAGGACTCCAGTGACCACGCAGGTTCCAGATCTTGAGCCACCGTCAGCCGCAGGCATAGGGCCGTCTCGAGGCCACTGCCTGGCTCCTCCTCGAGCTCGTTCTTGGCGGCGTCGTACCCACGCAGAAAATCCCCATAGGCATCGATGCTCTTCAGGGCGTCCTCAAGCGCACCCAAGATAACCGTGATCGACAGCGGTTGCGATACGTCGACGTTGTGGAAGTCGGTGTCGGTGAACGAAACGATTCGCTTCGCGCCCAAGCAGAGGTCGATCGCGTCGAGCACCGACGTCTTGCCCGAGTCTCCGGGTCCAATTAGACAATTGAATCCTGGTCCGGGGTTCCAGGATAGGCTCTTGATACCTCTGAAGTTCCGAATTTCTAACTTTCTGATCGCCGGCATAGCCCTTTACCCCCTTTTAGCAACATCGTCGAAGACCAGTTCCGCAAGAATCCGTCCACTTCGCGCCAACCTGTAAATTTCGTTACCCGGCGCCAATCCAGCTTCGCACAATCCTGCGGTAGCTTATTGATCCAAGAGATTCGGGTTCATGGGTAATAGCTAAGGGGAGAATAGCGGTTGTATAAGCCTGGGGGTACTATCGCCGAAGCGCTTGGCCGGATACAGACGAAGAGCTACGTTCTTCCGGCAATCCAGCGCGAGTTCGTCTGGAAACCCGAGCAGATTGAGCGGCTGTTCGATAGCCTGATGCAGGGTTATCCATTTGGCACTTTTTTATTTTGGAAGGTGGAAGCTTCTACGAGCTCGAAATTCAAGTTTTATGACTTTGTCCTGAACTATCACCAGCGGGACGCCGCACATTGCCCGGAACTCCCGAAGCTTTACCACCAGAGCGTTACAGCGGTTTTGGATGGCCAGCAACGCCTGACGGCGCTGATGGAAGCAGGTTGATGCGCGAGCCGAGATTCACAAGTTGGTGGACGAGCTCAACAGGATCGGAACGGGATTTGCGCTGAGCCAGGATTTTGTCCTGAAGGCCGGCCTCATGCTCGCCGATATCGCTTCAGTCGGCTTCAAGGTGGAGAATTTCACGACCGCCAACATGCTGGCGCTCGAATCGAATTGGCCGGCGATCCGTGCTGCGCTGGTCCGAACGGTAGAACTCGCCGCCAGTTTCGGCCTGAATGGACAGACACTCAGGGCCGACAGCTCTCTCCTCCCGATCGCATA
Organism: Mesorhizobium sp. M4B.F.Ca.ET.214.01.1.1; assembly: GCF_004791545.1. Lineage (NCBI taxonomy): Bacteria > Pseudomonadati > Pseudomonadota > Alphaproteobacteria > Hyphomicrobiales > Phyllobacteriaceae > Mesorhizobium > Mesorhizobium sp. M4B.F.Ca.ET.214.01.1.1. Next base: position 634,187 of record NZ_SRUX01000002.1, read on the forward strand.
TTATCTTTACAAGCGTGGCGCCCCCTCAAACTATGTCACCCATAGCCAGTTTGCGGAGGATCGAAGTGCGATCCGAGGCTGGCTGGTGAGATCAATTGTCAAAGCTTCCGGCATTTGGGGCAGCGGTCTCGACACCTTGCTCACAGCGCTCAGGGAGATGATCCAATCCAGTGGCGCGGCAGCGTTTCCAGTAGAGCAACTTCGACAAGTGATGAGCCAGCGTGGCAAGTCTCTAGCCTTTGAACCTGCCGAGATCGAGGACTTGCTCCATCTGGAGTACGGAGACAAGCGCACCTTCCCCCTGCTCTCGCTGCTGTTCCCCTTCGTCGACCTTCGCAACCAGTTCCACGTTGATCACGTGTTTCCGATCTCGCGGTTCACCGCGGCTAAACTCCAGCGCCAAGGTTTCAGCGATTCGCAGGCTGAGCTCATGGCTCGCCATGCGGACACGCTACCCAACCTTCAACTACTTGATGGCGCGATCAACAATGAGAAGCGAGCAACCCTACCCGCGGCATGGCTTAATGCACACTTGCCTGACGCCATTGGCCAACAGCACTACTGCACGAACCATGAGCTCGGCAACGTGCCTGCAGATCTTGACGGCTTCGAAGCCTTTTATACCGCCCGCCAAGATCGTCTCCGGGTCAGGCTAACCGAACTGCTTGGCGCGACCAACGCCGCCCCCTGACCTAGTGCCTCGATTGGGGGAACCGGCAAGATCACACTGCATGGAAGATCGGGGCTGGCACCGAAAGGCAACGTGCCGGTCCCCGATCGACCCTTGAATCTCGCCGTCCAGGTTAGCGGGACCCTACCCTCTTGTTGCCAATCACCTCAAATGCCCTCTGGCCAGCGGATCTCAAACTCCCCTGTTTCTAAGGGCCAGGCCAGCCCGAAGCCGTTGTCCAGCGCCAGACTTAGATCGTTCTCGCTCGTCACCTTCGCGCCGACGAGAACGATCTGGCGACCGCTCCACCGCTGATGCTGCCGGTAATCGAGCAGTTGGCCAATGGCAGAGCGGATCGCGAAGCGAACCGTGGCCGGATCAGCGGGCTTTATCTCGACCATCACCTCAGGCATTCCCTTAACAGCAAACCGAAGGTCGTCTCGGAAACAATTCGGGAAAGTGATACGAGGATATTGCTTGCTGAGAAACGCAACGAATTGCTCATGCAGCGTGTGGTGCGGCAGCTCCAGCTGGCCTCCCAGGGCCCGGGTCTCTATCGGGCGATATTCCGATGGGAGCGACGGCTGGGTCGTCCATGGAGGCCTTTACCCTCCTGACGAACGCTCTGGCGGAGCGATCGGTTGTATCCTCGGCATACCACCAACTCGCCTGGCCACTCCAACCTTCGCCACGCTGTAGTCGAAGATGGCGCTCTTCGGGCCGCAATACAAAGGCGTTTTCGGCCAAGGTTTTGACCATGAACGATCTGATTTTGTCCCTTCGGTGCTGAGCGGAAGGGTAACGACCCTTGAATTCTTGGCGACGGCGATACAGCCGCGCATTGCGATACCATCCGACAACCATGCGCGGATCTCGGCCTTCTTCCGGAGCGGTCCACACAATATCTACCCCGTCGATAAAACCGTCGGACTTTTCTGCGCCCAGGTTCTCGATGAGCACTTGCCGATCCAATGTGCCCTTAATCGTCTCGAAGTGGCCGTATACGTAGCCATCGTCGGCCTCGACAAAATTGCATTCTTCGCCGCAAAACCCCTCCCTATTCGGAAATGCTCCACCCCCAAGCGGCGGGTCGTCTACGCTCCGCCCGCCGTAGTCCTTCATCCAAGCGATATTGCAGAACAAAACTGGCATCTGTCGGTCTCCGCCGAAGGGACCTCTTACCGATTACGATTCCGCTCGGGCATCCCCTCCCCCAATTCGGACCGTAGGTTGAAACGTTCAAACGAGCAGATTGAATAGAAGATACGGCTCGGCTCGAAGACCTATTCGAGCTGATGGATGGTCGCCTCAGGCACAACCGCCTTAGCGATTTCGCATAGATGTTTATGATGAGTTAGGTAGATCACCTGGCCGATGCCCGCCATTTCGCCGAAGAGCCTGAACACTTCTTCCGATCGAATATGGTCGAACGTCTCCATGATGTCGTCCGCTATGAATGGGACGGACTGTTGGAACTGCGCGAATTCGTAATATCCCGCGAGTCTCAGGGCTAGATAGAGCTGAAACCGCGCGCCTTTTGATAGCGCATCGGCGACCTTGGATTGACCGTCGCGCTGCATCGCGATCAGAACTTCGCCGCCCTTTAAAGGCTGGGTCGTGAGACCAGAATACTGGCCTTGCGTCATCAGCTTGAACGCGTCCGAAGCACGCGCCATCATTCCTGACCGGTGGCGCTCACGGTAGGCGCGTAAAGCGTTCCCGGCCGACATGATGCCGAGCTTGAGTTCGATATAGCGTGTCGCTGTCTCTTCGATCTCTAGCACAATGGTGCGACGCTCGGCGTCAAGACGGGCGACAGCGCTGTCGCCTCCAATGTCATCAATCTTATCCGCCGCGCGCGTTTGTCGGATCAGCTGTTGTTGGAGCGCGCTGTCGAGCTGCTGGACCCGCTGCTCACCTTGTCCCTTCTCGATCGCCAGGCTCTCGAAGTCGGTCTCGTCAAGCACCGCGCGGGCCTCCTCAAACTTCTCCAATGAAAGTTCGGCCGCCACGCGATCCTCAAGCTCGGCCACGCTAGTGCGCAAGCGATCTCTCTCGCGCAGCAACTCGTCGCGCTGCGCCACATCGGTCAATGAGTCGACGCCGAACGCGATCAGCACTTCATTCTTGCGGCGCTCATGGATCGAAGTCTCGTTGTCGACTATATTGCGCTCGCCCTGCAAGCGCTTGAGATCGGCCAAAAGGGCTGCCTTCGTGTCCCGCGCCCTTTCAGCGCGGTCCAGGCGTTCGCCAAGGCGAACTGCTAACTGCTCCGCCTCTCCATCCTTCGCTGCCTCTCCAACGTCTGCTGCGATTGATCTGACCTCGCTGAGGAAATCCGTTCTGTCATCTTCCATCTTGTCGATGCGCAGCTGGAGGGCGTCTCGCTCCTGCACGCTTTTGGCCAGGTTACTCAGCTGCTCGAGTACGGTGCTTAAGCCGGATGCGGACACGCCATTCTCGAGCCAGGTCCCCTTAAGCGTCTCGCCTATCGTGGCGAGCCACTCCTCTTCTCGTCGCTCGGCCATGGCGAGAGCACGGCGTCTAACGACAAGGTCCTCTTCCCTACCGTTCACCGTCCTTAGCGCTTCAGCATGTTCCGCGTCTAACTTGCGCTGCCGATCCAGAAACAATTCAGCGAGGGCCACAGCGGCTTCCAGCGTGTCATCCGGCGCCGGTGCTATTCCGACGCTCGTCAAGGCCCTAATCAGCTCTATTTGGATCTGCTCGCCAGCCTCGGCGGCCCGCTCCGCCTTTTTGCGAGAGAGCTCGATCTGCCCCCATGCAGCGAGCGCATCAGCGCGAACCTCAACTCGATCCTCCAAGCGCCCTATCAGGCGCTCTAGCGACGGCTCGATTCCGTGACCTAGCAACTCACCGCCGGCCTGATGGACTTCAGCCGCTTTGGTTTCAAGGTCGAGGCCCTGTTGTGCGTATTGCTGGCGCAAACGAGACAGATCCGCGGAAGCCTCGGCAAGCGCCCTGGTCGTTGCGCGCATTTCCGCTAAATCCGAGGCGTTCGCCAAGCGCCCTAGGCCCACACCGTCGTCGCGGGCTAGCGCCAGAGCAAAGTCGTCAGCTGTTTCGCTCGACAGCGCCGCCCTATGCGTCTCCCAAGCTACGTCACGCGCGCGCCGGCTCGCTGCCGCGGCTTCGTCGTCGACCACATCGCTCGACGCTCGAAATGCGTCGAGTCGTGCCGCGTGTCTTGTGGAACTGCTCTCGCATTCAGCCAGACGCTCGGCGAGGAGGGAACCGGCTCTGGCCAAATCTGTTGCCGTCGTCTTCCAGGACTCAATCTGCCCTTCACTCGGAACTGTCATGCTGCCGAGTGCACGACCATCGCCGGCCCATGGCCCGAGCGCAGCCCGCAACTCCTCCCATCGAATTGCTGCTGCGTCTTCCTCTTCGCGGGCTGCCCTTATTTCGGCTTGATGGCTGCTGGCGCGGGCCTTCGACAAGGCTGAGCCGAGCTTGGCCCTCACCGACTCCGGTACTGCCCTCTCTTCCCCCACCCTGTCTCTAGCAGATTGAAGTGCATCGAGCGCAGCTGCGATTTCGTCATGGGCGGCGCGCACCGTGGTGGTGATCCCAGACCGCTGCTCAATCAACGTGCGTAAAGTCCCTACCGTCGCCGCTGGCAAAAGCAGCTTCGCCGGGTCCTTTTCAGAAGTGCGCCCCAACGCGCTTAGGCAAGTCGCGACGGTATTGTTGAGGATTTGCAGCTGGACATTGCGTGTGGGCAGATCAAAGCCGGCCGACGAAAAGCGCACCTTGCTCTCTGCCAAGTTTCGGACGCGCTCGGAGACATCTAAGATCAGCTCGTCCACTTCTGTGGACGCAATGCTTGCCGCCAGCCGCTCAACTTCGCCGACATTGCCAGCCAAACGCGTTCTGAGGCTCGCATCGTCATCGATCAGCTCGGCTATCGAGCCCCTCCAAGTGCGCGTTGGTGATGCAGTTTCCGGTAATCCCTCCAATTGTATGCGTTTTCGCCGAATATCGGCCAGCATCGGTCGCGCACGCTCGAACCGTGCGATCGCCTCGAGCCGCGCCGCCAGAATCGCCCGTTCGTTGACTATGTCGTCATACTGCTGCGCCGCGTCTCGACGTTCGGCCTCTAGCCCTTCGTAAGTCGAAGCCAGCGTGTCGATATCGTCTCTGCGACTTTTTAGGTCGGCCAACCGCTTCTTGAGTAGCGCGATCTCCGTACCTTGAGCCTGCTTGCGATGCAGGGCGTCGGCGTCTGCCTCCAAGGCATTCAGGGTATCAGTGGCATGCCCAAGACCTGCGCTGGCAGTGAACAACAGCTTGCCGAGATCACCGCGTGACTCCAGGATTGCCTCTCCGCCAGCCTCCAGCGTGTCATCATCCAACGAAAACATCGTCGCGTAGGCATCGCGAGACAGGCCGGCAAGATGTGCCGTGATCGCCATCTCGCTGATCGGCTTCCCGGTCGCGTCGAGGAGCGAATTGTTCCGCTGTTTCGTGCGGGTAAATGCTTGCTCCACACCTGCCAACTCGAGCACCCCGCCGAGTCGCATGGCGCTGTACTCGTGAATGAAATTGTATTTGCTGCGCTCCTCGATTCCGAACAAGAGGTCCATAAAGCCAGAAAGCGCGGTCGACTTGCCGGCTTCATTGAGGCCGAAGACGATATGAAGATCCGGCTCGGATGTAGGCTTGGGTCCGAAGTCGATGGTCCGATCGGTGAACTTTCCATAGCGAACGAGGTCAAGGCGTCGCAGTCTCATGACGACGCTCCGGCCTTGAGACGTGCGATGACCTGATCAATGCCCCTGGTCAGCGCTCTATCAAGGAAGAGCTCGAGCTCGGCTTCGCTCTTACCAGCAAAGTCGCGCCCTTCCGCCGGAAGTTCGGCAACCGTCTTTTGAATGAACGCCCTCGCTTCGGCCCGGAACGCCTCCGCCGCGGCGTCGCCACGCATCGACGCGGCGAGTTCGTAAATAGGGTCGGCCGTGTCCTTGCCTGCTTCGGCTCCGGGCGAAACGACCTCGAGATCGAGCTTCTCGATCCAGGTGTCACCGAGTTGTCCAGCCACCTGTTGCGCCTCGGCCAGAAGCAGGTCCTTGTCGCGAATGAGCTTCCACGACAGCGGCGTCGCCCCGGTCAAACTGACTCGGGCCAGAGCGTGGCGCGATCGAACATTGGATCGCAGCTCTTCAAGTGCGACCCGGAGGCGCGCGACAACCTCGGGCCACTCAACGGTTTCGGCAATGTCGACGGTAAGGCGTTCGAACTGTGCGACACTGGTCAGCCTCTCCTCGACCTCAAAAGAACCGTCATCACGTATCGTCACGAGTGTTGCCGATTTCTCGCCGGCCTCATTGATATCCCTGCCCTGCGGAATACCCGGCATCACGACAGTCGCGCGTGCGCCCGGATAGACTTGGCGAACATGGATGTGCCCCAGCGCCCAGTAGTCGAAACCATGATTGTGCAAGTCAGCCACACTGCAGGGCGCGTACACGTCGTGACCGGGCGAACCTGCCAGGCTGGTGTGCATGATACCGACATTGATCGAACCATCACGAGATATTGGGTATTTCGGCAACAGGCTTTCCGGCGCCTTAGGGTGCGCGAAGCTCAGGCCATGAAAAGCTACGTCGAGACCGCCGGCAGTCAGCGTTACCGATTGGGCGCGGCCGCCGAAGATAGTCACGCTGTCTGGAAACACGAGCTGCTTTGAGATGCGCGACAGGGCATCATGGTTGCCACGGATCTTGAAGACCCTGATACCCGCCTGGTGCAGTCGTCCGATTTGGGTCCCGACGAACCGGGCGGTCTTCATCGACGTTTGATCGCCATCGTAGAGGTCGCCGGCAATGACCAGCGCATCCACCCGTTCTTCGAGACACAAATCCACTATTGAAATGAAGGCTTGGCGGCTGGCGTCGCCCACGAGCTCCGCGAGTTCGAGATTTCGCAACGCTAGCGAGCGCAGCGGTGAATCCAGATGGATGTCGGCCGTGTGAACAAATCGAAACGCCATTCAGCCTCCAGCCAAGGACAGACCTCGTCCAAGGTTCGTCATGTCAGGCGAGGATGGCAGCGCACCCTCGCGTTCTCGCTGATTCCTCACTGACCGTTTGCGCCGTCGATCAGCAATCCGTCCTGGTACCGCAACGATCCATTCGCGACAGCACCGGCGACCGCCGACGAAATCAACTGCTTCAATTGCGCGCTGGTGGCCTTGAAGCCCAGCATCCTCGAAACGCTCGTTGCGATTTCGTCTTCGGTCGCGCCAAGGTTGCTTCTCACCACCTCGATTGCTCCTTGGGCAACTTCCTCCGACGAGATCATTTCGGGCTTACGCAAGCCAGGCGACATGACACCACTGCGGTCGCGAAGCTGAACAGCGGCGCCGGGCTTGAAGCAGAAGTCGCCTCGACGCGCCACCGCTCCCCGTGCCTCGGCGACAATCAGGCCGCGCTCAATTGCGTCCTGAATCCTACCGCCAGCCCGTTGAAGACCCCAAGCATCCCGGATGCGTGAAATCACCTCGTCGAGATGGATTGGCGTCTCGGCTGCCACGACTTGCTCGACCAGCCCCGCCAGAAGGCCGGTAGGCGTCTCGTGAAGCTCAAACTGTCCGACCGGTCTTTGGACGCGGGCTTCCGCGTAGGCTCGATCAGGTGCCGAGGCTCCATTCATAGTATCCAAGCCGATTTCGGTGACGTTACCTCGGTCGACCGTCACGACTTGTACCGCCGCGGCGCGGCTTCTCTGGTTTCCCAACTCCGCACGTTCAGCGAGTTCTCTCGTTGCAGCCTCGATCGCAGCCACCGTCCGCTCAAGCTGTTCACGCGGACGCTGGAACCAGTCAGCACTCCAGATTCGATGAATGATCCAGCCATGGTCTTCAAGCACGGCCTGGCGCAAGCGATCCCGATCCCTCGCGGAGCGCGAGGAGTGATATTCAGCACCGTCGCATTCGATGCCCAGCAGGTAGCGTCCTGGCCGCTCCGGATCCGCAACTGCCAGATCAATGAAGAAGCCTGCGATGCCCACCTGTGCATGGACCTGATAGCCTCGTTCAATCAATGCGTTGGCTACCTGTTCTTCAAAGATTGAATCCATCTCGCGGGTCGTCGTCTGCGCGAGCGAGATGCGCCCAGTCCTCGCATAGTGCAAGAAGAGCTTGAAGGCGAAGACCCCCTTACCTTTTCCGCGCTCAAGGTCGATGTCCTCATCTGTTATCGATGCATACACCTCACAGGCACGCTTGGCCCGGCTTATAAGGACGTTGAGGCGACGCTCGCCACCCTCCGAACCGAGTGGGCCAAAGCGCATGGCCATATAACCCTGGGCATTCTTGGCGTAACCAACCGAGATCATGATCACATCCCGCTCGTCGCCTTGAACGTTCTCCAGGTTCTTGACGAAAAACGGCTCACTCGGATGGGCGTGGAAGAATTCTTCCGTGTCGGGATTTAACCGCCGCAGCGCTTCAAGCTCGTCTTGGATCGCACGACGCTGGCTAACGGAAAAAGTCGCAACGCCCAGAGACTCTTGCGGATTCGACTTCGCGTGACGGATGATCGCTTCTGCTACCGCTCGTGCCTCGATCGGGTTCGTCCCAGCCCCACCTGAATCGAACACGCCATCCGGCACGTGATGGAACCGCAGCCCCATGCCGGCCTCTTGGGTGTATGGGCTCGGCACAATGAACAGTCGGTTCTCGTAGAACTGACTATTCGACACCGCGATCAGGGATTGATGTCGGCTGCGATAGTGCCAGCGAAGCATGCGCTGCGGCAAGCCACGGGCCGTAAAAAGCCCGAGGATACTTTCAATATCGGCAACCTGCGCACCCTCGCCGTCGTCATCTTCAGACTGCGAGCCGGTCATCTTCGCGAAGAATGTCGTCGGAGGCAGTTGGCGTTCATCGCCTACGACCACCACCTGGTTCGCCCTGGCAATGGCACCGAGCGCATCAACCGGCTGGATCTGAGATGCTTCGTCCATGACCAAGAGGTCGAACGACATTCGACCAGGCGACAAAAACTGCGCCACGGAAAGTGGGCTCATCATGAAGACGGGCTTCAGCGCTTGGACAGCGGGCCCTGCCCTCAGCATCAGCTGCCGGATAGGCATATGGCCTCGTCTGCGCGCCATCTCGGATCGAAGCAATCCCACTGGGCCAGCTCCGCCATCCCTTGAAGGGATCTTGCGGTGGTGTGCGGTCACGACCTCGATGGCACTAGCCTTGATCCTTTGTCGATCCAGATCGGCAAAGTCCCGGACAGCCCTGGAATGAAGCTCGCCATCAAACCTTCCGAGCTCAGGCTCTTTCGTCGCCATCGCCGTCAGTACTTTCTCGTAGTAGGCCATGTCGAAAACCGACCGCGCCGATGCGGTCGGAATCTGACCGTTGGCCAGTCCGTCGATCAACTGCCCTAGTCCGGCCTTTCGGGCGCTCTCAGACCGTTCTTCGTAGGCAACCCATTTCGAGAGTTGTTCCTGATGCTCGACCCAGCCTTCCAGTCGAGCAATCAACTCGGCAATGACAACCTCCGAGAAATCGCCTGCTGCGAACAAGGACGAAGCATCAGCCTTCAGATTCTCTGCAAGCGCCTTCAATTGCAATGCCGCGGCTTGGGTCGCCTCTCGCGTTGAACGCGCCGATTTCGCAATCTCGACCCTGTCAGGCAAACGCGCGACCAGATGTCGAAGTGCGCTATTATCTTTAAACCAAAGCTCGGCTTGCGTAAGCGCGGCCCAATTGGATCCTCGCCCAAGCCAAGACGAGCCGAATGCGGACATGCCAAGGCCTTCTGCGGCATCGATCTCTTGAGCGAGCTTTTGTAGCGCTCCCAGGCGCCGTACAAGCTCCAGCCGATGCGACAACTGATCGGGTACGCTGGCCAGAATCCCTCGAGACGCTTCGTCCGCTTGAGCCACGGAGCGCGCCTTCTCTTCCATCAGCTGTAATGAAGCCCTTTCCGCGGAAGCCACGTCAGCCAGCATGGACGGCGCAAGGTGGCCAAGATCATTCCAGAAACCCTCGATCATCGGCCGGCCGATATCGATCACCTTGCGAACTCGGAGCGCCCGCGCGCCCGCTTCAGAGCGCTCGGCCATTCGACCGGCAATAAGCCGCGGTTCCGAGCCAAGCCCCCTCAGCGTGCGCATCCATTCGACTAGCGCCAAGAGCGGTGCCGACGACGATTTCTCCCGGCGCCAATCTGCTCCGAAGGCCGAACGACCAAAGGCGTCGCCATCACGAACCCTCGCGGCCGCCGCTTGCCCCTTCATCAACACATCTAGGAGACGCACTATCTCGGTTGAAGGCGCGTTGGGATCGACGAGAAGGGATCGGACAAGTGCTTTGGCGCGACGGTAGTCGCCGCTCAACGCCTTCAACAGTCCGGTATGAGTAGCGAGGGCCTGCCTTGTCTGTGCTACGTCCGTGTTCCAGGCGGCATCGACAACCTTGCCCTTCAGCTCTGCTTGAACCGCCTCAAGTGTGGCGACGCTCTCGGCAAGATCTGCTGCTTGTTCAAGGCCAGAGTCCCACACGGTCGCCGCAAACGCTTCGGGGCTTGCGTCAGGGGCGGCCGCAACTCTCTCCCCCGTCGCGATCAATCTAACGATCCCCGCCAGCGTGTCCGGTACAACCGTTGACCCGAGTTCCTGGTTCAACCGCTCGGCTTCATCCCGCAAGCGCGGCAGCAGCACGGTCAGTTGGTGCCCGCGGACAAACCCGTCCTTCGGAAATTCCGATGGCAGCTTTGCAAGCTCTGTCTCGAGACCTTCAATTGGGGTTTCTATCGCCGCCGGCGCCAGGTGCTGCGAAATGTCTTCCAGTTTGCGGGCGAAATCCGATCCTGTCCAAAGAAGCGACGAGATCTCCTTAGGCTGGTCGTCCCAGGCCAGCGAGACCAACGCGTCGGCGGGCAGCTCTGGTGCGGACGCGAGCAGTTCCGCGCGATCTTCTATCTCGCCGCTATCGCTCAGAATTCTGGGAGGCTCTGCCTCGATCCGCGCGGCAATGTCGATCAGTTTGGCCCGCACGGCCCTCGCTTGATCCAGCAACGACCCAATGCGCGGGACAAGCCGCTCCACAGTGGTTGGCAGCACGACATCCAGGCTGACTCCTCTCCAGGGATGGTGGATGGGCAGCCCGATTTCGTTAATCCGCTGAGAGACCTCGTCGAGCAGCTTCCGGCGTGACGAAACGCCCTCGCTCGTCCAATCGGTGGCACCTTCAAGTTCGACATCTACGGGTTTTTGCCCGCTCTGCCTGAGGCGGGTGAGCTGGCCGAAAACCTGGTAGGGCGTCAGGGCGGATGCGCCAAACGGAACGTGCATCCTGTCGGCATGCCCATTGAGCTTGTCGCGCGCCTGCAACAACTGGTCAGTCAGCGCCGACGGGAATTGTCCCCGAGGCGATCCGAGCTGCCAGGTGCGGCGCAGCTCCTCCAGCATCATGCGCTTGTTAGCCTTGTTGCTGTGGAGTTCCAGACAGGCATCCCCTACCCCGGCATTGTCGAGGCGGCGCTTCACAACCTCCAGCGCCGCCATTTTTTCGGCCACGAAAAGGACGGTCTTTCCGTCCGCCACGGCCGAGGCAACAACGTTTGCAATCGTCTGCGATTTACCTGTTCCCGGAGGACCTTGGATCACAAGGTCGCGACCCTTCCTGACATCATGGATCGCCAGCGTCTGGGAACTGTCACTATCGACGATATGCAACATCTCTGCGGGCGCGATGTGCGGATCAATCGCGACATCCTCCGACATCAGCGGCTCGCGTGCTTCAAAGCCGTCTGAAAGCAGCGAGCGGATCTTCGGCTGCTCGATGATCTTCGAGCCCTCGGGCCAGATCTCGGGATCAAGGTCCCGGTACATCAAGAACTTCGCGAACGAGAAGAAGCCGAGCACCATGTCGTCCCGGAGGACCTCCCAGCCCTCTTTTGTGGAGATCGCTTCGGCCACGGCATCGAGATACCTTGAAGCGTCGAAGTCGTCTCCAGCATCGAAGCTCGGCACGGCGAGTTTGTGCATGCGATCGAGATAGAGCTCGAGAGAGAGATTTGCGCTCTGATCCTCTGGCCTAGCGCGCAGCCGGAACTTCTCTCCGGCCGTTCCTCGCTCAAGTCGGACCGGCACCAAAATGAGCGGCGCTTGACGGATGTTTTCCTTGTTGTTCGGGTCAATCCATTTCAGCATCCCGAGAGCCAGGAAGAGGATGTTGACGCCCTGCTCCTCTTCTAGGGTCCTGGCATCGTGATAGAGATCGAGAAGCCGGCGTTGCAACCCGGTGGGGGTCATGCGCGTCTGCAGCTTTGTGTCTGAGTGTCGCGCGGAGATCCCCCGATCGTCGACCTCATCGTCCTCTGGCTGAGCAAGGGAAATTGGGGAGTAGTCGATCTCTTCTTCCGCGGAGGTGCCTTCTTGGCCTGCCTTCGGTCTATCGGGCTTGCCGGCGAGGAACGTAAAGGCCTTGCCTTCGTTCACCAGCAACCGATAGATCTCGGACGACTTCTCATCGACAATGTCGATCGTCTTCGCGCTCTTGGAAAACCGCGGCACGTTCAAAAGGCGATTGCGCGCGGAAAGATCGAGCAGCTCCATCCTGGCGCGCTCGAGTTTCTCCTTCAGAGGCAGGTCGCTCTGGAAGACCGATTTTTCGACGTCAGACAACTACACCCCCCGTGCAGAACCAAACACATAGAACCTACCGAACGGCAGTCGCAACAAAAAACAGTCGCTTTTGGAACCTTGTGAATAATGCCCTCATTCCGACCGCGCCTCAACATTTGTGAATGCGATCGGACAGGTTGCTAACTTTCTGCTTTGCCTTGTGTCTCAAGCAATCCCGCAAATCCCGGCATGTTTGGACAATTGCCGAAACTACAATCGCAACCGCAACCGCATATCACCACAGTTCCTGCTTTTTTCGACTTGAGACGGTTCCCCACCCGATATCGCGTCGGTAGGGAGAAAACCAAACGCAGAGACGGACCAGTTCTGTTCGAGAACTGGTCCAGCCTCTGGCCACCTTTAAGTTGGCTTGCAGTTAGTCGCTGTCTGATGACGAAGATTTCTCCCGGGAGGCGTAAGCTGCGCGGGCGATTAGATCATTATGCTCCACCGACAATCCGTCCCCCACTCGTAAGGCCCCGGCGCCTGGGTTTCGTTGCAATTCCTCAATTTCGCTCGACGTCAGAGCGCGCGGGGGCGCCTCCTCGGTGGGGTCCGTCGAGTCTTTGGTCGAGGTTACCGAAGCGTCGCTCGGGTCTTTGGTCGAAGTTTCGGAATCGCCGGTGGGGTCTTTGGAAGATGTCACTATCTGAGCCTCTGCGATTTTGTTGTGGACAGATGTCTCAGTAGACAACTCTGCCCCGATTCTTCAATACCAGAGGCCTTCTCCTATCGGCTGGCCTCAATTGTCTGCGCGGCCAGGCGACTCGTATTTCAATGCTGAAGCTTGAACGCCCGCATTGTGGTCGCGCATATTTCTATCCGCGACCTCGCGTTTTCACAAAGGCGTGCCATGGCAAAACAGCCGACAAGTCAGCCAAACCTACTGACGATTCCGCCTAGAGCGGCAGTCCTTCTGCTGAGAAATGGCGGCGTTCATCATTGCCCACCCCTTAGGTCAGAGGAATTTTTACAATTCTGTACGCTGTGCGGCATCGCGATCAATGAGCCAAGGCTTTTGCAGTTCGAGCGACTTGGAATCTTCATGCCATTGTTTCGTGTCTATCGGTCCAAGGCTAGACAGCCACTCCGACTGCCGCTTGCCAACAATCGATGGTTCCGGCTTGGCTATGCCGTCGACTGCACGCAAGGAGAGACGCACGCGGTCCCTGAAAGGAACGGCGGTGACAGCGAGGCCTACTATTCACGATTCCAAATCGCCTCACTCCTTTTCGTGCTTGCGCAGTTCACGATGTCGATCAATCTAGAAGAGTTTCTCGACAATCACCTGAACGACGCTGCATGGGTTGGCAGGGGCGCTCAGTTGAGGAGACTCGCAAAGCAATTTGGCAAGTTGAGCGACTATACCCGTCAGTTCCGCCCGGCCATCGATCTTTTATGTCAGTTCATTTCAGACCGCTACTTCCCGCATACGCGCAGCAATCAACGCACGAGGGAGGTGTCCCAGGGAGGACTGAAATGGGACCGCTGGATGGTTGTTGGTGATACTGCGTGGCGATGGGAGCAATATGCGCGGGTCTGGGACTCCAGCGTCACCAAGCGGGCATTCAAGCTCACGCCTGACAGGCTGCGGCACGCGTACGAAGCCCTGTCCCTGCAGCAATCTCACCATGATCCATTGGAGCATTGGTATCAGTTGATGCAGTTTGCGTCGCCGCGCGAGCGTGATCGGCTGAAGGGCAAAGCGTTCGCTGCACAGGCCATGCGTGGTGGCGCCCTTATGTTGCGGCTGCTGTATCGCGATTTGTACCGCGAGGAGTTGCCAGATCCCAACGAGGTCCGTGGAACCATACTCACACACATCCCAGAGCTTGCAGTTCGTGCCGACGCCCGGCGTCACATGGAGCTCATCACAAATCGCTTCGATTTAAATTCCGCACCGAAACTGACGTTGTTTGTCGAAGGCGCCAGCGAGGAAGCCGCGGGAAAACGATCTTCGAGCGATTTTTTGGCGCACATGCCGGAACCCATCAGATCGAGGTGATCAACCTCGGCGGAGTCGACAACGCCACGGGCGGTAGAAAGATGGATCGTTTTCGCGCAATCCTGCGATTGGTCGACTATTTGCACCACCACCAAACCTTCACTTTTTTGATCCTCGACAACGAGAACAACGCGCGCAAACTAAAAGAGGCTGCCAAAAGTTTTGCGTCGACACTCCACACAAATCGCTACGCGACTCGACCGGAATATATAAAAATTTGGCGCTCCTCCTTCGAGTTCGACAACTTTTCAGCCACCGAAATCGCCCACGCGATGACCGCGCTCGCTCGTGGCAACGCAGCTTTTTCCCCGCAAGACATCATCCATTGTAAGAAATCCGAGAACCCCGGGGCAAAACTTTCGGATCTCTATTCCCAGCGTACGAACGCTGGCCTCAATAAGGTCGATCTTAGTGCGGCACTGGTCGAAATGATGTTCGATCCAGAAACTCGCAAGGCACCCGCCAACCGCCCCTTGATCAGCACCTTGGCTCAGGTCGTCCGGCTCGCCGCCAAAAACCCTTTCCCCACGATGCAGGAAGTCTGGGAACGCAATCAGGTCTCAAGCTACCTTGGGAGGACTCGTCTTCGAATAAGGCGAAAGCCCAAGAAGAAGGGACAGGGCTAACCTCATATCTTCAGGATAATGGTTCCGGTCTACTGGTTTTTTGCGGCGATGCGGGTAATAGATGCGCCATACCTGTTTTCCATGGAGCAAAAAATTGGCCGACGATTCTCACAGCCACGCAGGGTCACTTATCGAACTTACCGCTGATATCGTTTCAGCCTATGTCAGCAAAAATGCCGTACCTGTTGCGTCGCTGGCCGATCTTATCGAGAGCGTAAATTCATCGTTGGTGCGTATCGGTCAGCCTCTTGAACCCGAAAAGCCAGCACAGGTCCCTGCAGTTAATCCCAAGCGATCGGTGACCCCGGACTACATCATCTGTCTCGAGGACGGAAAGAAGTTCAAATCGCTTAAGCGGCATTTGGCCACCCATTTCGGCCTCACCCCTGACGAGTATCGGCAAAAGTGGGGACTGCCACACGACTACCCGATGGTCGCTCCCGCTTATTCGGAAAGCCGCTCCAATCTCGCCAAATCGCTCGGTCTTGGCCGCAAGACGGTAACAAAGAAGGCGCCGGCCAAGAGAGGTCGAGGACGCTAGGCCGTCATTTCTCGTGGGGGAGCTAACAATTGAAGAATGATCGGCAATCACACCGGCACCGGCCGCGCTTAAGGCGTGGCCGCCGAAGCCCTATTGCCCGCGCTTCCCGCGGCCGGAGCTTTGCGATCGTTTCTTTGGCAATCGCCGGCCTGGCTGCATCAGCGTTTGCTGCTTTTTCCCTCACAGGAGACAGCCACAGCGACCTCGGCGCAGCAGTAACCAACTGGACTGCAGCAAGCCCACCGGCGATCGTGGGGATGGCCTCGGTTGTGGACGGTGACACGATCGAAATCCACGGTCAGCGCATCCGCTTCAACGGGATCGACGCGCCTGAAAGCCGTCAGCTCTGCAAAGATGCCAATGGCGTGGACTATCCATGTGGGCGTCGATCCGCCGAGGCCCTCGACACCTTTTTGGCCGCGTCTCGACCAGTGCAATGCACCTTCGTGGCATGGGATAGGTATCACCGCTTCGTTGGCGACTGTCACCGGGCGGACGGCGCCAGCGTCGCGTCTTGGATGGTTGAGCACGGCCAGGCTCTCGATTGGCCTCGATATAGCCACGGTGCTTACGCTGAACTGCAGGCACAAGCTAAGACTGCCAAAATTGGGGTGTGGACTGGCGAATTCGAGGCGCCATGGGATTGGCGCGCCGATCACTCCGACGATCCAAAGCCCCCAGCAAACCGTAAGTTCGACCTAATCACCAAAGGTCAGATCGCACAGAGCTACTCATGCCAGCCCCGACGCTATTGCTCTCAAATTTCCTCCTGCGAGGAAGCGCGTTGGTATCTGAACAATTGCTCTTGGGGCAGCAAGTTGGATCGTGACGGCGACGGAATTCCTTGCGAAGGGCTTTGCTGAGCGGTCTGACGCATTAAGCAGCACTCTACTGACGCTGCCCATAGCGGTCATCGTCCAGGGATACCGCAAAACCTCAAAAATTCAGGCGCGAAACCGACATGGTGAACGCCGTTCTCATCCGTCTGATCGTAGCTAAAAACATATACGCCCAACGCTTCGATCGCCTTACGCAGCGAAGCCTTCAGTTCCCCTTTCAGCAATAGAACCGGAACGTGTCCTCTGAAATTGCTGAAAAGCTGCCGGTAGAGATGCAACTGGCCGATGCCAGTATGCAAGTCATCCGCACCACAGCCAGATTTGATTTCCAGCAGCAACGCATCTTCATCCGGACGGTCGATTTTCATGTCGATCTCGTAACCGCCCTGCTGCCGCCGCTTCTCGTAGGGGATACCCTGAGCCGAAAGCTTCTCGGCTAACGCAATCCAAACCTCTCCCTGGAGCTTCTTGATCTGGCGCGCCTCACTCGCCGTTTTCGGGCCGACCGTGTAGAAGCCACCAGTCTCCGCGCGTGCCAGGGTTTCGCCTATGCTACCTTGTGGCCTCGGCGTTGCTCGCCCGGGCATGCGTGCCGACCAGCAAAAATCTACGAATCGAGCGGTATCGCGCCTAATGGCCTCTGGAGGGTCATCAAGGTTTGCGACCAAAAACCATCGGCGAGCTGCCGCGTTGCCTGTCGCTCCAACCTCAACATTCGAGAGTCCTGTTCGAGCAGCAAACTCCCCCTCTTGGATGGTCGCAGCAGTTGGCCCTCCGTGGAGCCGGCCCTGCCGAAGCAGATATCGGCCGCCGGTCTCGTCCTCTGCGATCGCCGAAAGCGCGTTATAGTCGCCTGGCTTAGTTGCTTCGTTGATCTCCACTGCCCATTCGACGCCGCGCGGATCCTGACCGAATTTCGTCTCGACCTTCCCGCTGCTATCGCTACGACGCATGAAGACAAGATGGTCAGTCAGCGCTAGGACTGCCCCCCTCCGGACAGCTGTTTCGGTCATCACGTCGGCCCATCGCGCAAAATGATCGCGGCAGACTTGCGTGTCTGTCACCAAGCGCATCGGCCCTTCTAAAAGCCCTAGCTCGCGGGCAACAGTGTCATAGCTGATTTCAAATCGGCCAATTTCCTCGACGCTCCAGGCCACGAGCTCCTCGCGAGTTAGTCGAAGACCGTCTCGCTGCGAAAGATTTGCAGCCACCGGCGAAGCCAAGTAGTTGCCGCCGGTTATTCGGTCGTAGCGCTCGCGGATTGTTTCGCTCTGGAAAACGGTATCGATCTTGACGCAGAACCAACCGCTCGCATCGATGCCTACGGTGTAGGCCAGTTCTTCTGGTGCTTCTGGCCGGGGATAGATCCTGACCCAGGTGTAAGGCTTGAAACGCTGAGCCTGGTTGGTCGGCTTGGAAAGCTTTTTGACTATGCCCCGTGGAAACAGGATCGCACAAACTTCCCGTGCCCACGCCGCCGTCGCCTCATAGGCCTCGACCAGCTTCTCATAGGCCTCGTTTTGAGCGGGATCGCCCTTGTTGCGTTTCGCGCCCTTCCATGTTTGCAGCAACTCAAAATGCTCTAAAGAAAATCCACTTGCTGCCATGGGAATTCAAATCCTCGAGCCGGTTTCTTCAAGTGATGAGCCCAGCCCGCCTAGCGACGAACGTCCGGCCGGGCTTCAAGTTTGATCGTCTGGCGAACAGGGGTTAGATGCAGTTGCGCAATCGCCGAAAGCGCCTGGCAAAACGGCTGGCTGACATTCGTTTTCGAGAACTCAACAAGTTCATTCAATCCGCTCGAGCTCGATAGCCGCAAAGCCTCGTAACGACAGATCGGTATCTGTCTATTGTCTTTGAACCGCCTATCTGGCCCACCGCTTTTGTTGGGATGCGCCCAAGTATGCCCAACCACTTGAGCGTCGGCTGGAACTTGGCCGGTTTCGATGAAATTGCTTGGGGCAAACTGGGTTCGAAGATCACCATAGCCGATGGCACCGTACCGGTTTCCGTCCTTGACCAGGACTAGGTCCGGCATGAAGTAGAGCACCTGCCGGCCGACGTGGATCGAAGGCGGGGTGACGTTGCTGCGAACAACCTGAGGTAATGTGCTCGCAAGTGTCGTCGGCTTTTTGTCGACTAGCATGCTGGCGCCGGCGTTGCGCTTCCAAGTCGTCAGATCCTCGATCTTGCCCCCTGCCGCGACATGCCACCTTCCCGCGCAACCGGTGAGCGTCTCGAACGCGGCCACCAGCCTGCCATAGGCAGCCTCGGCGTCCTGTTCCAGATCGTAGTAAAGCACGCTCACCCGACGATAGCCGTCAAACCATTTGCCGATCAGCATGCCCGGCAGGAAGGCAGCGACTCCCACAACTGGGCCGGCACCGCCGATTGCCTTTCCGACAAGGAAACCCACGATGCCGAACAAGACCGCCAGGATTACCGAGAGCCGCGTCTGCGACTGTCTGGCGTTGATTTCGTCCAACACTTCGGCAGAGCTCTCGTCGCGCATCTCCATCACGTCGCCGGACTCAATCTCCCTCATCACGACGCCATCGGTCACGTATTCCGGCGCTGACGGTTGCAGCTGTGTTTGCAACGTTTGCGAGACCGGCTGTCGAGCAATGTGTCTCGCTCCAGCCTTTCCGAGCGTGCCGCGGTAATAGAGACCACCCACGCCAGCATGGATGTAATGACCTCGTGGACCCGTCCCGATCCGAAGGCCCTTCACGCCAACGGAGACGCCAACTCCGCCCGAGGAAAAGTTGAACCGGAACGGTCCTGCGCTGACCGATTTGCGAACGTAAAACCCCATCCCTTTGAGTCCCCCAACTCAATGCTGCGAGCGCTAGGTCACCAGCATTCTTTCCCGCTCATGACTTTGATCCCCCGGCGGGCACCAGATCCGTCTCGCGGGAGCGCTGTCTCACCCTGATTTCAATTCGTCGTCTTGCCTTCACGTCGCCAGCCTGCGCTCCATCGGTCAGACGATCGCCAGGAAGTATCAGCTGGCCACCAGACATCGGCAGGATGGTGAACCCTTTCAACTCGGGCATGTCGCGAAGGATGCTCGTGACCGAAATTGCTCGCGCCAAACCGAGGCCCGCATTGTCAGCCGGATGAAGCGTTCCAACCTCAACCTTGCGTGCCAAGACCGGTTGGAGGCTCTTGTCCATGTTCGACGCCAGGCCCGACATCGCCTGCTCGTCCGTGTGGCCAATGACTTCGATGACGTCGACGCCATACGAGGTCGCAATGCCCGCAATCGTCTTCGACAGATCGCGCAGCCTCGTCTTAAACCGGTCTGAAAGCTCGGCGCTGCCTGTATCGAAATTGTAGCCGTCGAGTTCGCTCAGGCTGATGATCGGTGGCCAATCGTTCGGTTTGGCAGCAACCACGGCCTCACCGGCCTTCTTCAACGCCTCAGAAAGGTCCTTGGAGGTCTTGGCCGCACCTAAGTAGCCATACTCCTTCAGCACCTTCATGTGCTCGATCATCTCCTTGGCCTGATCGACGTCGACGTCGTTCTCAGCAAGGACCTTGGTGACCGGCGCCCTTTTCACCACCTCTTCAACCGTTAGCCCGGCCTTCTTGATTGTTTCGACGACCTCTTTCGCTAGGACAAGTTCGCGCCATTCTTGATCGGAGACATTGCGTCCCGTCGCGGGCTTGAACGCATTTAGCTGAGCAAGCAGCCGCTTGTTCTCCTCGTCAAGCTTGCGAACGGTCTCCTGGACGGATTGCGCAATCTTCTGCGCCTCGGCCGCCTCCTTTTCCTTCTTGGCGATGATGGCGCCGGCCGCCAACAGAAGGCAGAAAACTAAGAGCAGCATTGTCTCGGCCATCGTCAGGCCAAGGATCAGGCCGCGGCCATAGCCCTTGCGCTCGAAAGCAACTGATGTTCCGCCGGCGTCGCTCACCTGCCCCACCAACTGGATCTTCTGGGCGGTTCGACCTTATCCGCCTGAGGTGTTCCGCTCAAAGTTTGGAAGGAATCGGCTTGTGGGCTCTCGGAAATCTTGATCGGCGCCTCTTCGCCGACACTGGCCGGAGGCGCCACCGAAGGCGCCGGCTCGATCGCTATTGGGCCGTTGGCGGGGTGGTTCGCACGCGCAACGTGAAGACTCTTTTCCGCGAGCATTGCGACAAGCTCGCTCGTGTCCTTGCTTTGCTTTTGCACAACTGCCGCAAGCGCCTGGGTGACGTTCTGCTGAGCTTGCACGGTCTCCGCGGTCTTCTCCGCGGCAGCCGCCGCCCGCTCCACGCCGCTCGCGACCTTGCCCACCGCATCGGCGAGGCTGGTCATGCGAGCTTGCTGCTCCTGCGACGCGGTCTCGGTCTTCACGGCATACTGCGCGACAGCGCTGCCAAGGATCTTCACCATCGGCGCCAGATCGTTCTTCAGCACCTCGTCGGGAACGACAACCTTCTCCAGCTTCGTGGCCACCGTGTCTGCCTGCGCGCCAAGCTTGCTCACGGACGAGGACATCGAGCCATTGGCCTTGTCGAGCAAATCCGCGGCGGCCTCCACGCGCTGTGCAATCGAGGAGAACTGACTTTCGACCTGACCGAAATTGTCCTTGAGTGCGTCGCTGAGCTTGCCTGACGCCTCCTGCACCGGCTTGATCGCTTCCATCGCGATCTTGTCCAGGGCGGATCTAATGTGCTCCCCGTTCCGCTCCGCCTGCACGGCAATCTCGGCGAAGCCTTCTTCGAGCATTTGATGACTGACGCGCCGGAAGTCGGCGAACTCCCTGGTAACGCTCTCCATCTCGGCTCTCACCCGCCGGGTCATATCGGCGAGTTCATGCCTCGCGGTCCGCTCGATATCGGCAGGGTCGCGGCGCATCTGATTGTAGAAGATTCTGAGCGCAATACCGGTGATCGTCGACGTCACCGCGATACCGAAGTTCCTGACGATGGCCTCGGTCGAACCTTCCGACCCGAACTGAAACAGCGATACCCCAAGGCTCGTTAGCGTGAACAGGAAGCCCATGTAGTAAAGGTTGTCGCCGGTCTGTTCATCGTGCAGCCGCAGCTTCCCCGTGAAAACCGACACACCCAGATAGAAGAACATCAGGCAGACCGGTATGCCCGCCCCCACAATTGGGTTCACACCCGACAGCTTGGCGATGGCGATGAAGACGCAGCCACCGAGGGTGAGTGCTGCAAAGACGACGAGTGGAAAGCCCGGATGGCCCAACAGCGATTGGTCGTGTTTCCTGGCCATCAGTTTAACCCCTCCAAGCCAACCAGCTTTTCGAACTCGCCATGATGGCTCTGGACCCACTGCGTCCAGAACTCGGCGTGGTCGAGCGACTGAAATGGCTTCTTTGCCCGGTCGAGATAGAGAATCGTGACGTTCACCCCATCGAGCGAGGTGCCGTAGGTTCGATCGGCGGCGCTGTTGAGATACTTCTGATAATCGAGCCCCGATCGGTATTGTGAATAGAGGGCGGTATGCTCAATCATGTCCGATGCGACAACCAACCGCTTTGGGCTGCCCTGTTTCGCCAAGTTGCTGTCGAAGAGTGACAGTTTGATTTTCTGGATGCCGGCCATGATGGGCGACTGGCTTACCGAATCACCATTCGGGATTTTGTCAGGAAGCTTGCTCAATGGATCGCCGAAGGCGTCTTCCCACTTCCTTTGGCGGCGCGCAGGGTTGTTCGTCCAACTATCGACCGTCGACCCGTCTCCCGGGTTGCATCCATCGAACATCACCGTCAGGTCGCCGGGCTCTGAGTTCAGCGTGTAGATTCTCACATACCCGCCGGGCTCGACCCGTCCGATGGTCTTCCGGAACTCGTTCTTCAGATCGGACATCGTCGTCCCCGAAATCGGATCCGTGGCGTCGATGAGAACAGCTGTCAGACTGGTTGGCCCGCCCAACGGACAGTTTGTGCTGGCATCGATCTGGCCCTTCCCAGATCTTGACCACATCCAGCCAATGCCGGCCAACATGGCAACTGATAGTACCCCAAGAGCGACCGCCGCGACGATTGTGCCCGCATCGCCCTTCTTGCGCCTGCGAGCCCGCCTAGCCATTCACGCTGTCCGGATGAATCTTGTCGAGATCCCGGTACTGCTCAATACCTCGCTCACACTCTTGGCCGATGAGTCGGACCTGAGCGTTGAGTTCCTCCTGGGCCTCGCGGATCGACGCGCCGATGTCTCCTTCGCTCCACTCCCCACCACCTGAAATTTGAGGTTTGATGCGATCGAGTTTGTAGGGCGCTCCAAAATGCTTGGGCGCCGGCTCTTTCCGGGCCTGGATATTTGCTTCCCTGTATTTCGACAGAAGTTGGTTGCAGGCTCGTTCCAATTGATCCTGATGTTGCGCAAAGAGCGCTAGAAGCCTCCCACGGTGATCGACAATCGCGCGATGCTCCCTGCGGCGACTGCCGAGATCCTTGACAATTTCCTCAACCTTTTCGTTGTGGTCATCTCGAACGTCTTGCAGCTCCTCGATCAACTCCTTCTTTCGCTCGATATAATCCTCGCGCCTGCCAACCAATCGATTCTCTACGCCCGCGTATCCTGGATAAGGGTCGAACACGAACCAGCCATCGATAAATGCGAAGATCGAAAACATGAGGCCGATCGCAAAGAGCAACCATGACTTCACGTCTGTGAGCCCGGCCGGATCGGCGCGTAGATTGCGGATGACCTCCGCACCAGCGCCGTCCGCAAGCGTCCCACTCACTTCCCGATAGTGCGCCAGGGCCAAGTTTATGGTGACGGCTAGCGCGACATAAAAAATGATCGAGCCAATCCCTACCAGCTTCCCAAAGATGGACCGGTGAGTGACCAGTCGCGCGCAAAAAACCGCCAGGAGCAACGCGGCGCCGATGTTGATGAAGGAGAATGCCGCGGCCTCGAGGATGCCGCCAAAAAACCCCTGCTCGTTTCCCTTGGCGAGGAAACTGCCGTTCATCGCGGTCTCGATGAGAAACAGGAACAACAGCAGCGAGAGCCTAAAGACATGAGCCACGCCGTGCTGCACCCTCGCGGCACGAACCAGGCCATGCTTTTCCTTAAACCAAGAGTGCTCTTTTTCGGCGTCGTTAAGAGCCCTTCTCAGTCCATGTAGCTCATCCAGTCCGACGGCGACCGAAGCCTTGAAGTCAGACACGCTCGCTGCATTTGCCTGGCGGATTAGACCAAATTGTTCTTCGAAATCCAGGCCGGCAAGGCGCCCGCCGAGAAGCTGCAAGCTGTCCTCAAGAGTGTGATAGGACGCCTTCTTCTCATCCTCAACACGTTCGATAATGGCATGTTCGACATCGTCGAGATTCTTGGTGTTCTTTGGGGGCTGATTCGCCTCGCCACGTTCCTTCCCGCGACCAGCGAGATCCATATCGCGATCGATCTTGGCGACGTCCAAGCTGCTGAACAACTGGGTACTCGCACGGAAATCATGGTTAGACTCGCGAAGCGACTCGCGCAGCCTGTTTAGCTTTTCGAATTTAGAACCCACGCCCCACTACCCAACCCTTAAAGCCGCCCGGCACAGTGCTTCTATGCACAGTAGAAGCAAAGGGCAATCGCGCATTCACAAATGTCCACTTGGTTGTCACGACAAATTAGATTGGGTGTGACCTGTCGCCGCGCGCTTCAGATATCGTCATGGCTCGATCCTCCACGCTTGCCTTGTGGGCTCACATAGAGGTCCGAACAAATCTAAGGCTAGCCACCGAGACGACTGACGATGAGGCGCACGCGGTCAGGGTTTAGGCTGGTCCGTCGACGAATCGATCTTGTTCGTGATCTCCGCGGTCAACTTTGAGCTCCAGGGACACCAATGCGCCTTTGGCAGGTAGCTTCCGCCGATCTCGTCGACATGTTGTTCGACCTGCGCCATGTTCGCATCGCAGACTTCAATCGCCTGCTCAAAAAAGCCGATGCTCTCAGGGATCAGCGAATACGACCAGGCAGGATTGTACGGCACCTTCTTGACTACGATCGTCCCTTGCACATGCCGATCCATTCCTGTCTTCAAGATCTTTCTGGCCATCGCGACGGTGCGTTGGTCAATCAACTTGAATGCGAACGAGTTGCTGGGGCTCTTGTCTGGGCCCCGCTGCTCAAAGGTGAAGTAGGCCGGGGCGTCCAGATCCGGTAGGCTTTCGAGTATGGCTGCTAGTCTGGAACCCGCCAACGCCAGCTGCTGATCAACATTGCCAATGTGAGTGTTGTAGTAATCGTCGCCGAGCACGTCACCGCTTTTGACGTAAGCGGCTTTTGCAATGCGGTGGCTGGACTCCGCCCATCTGATGGGATCGGCCTCGGCGACGTCAGCGGGCGCGAGCTTCGGGACAACGTCCCTCGACAGATGGTCAACATATTGTTCGGCAGTAAGTTGGGTGTGGAGGATAAGGCCGCTGTCCCAAACCGAATGAAGATTGGTCTTCTTGTCATCGAAGAACGTCACTTTGACCAAGTTGCCACCTTGATCAGAATTGCCGTCGACCGTGCGCTCGATTGCGTGGAAGGGCTGATGAATATCCCCAACGAAATGCACCAACCTTTTAAGCGCGTCGGCGCGATCATAGACAGAAGCCTCGGGATTAACGATCAGCTCCTTTTCTCGCCCGATGGCCGCAATCACACAGTCGCCCGTGACCTCTGCCGCACAGTCTCTACCCGCGTCGAAATGATCCTCTTCGTATGGAATGTCGGCGAAATGCCATCGCGCCGTTTCCGGTCGCGAAATTCGGATGTCATCGGCCATGACGGCACCTGTCACCAATGGCGCGCCAAACAATATCTTGCGGATCTTAGACTTGGCCTCGGGGGATAGCTTGGCCTCGGCTAACATCGCCACCACCGCGTGGCCTTCCGGACCCCACGCCAATGCCGGAGATGCCAGTAGGACTGCCGCTGCTGCTGCCGCGAACACGTTCTTCATATTCGCCTCCCAGGTACAGGCCGCTTTAAATTGGATGCATCTTCGTGGTGATAGCTCACCACTTCGCCGCGAGACCGATTTTTGCTTGATTCACGAATTGGGCAGTCTCTTCGATATCGCCACGGGAGTAGCTGAGCTTCAACGCTGTGTGACCATCTTCGTCCAAATTGAAATTCAGACCCAGACTTAGCAATGAATAGTCGTGGCCCGAATCCACATCCTCCAACCACTCATAAGTGGTAAAAAATGATGCTGGCTGCAGCCATTTGGGAACGAGCAGATCGTTCTGCTTAGGTTTGACGGTTAGTGCGAGAACACCACCAACTCGAAGCGAGCTGTCGTCATCTTGGAATAGCGGCGACGACACATCTCCCAGCTTCTCGCTGTAAATGAGCCGAGCGATCGGATCCAGTTCCCAAGTGAAAGGTCCGAGGCCGTTCGGGACGCTGACTGAGATCCCGTCGGTGATCCAATAGGGCTGCCATTCCGCCGTGGCCGACCACGAACGAGGGTCACCGTTGAAGGTTGTGTTCAGCGCCGGCCTAAACCGCACGTACTGGGTGCCACCAAGCACGTTTCCAAGCGCCAGTTCACTGGTCGCCGCGAACGAAAGCACATCGATGTTCTTAGATTTCTGACTTACGAGCGTGTTCACGACCCTGTTGAACGAGATGGAGGGTGCAAATGCATAGCCTACGACGTAGGGTGCAAACGGGTCGCTAGGCGGATCGAGTGCGACGCTGTAGCCTAGCGCGGCGACGCCTTTCGCGGACCAAACATCGTTGTCCGATACCTTGTCGCGGCTCCAGTCGAACTGTGCACCCTTGGCATCCTTTGCAGCTTTCGGACACGTGAAGATGGACACATCCTCAAAGCTATCTCGCAGCAAATACCTCCAGCCGGGAGCGCAAGGATCCTTTTCCGGATCATTTTTTCCGATCACAACAGGGACTGTCTCCCCGTCGGCCGTCACGCGAATTGGATGGCCCTCGGCGGCATGCCTCTCCACGCTATGCAAAGCCGACGCGACCTTGGCGTCCTCGTCGCCGGTATACGTTGCGACTTCGTCAGCACCGAGCTTGCCGTCACAATCGACATCGTAGTTTTGGAAAACCGGGCTGTTCTTGTGTAGCAAAAATACGTGCCACTCGCTCTGATTGGCAGGTGCTCCGGCTGGGCCGGTGTATTTGCAAGCCACAGGCTTTGCCACTGCGTCTACCGGAAAGAGCATCATAGCCGCAAAGAGCGCTGCGCATAGATTCTTCATGGAACCCCCCGACCTCGCCTTTAGGTCTCTGCCGATTTCTTGGCCTTGGCACGCCTTGGCTTTTTCTTAGGTGAGGTCTCTCGAATTTTCTGCGCTACCTTGGCTTCCATGAATTCATGGGCCTTCATTAAGCTGTCGAGGGTCAACACCTCTGACGCTATTGTCGGCACGGCCACGACATGTTGCAACTTGCGAACGATCAGGTTCGCCAGTTGCTGAATCTGAGGAACCGTCACCATCTCTTTTTGAGCCAGGCGAACGTGAAGTTTTACCATCCATGGCAACTTGCTCAGCGCGTCGGCGAAAGCCGCCCATCCCAAGGTATTGATATTATATGTTTTCGGAATGTTAGTCGCCGGAGTTAGCACTGATGGATCGTCGCCAAAATGACTAGAGAAGTAGTCGATAAGGCGATCTTCGATTTCTTGTTGAGAAACAGAGACAAGATTCACATCACCCTCCCCTCGAAGGCTGATTATTATGGTTTTAAGATTTACTAATTAAGCTACTTCGTCAATACCAAATTTTACCGCTTGGCTAGATAATATATGTCTAACTCTTGATAGCATATTTCTGCGCTAACATATTGAAATAAATAATATTTCTACAAAAAAATTCCACCTCTATTCACCGCGTAGTTAACCGGCGAAAGGTGGCAGCGCCACTGTAGGATCACCCAGTATCACCAAGGCCTGACGATCCATCGCGACCAGTTGGCAGTAGAGGGCCCAGTCCCGCGCGTGCGGAACCGCTTTGTTGACGTTCTCCATTGCCGTTCGCCAACCTCCAAGGAATGAACCCGCTTCTCGATAGACGCGTGAGAGCGCCAACCCGATGGGGGTGCGGATCCCACTGCGATAGATTTCATTCCAAAGGCACGTGACCAAGGCATGCGTCACCACCTGCCCATTTTGTGGGTCTCGCAGCGTCCAATCAAACGTAGGCTCGACGTGCCCGACGAATGCACGGATGGGTCGCTTTCTGCCTAGCAGCTCACGAGGCAAGGGCGCCACCATGGCTCCGGCGGCCGCGGCAATGCCCGCGAGCATCGTTGCAACGTCACCGGCAGGAAGTAAGCCCGCATAGCGCGTCTCGGAGTCCGAGCCGGCTGAACAGCACGCATGAGCGTACCAAATTGCACCGGCCGCCGCGGTTTGTCCCAGTGCATTCGAAGCCAATGGTAAGTGATCAGCGTCAACAAGGCTGCCGAGCCTCGCCCGCAAGCCATCGGGATCATTCAGTGGCCCCGTTAGCCCGTGGCTAGTGGTAATGATCAAAGCAGGCTTATGGGCATCGATCGCCGATGTCAGTCGACTTCCTGTTGCATCGGCGTCTCCCAGCCAGCCGCGAGCACCTAGATCGTTATCTTGAGCATAATTATCATAAAGTTTTCGCCCGATCGCGCGGGCCATCAACCAAGTGATATCGGGGCTCCCGTGGTCTACGCTCCAAATGAGCGGCGCCCGAGCATCGACCTCGTCGAACCCGTGTATCAGTGCCGCGACATAGTTTGCGAGGTCATCTCCGTCCAGATCCAGCCTTCCAACGCAGCATGACATATTCAGCGCATATTGGACGGCCCACGGGATCCGCACCGGGCTGGCGTAAATCATGAGATAGCGAGGTATGCGCCCCTTGCGCGTTCCAGGCGTCGGGCTCTGCGCAGAAAGATCTTGGACGCTGCCATCCTCGTAATAGCGCCGAAGAAATCCAACGCCCAAATCCGCGCGAAAGCGCAAAATCGGCGAACCAGGCCGGTCGATTAGGAGAGTCCGCAAAGGCTCAGGTAAGTCGTCACCCCGCGCCTTCTCGACAATGCCAAGGACATCGTTGTCGGGAACGACAATGCCCCAACCAACGTCGGCGTTGCGCCAGTCACGCTCATCTAGCTCCGGCGGCGCTAACCACTGTGCCGCACGATATGCATGCGGCTGCAGCTCCCATTTCGACACTAACGGAAGTTGTTGGGTTAGAGCTTTTGTTCCATCCCAAGCGTTCGCACGGAGAATCTCAGGCCTGTCGATCGGCTCGTTCAACCATTCCCCCCGACATCCACCTTGCCAAACCTACCGAACCGATCAGGCCGCAGCGGGACGGGCACCACGGGCGGCTTTTCCAAAATCGCCAATATCTGATCACGGACTACGCTCGGGGTGCTTGCCGGGAGATTGCGCAATGCCTCGGCTACCGTGTCGACCCGAGCCTTCATCTCGGGATCAAGGAGGGAGCGAACTTGCAGAGATACCGGGTTCTCATAAAACACCGGAAGCGACCAACGCCCAAACGCCTCGGGCGGTTTGTTCTGGTACATCCCATAAAAATGTTGACGTACTGCAACTATTGCAGGCGAGACATCTATCTCCGCCACTTCGCCACCAGCGCCTGCAAGTGCCGCCCCGACAATGTCTAAAACTTCGCGATAAAAGGTTCGGGTAAAATGCGTCGCATCACCTGCATCGATCGGATCGTTCATACCTACGGCGATTGGCGATCCTCGCTCGGCAATTTTGAACGCCATGGAATTGAGGTGCTGTACTGGTCGCGCCCCGGAGCAACTGTTGAGCACTGTCAGCCAAGAAGACCTCTGTATTTCAAGGGCAGCCACCAACTCGTCGACCACCAACTTGACGGATCCGGACGCAGCATCGCCCTCCTTGTCAGCGATCGTCGCGAACTCCAGGGTAGATACACCCAATGCCGTCCCGCCATGGCAAAAGAGATGCAAAAATTGGAACTCTTGAACCTTTATTTCGGCTTTTATGGCGTCCGCCGAATCTGGAATGGGCAAGAACTTGAACCCCGGCTCTGCCTTGCCTTGTTTCTCGGCCAAGAGGGCTTGATCGCCGAGATAAATTTGGGCTTCGATAGGCAGATTTTTCCCCCGCGCGGCCACTATCTGGGCCATTAATTCGTCGAGCTCGGGACGCGCGTCAATGCCTGCCGCAGAAACGAAAGCCATCACCTTCAAAGGTAAGGTGTAGGTACGAACACCGATACACCCGTCAGAGATATGTGAGACAAGTCGAGTTATGCGACATCCTGGAGCCACGGCGAGAAATTGGCGTTCCGGTCGACACAGAGTTTCCCAGCGCACTCGCTCTGCAAGGGGCGTCTCAATGCGAAACTGCAAAGCGTCCACCTCGGCTCCGGGCATTGCCGCCAGCCGTTGAATTTCAGTGCCAATCGCTTGATGGCTGGAGAGGGCGCCGAATAGCGTTTCTCCGTACGCGATCATGTTTGCGTCCGTGTCGCACTCTGGCATGGGATCAGGCAAATTCAAAAGGCTCGGATCCATCCCTCCGGGATGGTCGACTGGAGCACGGTAGAGCCTCGCCGCCAATCCTGAACCGTTGGAATCGCGCTGTATAGCAATAACGACTGGCGCCATCCTCAGTCCTTCGGGGGCATAGTATGTTGATCGATAATTTTTTGAATGTCGCTAAGCGTGCTTTGCACGGCATTGTTGGCGCTCAAAGCAGAACTGCTCACCGTTTCGGTAAGAAACTTTCCTTGTGCGGTTCGCAGAAAGCGAGAAGAGTCCAACGAGGCCTTTTCAACAAAACGCTGCGCTGCTGATGTCCACATCGGGGCTTCCGGCAAGTGGTAGTCTGGTATCAGGTCAGTCTGCTGCGTAACCCTTGCCAGAATTCGCTGCGCTATCGACGCGCGAGGCGGACCCAGCACCTCGGTGCGTTCCGCATCCCAGTTTTGGTAGTTACTGACGAGAGCGGGTTGGCAATAAAGGAAATCCCTCCGCAACTGCGGGGCTTCTGAAGGGTCCGACGCAAACAAAAACTGATAAACCTTGTCTAATCGGTTGCGTACCTGCTCAATGTCGTCATCAAACTCGTGATACAGCACCGGTCCCGGCCTTATCTGAGCCAGGTTATCCGCGAAGTACCTGCAAGACTCTTCGGTACCAGACCCCTGAGGCGGGGAAAAAAGCACTGCCCAAGCGCCAATCCGCTGCAGAAAACTGGCCACCTCCGATGGATAGACAGCAGTCAATGATTTAGCCTCGTCCACACCAGGCGATGCCCGTAGCAGCAAATTGGATCTCTCGTCGGATGACTCGGTGGGGCAGATGAAATGCACAGCGTCAAGAGCTTCATCCCGTAGCACGCTCTCGATCCACCCGAGCCACGGCGAGAACGATCGAGGGCCAGCAAATCCACTTTCGGATGCACTCAAAGCCGGCGCCGGACTATGAATATTCAAGCGTGGGATTGGGTAGGCGCCGAAGTGTTCAGCGATTTTGGGTGTCGTAAATAGGTGAGCGACGACCTGAGCTCTAGGTGCGTCGAATGCACTACAGATCACGTCATGTACGCGCCTAAAGTCGGCGAAATGATCGCCTTTGATGGAGGGGTCAAAGCAAACAGCGATCTCTAATGTGTCGGGGTCTTCCTTCGACCGCTCAAGAAAATCTGGCAACCTCAGAATCGGGCGGTTAACCACATCCCCGAGCAACCTTTCCCAAGGCATCGCACCCAAAAGCCCGTAGGGTCTGATTAGATGGAGCCAAAGTGGCTCAGATGGACCGGTACGCGCATTTTCATTGGCAGTAGCTGCGATCTCATGCGCCAACCCATGCGGCAGGTGTGGACCCTGCGGCAAGCTCGACCTTTCCTCCCGGGTTAGCCCGAGCATCGATGCGGGGAGCTTCCAGTTCTTTTTGGAACTTCCGCCACTTTCAAACTCTATCCAAACGTATGGGTCTCCTGACCAAGCCAATAGCTCCATTCGCAATGACATGAGCTGGTGTTCGCGTTTTAGCTCTTCGGCCATGTTCAGGCCCTCGCAATTTGAGTGCGCAACGCCCAGGCAGTGTAGGAATTCGCAACGTCCCCATGGGAGGTAATCCGCTTGTCGGAGCCGTCGAGCGCAACAATCCTGTAGTCGGCCAAAGCAGGATAGTCGTCTCCGACTGCCGGAATCGGATCGATTTGAGTTCGATCCTCCATGCCCCTCGGACCATAGCCGCCCAGAGCGGCATACCGACCAGGTGGCTCACCGGCAGCACCGATTTGTAGCTCTCCGAGATCCGATGGTCTTCGTAGGGCCAAATGGAAGACGTTGTGAAGGGGAAAGTCCATGCTGCTATACGTCGTAAAGACCGGCGATCTCACCAGACTCAACGCCGCTCTGTAGCCCCCTGGGCCAGCTCGCCCAAGAACGGTCTCCGCGAAGCACAGATGTGAAATCGCCGGCTGCAGCAACAGAAGCGAGCTTGGCTGGCGCGAAAGCGGTTCTGGCGCACATAGGGCCGACAACATGACCTTTGATCCAAACGAGTGGCCGAACACGTGAACGCCGCCTTTGGCTGCGGACAAAACGTCCCGCAGCAGTGTGGCCACGCCGCGACTTCCAACTCGCCCGGCCCGATCTTTCATCTGGAAGAGCGAGGCAAGGCGGATAAGATCTCTTGGATCCCAGCTCTCACCGGCCGCTGCTAAGGGACGGGCCCCGCCTCCCACCACGCCGATTTCGTCAATGTCGATGTCTTCCTCTGCAGATCCCGACTCGGCGGTCCGCATCAAGCTCGCCAACTTGAGAATGCCCTCTTCGCCAATCGGCTCGCCGTCAGCGCCGTCCACCTCTTCTGGTGGGTGCGATATGATACCCGACACAATGGCTGCCAGTCTCAGGGCCTGCTCTCGCCCAAGCATCCCTGAATCGATCAGCTCATAGAAGTCTGCACGATCCTCGTGCGAAATATCCGACGCGATCTCGGAGATCACTTTCTCGAACAGATTAGCGTCGGATGACTGCTGCGCGTCACCTTCCGCGGCCATTTGCGGCCCAGGCGTTGAGGGCATCCACGCGCTTGGCCAAGTTATCCCGACAAAAATCGGTGAGAACCCCGGCAACGGGTGCTCGTGAATTACCGCTTCAAAGGCACGCAGAAAGCGACTGTACTGATCGACAGCTGCCGCGAAATCGGTGTTCCAACCATGAGCGTAGAAGAGCACGCTCGAATAGTCTCCGGAGCGCATCTTCCCAATGAGCGCCGCCGCCGTTCCTGGAGACGTGCATTGCCCGTCTTTGTCGAAACGAACAAGCCAGCTCGGCATGCTCACACCAGGTAAAGCATAAGGTCCTGCCGGCACCAACGACATACGTTCCTCCCCGCAGCGCGATTGCCTGACAAGTCTATATTACTTCAGCGCCTACTTTCCAGACCTCTAATACTTTTCGCACAAGCGGACGCCGCTAAGGATCGATATTGATGGCGGCATTCCGCGCGACCTTGTAGGGAACTACGCGTTGGCGCAAGAGCTCGTGGGTGTTGGCGGAACCCGTTTAGCGACGGCCAATTGACGGCAGGGTCCGACGCTTTGAGCGCGCAATGTTGAGCCGGAGCCTGATCGGGCGTCGCCAAATCAGTGATCAAACGCCTTGACGATTTCCTCGGTCATTTTCTTGGCGTCGCCGAGCAGCATCATGGTGCCGTCCTTGTAGAACAGCGTGTTGTCGATGCCGGCATAGCCGGAGCCGAGCGAGCGCTTGACGAACAGGCAGGTGCGGGCCTTGTCGACGTCGAGGATCGGCATGCCGTAGATCGGCGAGGACTTGTCGTCGCGCGCGGACGGGTTGGTGACGTCGTTGGCGCCGATGACATAGGCGACGTCGGCCTGCGCGAATTCGGAGTTGATGTCCTCGAGCTCGAACACCTCGTCATAGGGCACGTTAGCCTCGGCGAGCAGAACGTTCATGTGGCCGGGCATGCGGCCGGCAACCGGATGGATGGCGTACTTGACCTCGACGCCGTTGGCCTTGAGCTTGTCGGCCATCTCGCGCAGCGCATGCTGCGCCTGCGCCACCGCCATGCCGTAGCCGGGCACGATGATGACCTTCTGCGCGTTCATCATCAGATAGGCGGCGTCGTCGGCCGAGCCCTGCTTGACGGTGCGCTCGATGCCGTCGTCGGCCGCTGCCGCCGTCTCGCCGCCGAAGCCGCCGAGGATGACCGAGATGAAGGAGCGGTTCATGCCCTTGCACATGATGTAGGACAGGATCGCGCCCGACGAGCCGACCAGCGCGCCAGTAATGATCAGCGCCAGGTTGCCGAGGGTGAAGCCGAGCGCCGCGGCGGCCCAGCCCGAATAGGAATTCAGCATCGACACCACGACCGGCATGTCGGCGCCGCCGATCGGGATGATGAGCAGCACGCCGAGCACCAGCGACGCGGCGACGATCAGCCAGAACACCAGCTTGGCCTCGGTGGTGACCAGGAGCACGATCAGCACGACCAGCGCGATGCCGAGTGCCGCGTTGATGAAGTGGCGGCCGCCGATCATGATCGGCTTGCCCGACATGCGGCCGTCGAGCTTGAGGAAGGCGATCACCGAGCCGGTGAAGGTGATGGCGCCGATGGCCACACCAAGGCTCATCTCGATCAGCGCCTGGGCATGGATGTCGCCCGCCGTGCCGATGCCGAAGCTTTCCGGCGCGTAGATGGCTGCGGCCGCCACCATCACGGCGGCAAGACCGACGAGCGAGTGGAAGGCGGCCACCAACTGCGGCATCGAGGTCATGGCGATGCGGCGCGCGGTGACCGCGCCGACGCCACCGCCGATGGCGAGGCCGAGCACGATCAGGCCGAAGCCGCCGGCCGATGGAATGGCCAGTGCCAGCGTGGTGGCAATGGCGATGCCCATGCCGATCATGCCGTAGAGGTTGCCCTGCCGGCTGGTGGTCGGGTGCGACAGGCCGCGCAGCGCCAGGATGAACAGGATGCCGGAGACCAGATAGAGGAAGGAAGCGAAGTTGGCGTTCACGTCACTTGTCCTTCTTCTTGTACATC
>NZ_SRUX01000297.1:0-282 GCF_004791545.1 Mesorhizobium sp. M4B.F.Ca.ET.214.01.1.1
GTCGGGTTGACTACGGATGACGTCGGCGATGGCCATTCCGTTCTCGCCACCTCGCTCCTCGAGAGCCGCTATGACGCGGAGCCGATCTTTGATCGACTTGTCCCGGTTCAGCTTCATTTTACCCTCGATGGCGTCGAGCGGTATGCCAACGCCGACGATGGTGCGCAGCCTCGCCTGGGCCAGAGTGTCCGGAACTGCCCGGAAATGGCCCATAGCGGACGTCGGGAATGTCTGCTTCCGGGCGAGCGGTTCGGGAGACGACAGCGGGGTTTAAGCTGACTC
>NZ_SRUX01000298.1:0-282 GCF_004791545.1 Mesorhizobium sp. M4B.F.Ca.ET.214.01.1.1
TCGCCATTGACGACCACTGCCCGCACAAGGGCGGGCCGCTCAGCCAGGGCATCGTCCATGGCGCGGCGGTGACCTGCCCGCTGCACAACTGGGTGATCTCGCTGGAGACGGGCAAGGCGCTCGGCGCGGACGAAGGCTCGGTGAGGACGATACCGGTCAAGGTCGATGACGATCGCCTTTTCATCGCGCTCGAAGCACTGGCCTCGAAGGCGGCCTGAGGCATGGAAGAGGCACGCGAGGTGAGGACCACCTGCCCCTATTGCGGGGTGGGCTGCGGCGTGC
>NZ_SRUX01000299.1:0-282 GCF_004791545.1 Mesorhizobium sp. M4B.F.Ca.ET.214.01.1.1
AGCGAGCCGCGCTCGCCGATCGCGGAGATCGTCGCATCGATCAGCGCCTTGCGGCGCACTGGCTCCATTCCGATTTTGGGCATGTTGGGATCCGGTTCGAGCCAAGATTATTTTTTATTGACGGATCAATCAATAAAAAATCGACACCGGGATCAATCGATCGTGTCGCTCTGGCCCATCCCAAAGGCTGGAAAACGGTTCATCGTTGAACAATATTGAATCTCATGCCGCGGCAGGATCGTGCTAGCGTGTGTTGAGGTTCAGGTCAGGCCGGCATCACCT
>NZ_SRUX01000300.1:0-281 GCF_004791545.1 Mesorhizobium sp. M4B.F.Ca.ET.214.01.1.1
GTCAAGCTGTTCAGGAACTTGTCCTGTCGCGCATTGGCTCCGGCTGTTTAAAAAAGCCGCTGCAACAGTGAGGAAACCACAATGTTTCACCCGCTTCCAGAAGACCTCATTGGCGACGAGATGCTCGAAGGCCGGCGAGCCGGCGGCGACCGTCAGGCCCCTCACCTTGTAGCTGTCCTTGGCGGTGTCGGGGATGCCGTCGAGCGGCCCGAGTGCCTTGCCCTCACGCCGCCGCCGGTCGGAAGCCTCCGCCTCCGCGAACATGTCGGGATTGAGCACCG
>NZ_SRUX01000301.1:0-281 GCF_004791545.1 Mesorhizobium sp. M4B.F.Ca.ET.214.01.1.1
TTCGGCGCCGCCACGGGGCGCTCGGTGATGGCTACATGCGCGCGCGCCGGCTGAGCGAGGCGGCGCCGAAGGCGCGCGTCACGTGGAAACGCGACACGCGCCTTCGGCGCCGCCACGGGGCGCTCGGTGATGGCTACATGCGCGCGCCGCCTCGCTCAGCCGGCGCGCAAGCTTGCCGGCGGCGCGCCCGACATCCTCTCGGTCGCGCTCGATGCCGGCTACGGCTCGCATGAGGCTTTCACCCGCGCCTTCCGCGACCTGTTCGGCACCACGCCGGAACT
>NZ_SRUX01000302.1:0-281 GCF_004791545.1 Mesorhizobium sp. M4B.F.Ca.ET.214.01.1.1
CGCGCAGCGCCTTGACCCAGGGGTCGGTGTGCTCACGGAAGACAAAGAGATTGGCGCGGGTGACCCCGCCGGCCGGGAAAAAGTTCAGGTAGTCGATCCCGTCGGAGACGCGTTCGCCGTAATAGGTCAGCGCCGGATGCTTGAAGGCGCTTGCGCCCGCCGGCCGGACATTGAAGCCGAAAGTCAGCGATTGCCGCTGGTGGACGAATCGGCGCTCGATGCCAACGTCACGCCGCAGGATGTCCCCCATACCGGTGGCGAGCACGAGCAGGCGAGCCGTC
>NZ_SRUX01000303.1:0-281 GCF_004791545.1 Mesorhizobium sp. M4B.F.Ca.ET.214.01.1.1
TGGCTGCGGTAGAGCGGCTCTCCGTTCGGCGCCGCGCAGTCAATCATCGCCGGTAACGTTTCCACCAGTTGCCACAAGAAGCGTTCACGCTCGCGCAGCGCCTCCTGGGCCTTCATCTCCTCTTCAATGTCGATCGACGCTATATACCATTGAAGGACAGTCCCCTCTTTGTCCTTCAACGGCTGTGCGCGAGCCTCGATCCAGCGGTAGGATCCATCCCTGAGAATCCGGCGAAATCGATTTGTGAAGGGCTCGCCCGTTGCAAACCCATGCTTGGCCCT
>NZ_SRUX01000304.1:0-280 GCF_004791545.1 Mesorhizobium sp. M4B.F.Ca.ET.214.01.1.1
TGCTTGGGCTCGCCTCCTCCGGGCTGCACTCCAACGGCTTCTCGCTGGTGCGCCGCATCGTCGCCGCGAGCGGCCTTGCTTGGAGCGATCCGGCGCCGTTCAACGACGAGTCAGCCTCGCCGAGGCGCTGCTCGAGCCGACGCGCATCTATGTGAAGTCGATCCTCAAAGCCATCCGCAACACGCACGGCATCAAGGCGCTGGCCCACATCACCGGCGGCGGTTTCCCGGAAAACATTCCGCGCGTGCTGCCGAAGGATTTTTCGGCCGAGCTCGACCTC
>NZ_SRUX01000305.1:0-281 GCF_004791545.1 Mesorhizobium sp. M4B.F.Ca.ET.214.01.1.1
GCGTTTTCCGCGCCACATCTCAAGGCTGGTCGACGACAAGCTGCGCGCCCGCTTCGGCGAAATGATCAAGCTGTCGCGCATCAAGATGGGCGGCTGATCTTCAGGTGAGGCCGGCCTGCAAACGGCATCTTCCTGCGCTTCCGGTGCTCACGTACTTTAAGTACGCTCCGCTCCGGTTCTCGACGCTCACTTCATACGACTCATCCTGCCGAATTCTGTGAACGATCTCGCGCCGGCGCTTTGGTGCCGGTTCAATCCCGCGCCAGCGCGCTGCGGAAGGC
>NZ_SRUX01000306.1:0-280 GCF_004791545.1 Mesorhizobium sp. M4B.F.Ca.ET.214.01.1.1
CGGCCATCCATGCAACGATCGTCGTGCTGGCGGGAACGCTGGAGCCGTTCCTCAACGATTCCCAACGCGAGCGCGTCGCTCGCAGGGTGCTTTCCGCCATGCTGGCGCTGGTGGCGATATGGTTCGCCTGGTCGACGGCGCGTTAGAGCAATTCCAGGAAAAGTGCGTAGCGGTTTTCCGTCCGGAATTGCGCAAAAACAAACGCTTGGAGCGGATCGGCGATTCTGTGAAGAGCTGAACCGCTCTAGCCAAAGCAATTCCGGTGGGCGTAGCGGTCAGG
>NZ_SRUX01000030.1:0-17045 GCF_004791545.1 Mesorhizobium sp. M4B.F.Ca.ET.214.01.1.1
CGCGCGTCGATAGCACCGACGGCAAGATAACCGTTCGGATTGACGGCGGTGGCTTGGTCACAGTCGACCTCGATTCCATCGCAGACTGCTCGCCGACTTCGCGCGTTGCCGTGAGGGGATAGGAGGATCGAGTGGGCAAATATCAGGTCAGCAGCGACCCAGTCTCCGACAACTGCCCGACGAGCTCGATCTGTTCATGGAAAAGCACGGCCTCTCCAGGCGCGCAGCGCAAGTGATCCTGCACTCAAATGGTCCATCGCGGATCCAATGTGATGCCGCAGCAGAAGCCTTTGTTCGCTTCAAGCAGTGGCGCGAGGATGCGAGAATGAAGCCGCCTTCTCCGAGCATTAAGTCGAGCATTGGAGCGCCGAGCCCTTTACCGCAAAGGCCATGCCCGCCGGATTGTTTGACGGCCGCGGGAACCGCAGCAGCCAACCAGGTGTTGAGCTGCAAAGGAGATTCAGAAACGAGTGCGCAACCCGCAGGAACGCCCTCCGGATCCAGGGGCAATATCCAGGCAGGAGCAACGCAGGATAAGACGCCGGGCTTCGACCCTGCAGCCGTACCTCAAGAGACGGATGCTGAAGCGGCGGCCACGCCGACTTCTCCCAATTCCTCAGCGCAGCACCCGGCGAATTTTACAAACCAGGCAAGCTTTGCCAACGCGATGCGGCCTATGGATAGCGAGCCAGGCCTGCGGCCTGGCAATAACTGGCCGGTGTTGGTGATTGCTGCGGTCGTGGTCCTGGCTGCGGTCGTATTCGTGATCGCTGCAATGCTATCGCCCTGAGATCAAGGAGATCGGTCACATTTCGGAACAGGCTCGCGGCTACTCAGTTCGGCGTCAGGTCGGAGGTTGCAAATGATGGCAAATCTGAGAGAGGTCCTTGATCTTCTATGGCGATGGAACCGCGAGCCGGTGCCCGAACCGCCGTCGCCGGTCGACGCGATCGTGCGCATACTACGTGAAACCAACAAGGCCGAAAAAGTGAATGATCCGCGTCAGAGCTCCCGCGATTAGTCTGCGCAGGACAGGAGCAGCCGGATCACGTACGGCGCTCTGAGTGGCTTTGCGTGCAACGGCCAATCAGAAGGCTGCGGGGTTTCCATTCTTACAAATTGGAGATTGGTTCCAGGATTGCCGACCCATCGCGGAAACAATCGAATTGGCAGCCGATGTCGCCAGCTCCGAGACGGTCGCGACAGATACCTCCCCCGGCTGGAACGCCGGCTCCACTTTCTCGTTGGGAGAAATGCGCAGATCCGCTGGAAAATGGTACGAGGTGGCAATAGTTGGTTGCGGGCCGGCCGGACTTGCGGCAGCCGTATATCTCGCAAGATTTCTGCGATCCTGCATCGTGTTCGACACAGGCGATGCGCGCGCGAAGCTAATTCCGAAGACCCGCAATTGTCCCGGCTTTCCACAGGGCATAAGCGGCAAGAGCCTATTGAAACGACTCAAGCAGCAGGCAGTCAATTATGGTTCTCAAATAGTCCAAGGTTCCGTTGAACGGCTAGACAAGGAACAGGGCAAATTTGTCCTTCAGACTTCTTTAGGACCAGTCAATGCCCGGTTTGTGATCTTGGCAACGGGTGTGGTTGACCGTGCGCCGACGATCCCGAATATCAAAACGGCTATAGAAAGGGGTTCGATTCGACTGTGTCCGGTCTGCGATGCGTACGAGGTTCGGGGACGTCGGGTAGGGGTCATAGGTCCCGAGGAGGATGCGCTTCGAGAGTCTATCTTCTTGAAAGACTTCACCCCGCATGTCTCGATCCTGTGCAATTTCCAATCCGATATCTCGACTGGGGGCCGGCGCCGGGCGAGACAAGCAGGAGTAGAGATCTGGGACGCAGTAGACGACGTGCTGCCTCATCCCTGTGGTTTTGAACTCTCCATGGTGGGCGGCGGCCTGGTCCCGATAGACGTTATCTATCCTTGCATGGGCTGTGACGTAAGAAGTGAGTTGGCTCTTGCTATCGGGGCGGAATGTGATGACGAAGGCTATATCCTGGTCGGCAACCATCTCGAAACGACGATACCCAGGCTCTACGCAATCGGAGATGTCGCCAAGGCCCTCAACCAGATTGCGGTGGGCTTCGGTCATGCCGCGCTAGCAGCTACCCACATTCACAACGAGTTACGTAAGCGCGATCGAAGCTGACCGCAAACCTTGATCCTTCAGTCGATGATGCGCGCAATCAGCCGAAGATCGAGCGCCTCCTGCGCCGTTAGATAGCAATTCTCCTTCGCCCGCTCGACAAGGTCCTCGGCGGACATGCCACTTCCCCTCACGAAGTGTTCAAAATCCTCTCGTTCGACGCGCTCGGCCGTCTCCAGAGCCGCAAGCTCCTCGCGAATGACTTGCCGACACGACTTTATGGGTCCTTGAAGCGTAATCGTCTTTTCGATGTGACGTTCGTGGATCAGCAACGTGGTGTCCGGGCTGAGGAAGCGGTCCGCACATTCAAAAGCCGAAAAGATCGTAACACCGGCTGACATGACTGCGGTCTTGCCCACGACGTAGGCGCTTTTGCCGCTGTATCGCTGGAAAACCCGTATCTCCAGAGCCATGCGCTTCGCCGTATCCGCATCTCCGCCCTGTGTCATCAGTTCAAGGATCAGGTCTTCGTCGCTGGCCCTAACAGCACCGAGCTGCTTCATGAAAGCCAGGAACAGCTGATCATTTATCATGCCATTGACTTGAACATTTGAGCCGACCAAAAGCCTTTCGTCTCCCGGAGGTTCCTTTCGGCCGTTCGACCTCTGGCGTCTTGCTAGGTCCATAGGGGCCGTAGAAGCAGGACCGCCCGGCGCCGCCGAGCCTTCGGTCCTGGCAGTGGGGGAGTGGAAGCTGGGAGATTGGACCATGGACGTTTCCTTTGCGTGGAAGCCTCGAAGGCGGCTACAATGCGACTTAACAAACGATAGCGCCTGGAAAGGCCAAAAAATTTGGAAATGCTCCGAGCCGCCAACTAGCGAGCGTCGTTATCGCTTGGCCTGGTCGCTCTCTAAGTCGACGCGCCTCACAAACTTGTCGGCTGCTCGCAGGCCCGCGCCACTCCGGTCTCACCCAATTGCGAAAGAAGGCTCTCAAAACGTCTCCTGGTCAGTTACTGGTTCCCGTCTGCCACATCGCTCACATCGCGGCAGCACTGGCTTGGCGTGCCAATTCAGCGTCGGAAACGTCGATGCTGCAGAGCAAGGTGCCGTGTTCATCTCGCACCCGCACCAGCCAGCCAGAGAGATCGTCCGTGCCAGGCTGAAGGTCGATCAGAAGGTCGATCGCACATCGGATTGCTTCCTCGCGAGCAGCCTGGAAGCTCGCCACGCCGGCTTGCGGAACCAGCCGGCCGCCATCTCCGTCCCGATACTCAAAGATATATAACCCGGCACCGCTCTGGGTTTGCGCAGAAGTGACTGCCACTTCGTCGAAATTGCCGTTGCTCTGGGCATCATAGTCGTTGGCAGCCGCGTCAAACGTGGCGGTCTGCACGAGCAACGCTTTGGCCCGATCGATTGCGCGGCTCTCGCCACCGCCCGCAAGAGGCTCCGCGTTTGCCATATCGACGCTAACGCGCTCGCCGCCCTCGCCACAGAACGAAACGCGCAGGACCGGCTGCCCATTGTGCCCGATGGCTTCGCCGACTTCAGTCCGAACCAGTTGCATAGGATGAACTCCGCTTGTTCAGTTATCCGCCGGCGCGCCTCCGAGCCGATGCGCACGCCTGCAGCTCAATGTGCATCCGAAGATGAAGTTCCAGCGCCTCCCTGGCGCGACGGCCCCAAACGCGGAGAAGAACTGCGCGTCAGCCTTCTTCGAAACGCGCAGTGTACACATCTCGTGGCCTTTCCTTCGCCCGGGCGCACGCTGCGCGGAACTCTTCGACCTCTTGCTCCGTCAGATGCTCGATGCCGATAAAGTCGTTCTTGCCCTGGCCGGAGCGGATCAACTCATCGAGCTTTGCCTGGATGGCAGCGCCATCGCGGTTCTGTGTGTTCTGAATCAAGAACACCATCAGAAAGGTGACGATGGTGGTTCCGGTGTTGATGACTAATTGCCAGGTCTCGGAGTATTGAAACACAGGGCCAGTTGCCGCCCAGGTCAAAACCGATCCCAAGCAAAGCGCAAAGGCCCACGGCCTACCTGTTGCGTGAGCGACTGCTTCCGCCATTCGATTGAACGTCTTTTCCATGAGACAAACCTTGGATTATGGTGCGAAACCAACGTTGGTTTGAAGCACCGGTTCCCGCCGATCAGGATCGCGATTTTCCGGCAACTGTTGCGCGCTTGCCGAGTTCGTAGGAGCGGCCGGTACTTTGCCGTCCAGTCGAAACCATTCTTGGTGAAGAAACGCGTATCCCGTCGGCGTCCTTGATCACCTGGGTGCGGTAGCCGTCGAATTTCACCTCGTGTGACCAGCCCTCACCCTTGGGCGGTTGCTCAACCAGCTCGGGCTCCATCGGACGGATGAAGGACAACCGGACCTTGCCGGCGGGCTAACCTACGAACTCCAACGCAAAACTCGAATTTGATTCAATATCGCGCGCTCGTAAGCGTTCCGTTAGCGTTTGCTGAAGGTCATCGGAACATTCCGGCACGGTTGCTGTTCTCTTTCAACTAGGAGGAACAGCCATGGCAGACGACAAGAGCAAGACCGATTTTCGAGACCGCGACCGGGTGTCGGGAGACGAGGAATATGAAGTTG
The DNA here is from genome assembly GCF_004791545.1 of Mesorhizobium sp. M4B.F.Ca.ET.214.01.1.1. NCBI lineage: Bacteria > Pseudomonadati > Pseudomonadota > Alphaproteobacteria > Hyphomicrobiales > Phyllobacteriaceae > Mesorhizobium > Mesorhizobium sp. M4B.F.Ca.ET.214.01.1.1. The sequence continues at coordinate 4,711 of NZ_SRUX01000030.1, forward strand.
GCTATCTTGCGAGCAAGTTCCAACTCACGATCCCAGAGGTCCGCGAGTTGATTGCCAAACACGGCAATGACCGCGAGACGCTTGAGCGGGAGGCAAAGAAGCTGGGTGAACGAAATTGACCAACTTGCCGGCCAATCAGGGTCAAGCGATAGCCCGGTCTGCTTAAATCGAGGTGACACAGGATTCCGCAGGCCGGGCCATGCACCGACATCGAGGAGGTGCCGAGCCGGGACAGTGTCTTGTCTAGGCAGGCCGCATGGCGAAATTCAAACTAGAGACACAAGCTGCATTAGATCGCTTGACCCAGCAGCGGACGCCGCGGCCTCGCTCCGGAGAGCCATCCGATTTCGACTCCTTGTCAGGATCGTCTGTGATCGTGCACTCCTCGCCTACCTTGCGGCGCTGCAGGCTGTGCGGGCTGCATGGCCTGCTGATCGCCGCCGGTGTGGACTTTGCCCCTCGGGTCTTTGTCCACCTGCCGATTTTGATCAACCGCCTGACCGTTGGCCGAGCTTGTCTCTGATTCATCGACACGTGAGTTGCTGCACGCCCCGATGAGCGCCAACCGTTTGACACCGCACCTGTCTGGACAAGTCGCATGCGAGGAGAGATGTAGCCGCGCTCGGATTGGGCTGGCAATGCCGGAACCGGGCCGTAGGCAACGCGTTGATTCGCAGTTGTATGGGTCGAGTGATGAGTGACCTTGTGAGAGTTATCTGGGAAGAGTTGGCGGAACTGGTCCCTGCGCTGACCAATCGGAAAAGAAGCGAAGCCGATGCCCTGCCGGTCGATGCGCCAGACTTCCCAAATGACCTCGAGCCGGTGATACGGTCGCCATAAGCGCGGGACCAACCCAATAAGTGGCCGGGCTGTCGTGGGTCAGTCATTTCGATACCAAGCAGCTCGTTTTCGCCAGTTCTAAAAGGCCTTCGTTTTTCAGCCACGCGCTCGAGGTGGAATGGTGCGGGCGCAAGGGCGGCCCAGGCTGATTCCAAATCACGAAATATTTCCGCCGGAACAGAGCGCGATGGCCGCAGTTGATGAGGGTAAGAAAAAACTTACCAAGAAAGGGAGAAGAGCATGGCCAACCAAGGCGGAAGTCGCGAACAGCATGGGAAGGCTGGACAGCAGAGCGATAAAGATAAGCGCCGCGGCAGCGGCGAGCAGCGCGGCGATGACAAGCGGGATCAGCAGCAGGCCGACGACAGGCAACGCGGTGGCCAGCAGCGGGGCGGGAGCGGCAACTTTGCCGACGACCGCGAAAAGGCTTCGGAGGCCGGACGCAAAGGCGGTCAATCCTGATCAGAAGCGGCGCTTTCGGGCGCCGCTTTTTTTAGCCAATTTGAAAAGGAGAAACGCAATGCCGATGAAATCGGAAAAGGGATTGGAAACGCTGTTCGTGGAGGGCCTGAAGGATCTCTACTACGCGGAAAAGAAGATCCTGAAGACATTGCCGAAGCTGGCGAAGGCCGCGCAATCCGAACAGGTAGGCGCTGCATTCGAGAAACATCGGATGGAAACAGAACGCCAGGTAGAACGGCTCGAACAGGTTTTCGAGCAACTTGGCAAACCTGCCAGGGGCAAGACGTGCCCCGCCATCGACGGTATTCTCGAAGAGGGCTCGGAGGTGCTCGAAGAGTATAAGGGGGCGCCCGCCCTCGATGCGGGCCTTGTAGGCGCCGCACAGGCGGTTGAGCATTATGAGATTGCCCGCTATGGGACGCTCATCGCCTGGGCGGAGCAACTCGGCATGAAGGATGCCCTCCCGCTGTTGCGCGAAACCCTCAAGGAAGAGACGGCGACCGACGAAGCGCTCAGCGCGTTGGGCCAGAGCGACGCCAACAAGCGCGCGCTGCAAGCGGCCTGATCAGCTCTCAACAAGCGGCTCCGGTGCTTGTCCGGAGCCGCATGGTGCTACGATGACTATACCGATGCCATCCAACTTCCATGTAGAACAACCAGCCGATGCGATGGTACCAGTCGCATCGGTGACCGAGGCCGTCGCTGAACGTCGACGATGTATAATGATCCTGCAGCAACGAGCGCGCGCCTTTGAACGGCTAAACCTGTTCAATGTTTCACGGGCTCTGTCGTCAGTTGCTGAAGAGATCCGGGGGAGCGAGGATGATGGAAGCGTTCGCGAATGGGACGAACGACGGCAGACCCCCGACTTCGTAAAATGACCAAGCTTTCCGATCTTGAGCGTCGGTTGCCGGCGCGCGACTTGAGCGACGGCGATCATTTCCACAAATGTCCCGTCTGGGGTCAAGCAGTGGACTGGCGCGACTTGCGACAGGTTGTCTGGCATGAGCAGCCCTGACACCGGCGGATGGACCTCGATTCCTAAAGCTAGTCGGCCGTCTTTGGGTTTTCCTCACAGTGGCTTGTTTTGCTTCGCGCAAATCCTTCAACCTCCTGGCGCTCTCGGCGCGCGCGGCTGCTTCCATTTGGATAATTTCATGCGTTGCCCTACTCGTTCGCTCTATTCGTTGGCCTAGTTCTGGATGGGTCTCCGCTGTCATCGCCATCTCAATCGGCCCCCCGCCGAGTCATATTGAACAAATGAAGCCCGCACCGGGAGGGGACCGGAGCGGGCTCCATTTCGGGCTAGCCCGAGGCGGCGCCACGGAGTTGTGATCTGGAATGCACCGCCGCCAACCATGAGAACTGCGAGGTGCTCGCATTGTTCCAGCGGCATGAAAAAGCCCGCGCTACGGAGGACCGATAACGCGGGCCGCGGCTGATGTTTTTGCCCCACCAGCCTACGCCGAACTCCAAGCAGCCTCATCCGACGCAAGGACCTAACTAATTCAAAGCCGCTAATGTTCCGGCCGCGCCCCGGAATCTTCGGAACAAGACCTCAAGCCCCACTTGGGATGCGGTGCAGCGGCCGGGAACCAGCCCTTGTGAAGGCACGTTGCTCAGAGATGATTCTACTGAGGTTCGCATCCAATGGCAAAACACCTGTCTCGAGCCCCGGAGCAACGCGGCACCGGAAATATCCTGATGTGGGGTGCCATGATAGCCGCGATGCTTTTTGTCGCCCTCTTGATTATTCTCACTTTCGGGCCGTCCGCGGCGGGATCGTAGGGCACGGGCACATCTGCAGCGCGAACAGCAATGTGGCCTTCTTGGCCGCCTGCCTCGGTCACTTGGAACAAAGAGCCGGGATCCAAAGGCCCGGCGGTTGATCCTGGTCCTGGTGATCCCTCTTCTTCGTTCCAGCCTAAGGCACATCGGACATCGCCTGCACGACCACCTAACACGATCGGTGGCGGATGAATGTCAGGATCGATGGCTCGTGGCCGGGCCAGGCACCTAGCACTGCGCCCCGCTTCCCGGCTCCCTAGCCCGTCATTGCCCGAAGCACCACACATTGCGTTAAGCCACCGAAACCATTCGCAAATCCTCATCGCAGCAAGGTGCAGCGAATATTCAAACATTGTGAAATGCCCACCCAACTCGTTGAAAACAAACAACCGATGGCCAGAAAACATTGCGGCCTTTTATCTAGCCATCTTAATCGGTTGTGCTTCCGGTGGTCTTTTCGACATCGTCGCTCCTCTCCTTTTGTGCGATAATATACGAATTTATTCTCTATGCTGCGATACCACCGGCGCGGCCGCAGGCAATGTATGGCCCGCCCCGTCTGCAAGCGGAATGTTTTGAGAGGCACTCTCGGCCTGCACCAATGTATCCAGCCTCGGCGCTTTAGGCGCCCTGCCAAGATGGAGATTCGCGCGCCCGGCTCCAACATGCTGACAGGTTTGCCGAACGCCGATCAACCGTTGGGCCATCTCTATGTACATCCTCCCGCAGACTTCATGCGGCCGAGCAGTTGCCGGGGCGCACCCGCTCGACCAACTCGTTACCCCTCGTTACGGCTTCATAGGGGCGTTGCTTGACATCGCAGCCCAGGCGATCCGGGCCAGCTTGTTGGCAAGCGCAACGACCACCACGTTGCGCTTGGCGCGCTGTAGCAGTGCCTGCAGCCAGGCGCCGAGTTGGGTGTCCATTCGCGCCAGGTGCGGCAGTGCGGCTCGCGCACCGTGGATCAACAGCACGCGCATGTAGGTGCTCCCGCGCTGGCTGATCCCCGTCAGGTGCGGCTTGCCGCCGGTCGTGATCTGACGTGGAACAAGCCCCAGCCAGGCAGCGAAGTCACGCCCCTTCGCAAACGCCGACACGTCGCCGACCGCTGCTGCCAGCGCCGTTGCGCTGAGCGCGCCAATGCCTGGCACGCTGCGCAGGAGACGGGCTCGTTCATCGCTTTTGGCAAGCGCTTCGAACTCCTGGTCGAGTTGCTTGATCCGATGATCGAGCGCCTCTTTGAAGCGCGTCATCAAGCCCGACGCCGCCTCGTAGAGCGACCGGCGCACGTCCGCATCGCCGGCCTTTGATATGCAACCCTGAATGTCGATCGAGGTGCCCGACTGCCATCGCCGCGACGTCAGGCTAGGCCGCGACGTCGCGTGAGTGGCGGAAGCGCGACGGATCGTCGATCGCCGTCATGAACGAAAGTGCTGTGACGGGGGCCGACGCCGGGGATCGCCATGAAGCGTCGGCACAGTTCGCTGTGGGCCACCATTTTGACGACGAGATCGTGCAGCCGGCAATACTGCCTGCTGCGCGTGCCGACAGCAGCATGGCGTCCATCAGCTCGGACGACAGCGGATCTCCGCCACCGCGGCGCTCACCGCCTGCTCGAAAGCCCCTCGCCCGACCTTGCTCAGGCGGATGCCGAATGCCTTCAGCGAATGGCGGATGGCGTTCTCCAGGTCGAGGAACTTGGCCCTTCAGATTGCGGCGGTGTGTCAGCAGAAGCTCGGTTCGGTAGCAGCTTTCAGACTTGTTATGAGCCTGTCGGAACCACCCGGTGCGCATGATGTGGGCGATGCCGAGCGCATCGGCCTTGTCGGTTTTGTTGCACTGAGCCGACATCGCGGCGCACATATTGGTTTCCGGGCACATCGCCGCCCGAACTTCAACAGTTCCGGGTGCGGCGAGGACAACAGCGAGCCGGCGTCGGGGCCGACGCGGGAGGGATGGCCGAGCGGTTTAAGGCACCGGTCTTGAAATTCGCTTGCTAACGTACCTCCCCTTCCCTAGCTGTTCCGATACGTCGTGCTTTGTCAAAGCGTTAAAGGGTCTTCCTGTGGCTTCCGTCACGGCTCGTCCCGTTACGTCCCGTAGCATTTAGTTGCAAAAAGCGTAGCAGCATGTTCTTGCCCCGTTCCCCTGACAGGCGCTGACAGAAAGCAGGCCCGGAAGCCTCTCCCACATAGAAGCCAAACAGAACAGGGGGAACACCCGAAAGCCCGAGCCGAAACCGCCGGGCCAATTGGGGGAACTCTCAGCTCAGCTTTTCACGCGCGGCCATGCCGCTACGGCAACAAGTCGGTGTCTGTTCGACATGAAAAAGCCCGGTCACATTGCTACCGGGCCTAATTGCGTGCCAACTCTTTCCAGCAAGCGGCTCTCAATTTCGGGGCAACGAATTATGGATATGCTCGACAACTGGTCATTGACTTGGAGGAAGCCGCCAAAGCCTGCCAGGCGTCCTGCGAAATGGTGGTCCAGCAGCAGGCGGTGATCTTTTCCGAATCCCGATATGTTGAAGTCGGCGATCAGCCAACTTTACCGGCAACAGGTGGTGATCGGTCGCAACATTTCGACCTTGGGCACAATGCTGCAGGCGATCCGCGATGGCGTGACGATCCCGCCAGTTCCCAATTGAAAATCCGGGCACCTAGCAAGCCGCAGACCCCTCAACAATCAACCGTAATGGAATTTCGGCTTGGGCTCGGTACCCTCGAATTCAACGCCTACGCGATCATTCTTGCGCCATCTAACAACAGTCCTGTACGCGATCCCGTCGACAGGGACGTACAGCACGAAGCGTTCTGGAATCTGAATGTCTGCGGCCAGCTTCAGTTCGGCGCCTTTGGCGTGCTGATTGCGTAGTGAGCAGGTGATTTCCGAGTTTTGGAAACCAGTGATGATCGTTGCGCCCTTCAGGACGCGCGGGCGATGTTCTCGGCGGGGGACCGTCTGGAGGTAGCGATTCCATAGGCTTATAACGCAAACGGGCTTCAAGCGCTCCGTCACAAATATATAGTTATGCAAGTCCTTGAGGCCGAGGGCATCGAGTTTCTGAATCACGGAAGCCCAGGCTTTCGTTTGAAGGCTGGACAAAAGTGAGACGCACGCGCGAAGATTTGTTGGATGACGATCCAATCACTCTCCAGGAAGCTTCCGACCTTTTGCTGCGCGGCGTGGTGTCCGTGGCTGCGCTTCGTTCCGAAATTAAGCGAGGCAACCTGGTTGTGGAGCGAATTGGGAAAAACCTCTACACACCTCTCCAGCACACATCCGAGAGATGCGCAGGCGATGTCTCGTGCCCCAGAAACGGGTCGGTTCCGATTAATGCTTGGCGTGACTGCTTATGGCATGCTGTCGTAAAATGAGGCTACATCATATCGAGACCCCTCTCCATTTCAGCCCGACAGATCACGGCAATATGCAAAGGCGCCGCGCGGGCAGGCTTTGTCGCGGAGATCACTATCAACGGCGTGGTGGTTCGGCTGGTGCCGGAGGGGCAAGCTACGAAGCCCGCTGGAGGGGCATCCGATTATGCATTGGATGCCGAGTTAGAAGGTTGGGATGGCAATCGGAACCGCAGCCAAACCGCAAAGGGACTTGGCGGCTATCCGCCGGGGTCGGGGCGCAAAAGAGATCCGCTCCAAGACTACTACGATCGGCTGGGATTCGATCCGCTTACCATGGGCCAAAGGGAAATGATGGAGCTGCAGAAGGCCGCCGAGGAAAAATGGAAAGCCTCGATCCCAGGCACTCCGCTCGGGAAACGGGAGCGAAATGCCCTAAAGCAGCTAAGCTCTTATGGCCCGAACATCGCGGTTCACTCGAGTAAGATTAAGGGCTGCGGGGACGAGACGGCAGAACGCCTCAAGGCTCGAGGCTTTCTGGAAACCACCGCCCATCCCAAACATGCCAACAGCTTCGAGTCCTTGATCCTTACCGACGCGGGCCATACGGCGTTCCGTGCGCTCCAGGCTGAGCAATCATGAAAAAGCCCTCGCCATCAGCCAGCGCCAGATCACAGCCGTTTGCAAGGGTGCCACGGCGGCCGGCTACATCGCAGACGTAACGATCAATGGAGTTACGATTAGGCTGATGCCGGCTGAGATGGCCTCGCCTACCAGTTCCGCCCCAAGCCGGGAAGATCCGACACTCGAAGAATGTAGTCAAGCTCTATATCGCCGCCATCACGGCCTCAATGCTTGCCGGCGCGATCTGGCGCTACCGGCAGCGCGACACGATCGGCAGGGCTGCCTGCCTGCTAATGGCCGGCATGGGCGCCTACATGCTGTTGCGCTAATGGTAAACCCGCTGCCGAGGGGACAGCAGCGGGCTTGGCTCTCAAGGCAATGGCCGGATGCGGGGTTGGGACACAAGGGCATCCGGCCAGCCCTTTCAACGAGGGTGGCGATCGTTAGTTCCTATGCCGTTCGCATATATTAGCAATCTCTTGCTAAACCCGCGTTCGCCCCAGGCTAGCTGCCCTTGGCCTTGCCGTAGGCGTTAGGGCTGGTATCGGGCGTGTAGATCGTCCCCACCTTCCTGCCGCCGCACTTGGCACACTTCAGCTTCGGAATGATGTCGTCCGCCATTGCCGGCGCATCTGGACCGAACCGATCGCGGAGCTTGGCGAGATCGAGCTTCTGGCCATGGTTGCAGGGCGACCAGTGGCAAAACGCCGTCACCGTCATCTTCGCATCGATCAGGGAGTGAAACGTCCAGCCCTTGCCCGCCATGAGGCCGATATAGCGCGCCACAGGGAGGTCCGCCAGCGCGCGTTTCTGCGCACGCTAGTTCCGAGTGGGCAGCACCCTAAAGTCTGCCGAGCGCCCGCCTCCCCTCTCTGCATCGTCATCCGCCGCGGTGAGCCCACGACGAAACAACTCCCGAACGGCGTCAGATCGAGTCGGCATTCTTCTCTCAAACCGCCAGGCGTCCAGCACGGCCAGTTCCTCGGCATTGAGCATGATCTGTAGACGGTATGTTCGTTTGTTGGGCACGTTCTGCTCTCTCATCAATCTGCAATACCGGCGTCGTGATGGACGATTGCGTCGAGGATGACCTCATAGACGCTGCCGGTGTCTTCCTCAATCTCGGTGCTGCTGATGCCTGCCGACTTCGCGTCGGCGAACAGCTTTTGGCTCAACTCGGCAACCGAGATGATATCGGCACCCACCGTCTCGGGAACGTTGGCGACTATCCATTTGTACAAAAAGTCAGTCCCACGGGTGCTCATGGCCGACTAAGTCAAAGTCGGGCATTAGGTTCCACAAAGCCTCGCCAGCGCACGTTCATAGCCGCCCTCCCTGTGCGAGCAGGCGGGCGGCCAGCATTCGCGTCTCCGCGGCTATGCAGATCCCCGCTTAGGAACCGACATTCGATGCGGCCGTTCTCCTGTGCGATCTGGAGGTGCGAATGTTCAACCCGTGGTTCGATCTTTATTTGTCGGCGCTGGAAGCGCATCAGGTAATCTGGCTTCGTACATTTCGAATTGCTCAGGGAGGTAAATTGGCAGAGCGGGAAGCGAAGCAAATGATCACTGAGAAAGTCGAGGCGGCCGCGCTCGCCGGCACCCTCTTCGCTACCGGCTCGGTGGGCAAGGTCGCAGCGGTCTATCGGAGGAAAATCAGAGCCAACAAAAAACGGCTCTCCATCTAGTTCTGAAGCTGGCCTAGCTAGTCACGCGCGTCAAGGACACGGCGTCCAGACCTCCGCCTAGCCGACGGTCAATGCTTTGCGGGGCCTGACGCCGCGGGCGAGAATGCTGATTTCGGCTTCGGTCAACGTGATCTGATAGCGCTGTGTGGAATTCTTCGAGTAGATGTCGTCGGCAATAATCGACACCGTCACATCGCCATTCTCGTCGATCTGCACATCCTCGATCTGCAGCGGCGCTGAGTATATGTACTTCGGTGATCCTGGCCTTCGCGCAGGCTGAGCAGACAGTCGCAATGCGAAAAATCCTTTGCTGTACCAGCAATTCGTCTGACGCAAAATTGATGCCAGCATTCGGTCTCGAGATGAAACACTGAAACGTTGGGCTACTCCCACGTTCGTCCTTATGGATATGTGCCTGCTATTTCGGCAAGAGCGTATTGTTTCACCAGCGGCGCCGCGTTCGACCCGAACCCAGCGCCGGTTAGGCCCGGCGTTTGCGGCCCACCCACGCCAGCCTGCCGGGCCGCTCTACTCGTCCCTCCAAACGACACGCCGCTCCCATCGGATCTCGACCAGGCGCCGAAAGCGGATGGTCTCAAGTTCCTGCCCGACTGGGTGGAACAGCTCGGCCCTCATTGACTCTTTGCGCCCACATCTCTCGCAGCGGGGCCCCGACATCTTCTATGGTAGCGTTGCCGATTACCTCCCTCAGTTCGATCGGCTTATAGAAGCGGCGAATGTTGCGATAGCCGCAGCGGATCCTAGCCACCTGGCCGGCATTGTGCGCATGCATCAACGTCCATTTCGCGCCTTTCGGCCATTTTTCCGGTTGTTCGGGCATGCCCTGAAATGGAGAACATATTCCTGTCCGGTCAAGAGGTGCTTGACAGATTTGTTCTCATTTCGTTCACTACTTCTGATGAGCGACGAAATCCGCCTGCCCAAGCCTGAATATGGCACCCCGCCCGGTGTCCACCATCATGTCTGCGAGCACGAAGGCTGCGGCAAAGATGCCGGCTGGGGCTTTGCCAGGCCGAAGCAGGCACCGCACTGGTTCTGCTTTGAGCATCGGGCCGAGGGCGAGGATTACCTGTAGATAGACGGCCGCAGAGCGTCAGGTTCCAGTAACTTCGCCAACACGTCCAGGAGGCGCCGCTCGGGGGTGGGTTTCCCAACGTTGGGCGCGCCCGCTAGAACGGCCCCGCCGACAAGCTCCGGCCGGTCATAAGCACTCGCCACGGCAAATGGTACATTGAGGCTGCTCAACTTTTCCGCCAATGGCGTGACCAGTTCATGGCCTAGATTTACGTCGAGCAATGCGACAGACGGCAGTTCGCTTTCCAGTATGCGAGATGCTGCGGCCACGGTCGAAACAGGCCCCAGGACACGCCATCCTCGCCGTTCGAGCATGGATTTGAGGTCCATCGCGATCAGAAATTCATCTTCCACGATTAGGACCGTCTTTTGCACCTGCCTTCAATCTTGTTGGCTCGCCCTCGTGAGCGGAATGACCATCTGCACCTTTAAACCCGTCGCCGCATAGGTGCCCCCCGGATCGTACGCTATTGCGAACTGGATCAACGTCGTCCCAAAGCCCGTAGAAACCGGCGGGGTCACTTTGGGGCCACCGCTTTCGGTCCAAGTCAGCCGGAGCAGTCGGGTCTCCGCCTCCTCAACCTCCCAGCGCACATGAACCTGTCCGCCCGCTTTCGACAGCGCCCCGTATTTGAGAGCGTTCGTCGCCAGCTCATGTAGCGCAAGCGCCAGAGACATCAATCTCTTGCTATCCAGTTTCACAGGCGGCCCGTTGTCGATCTTTACGGCGTTGGGGCTTGCTACGAACGGTTCCAGGGCATGTGCTACCAGCGCGGCGAGGTCGCCATCCCCGCCGCCGACAAACCCTTGGTCATTCGCGTCCACGACGGCCGCCAGCCGGCCAAGAAACGCGTCTCGATATGCCTCCCCAGAGACGCCTTCAGCCTTGGTCTGGTTAGCCAGTGCCCGAACCAGTCCGAGCAGGTTCTTCATCCGATGCCGAAGTTCGCCGAAGAGAACTTCAAATTCGGCCTCTCTGTGGGTCGTGTCCGTGGCATCGACGAGCGACAGCAACATGGTGGTGCCGTCGTCGTCCCGATTGATGGTGCGCGCCGTAATCAGCATGGTCCGCTTCCCGACGCCGGGAAAATCGTGCTCCACCTTATAGTCGATAACGGCAGTGCTCTTCGGGATCACGTCCGCGAGCAAGCGACGCAGCTCGGGAATATCCCACTGGCCGTCTCCGAGGTCGTAGATATGCTTCCCAATGGTGTCGTCGCGCTGGACTTTGAACGTTCGGAAGAACGCGCGATTGGCGCTCTGGATGCAGAGGGCACTGTCCAACACCAGCAAAGGAACAGGGACCGTATCCACGACCCCCTGCGCTTGCACATGGCCTGTCCGCAGTATCCGGTAGAGGTCTTCCAAGTTCACCATGGGTATGCCCCCGACAAGATCGGCCTACGGTATTAGTCAATGGGTCAAGCCACAACCCTTGACGCTGGCAAAGCGATGGCCTTCCGACCGCCTCTGTGGCGCGGCGCTGCCTTTAGGGCTCATCCCAAAAGTCTTTCAGCGAAGCATGTCGTAGGTCTTCCTCGCCGCGCAGGTGCTTCACGCGGCCGATCAGCCCCGGCTTCACCCATTGCGTCGCCGGCCGCTTCATACCCTTCGGTGGGCTTCCTGGAGCCTCCTGGACGCGCTGCCAGAGCCGTTCGCGCATTTCCCGGTTCAAGCTGATAAAGGCGCTCCCAACGTAGCGCCCGGTGCCGCGCTCGGCCATCAGGGCGAAAGCTGGTTTGCCGGCCTCCCGCTCGACGCCGAGCAGCTCATATTCGCCGATCGTGTAAGCCTTGGTCTTCAGCCAGGCCGTCGAGTTGCCAGAGCGGTATTTGCTCTCTTTGCGCTTGGATACCATCCCCTCGAGGCCGGCTTGGTCGATCAGGTGGAAGATCGATTTCGCATCACCCGGCAACGGCTGGCTGAACTGGATGCGTCCGCCGTCCGGGATCATCTCGGACAGGATCTCCCGGCGATCCTCTAGCGGCATGTCGCGAAGGTCGTGGCCATTGAGGTGGAGCAGATCGAAGGCAACGAAATAGAGGTCCCGTTGCCGACTGGTGATGGCCTTGCGCAGGGCCTTGAAGTCGGACAGCCCGGTATCGTTCAGGACGATGATCTCGCCGTCTATGATTGCGGTCGCGACCTCCAGCTCGCCAGCAGCCTTTGCGAGGTCGCGATACTTGGCAGTCCAGTCGAGCCCGCGCCGGGTGAAGATGCGCACACCATCGGCATCCCTCACGATCTGGGAGCGGTAGCCGTCGAATTTCACCTCATGTATCCAGCCGTCCCCCTCTGGCGGCTTCTCGACCAGGGTCGGCATCAAAGGCTCAATGAACTTCAGACGCATCAACGCAACTCGACAGGACCGCGATTCAAGGCACCAAACCCCGATCCGGTTCCGGAACATTTTAGCTAACTTGAATGTTTAAATAACTACCCGGCTCAAAGCGTGGAGACGATGGCGCGAAGTCCGCGAGTTG
>NZ_SRUX01000307.1:0-279 GCF_004791545.1 Mesorhizobium sp. M4B.F.Ca.ET.214.01.1.1
CTTTTCCCAGCCGATCTTGAAGTTGCCGAGCGAGCGCTGCGCCTGCGCGCCCCAGTAGCGATCGGCCTGAACTTCAATAGGGCCAAATGTATCGGTTTCCGTCCGTGTGGCTGTCATCAATCTTGCCTTTTTACTCGTGTTCCTCCGCCAAAACGGCGCCTTCGCCCGCCTTGCGCGGCCGATATATAGAATCATCGCGGCGGCAAAGAAAGCCGCTGCAATGCGGCGCGGGAAGATATTTCCCGTCGTTGCGCGGCGATTTGCCTGCAGCGAATGCAG
>NZ_SRUX01000308.1:0-279 GCF_004791545.1 Mesorhizobium sp. M4B.F.Ca.ET.214.01.1.1
GCTGACCAGCGGGCTCTTCAAAAAGACATTCGGCACGCTGCGGTGAGCGTAGTCGGTGATGCCGAGCTGGCTGTCCAGCCAGTCCGACTGGCCAAACACCGCCTTGCCGTAATATTTGTCCTGATCCTCGATGTTGAGCGAAATGCGGGCGCCGATCTCCTTGGCGAAATTCTGGAACAGTTGCGCATAGCCCGGAATGTCGGAATAGCGCAGCGTCGTCAGCGTGATGTCGAAGCCGCTGGCGAGGCCCGCCGCATCCATGAGCTGCTTGGCCTTGGC
>NZ_SRUX01000309.1:0-279 GCF_004791545.1 Mesorhizobium sp. M4B.F.Ca.ET.214.01.1.1
TAATTCCGGACCGGCGGGTCACGACGTCAACGCGCCCGCCATTGCTCCAGCGTCAGCGCATAGGTGACGTGCGGACGCAGATGGGGATGCGTCTCTGCGGGCACGCGGGGATGGTCGAAATCCCGCGAGGGATCACGTTTCAGCCCGATTCGCTCCATCACGGCGGTCGAACGGTGGTTGTTCCAGACAGCGAAGGAGACGATTTCCGGCGTCTCCTTTTCGTCAAAGGCCATCACGAGCAGCGACTGCGCCGCTTCGGTGACATAGCCATGTCCCCAG
>NZ_SRUX01000310.1:0-279 GCF_004791545.1 Mesorhizobium sp. M4B.F.Ca.ET.214.01.1.1
CTGCAAATACACCCCTCGGTAATGCAGTTCACGGGTGTATTTGCAGAAAGATCGTGTCCGTAATCCTCCCATCCTGCCGGGCAACGTACTCCATCGGATGGGTGCTACGAAAGCAAAGGTGGACGTAGTTGCCCATTCCCTTCAACGCGTCGGCGTCACGACTCCATTCATTGCCGCCCGGTGCCGGAACCTTGACCTTCTTCTGGTCAAGCTGCGCGAGTGGATAGAGTCCTCCCATTTCTTTAATCACCGACCGGAGGAACCTGCCGGTGATTAAAG
>NZ_SRUX01000311.1:0-279 GCF_004791545.1 Mesorhizobium sp. M4B.F.Ca.ET.214.01.1.1
TTCGGAATGGAGAGGCCGCCGACATACTGTTCGTTCGGGCGCAGGAACACCTGAGCCATCGGCTCGACAACGTGGCTCGACCCGCTGGCCAGCGAGAACAACAGCGGCCAGCTCATCTCGAGCCCGGCGGTCGCCATGTAGCGTGCGAAGGACGAGCGCATGTCTTCGCTGGGATGTATGTCAGGGTTGGCGGCCAGCTCCTGAATGGCCGCGAGCGAAGCCGATGACGCGCGGACGTAGTCAACATCGCCCTGGAATGCCAGCAGTGGTGTCAATACC
>NZ_SRUX01000312.1:0-279 GCF_004791545.1 Mesorhizobium sp. M4B.F.Ca.ET.214.01.1.1
CCCTGAACTCGCGCGTGACCACACGCTCTACTTTTACGATCTGCCGGGATATGGCCAGTCCGAGAAACGGGAAGGCCAGGACGTCTCGCTGGGCATCCAGAACAAAGCCCTGGCGGCGATGCTGGAGTTCTGGAAGCTCGACCGGCCGAACGTCATCGCCCATGATTTCGGCGGCGCCACCGCCTTGCGCGCGCATCTGATCGACGGCTGCAATTATGAAAGGTTATTGTTGGTCGATCCGGTGGCGGTTCGGCCCTGGGGCTGACCGTTCGTCCAGCA
>NZ_SRUX01000313.1:0-279 GCF_004791545.1 Mesorhizobium sp. M4B.F.Ca.ET.214.01.1.1
GGCATGAAGAAATGGCGGCGGAGGTGACTTTCGATCCTTACAATGCCCGCAGCGCTGCACAGCTGGTCAAGGCCTGGATTCCGCTCAGCGTTGCGATCAACTCGATCCAGCGCAGCATGGGGGAAGCGGACCTCTATCCCCTCGTCCTGACGCCGCCGGTGGTTGCGAAGATGGAGTTCATTCACGACCTGCTGCATGGGAGGGTGGCGGCGGATGCGTCAACACCGGTGCAGGCTGCCGTGGTTCAGTGAATATCGACAAGCGAGGAGTAAAAGCCGG
>NZ_SRUX01000314.1:0-279 GCF_004791545.1 Mesorhizobium sp. M4B.F.Ca.ET.214.01.1.1
CCTGCGCCGACATGGGCGGGCTGAAAATGCGCGTGCCTGATGTTCCGGCCTACCTCGCCATGCCACGCGCCTGCGGCGCAAACACGACCCCGATTGCATTTGCGGAAGTCTATCTGGCGCTGCAAAACGGCACCGTCGACGCACAGGAAAACCCGCTGACCACCATTGAGGCAAAGAAGTTCTTCGAGGTGCAGAAGAACATCGTTCCGACAGGCCACATCGTCGACCACCTCAACACGGTAATCTCGAAGAACCTGTGGTCCAAGCTGTCAGATGAAG
>NZ_SRUX01000315.1:0-279 GCF_004791545.1 Mesorhizobium sp. M4B.F.Ca.ET.214.01.1.1
AAGAACGCGCTTCCCGTCGACAAGATCACGGAGGTGCGGGTCCTCGACCCTTACTTTTATCGCTGATCAACCACACCACGATGCGCTTCAGATCGTCTCCGCCGACGGCGGACCTGCTGGCGTGCCGGACAGCGAGAGTGCATCCGCCCCGGCGGATATCCTCGCGCCACGGCGCGGCGTCATTCGGCGGGCCGTGTCGGCGCTGCTCTCGCCTCTGCGAAACCGGCGCCGCCTTTTGCCCCCGCAGGACGACTATCTGAGACGCGACATCGGCCTCGA
>NZ_SRUX01000316.1:0-279 GCF_004791545.1 Mesorhizobium sp. M4B.F.Ca.ET.214.01.1.1
GCGAAGGTGACGCGATCCAGCAAGAACCTTCCCGAGCTGGTCCTGGGCTCCGACAAATCCAGCTACGACGTCAACCGGGCGGATTTCGAACTGGTCGCAGGCCAGGGCTATCGCTGGAAGATCTCTTCCCACGGCGGCTTCGAATACAAGTTCATGACCGATCTCTGGCGCAACGTCTGGATCGACCAAATCGTGATAAACGATCTCGAAGTGCACATGGCCGGCGCGCCGGCCTGGCTCGAATTCGACGACGCGGGAACCATATTGGTTCAGTTCCAC
>NZ_SRUX01000031.1:0-14841 GCF_004791545.1 Mesorhizobium sp. M4B.F.Ca.ET.214.01.1.1
GCCGACGAATGACGCAGGCATTCCCTCACCGCTCTCCGACTCGGCGCGTTTCTTGATCAGGGCAATGACGTCCGTTGCGAATTGATCGGCCATTCTGTTTCCTGTCTTTCTTTCCCGCGTTTCGACCTGGACGCGGCTCAGTTCCTGAGGCGCGCCGCCTCGCGAAAATAGCCACCACGCTTGTGCGACTGACAAAGCCCAATGCTCATAAAGCCGGATCAGGTCCGGCCGGTGTGTGGCGTAGGTGCAGTATGACGATGTGAGCCGCTACACCGTGCGCGTCTCCCAGTCTGTCCATAGGCTCGGAAGAAGTCGGACAGTTTGACATGGCCGGTCAGTTGCAACTCCCTTTCCCAACACTCCACTGCCCGGTAGAGCGCATGAAAAATCTCCTTTCGGGCGGTTTCTTAAGACGCTCGCCACGCCATGAGGCAGTGGGGCATCGGTGTCCGTCAGGTGCTTCTGCCCATGCAGGATTCCACAACATTGATGAAATCGTTTGTTTCGATGAAAGGCATCCACACTTTGGATAGTTGACCACGCGTTTCAAAGGTCGTGAACTACATCTCCTCGTTGTGCTCGACGCACTCCCGACAGAGCGCAACCTCATGGGCGCGGCATGCAAGATTAACCGAGCCCAGCCGGTCATGAGTGCGGCCGGCGCTCGGCTGCTCGATTATTTGCGCGATGAGCTCGCGACCATGTCCGCGGAGGTATTCAAACTTAACGCTGCGTCCGGGAGCTCTTGCCCTCCAGTTCGCGACGCTCTCCTGCCCATCCAGTGCTCGTTTATTTCGTCGGATAGTTTGACCCGGCTCTACCGAATCGCCGCTTCAGGATCATTCTTTCCGATTTCGTCACGCTCGTATTTCTGCCGCGCCCTACACCGATTAGGCGCGAACAAACTGAGCGCCTTGGAACCCGAACCCGTGCGTCGTGACCGGGAGCATCCGGGGCGAACTCATGCGCTCGGGGGCATCGCATCACCGGACGGCGACAGGCACGGTCGACCGGCATCTCGGCATCGGCTGGGAATTCGTCCATGGTCTGCATTGACGACGCTTCCTGAGGCCACGTAGCTCTTATGCCAAGCTGGGCGCCCGGGTCGAGCGCGTAATGACGACAATTGCTTCGCTACAGGTCAAACGCTTTCCGGGCCACCTGCAAAGTCTTCACCCGGCCGTACAGCGCCCAAGACCACTGATGTGATCGACAAGAGCCTTGTTGATAAATCTGCGCTATTCTCCTGTCGCGCACGGACGACCGCGTGGCGAAGAGCAGGGTCCGAGATGAGAGCCCTGCCGCGCAGCTTCTATCGTCGCGCCTCGTTTGCGGCATCCGTGCCTACCCTCTTCGGACCTCGTGGGTTCCAACCGGCGGCGAGGCGTGCATAGGCGCCCTCGGCCTGCTCCACCCAGCGGCGCTCTTCTTCCCGGTGGCTCTTTATGTTGTAGGCGTGCGCGGCTCCCTTTTGGCCGCGCACAGCCTTGCTCCCGGCCTTGAGTTCCACATCGCGCAAGCTTCTTGGCATGCAGGGAGGGTCGAGCCCACGCGTAACTCTCGCCCTTCATCAACAGATGCCAGATCACGACAGAGAGTTTGCGTGCGGTTGCCACGGCCGCGACATGCTGTCCGCGCCGGGCTCGCACGCCGCAGGGAGAAGGCTCGCAACGGTCCGGGAGCACGAGCGGCCGCCCAGGCCGCCTCGACGAGCATGCCGCGCGCATGACCACGGCCCTGCTTGGTGATCCGCCCATGGTAGGCC
Organism: Mesorhizobium sp. M4B.F.Ca.ET.214.01.1.1; assembly: GCF_004791545.1. Classification (NCBI taxonomy): domain Bacteria; kingdom Pseudomonadati; phylum Pseudomonadota; class Alphaproteobacteria; order Hyphomicrobiales; family Phyllobacteriaceae; genus Mesorhizobium; species Mesorhizobium sp. M4B.F.Ca.ET.214.01.1.1. The sequence goes on from NZ_SRUX01000031.1 coordinate 1,766, forward strand.
GGACCTGGCCGGACTGTCGGACGCTTGGGTTCAACCCGAGATAGGTCACGAGCTTCTGCGGATCGTCGAAGCGCGACACGTCGCCGATCGCCGCCTTCATCGCCAGCGCGACGGTGATGTCGACGCCGGGAATGGTCATCAGCCGCTTCACGCCTTCATCCTCGAGAGCCGAGCGGGCAAGATCGCGTTCGATGACCTGGAGGTCTTCGCCCAATCGGTCGAACTCGCGCAGATGCCGATCGATCGCGAGGCGCTCGTCCTGCGGTACGACCTGCTCGATTAACCAGGTCCGACCCTTGGCGCCGCACAGGTCGGCATGCGGGCAGGACGGGATCAGGTGGCTATGAAGGATCGACTGGATGACGGTCTTCAATCGAGATCTCTGTCGGACAATCTGATTGCGCCGTGTCACCTGTCGACGCAGAGCCTGCGTCGGCTCGTCCGCAATCCAGACTTCTGGCAAGAAGCCGCTGGCATAGAGCTGCGCAAGAACGTCGGCCTCGATCGTCGTTTTGATCTTGGCATAGGCAATGATACGCACCTGTTTCGGGTTGCCGATCCCCACCTTCTTCACATGCGGCGCAACCACAGCCGTAGCGGACGTCGCGTTGCCGGTGGCCTCGATCACCCCGACATCGTTCGGCGACAGCTTCGCGGCGAACGCCGCCAGCAGATCGCGCCGCATGTCGACGCGGCCGAGTCGCCTGAGCCTGCCATCCTCCCATGCCACTGCTTCGGCGAAGGCGCGGTGAATATCCAGTCCGATGATGCGCATGCCCGTTCCTCCTTCTTGGCTCGGTCAAAGACGGGAGCTGGCGGGTAACACGACATCTACTGATCCGCGCTCGCAGCGCCTCCGGGAAAGTCGCGAGGGGCGGCGATGTAACGAGCTCGGGCTCTCAGCCCACGGTCTATTGACGGCCTGCCTGCACCTTCGTGCTCCCGGTGCCCCACGTCCCGGATGGGCTCACCATAAGGGCGTTCCAAAACAAGAACGGCAGGACGAAAAGGCACCACAGATCACCACCGGATAACAGCAAGGCCAAGCGCTTCGTTCAGACAGGCTTGCGCCAATGGGCTTAGGCCGAGCCTACAACAGCTCTCAAAAACGCTGCCGAACTGCTGCATTGGCTTCGCCGATACAACACAGGCCTCACGGCAGCTTAGGATCAAACCGCCCATCAGTCGCCTCGGACCACGCCTTGCTAGGTCGGGGCCGCCGAAGACGCTGGTTGATAGCCCGGCGCCATCGGCCCGGCATTTCAAACCGCCAATCTCTGACCTGCACAGTACGTACGATTGCTCGCTTCGGCAGATCACGCGGCTCATATGTCGGACCTTAACGTCATCCATCATAAACTTTTTGCGACAAAAGATTGCAAGAATGCTAAATTGTTAAAGTCGTTTGTTTCGGTTAAAGGCATCCATCCCATGGATGGCTGATGACATGCGTTTCAAAGGACTTGATCTAAATCTCCTCGTTGTGCTCGACGCACTCCTGACGGAGCGTAATCTCTCGGCGGCGGCACGCAGGATCAACCTGAGTCAGCCCGCCATGAGTGCGGCCGTCGCCCGACTGCGCGATTATTTCCGCGATGAACTGTTTACGATAAGAGGTCGCGAACGATTTCTAACCCCGCGTGCGGCAGCATTTGCCCCCGCAGTTCGCGACGCTCTCCAGCACATCCAGTGCTCGATTATTTCTTCGGATCCGTTTGACCCAGCTCGAGCCGATCGCCTCTTCAGGATCATTCTTTCCGATTTCGTCACGCTCGTGTTTTTCGAAAAGCTTGTGGAGCGTATTGCACGGGAAGCCCCCGCCGTCAGCTTCGAACTGCTGCCTGTCGACGATAGCCCCGATGAGCTTCTCCGGCGCGGTGACGTCGATTTTCTAATTCTACCGGATATGTTCACGTCGAGTGTGCATTCAAGCGTTCCGCTGTTTGACGAGAAGCTCGTGTGCGTAGGCTGTCCCACAAACAAGCAGCTGCCACAGCAGCTTACATTCGAGAGATACATGTCGATGAGGCACGTCGCGGTCAGGTTCGGGCGTACGATGAAGCCGTCTATCGAGGAATGGTTTTTGCTTGAGCATGGCCTTAAGAGACGTGTCGAGGTCGCCGTGCAGGGCTTCAGCATGATTCCACCTATGGTGTCCGGCACAGCTCGTATAGCGACCATGCCCTTGCGGCTGGTCAGGCATTTCGAAAACACGTTCCCCCTGCGGGTTATCGAACTTCCGCTGCCATTTCCCACATTCACCGAGACCCTCCAATGGCCGGCCCTCCACAATAGCGATCCGGCAAGCATCTGGATGCGGGAGATAATGATGCAAGAGGCATCTCGGATGGCTGTCCCGCTGTGAACCCACGGAAAATTCAGGCGCACCTATAGTCACTACTCCTGTCACCATCTACTCTGACGACAATAGCCCTCGCCGGATAAAGTCGATGCTGGCGGCAAGTGCGCCTGCGAGATCGTCCAGAGAATGGACTTCCTCGACCAGCTCGAACGAGAAAGGTCCCGCGTAGCCGCCATCCAGCAGCGCCTGAATCTGGCTGCCATTGTCGGAACCTGCAAGAAAGCGATCGGGGTAAATCCAGAAGGTCGGGTCGTTTACGCTTGAAATGTGCACCAGGCCGGTAAGCTCGCAGAACAGGCATGTCTCCCCGGCCAGGGTGTGGTGGAACGTGTCGTGCACGAGGCGAAAGACGGACTGGCCATCAACCGCGGCAACGGCCTCGGCCGCTTCCTTCTTTGATCGAAGCGAGCAGGTTCGGAAACCCAGCGGCTCGATAAGACCGATCAGACCCCGCGACTGGAGGATTGGCTTGATCTCGTTTAGAGCGAAACGAAGATTGTCCTGGCGCTCGCTATTGGTGGGCCACGAGCTGCGGTTGGCCGGCACCAAAACGAGCGTCTCCGCCCCGCACGCCGTCGCATAATCGGCGAGGTTGCTTGCCTCGGCCTGACGCGTTGGAGTCCAGTCGTTGAACCGCTGCAAGGCGTTGACAGAGATGATCGTGATGCCCGCTTCGGTAGCGGCAAACCGGACGTCCGCAGCCGGAATGCCGCGTGCGACAGGATTGCTGAAATGAGGGTAACGGATTTGGACGTCGGTCAGGCCTTGGTCACGGGCAAGCGCGAAAAGCGCACTGACGTCAAGGCGGGGCGCCGCCATGTGATCGAGTGCAAAGCGGGGCGATACCTGGCGCATTGCTTGACTTTCCTTCCATGAAGCGCGGCTGCCATTTCGGCATCCGGCTTCTTTCAAGACGGAACCACGCCGGTTCACAGATCGGACAGAGACGGCCGAGTCAATCGAGCTTTCCTTTCATCGGTGAAAGGAAAATGGGCGCTCATGATAGAAATCCATCAAGCTCAAATATTTTCCGGAAGATAAATGTCGAACGGCAGAAATGTCTGCCCCGGGCTCTCCGCGACGCCGGCTTTGATGGCCCGCTCCATTGCCATTATCAGCTCCTGGCAAAGTCGGCGCATTGGCGTGCCGACCGCCATCGTCAAGATGTCATCCGCAAGCGCCCCACGTGACTGCGGCGTCATTTCACTCACGATCGCGACGAGATCCTGACCGCTCCCCTCTTCTCGGAGCGCGGAAATTGCCCCCTCTATCCCCCCGCCGGCCATATAGAAGCCGACGAGCTCTGGTTCCCGCTGCATAAGATCCAGCAATTTTTCGTAAGTGAGCTGCCGTTCATCAAGGTTCACGAGCGCATCAAGCACCTCGAATTTTGGCGCGTTCTCACGAAAATACGCACGAAAGGCCGTTTCCCGCGTCGCATGCGCCTGGAAGCGATGGCTTCCGACAAACACCGCCACCTTGCCGGGCCGTTTTGCGGTCTTGGAAAACACCCAAGCGGCAGTCCGTCCGACCTTGCTGTTGTTGAGGCCGATGTAGCCCTCGCGCACGCCATCGGCGAAGTCGGATAGCAGCGAAAATACCGGGATACCTTTCGCCTTGAGCTCCTCGACTGATGCTGTGATTTTCGGGTGATCGGCCGCCACCATGGCGATCGCCTGGCAGCGGCTCCCAAGGTCCTTAAGAAGCGGGAGCAGGTCACGCGGCAAATGTGACTGCGCGAACTCGATGATCGGAAGGCCGTGGAAGGATTTAGCCATACTGACCGACTCTTCGATCTTGCGAGCGAAATCTTGGTAGAAATCGTGGGTAGGTTTTCTCAAGATGAAGCCCAGCTTGTAGTGCGGCAGGTGCTGCTGCAAGCGCTGTTTGATGAGACCGGCAGCATGATAGCCGATCGCGTGCGCGGCCGCATGGACCCGCTGGGCGGTCTCCTCTCGCACCGGAAGGCGGACGTTCAGAACCCGATCGACTGTTGCTACGCTGACTCCGGCTTCGCGGGCGAGATCGGCAATTGTGACGCGCTTTCCCCTAGCGATTCTGATCGGCCGGTCCTCCATCATCCGGTGCGCTCCCGCGACGGCTTGGGGCGGCAAGCTGAAATAGTTCCCACACCCGGCGGTTGATAGCGCATTCGACGAACAGCGCTCCATGCGCACCCAGATGAGTTTCCGTGAACCGTTCGTTTGCTTAGGGGCTTCATGGTGTTGTATTACTCACTGCGTTAGTACTCTATTTCCAGCGCTCTTTGGAGGCTGGCAATTCGACTGTTGTGGCAAGGCCGCGACTTACACGTCGCGCTGTTGCGATTTTGCTTGCGGGGAGCCAGTTTGATGTAACCCTAACCGCGGAAAGCGGCTTCCATCCGTGACTGGTCCAATTCGCCTTCCCAGCGAGCGACAACGAGCGATGCCACCGCATTACCGACTAAATTCGTCAGCGCGCGGCATTCCGACATGAAGCGGTCCACGCCAAGAATTAGAGCCATTCCGGCAACGGGAACACTCGGCACGACAGAGAGAGTAGCGGCCAATGTGATGAAGCCGGCGCCGGTGACGCCTGCCGCACCCTTCGAGGAAAGCATCGCAATTAGCAGCAGGAGGATCTGATCGGCAATTGACAAATCTGTGTTCGTCGCCTGCGCGATGAAGAGGGCGGCGATCGTCATGTAGATATTGGTACCGTCCAGATTGAATGAGTATCCAGTAGGGATGACGAGACTTACGACCGAACGCGCGGCGCCGGCCTTCTCCATCTTCTCCATGAGCGAGGGCAGCGCGGCCTCCGAGGAGGACGTTGCCAGGACAAGCAGCAGTTCGTCCTTGATGTAGCGGACAAGAGAAAAGATCGAGAAGCCGTTGTAGCGGCAGACCGCGCCGAGAGCCCCGAACACGAAGAGGAAGGCGGTAAGATAGAACGTCGCGACCAGTATCGCGAGGTTGGCCACCGAACCGATACCGTATTTGCCGATCGTAAAGGCCATTGCGCCGAAGGCGCCGATGGGTGCAGCCTTCATCAGAATGCCGACGAGCTTAAAAATGGGGGCGGTAAGCGCCTGGAGAAAGGTAACGACCGGCCTGCTCGTCTCTCCGGTCATCGCCAAAGCAATGCCGAACAGGACCGAGAAGAACAAGACTTGCAGGATGTCGCCTTCCGCGAAGGCACTGGCAATCGTTGACGGGATGATGTTCATCAGGAAGCTGGTCACGGACTGCTCGTGAGCCGTGGCCACATAGCCCTTAACGGCTTGGACATCGAGCGAGGCCGGATCGATGTTGAGGCCGGCGCCAGGCTGAACGATATTCGCGACAATCAGTCCGACAACGAGTGCAAGCGTCGAGAAGGTGAGGAAATAAACCATCGCCTTGGCGGCAACTCGGCCGACCTTCTGCAGATCGCTCATGCCGGCAATGCCGGTCGCAATTGTCAGGAAGATGACAGGTGCGATAATCATCTTGACGACTTTGATGAAGGCATCGCCGAGCGGCTTCAGGCTCTGGCCGGTTTCCGGATAGAGATAGCCAATTGCGGCACCCAGGACTATGGCGGCAAGCACCTGCACGTAGGTCCGGGCAAAATGGCGCTTGCGGGGCGCTGCGATCGCGCGGGGGACTTTTGGAACCAACACCGTTTCTCTCTCCCTGACCGGATCGGGGTGGGGGCTCCTCCTTCTCCCATGCTGCGCTCCGGTCGAGCGCTGCTGTCATCTCGGAGCAAGCGCCGTGCCAACTGGAGGCCTGTCCCGTCCAGCGAGATTGGTGCGGGTTGCGCACTGGAACCCTCCACCTTTGCCGGAATTTGCACTCAAGGCTCGCCAAAGATCGCGTGAAGAAGTGCTTCGCCAGAGAGGGAATTGACCAGGTCGCCTTGCGGCCGTGCCTTTGATGTTCGCCGCAGATCGAATGCCGGCCGATATCTGTCGTCTTGGTGACTTTGGTTGGTCAGTTTTGCGACGGAATGCGCGCAAACTGTAGGATATCCTACACGCCCATCAGAGCACGCGGGACAAGCGATTAAGCGTAGGAGCGCATCGAATCTCCGAGGTCAAAAAATCTTGAATAAGGTCCGCGTGCGAAGTGAATCCGCAACTCGTCAAAGTTCTCCACCGTTTGATCCAGCGGTCGCGTTTCCTGGCGCTGCAGGATGGCGTTATCTGATGGCTCAAGCGCTGGAACGCCCAGGAAATCCCAAACCGCTCCCAAGCATTGGGCAGGTTCATGAAGAAGGCTCTCGTATTCCATTACAAGCAGGTTGGTCGACGTGAAGGAGTCCATAACGCGAGCGTGAAAATCGTCGGCGGCTTTGAAATAAGCCTCACAGTCAGCGATTGACAACCTGACGCTCGGTGGCCGAGCGGTATCGTTGTCCGAGCTGAACTTCAGCCACTGACCGCTTTCCCTGGCCTGCACAAAGGAACGGAGCGATTCCAATACGTTTCGGCGAACAACGAGGATGACCTTGAGTGCTGGCCAACGAGCTAATTCCGCAAAGAATGCTGGACGCTCGCGAAACTGAGGTTCATTGATCTTGCAGCCAAGATGCGTCACATTCTTGTAGTCGCGCATAGGGCAGCGCACATAGGCAAGCTCAAGAAGCTCGCGATCCGTGCCTAGCAGGCGATCCGTGCTGGGCCAATTGGGATCATATTCGTTTAGCAACTCACCGTTACTCAAAACGGTCGGATGCTCGTTTAGCAATTCTTCTAAATAGTGTGTTCCGGTCCTTGGCATAGCAAGGATCACAAAAGGCTCAGGAGTTGGTTCGTTGTGGGTCATTGCATGTGTATCCAACTAAATAATGGCCGCGACGGTCTGGGGACGCGCACAAGAAGCTTGGCTGCTATCGCTTGAACGCTCCGGGTGGGTCCGCGCCTCACCACCCAGCCTGTACTCCGAGGTGTGGTCGCGAAGATGGGCGCGTGCCTGCAGCGGCTGGGTGGCGCCCGGCTTCGGCGTTGTTGTACCACTCGCGATTCCTGGCACACGCATGCCTCCGGGCCGCTGTGGGCAGTTTGCAATCCGGCATTGCGGACCTCCTTCTCGTTGATGGGCGTAGGTAAGCGTCAACGCATTAGTCGTCGATGAAACAGTCCAGCCGACACAAAAAAAGGCAATACAGCGAACATGCAAAGTGCGCCTATATGCAGCCCTACATTGTCGCCCAGGCGGCCGAGCATCACCGGACGGATTAGATCGATAGAATTCGCCAGCGGCGAGAAGGCCGCAATCTGCTGAAACACTCCTGGCAATTGGCCGACTGGAAAAACCGCGCCCGAAAGGAACAGCATAGGTGTGATGACAAGCGTCTGATAGAAAATAAAATAGTGATAACTGGGCGCGAGCGCGATGACGAGCATGGCCAGGCTCGCAAAGGCGAACCCGGTGAGAGCGATGACCGGCAGCACGTAGAGAACCGACGTCCACGCGGCATAACCTAGCGCGGCGGCAACAATCGCAATTGTCGTACCGGCCAGAAAGGCCTTTGTGGCTGCCCAGGTCAATTCACCGAGAACGATGTCGCCGAGGGTAAGTTGTGTGTGCAAGATTGCTTCCCAAGTGCCCTGATCGCGCATTCGACCGAAAACCGCGTAAATTGTTTCGAAGGTCGATGCTGTCATCGCGCTTGTCGCAACCATGCCGGCTGCCAGAAAAGCGATGTAGGATGCACCTTCGATGCGGCCTACCAACAGTCCAAGGCCAGTGCCGAGCCCGAAAAGGTAAATCATCGGATCAGCAAGGGTGCCGAGCATTGAAGCAAATGCCACCTTCTTCCATGCCAAATGATTGCGGCGCCACACCGCGATCCAGTTCCAGGCGTTGGCGGGTAGAGCGGCCGCAAGACGTTCACCCATTGCTCACTTCTCCATCTCACGTCCGGTTAGCCGCAAGAAAACGTCCTCCAGACTGGGTGGACGCTCCAGAATACGCAGACCCGCTCGACCGCGAAGCTGGATGCGCACATCCTCCGGATCAGGCGCATAGCAAAAGAGCGTCTCGCCGCTTACCTCGATACGCTGAACGTACGGCCTGATCAGCGAAATCAGCTCCTGTGGATTGCCGCCGAAGATCTCGATCACGTTGCACCCAATGTACTCGTCGATCAGCGCATGAGGACTGCCCTCGGCGATCTTGCGTCCCCGCTCGAGAACACACAGCCGATCACAAAGCCGCTCAGCCTCTTCCATGAAATGGGTGGTCAAAATGATCGTTTTTCCGCTCGCCAGCAGGAAACGAAGTCGCTCCCAGATCAGATGGCGGGCATGCGGGTCGAGGCCGGTCGTGGGCTCATCCATCACAAGCAACTGGGGGTCGTTGATCAGAGCACGTGCCAGCGTCAGGCGCCGCTTCATCCCGCCGGATAGCAGGCCGACACGTGAATCCGCCTTGCTCTCAAGGCGAGCGAACTCGAGGAGCCGTGGGATGACGGCGTTGATCTCTCTTGTTCTCATGCCGAAGTAGCGCCCGAACACCAACAGGTTCTCACGTACCGTAAATTCCAGGTCGAGATTGTCGAACTGCGGGACCACGCCTATGCCCTTGCGGGCCAAGCGGCTGCGTGCCGGCACTGGTAGACCGAGGACTGTTATATCACCCGCGTCAGGCCGGGTCATACCGAGGAGCATACGCGCAATCGTGCTCTTGCCTGCGCCGTTCGGCCCCAGCAGACCGAAGCACTCTCCCGATGCAACGGTGAAGGACAGCCCGTCCACAACGAGCTTGTTTCCGAATAATTTGGTTACGCCGGTAAGGTCGATTGCTACATTGGACATGCGTCTATCTCAAGCGGAATGAGTCCGATTGGCCACCGGCAGCTTACTTACGAATCTGGTTCAGAGCAGGCCACCGCCTTGAGATGGCACCTTTGGAAAGTCGCGGCCGGAGCGACGCGTGTATCGCTTCCGCCAAAGAATTAACGTCAAGATGCCACGTGTCGCTTCCAGATAGTTCCCGTTCTGACCATAGGTAACTCGACAAGCTTCACCACGTGTCGACTGACACAACTTACTCGGTCACCCGGCGCTGCAAGGCCGTCAGACTTCACCAGCTGTGAGCGAAAGATCTGCAGTATGAAGTGACTCCGCAATTCCAGAATTGCCCGCAGCATTTGCTCCGGCAAGCGGCGTCGCGCTTGTGATTTCCTTTGTGCTTCTGTTGGGCAGGGGAACACTTTTACGCGACAGCCAATCGCTATTGCTCAATGTACACAGGGCGTAAGCCTTCAAGGGGATCAACAGGAATATCCTGATTAACGCGTGCATTGAATAGCCGATGAATCGAAGCTGCCGAGTGCGGAAAGATAACACCGTAGATCTGATTATGGTCATGGTGACAATAGCCAGCACCGTCCACCAATTTACTGTATGTGAAAATAGTAGCTCACCGAGCGCCGTTACTACCGCGATGCCGAGCAACAATGGGCCGAGATTCTCTCCCATCACATCCAAAGTTAGATAGCGATCCAGGCCACGCAGTAGACCTCGCGCAAGCATCGTGTCCCGGAAAGTGCTCCGTGCCCAGCGGAGTTGTTGGCGCAAATAAGGTCCCATCTTGTCCGGAACGACTGTCGCCGCGACGGCACCTGGAACGTACTCGGTTCGAAAGCCTGCTTTCAGCATGAGGATCGTAAGATGACGGTCTTCACCGAAGTCGCTTGGTTTCCCCCTGAACAGCTGCGTCTCGTATTGATCCAGCAGAGAAAGGAGACAAGACCGGCGGTACATTGCACATGGGCCGCAGCAGCACATGACCGCACCAAAGCGACCTTGCGCCGCGCGCTCCTCATTGCAAGCCAGCCAGTATTCCATATCGATCAATCGGGTCAACCAAGTGTCGCTGCGGTTGTATGCCGTCAGCTGGCCCATGGCCGCTCCGACCATGGGATCCCGCATTTTTACTGCAAGCTTCGTGATCACGTCGGACGCAAGTGTCGTGTCAGAGTCGACGCTGAGCACGAAATCTCCAGATGAGCGGCGGATGGCGGCGATCTGCGCCTTGCGTTTGCCAACATTCTCGCGGAGCAGAATGAAATTGAATCTCGGGTCGCCCTCGTAGGCGTGATGTACCGGGATGACGGCATTACGATTTCCAGAACCGTCGTCAACCAGATAGACCTGAAATGTTCCGGCGTAATCTTGAATTGCGATGGAAGCTAAACACGCCGCGAGTGTGCGCGGGTCCTCATTGTAGCAGGGGATGATGACATCCACGCTCGGCCAACGGTCGGATCCGAACAAGCTTTCCGACGGCGGCGTAACATTTTCCGGTTGGGAGTAGACCGCTTGCATGCCTCTGTAAACAGTCGAGAGCACCGCATAAGACGAAACGGCAACAGTACTGGCTGTGGTGAGAAGGTCCATAGGATCTCTGTTTGTTCAGGGATGTTGAGGAAGTGATCGGATTACAAATCCGCGGCCGTGCAATTCTGGAATTAGGCGTGACAACGCTGTCACCGTCTGGTCGCGCAGACTGGCTTGATTGCCTGGTTGCAATTCGTCGGGAGCGCACCCGTCGTGCAACAGCACGATTGCGCCCGGCCGGATATCGGCGAGCACTCTGTCGACGATGGCGTCAACGCCGGGGCGAGACCAGTCGCGTGGATCAATGGACCAATGGACGGGCGCCAATGCCGCACCCGCTGATGCAGCGATTACTTCTTCGGTCCAGATGCCATACGGTGCACGAAAGTACCGAACCATGGCCTGCGGGCAAGCCATCCCTATGACTCTGTTTGCCTCAACTATCTGGCGGTCGACTTCGACGGGCCCGCATTTAGCCAGGTCCGGATGAGTCATCGTGTGGTTGGCTATACCGTGCCCGTCTGTAATAATTCGGCGAACGAGTTCCGGCTCGTCGGCCGCGTAGGCCCCAACAACGAAGAAGGTCGCCGGCACCTGATGTTGCGCCAGCACATTGAGTATCTGCGGTGTGAAAAATGAATTGGGACCGTCGTCAAACGTCAGATAGACGCTGCGCTCTGCAATGCCATCGGCATTGTCACTCTGCCCTTCGCATATGTAGTCCAGAGGCTTCATAGTTCCGGACCGTTCCGGTCGATCAGGGTACCGGACGGCCACTCGTCCATCGAGCGTCCGATCGGCGAAACCAACACGAGTACGTCTTCCAGGCGCGTGGGCGGCAGGTCGGGATGCACGTCTGGACGGGTCGACCGTACGCGAACGCCCGACACAATGTTCGCGAGGCCGGCTCTGCAGAATCTTTCGACATGGTTTCGCAGCGCGTGCCGAACCGTGCCGAAAGCGAATGGAACACCCAACTGATGGAGCACTGGGTACGCCACGCGCATCGAAAAACCGATTCCGAGCCCTTCAAGATCCGGACGAACCGCGTACAGGCCCAATTCAGCGACGATCAAGTCGACCTCGCCAACTTTGATGAAGCGCCGCAGCATGCCGATGTGAGCCGCTACCCCATGCGCGTCGTAGCCGATTGCGCGGAATTCCGGCCTCGCGCCGGCCCAACTGCGGCCGCCTTCGAATGGCTCCGCGTTGAAGGCGCCAGTCCGTCCATAGGTCTTTCGAAAAAAGTCGGAGAGTTCGACATGGTCGGCCAGTTGCAACTCATTTTCCCAGCACAACTTCCACTCGACATTCGGGCGCATGGAAGACCTCACCTTGTAGCTGTCCGGTTGAGATAAATGTCCAAGCATTGGTTAAATAATTGGCGTCGCCCCAACGGGGCGTAACTTGTGGAGACCGCCGAAAGACCAAGCCGCAATGCAGATGCGACTGACTTTGTACGCCCCGCACACCAGATGATGCTCCTCGGATCCAACGCAACCATCGGAACTACCTATCTTTCCAACTTGAAGCGCTTCTATGGGACCTGCAGCAAAAACGGTAAAATCCTTTGTTTAGATGAAAGGTATCCACGCTTTGGATAACTGGGCGAATGCGTTCCATATGGCTGGTCAATTATCGTCGTCACGCTCGAGGCACTTCTGACGAAGCGCAAAGCTCACGCCCGCGGCACGCGCGGCCGTTGCCGGGCCGCTCGATTATCTCCGTAAGAGCCCGAGCGGAGCTCAGACACGACGATTGATCAGAATCTGATTCGCGGGTTCAGTATCTTTTTCGTGTATCCAGCTCTGGGCTGTCCTTTGGCGGGAGTTAGGTTCGCCCAGGTTCTGAGCCTGGGGCGTCGGCCCGTTCGCCGCACAGGCTCCTTCGCACATCGTCGAGGCCGAGAAAGAGGTGGCCACACAGCTCCCCCTGTACTTTCCACCACCCGACACCAGAGCTCACCCAGGGCGCCGGCCTTGCTCACCTCAACGGATAGCGCACTCGCGCCGCTTCACGATTAAAAGAATTCTACAAGCAGATGCCTGTTTGATCGTGAGACGTCCGCTGCCAATTCCCGCATCGCAGAGGCAGCCAATAGCGCTCGCTTCACATAGTGGTCCGGCAAGCAGCTAGATACGACAGGTGACCTCAAATGAGGCGTCTTGCATGGCTTCTACACCTGCCTGAATGCCAGAACTGCGTTCGTGCCGCCCATGGCGAAGGCGTTGCTCATGGCGACGCGCACCTTGCGCTCGCGCGGCACATTGGGCGTGATGTCGAGGTCGCAAGCGGGATCTGGCTCGCGATAGTTGGCGGTCGGCGGCACGACGTCCTCTTGGATTGCCATCACGCAGGCGATCATTTCAAGCGCGCTCGCTGCGCCGAGGCAATGCGCGT
>NZ_SRUX01000317.1:0-279 GCF_004791545.1 Mesorhizobium sp. M4B.F.Ca.ET.214.01.1.1
CTCTCCATGACCAAGCGTTTGAGCCTGCTCGACTGCGGAATTGCTTTCGGCATTGTGCACGTACTGGGGGGCGAGTTCGGACGTCCACGGCACGAAGCGGCTACCCGCGATTGAAAACGTATTACACAAACTGATCTGATCGCCGCTGCCGGGGGGCTCGTGGGGCAGGGATTCGCCGACCCGGACGGCAGTGTCATCGGGGGAGCGAGCGCCGGCGGGGGCACCGTGCTTGCCGCGGCCCTCATGGGGCCAGATTTGTTCCGCGCCGTGCTTGCCGAG
>NZ_SRUX01000318.1:0-279 GCF_004791545.1 Mesorhizobium sp. M4B.F.Ca.ET.214.01.1.1
CCGACAATCCTTCCGCCCAGGCTTCGCTGTGGCTCTCCACGGCGGTCAGGCGCTTTTCTTCCCTGACCAACGCGTCGATGTCGCTGACACCATGTTCCATTGCGATGTCCACCTTCTGCAAGCGGCGATCCGACCGATGGATCTTGGCTTGGTCTGTCAGTTCGTCCGCAGTCTCACTTAAGTCTTTGTAAATACGACATTTTTAGGGTCAAAATCTACATTGCCGGCGAGACTGCCCTCAATCGATGTCGAGCTTAGCCGATTAGACCGGCTTGCGGC
>NZ_SRUX01000319.1:0-279 GCF_004791545.1 Mesorhizobium sp. M4B.F.Ca.ET.214.01.1.1
GGTGGTGCGCTTTCCTTCCGGCCAGGAGACCGAATTTGGCGGTCAGGCCGCCTATCTCATGCGCATCTTCGGTATCGACGGCACCACAATCAGCCAGAAACCGCTCGAAAATACGCCGGACACCATCCGCCTTGCGCAAGACGCGCGGTTGAAGGCGAGGCTTACGGACTATGTCCGCGCCAATGCCGGTGCAATCGATCTCGGCGTTTACGAAATCCCGGATGAATTCCTAGCGAAGAAGGTCATCTCCTGGTCGACCTTCGGCAGTGCCAGGCAGGC
>NZ_SRUX01000320.1:0-279 GCF_004791545.1 Mesorhizobium sp. M4B.F.Ca.ET.214.01.1.1
AAGAAGGCGAAGAAATTAATTTAATGCAATTCATTAAAAAGTTAGACAAAGAAATGGACTTTTTAGATATTGATCAAGATATGGCACAACGTTATTTAAACGAAGGATTTTCAGGTGGGGAGAAAAAACGTAATGAAATTCTTCAATTAATGATGTTAGAACCTAAATTTGCTATTTTAGATGAAATTGACTCAGGGTTAGATATTGATGCATTAAAAGTAGTTTCAAAAGGTATCAATCAAATGCGTGGAGAAACGTTTGGGTCATTAATCATTACGC
>NZ_SRUX01000321.1:0-279 GCF_004791545.1 Mesorhizobium sp. M4B.F.Ca.ET.214.01.1.1
CGAGGAACGAGGCACGCCCACGCAGCGCCTTCATCGGCACGGTCGCCTCGGCGGCGGCGTCGGCGATGTCGACTATTTCAGCTACCGTCTTTCCCCCGGCTAACGCGTCATGCACCGGTTGCAGCACATCGAGCATGGTTTTCTGGCCAACCTGTGACTTGCCGCGCGCGGCCACCGCTTCGATCGCCTTGCCGAAGGCAGTCGTCAGGTTGGCGCGATCAGGTTCCGCCGAAATCTCCTTGCCGAGCGCCATGAACAACGTGCCGAAGAGTGGGCCGG
>NZ_SRUX01000322.1:0-279 GCF_004791545.1 Mesorhizobium sp. M4B.F.Ca.ET.214.01.1.1
GCCTTGAGCAGGCCCCGATAATAGGTGGCCGCGCCGTTCCAGTAGGACGACAGAAGGCTCGATCCGTAAAAGGCTATTTTCATGCGGCGGCCTCCGTTGCAGGTTTGATTTCAGTCGCGCCGCGATTGCCGCATGCGGCGAGGATGGCGAACAATTCGTCGGCGCGGTGCCGGCATGTGTGCCGCGCCAGGATGGTCTCCAAGCCCGATGCGGCCAGCGCTTCCGCAAGCTCGCGATCGTTCACGACGTCGCGGAGGTGACCTCTCATCTCGGCGCCGC
>NZ_SRUX01000323.1:0-279 GCF_004791545.1 Mesorhizobium sp. M4B.F.Ca.ET.214.01.1.1
GAGAGCGACATGGGCGTGATGAATACCGGCGAAACCCTCGATGAAAAGGCGATCATCGCCTCGGCCGAAAAGGCGCTGTCCGACATTGCGGCGATCCGCGCGGAAGTCTCCAAGGTTATCTTCGGCCAGGAAAAGGTGGTGCAGAACACGCTTCTCGCCATCCTCTCCGGCGGCCACGCCCTTCTCGTCGGCGTTCCCGGCCTTGCCAAGACCAAGCTCGTCACCACACTCGGCACCGTGCTCGGCCTCGACGCCAACCGCATCCAGTTTACCCCGGAT
>NZ_SRUX01000324.1:0-279 GCF_004791545.1 Mesorhizobium sp. M4B.F.Ca.ET.214.01.1.1
GCCACCAAAGCGCGCGGCGAACTGGAAGCGGCCAGCTGAGGGGTTATTTGACGGTTACCTTGGCCTTGCTGACAAAGAAGCCATGGCCATTGTCGTCAGAGCAACTCAGCCCCTTGGTCGACGACTGGCATGAAAACGGTCCCTTGCTCCATCTATTGCCGTAGCGCAGCTTGGTCACGTCGCTACAACATCCCTGCTCTCCGGGATTGTTGATGAGCGTGGCGGTCCCCGTCGGGCCCAGGATGACCGTGACGTAGCTGGGCTCGACCCGCGAACAGC
>NZ_SRUX01000325.1:0-279 GCF_004791545.1 Mesorhizobium sp. M4B.F.Ca.ET.214.01.1.1
ATTGCCGCCAATGCCGTCGCGGCTTCGGTCAAGGGCATGCCACCGCTTAAGGCGCAAAATCTGGTGCTGATCGCAGCGCCGAGCTCGATGCCGGCGATCTTCGATGATTTCAGCGACATGATGAATGTTGGGCCGCGTTCCCGCGTCGCCATGGCGGATCGGGTGAAACATCTGTCGGGCCGGCTGCTGAGCGAATTCACCGGCGATCGCCAACTTGCGGAGGCGCCGGTGCCGACGCTGATCATCCACGCGCCGGACGATCGCGAGGTGCATGCAGAC
>NZ_SRUX01000326.1:0-279 GCF_004791545.1 Mesorhizobium sp. M4B.F.Ca.ET.214.01.1.1
GGCGGGATATCGCGCTGGCGCGGTACCTGGACCGCCAGCGCGAGTATCGGCAGGTAGGTATGCCCATTGTCGATTTTGAAGAGGTCGCGCTTCGGCTTGTCGCGGCGCTGGCCCGGGTTGGGGCGGCAGTGTCACGGCGGCGTGCCCAAAAGGTTCTGCTCTCACACTCAAGCCTTGAAGCCGCCTTCAAAAAGGGCGGCAAACGACGGTAATTGGCGAAAGTTGCAGGAATATCGCCTTCGGCGAAACCGCCAATCTACCCCGTGGGGGATGTCGGGC
>NZ_SRUX01000032.1:0-13634 GCF_004791545.1 Mesorhizobium sp. M4B.F.Ca.ET.214.01.1.1
GCGTGCGCAAGGCGGCGAGCAGGATTCGCATCACCGGGCAGCTTATCGACGCGACAACGGGAGCACATCTATGGGCCGACCGTTTCGACGGCGGGCTGGAGGACGTTTTTGACCTGCAGGAGGAAGTGACCCGCAGTGTCGTTGGAGCGATCGCTCCGAAGCTGGAACAGGCAGAGATCGAGCGAGCCAAGCGCAAGCCGACCGAGCACCTTGACGCTTATGACTACTATCTGCGCGGGATAGCAAGCCTCCACCAGGTGACCAGGGAATCCAACGCAAACGCCCTCCAGTTGTTTTACAAGGCCATCGAACTCGACCCTGAATTTGCCTCGGCATACGGCATGGCCGCCTGGTGTGCCGTCATGCGCAAGGCCAACGGCTGGATGACGGATCGCAAGCAGGAAACCGCCGAAACTGAGCGCCTGGCTCTGAAGGCTGTGGATTTGGGCAGGGATGACGCGATCGCACTTTCCCGCGGCGGGAACGCGCTCGCCTTCGTCGTGGGCGACAATAATAGCGGGGCAGCGTTCATCGATCGCGCGCTTGCGCTCAATCCGAACCTGGCTACTGCGTGGCTATTCAGCGGCTGGGTCAGGGCCGACCTCGGCGATACGGAAACCTCACTCCGGCACCTGGCCACCGCGATACGCATGAGTCCCGTCGACCCGCTCATGTTCGACATGCAGAATGCGGTTGCAGTGGCCCATCTCTACGCTGGTCGATTTGAGGAGGCATCATCTTGGGCGGAAAGGTCGTTGCGGGAAAAACCGGACTATTTGGGGTCGTTGCGCTATGCGGCTGCAAGCTATGCTCACGCTGGCCGAAGCGAGGATGCGCAAAAAGTGGTGAGCCGAATGCTCGCCCTCGACCCCGGCCAACGCATTTCCAATCTCGCCGATGTCATGCCAACTAGCCGTCCGGCCGATATGGCTCTGCTTGCAGAAGGTTTGCGAAAGGCGGGGCTGCCGGAATAGCGCTGCCGGGCTGGCGCAACGATCATGAGTTTGGAACGCACCGAGATCGCAAAGACTGCCCCCGTGGGTGGCATCGGCTCGGCACAAATCGCCATATGGCGCCGTACAAGCGATCCCGCGTCATGTCAGGGGTGGGTCACTGATCCCAACTCGTCGCGTGGGCCTCGGGTGCTGTGGCCAAGCACTGCTCAATCTCAAGGAGCTGTCGGCTGACGCCATTTAGCCTGGACTATTCCAGGCCTGCACTTCGTAGGCCTTGGATATATCTGGAGCGGTCCTCCGCCCGTATCAGTGGGTGGTATTTCTCGACCCAGTCGATGCTGAAATTCGGCTGTAAGCGTTTGCATTCGACGAGTCCTTGGCGTGCGATTTCCAGATCACCGGCTAGTCCTGCGGCTGCCGTGAGTGTGCGCCAAGCGGTTCCAAAGTTCGGTCTCATCTGTACGGCCCGACGTTCAGCACTTACCGCTTCGGCGTAGCGCCCGGCGACTAGATGGCAAAGCCCTTCGACCGAAAGATTGGCCGCTTGGGTTTGATCAAGAGGACTCAATCGTCGTGCGATTTCGAGCTGACGGAGGCCATCGTCGGCAAGTCCGGCATAGCCATATGCTACTCCCAAGATTATGTGGGCGAATACAAAGTTCGGGTTGCGCTGCAGTGCCTCGTTCAGTTCCTCCACCGCCGGCCCAAGTCGTCTCGACATCGCAAATACGTAACCCGCCGCAAAATGGGCCCATGCGTCGTCGGGATCGAGGTCAATCGCACGTTGGGCGAGGGTGAGGGCACTGGATATGCTTGGAGCAAATTCCAAATTGCCTGAGACTACGCGGGTGGCAAAGGCCCACGCGAGTAGGCTGCGGGCGCGTGCATAGTGGGGATCAACCTCAATCGCTCGCTTCAGGAGGTTGATGCCAGTGTCCTCGTCTTGAATAACCCATGTCCAGATATAAGGCATTGCCCGGACAACACAGCCCCAGGCATCGAGACTCTCCGGCGCCTTACTTTGAAGGCGAAGGCGTTCAGCTGCGTAAATCTGCGGCTCTATCGCCGCGACAACGCTGTGAGTGATCTCGTCCTGCACGGCGAAAATATCAGAGGCGGGGCGGTCGTAGCGCTCTGCCCAGATGTGATTGCCGCTGGCCGCGTCGACAAGCTGCCCAGTTACCCGCACCCGCTCGCCAGCTTTGCGGACGCTGCCTTCCAGTATGTAGCGAACACCAAGCTCACGCGCGATCTGACGGATATCTGGCGCCTTGCCTTTGTACGCGAAGGTCGAATTGCGCGCGATAACGAAGAAGCCCCACAGCTTGGATAGGGCCGTAATAATATCTTCGGCGACGCCGTCGCCAAAATATTCCTGGTCGGGGTCACCGCTCATGTTCTGGAACGGCAGGACAGCAATCGACGGCTTGTCGGGCGCGGCCAGTTTTCCTCCGAAAGGGCCGGGCAGTGTCGGCTCTCTTTCGGGGTCACGGTCTAAGGCTACTCGATAGGCTCGCACCGGCCGTGCAATGTTTTTGAGTTCTTTGTCGCCAATATCCTCGAATTCAACCTTCAGCTTTTTGTCGCGCACTTGTTCATATGCCGCACCCGACAGGCAAATACCGTTAGGTTCGGCGATACTTTGCAGACGGGCAGCAATATTGACACCGTCGCCCATCAAGTCGCCGTCGCTCTCTTCGATTACATCGCCCACATGGATACCTATGCGGAACTCGATACGTCTATCAGGCGGCACGCCGGCGTTGCGTTCGAGCATGGCGTTCTGCACTTCGATAGCGCAACGGACTGAATCGACCACGCTGCGGAACTCGACGAGGGTTCCGTCACCGGTGCGTTTCACCACTCGTCCGATGTATACCGCGATCGTAGGATCAACCAGGTCGCTGCGGAGGGCCCGGAGGCGTGCGATAGTCCGATCTTCGTCCAAGCCAGCCAGTCGGCTGTATCCGACGACATCGGCTGCCAGGATCGCCGCAAGCTTGCGGGTCTCGCTCATTTGCCCCTTCCTTCACTCACGGACATAGCACAGACTCATTAGGGCTGCTTCATTTAGATAGGCTCGATCTGCAGCCGCTTCGGGTCCGCAGTGCGACATTGCCGGCGATTGTTGAAAGGGCTTGGAGTGCGTCCCGCGCGGTCATCTGCGATGAGCGACTTGACCCCATTGCGGACATCGTGACTAGGCGCGATGATCTCATCCGCGCCAATTCGGCTTCACGGATTTGGGGGAGAAACGTGCATGGCTGATTTCAACGTCGGCTTCGTGATTTTCCCCAATATCACTCAACTAGACTTCACCGGCCCGTTTGAGGTCCTGAGCCGGCTTGCAACGCCGCCCTCTATCTCGGCTCGCAGCAAGTTCCCGCAGTCGCGCACCCACGTCGTCGCGAAGACGATGTTGCCTGTCGTGAGTGACCGCGGCCTTGGCATCATGCCCAGTTGCACTTTCGAAACTTGCCCCGCGCTCGACCTCCTTTGCGTGCCGGGCGGCTCGGGCGTTGCGGAAGCGCTCGCCGATGCAGTGACGATCGACTTCATTCGCCGGCAGGGCGCTCACGCACAATACGTGACATCGGTATGCATGGGCGCGTTTCTTCTTGGCGCAGCCGGGCTGCTGAAGGGGCGTCGGGCAGCGACGCATTGGGCCTATGTCGACCTATTGCCTCTGGTTGGCGCGCTACACGAAAAGGCACGTGTCGTCCGAGACGGCAAAGTCTTCACGTCGGGTGGAGTCTCTGCAGGCATCGACTTCGCCTTGACCATCATTGCCGAATTTGCAGGGCCGGAGGTCGCGCAGGCCATCCAACTTGGGATTGAGTACGACCCGTCGCCACCTTTCGATGCCGGCCATCCCGACAAGGCGTCCGAGGCGGCCACGGCGCTGATGGTTCACCGCAATGAGGAGGCCCATGCGGGCATCAAGCGGGGGCTCGAGAAGGTTTCGCATAGGAAGGTTTAGCCAACTCATCGGCGGTGTGCCGGCCTTACAGGAGTAGATGCGGAGGTACGACCTCGCAAACTTTCGCCCGTCGAATCGTCCGCTGCAAGTCGCCGCTAACCGGCGATGTCTGCTTCGGCGGGCATTGGGATCACGATGACCTTGCCAGGCTGTTGGCGCTCGAACGGGTAAGCTGGTCGAAAGCCACCGAGTAGGCGCCGCATCTTACATCGTCACGTAGGCAAAATACCTGGCTTCACGCTTAAGCAGCGTTATCGCCCAATCTTCGGTCGAACCGCCCCGGGCTGCGCATCGCTTGATGCCGTACTCACAGCACTGACTGCTTCAACGCTTTTCGCTGCACATGCATAGGCCGAGGCACACTTGCGGAGAAGATTCGTGAGGAACCAGCCTGCCAGCAGTTGGACGACGGATGAAACTTCAAGGCAAGCAGTCACTGAGCGACAATGCGCAGCGCGTTTAACGTTTCGGGTGTAATTGTTCCTGTGGCCTTGAGGTTGTAGTCTGACTGCAGCTTCATCAGGCCCGACCTCATCTCGGGGTTCATCGCACCGTCCAGCTCCCCCGTGTAGTAGCCGTAAGCTAGCATCGCGAACTGAACCTGAAGAACGATTTCCTTGAACTTGTTGGCGTTGCCGGGAAGCGTCGTCAGAGGTGCCGACACAGGCGGTTTAGTTGCGGGTGGTTGATACGCAGGTGCCTGTGGCTGATAAGTTGGCGCGGAATACACGGGCGCCCTAGGCAGATAAATTGTGCCTCCTGATGATGATCGGTGGCTGCTGTGCGAGCGATGGCTGCTATGCGATCTATGGCCGGCCAATGTGAATTTGTGATCGAGCTTGAAAATGTCGAATAGCGACTTTGACTTACCTCCTTCACTGGGGGGTACAAGCGGCATCGCGATGCTTTCAACCGGCATGAACCCGGCTGCGATCAAGGAGGGGATCGTGAAAATTCGTCTCTTCATGCGACACCGAACCTTCCATACCCGTGCGCTTTTGGATGCCATTCGAAGAAACCGCCGCACTCGTTGCGAAGACTGCAATCGGCGCAATCTTCTACGTAGTCTCGTTTCCAGTCTGAGATCGTGGACGGTGCGAAAGTTCGATATTCAGATGGAACGGTGCATAGCGGAAAATTGTACAGTCTAGTATCGATGCCGCGGCTGATGGAGAAATCCAGAGCCCTGCCCACCATGTCGAAGCCCTCCGAACTGTCGAAGAACAGCGAATCCCAGTTCTGTCGGCCATAGCCGATATTTTCGAGCTGCATGATTGCCCAGGTGTCGATAAATGGTAGGGCGACCGCCACGAACCTTGCCAAGTCCAGCAGCCCGGGTGCGTTGGGCTTAATCAGCACCGTCCGCAATTCGATTTTTGCTCCAGCCTCGCAAAGGATGGAAAGGTTCTTCCTGACCCGATCGAAGGCTCCTGGCTTTCCGACGATGTGATCGTGGATGGCACCAACGCCCGAGTAGACGGGAACCCCCCACAGAATCCGACTCAAATCCAAATCGCGAAGCTTCGCGAGATCAGCGCGATCAAAATGCTGGGCGTTGGTCAGGATGTGAAAGTCGATGTCGCGCCGCCGCTCCATGGTCTCCCGCAAGAATTCGAACAGCTCCGATTTGAAAAGCGTAGGCTCTCCACCTGACAGGCCTATTGTTGAATTCTCCGGGGCCAGAAACACGGCCGTCTCGAAAAATGGAAACATGTCGACGTGATGCTTTTTCGGCGGCTGCGAGCACATCACGCATAGCTGGTCGCAACGTTCAGTGATCAAAAGCGTGTTGTGCTGGGAATTCGCCCGAATTAGCCGATGTGCTGTTTTCCGCGCTGGCACGACGAACACGATATCGCCGTCAAGTTCGGATGGATCGACCCCAAACACGCGAAGATTGCCAGTCGCCCCGGTAAAGAGCGCGTTTTCTCCATCGGCAGTTTCTAATGCTGCTTCGAGATAATCGAAATTGCCTGGTGGTCGAGGCATTCCTTCGAACGACCGCAACCGAACCACATATGGATCAACAGCGTCAGCATCGACTTTCAGCCGGAGCGGGATCATGCATGCACCGGGATCATGTGATCCCCCCAAGAGGGTACTCGAGCCCATTTGGCTACCGACTTTAGCGCAGGCTCATCGCGTCGACGGATGACTTCAACGATCTTGTCGAAGAGGGACATGTGTCGCTGGCAGAACCAAGTATCGGTACGAGCTAGGTCAATTCGCCCGTTCCTCGATAAATCATCCACTACGTCTGTCCCGCAGAACGGCTGATAGACGCAGTGGATGCAGTCTGGATCGAAATTGTTGAACGATGCATGGTTGAGCAACTGAACCTTCGCCTGGTCGATGCCTGCCGCAACGCTACCAATCGACAGATCAACACGCCCTATGCGCGACAGCATCCGGGCTTCGTCCGTCGGGTAAAACTGCCCGTCGTGATCGATGACGATGTAGTCCGAGGCGGAAAAGTTGGGATTGCGCAAATCAACATGATCGTCGGCACCCGATCGGAGAAACCTTCGCAAGCACTGGCTAAAATAATATTCCTCGACGAATCGACCGGTCCGGTGGTTCCGTTCAATCAAGTAGTCGATAAAGCCGGAATGAAGCGTATTCCATTTAGCTATCGAATTCGGATCGCTTCCTCGGCGACGGGCGAACCCTTGGTGATTTATCGGCCTGAGATAGATCGAGTGTACGCCGCAACCCTCAAAATTGCCGACTAACTCCTCGAAGTCTGGCGGCTCGTCAACGTCGATCGTCGGAAGTGCGGATACCTTACCCGGTCCAAGGTGCTGCACAGCCTCGGCAAGATTCTTGAAAAACGTATCGGTTGCCAGGTCATCGTGGGTGCGCTGGCGCTGGTGGGTGTCTCGATCTCCATCGAGCGACGTGCTGACGAAGGTATCCCCTTGGTCAAGGAAGGCCCATTCGCGATCGCCCAAGCGTTGCAGATTCGTACAGACGACAAACTGGCTACCGGGAAACCGCGTGCGGACGAATGAACGAACCTGTTCAAGCAGATCAATCCGCAGCAAAGGCTCGCCGCCCTGGAACTCGACTTTGATCTGCGGACCCTTCATCGCTCCGATAAAGTCGAGCGCCGCGTTGAGTGTTTCTTCGCTCCAGTCGAAACCCCGTGCTGTTTCGGGCGCCCGTGAAACTTGGCAATAGCCGCATGTCAAATTGCACCGTAGTGTTGGAACAAGGATGACGTAGGAAAGCTCCTGTTGGATTGCCTGCCTTTGTGCCCATCGATAGGCAAACGCCGTCCAGTCGGGATCGCCTTCCCGATCGAACGCATGACCGTTTTCGCGAAGAAATTCCTGATCGACAGGCGACAATTCGCCAGCGGCATATCGCTCGAGAAACGGTTGTCTGCTGAGGAAGAAGCCGCCGGCATCATCGGTGAGCAGAAATCGTCCATCGCCACACTCTCGAAACTTAAGTGGCCAGACCGTCATTTTGCAGTCACCGCATCGATAAGGGCTTGCCGAAGCGGCAGTGTGTCAGCGTAAATCTTCTCTCGATAAACCGCATGGAGCACGTTCTTCCGTAAGTCGTCTAAACGGTCGGCAGGAAGAGCGGCGACCTCGATGCCATTGGGCGTAACCTGAAAGCGCAGCGCGGGATACTGAATTTGAACGCGAAGCAATGCACCTTCCACGAAACTTCGAAAGCTCTGTGCGATGTCGATTGTAGCTCGCTCTAGAACGGGATCATCCACCCTTGGAACCTCTCCCAACCCAGCTGGCAGTAATACGGGAAATTATCGGCTTGAACATTGCACAGTGTTTCGCGGACAGGCGAACTCAGGGAAGAAAGTGACGATAGCCCAAGCCTACATCACTATCGGGGATTGAAAGTCCAGGGATTTGCAAGTTCGTTGCGCGGGCGCACCTAAAGCCTTCCGAGGGCAAGGACCGCCCACAAGCAAACAAAGCCTAATGAACGCCGGCGGTCCCTTTGGCCTTGCTTCAAGTCGACAGTTATTCGCCATCCTCGTCTGATGAGTCGCTATTCTCTTCGACATACGATTGACAGCCTTCGATGAACGAATTGCTGTTTCCACCGCAATCCGAAGCGCTCTCAATGCCGTTGCGCTCCGCCCAGTCGTACCCGGCCTGATGACCGGAGCAGTCCTGAGTACAGTCGTAGCCGTTGAAAGTCTGAGCAAGAGACATGCTAGGCCCAAAAACAGCCGCGTAAGTTAGCAAGCACAACAGCTTCATCAGTTCGCTGACCATTAGTGACAATGGTACTCGCCAGTCTGGTGGTTTGTGTGGCACCCATTTTCGTCCGTGCCACCGCTGTGTGCGGCTGCTGCGCCGACATTTCCCATCATCGAGGAGAGCAGGCAAGCAACGATCAATGCGTACTTCATTATTAACCCCTATGTTTTGTCTAATCGCGACTCACAATGGCCGCACAAACAATAGACACGGGCTGGGAACCCGCGACAAGAAGACTTTGATCACCAGGTAAAGAAAGCATTAGGCCACCCGCTGCTCAGCGCCACCTCGTTGCCTCGGACCGCTTTTAGGGAGGAAGCCTTAAAACATAAACCAGCGTTTATGTTTGACGGAGGGTCATGAAATACGTCGGCTATTATCGGGTTTCGACCAAAAAACAGGCTCGATCCGGCCTCGGGTTAG
Organism: Mesorhizobium sp. M4B.F.Ca.ET.214.01.1.1; assembly: GCF_004791545.1. Lineage (NCBI taxonomy): Bacteria > Pseudomonadati > Pseudomonadota > Alphaproteobacteria > Hyphomicrobiales > Phyllobacteriaceae > Mesorhizobium > Mesorhizobium sp. M4B.F.Ca.ET.214.01.1.1. The sequence continues at coordinate 8,598 of NZ_SRUX01000032.1, forward strand.
AGGCTCAACAGCAGATGGTTCGGCAATTTGCTGATGCCCATGGGGAGCTGGTCGGAGAGTTCGTCGAGGTGGAATCTGGCAGGAACGATCGACGAGTTGAACTGGCAAAAGCGATAAACGCGGCGAAGAAAGCCGGAGCTTCCCTGTTGATCGCCCGTTTGGATCGCTTTTCCAGGCGTGTCAGCTTCATTTCGGCGATGATGGAGAAGGGAGTTCGTCTCGTTATCGTCGAGATGCCTAATGCCACGGACTTTCAGCTACATATTTTCGCAGCTCTGGCTCAGGAGGAGCGAAGGCTGATTTCAGAACGGACGAAAGCTGCATTGGTCCAAGCTAAGCGTAGAGGAGCCGTGCTTGGAAAAAATGGGAGCGTCTTGGCAGCAGCAAATAGCGCGAGGGCAGTGGTGTTTGCGAACCAAATTCGCGGTTCCCTTCCCGCCACGTGGCCATCGATGTCATATTCAGAGCTGGCTCGCCACTTGAACGAGGCGGGTCTCGTCACGGTAAACGGCAACCGCTTTTATCCTCAGACAGCCAAGAACTTGATTACCGTCCTCTTGTCTCCGCTATAGGCGCTCCAACCATCAAAGGCCGTCTTCGTCTTCGTCTTCGGGCAAGCTCCATGTCTCCTCAGCATGCTCGACGGCTTCGACGGAAGTTGGCACTTTCTTGGACTTTTTGCTCTGAGTGGCTCCTGGCGCTCCGTTCTTGGCCGGAGGTGTAACTGGCATCGGCGGAGTTCGGACTCCATCAGTGTGTTCATGCAAATGTGCGTGAACGGCTTGTCCCAAGGGATCCAGAATGATGTCTATCCCTTCTCGACGGGCCAACTTGGCTGCGGGAACGAAATCGCTGTCTCCAACGACAAGGACGATTTGGTCAACAAGACGCTTGTAGGAGAGCGCCGCGACATCGAGGCCGAGCCTCATGTCGACTCCTTTCTGGATGGTGTCCAGCTCGAAATCCTCGTCTCCAAGCTCGGTATTTTCGTCCTTTAGTACCGCAGCTAGCGTGGATGCCTTCAAACGCCATGATGAAGTGTCAAGTAGATGCCCCATCCTCAAGGCAACTTTTCGCTTCTTGCGCAGCTCGTCATGTAGCGTGTTTCTGAAAACAGCTTGTTCGCTTTTCGCGAAATCAATCGCTTTTTTCGTGACCGGATAGTGCATCTTTTTTGAGAATGGTGGGCAGTCGTAATAAAAAATTCGATATAATTCAAAGCTCTCGAAAATGTGCCGGCCGCTCTCGTCGCGACCAGTTTTTTGATAGCGATGCCGTATGGCATGCGCATGAATGAGGCGGGCGACTACCTTAGGATTGGTGTGATCGATGCCTGGAAATTGAGGCTTGAGCCGCCTTAGAAAAAAGCCGCCATCAATTAAGACTGCTAACCGGTTCCGGTGCATCGAGGGGCTCATATATGCGAAGCCCCTGGGCTCGGCTTCCCATCTATGATCAGCTCTCGCTGAGGGGGAAACGTACTGCCAGGGGCGTTTCGGCGGTAGAGCTACCGCAACCGTTTTAACTCGTCAAGGGAGAGGATTGTTCCCGCGCGACAGCGCTAACAGAAACACAACAATGGTAAATAAGGTCCCTCTTTTCAAGCCGACTCGGGTACAAAAATGCCACGTGATCGCGTGGCGCAAAGCTTCAACACAACGTCTCGCACGCTACCCCGTCGCCGTCGCGATCGAGCTTGCTGCCCCATGAGCAGTTGTGCAGATACCATTGGGCTTGGTCACACGAGCTGATTTGCGAGCAGTACCGTCGCGGCTCACACGAATAGCCGCTCTGCGCGACCAGCTCACTGCTGACGATGCCGAGCGGCTGGCTCGATGGTGCCGCGCCGTCGGCGTGTGAAGCACGCCAGTCCCAAGGCGGTTCGAAGTTGCCGACCCACAGACCGACCTTAGCCGCTTCCGCCTTGGCCTGCAGTGGCCCATGGGCGCCGTGGCTGTACCGGGGCCAATCGAGCGCCTGGCCGTGCTCGACCATCCACGCCGCCACGCTGGCGCCGTCGGCGCGCCGGCAGTCGCCGACGAAGCGGTGATAGCGGTCCCACTCGACGAACGTGCATTGCACCGGTCGCGAAGCCGCCAAGAAGCCGTCGAGCGCTTCCGCCGATAGCCGGCCACAGGGATATTCGAAGCCCTTTGCATCATCGCAATACTGCTTGCTCTCCGGTGCGTCGATGCCGTTGAAGCGGATTCGCTGCCCGTGGACTTCGATCGTATCGCCGTCGATGACGGAGGCGACGCCTGTGATCGGCTCCGGTTGCTTAGGCCTGATCAAGCTCTGCAGACTGAACTCATCCAAGCTGTCGGCGTGCTTCATGGCGGTCAGCGCGGCTAAAGCAGCGGCCGCGCCGACGGTCACGAAGACCAGCCGTCGCGGTACGCTAGCCCACCGGAGGGCGCGTGAGCGTTTCGCGCCAGTGCGCTTGCGCCATTGGTCAGATCGATTGTCGTGACGTGATCTATCCAAGCCCTTCTCCCCTGCCTGAGAATGCTCCCAAATGCGGCGCGGGTCTAGAGAAGTCTTATTTGCAGTCAATACTCCGCAGCAACGAGAAGGTCTATGAGTTCAGCATTGGTCAACCGCATCCGATCGCTCAATCCGCGACGTCGGCCTCGCGATGAACGGTCGCGTCAAAGATCACCTCATAGACGCTCCCAATTTCTTCCTCGATCTCCGAGCTGCCGATCCCGATTGCCTTGGCGTCAGCAAAAAGCTTTTGGGTCAATTCAGCCACCGAGATGATGTCGGCGCCGACAGTCTTCTCGCCATAAGCCGGCTAGTGGTAATTGGTTCCGGCAGTATCCTCTAAGCCCCGCCGGCAAGGCCGCATGCGAAACCTTGGTCATCGCCGCCAGCGTCGTACAAAGTTCCGCGGCACTATCACCTTGGAAGAAATCCCCGGCACTGGCCGAAACCAATGATAGCCGACTTCGTTCTATCTGATCCCAGGCAGAGGTTGGAGGATCATTTTTGGGCAAGCAAATGGTCAGCAGCGACCCCTACTCGGACCAGTTTCCGTATGAGGTCGATTTTTTTGCAGAGAAGCACGGCATTTCACGACGCATGGCCGAAGTCATCCTGCATTCCAATGGCCCATCTCGCCATCAATGCGATGCAGCGGCGGCCGCCTATTTGCAGGTCATGCAATGGCGTCAACGGCCGCCGCCAGTTGAGAGCTGATCTATCAGGTTTTGGCGGAACGTGTTCCAAGAAAATCCCTAGGTGCAGAACTGTTAATGACGGCACTGCCCCACGAAACCGACCTGTGGCGCGCACTTTCCAAGCGCATCAGAACCTAAGCCCGCTACCTCCCACGTGCCGTTCCGGTGACAACGTCCGAAGATGCCGCTACCATCGCCACCGCCTGCCTGGCAGAAGCAAGGGAGATTTTAATGTCATGAGGCTGATCAGCAGACCCGCCGACGCCGGGAGAGCCTTTGCCGATGCTTGGAATAGACACGACATGGACGACTTTGGTGCTTTGTTCTCCGAGGACGCCAACTTCGTTAATGTCGTGGGGATGTGGTGGAAGAACCGCAGCGAGATCGAAGCGGCGCACCGCGCAACTCATGAAACGATGTTTCGTGACAGCCGGTTGGAGGGTGTTGTCGCGTCAATTGTCGAACTATCTCCCGGCGTTGCATCGGTTCACTATGCCTGGACGCTGACCGATGCAGCACCGCTCATTAGCGGCTGCTAATTTATTGGAATTGTCTGCAATCGCTCACCAGCCCATCGTTGACCAGGGTAGGGCGTGAAATGGCCGGCGCGGTCGGGCGCTCGTTGCTAGATCTATCGCACCGCGCCGGTCTTTGCGGGAAAGGAAGAAGCCCCAAATCCCGCTCCGACTAATTTATTCGAATATTAGAGTTCACTCAATTGGGACCGAGTGCCCTGGTCACTCGGCCTAAAGAGAGTTTCTTGACTGCTGCACCGGTCCTGTCCCGTTCCACCGGATGAACTCGGCTTCCTTCCCGGTGACCTCTCGCACCGTCTTCAACAGCGCCTCATGCAGATCCTGCATCGATCGGTAGTGATCGCATTGCGGCGATATCAGCGGCTCGACGATGCTCTGATGCAGTCCTTTCGCTGCCTGTAGGAACCGCTCCAATTCCGGACCCGATGACTGCTTGGGTTTGTTGCGCCTGACCACTGCGACCTCCTGTGAGAGTGTCGCCCCCACTTAGGACAACAATCCTATGTCGCCTCTTGGTTGTAAAGCGGGCCATAAGTCGCGCCGGTTCGCGGTACCAAGACGGCGACCCGATCCTCAGTCACGCGCTTGCGCACCGTTGCGGTGATCGCGACGTCGTCGCCGAATTGATGGAGCCCTTCGCCATGGGAATGAGTCTGGTGCGGCGGGCGACTTCGTCAAGCGATTGCTAATATTAGATAGCGCGGTCGGGAACTACGCCGCCTATCACGCGTTGAACCATGTCGAAAATCCCCGTTGCCAACCCAACCCCCGCAGCGGGCCTACTGAATAGCCCGGCACCAGGTCGGGTCGCTCGGTCATGTTCCGAGCAGCCGGGCTATTCGGTTCTCGCCAAATTGACTCGCTAATCCCTCCAATAGGTGTACACTCTCTTCATGACGCGACAACCCAACGGGGGCCGTCGATGTTGTGTTCTGTCGTTCCCATTAATTCAGGCCAGTTCAAGCGGGCAGCGCCACTGCAGGGACGCCGAGTCCTTGTCGTCGAGGATGAGTATCTGATCGCCGCCGAACTCGCAGAGGCGATCACCGAAGCTGGCGGCAGGGTAATTGGCCCGGTGGCTAATCCTGAAGATGCATCGAGGAAAATCGCCAGCGAGGACGTGGAATGCGCCACGGTTGACATAAAGCTGGGTGCTGCCGCGACTTTCACCGTCGCGGCCGAATTGAAGGCGCATGGCATCCCGTTCATATTCGTCACCGGGTATGACCGGACCATTGTCCCAAGCGAATTCTCGGGCGTTCGGCGTCTTGTGAAACCCGTTATGCCCGATGACCTCATCAGGCATCTAATCGAGCTGACCT